>CALJWL010000012.1 GCA_937974565.1 uncultured Arenicella sp.
GGCAGAAGAAGGGTGATTAGCTAACCACCGTGACAACTCCTTACGACTTAATTTTTGATTTGAGACAATCTTGCCAGACTTGGAAATAGCGACTTGAAAAACATTCTTTGCCAAATCAATGCCTACAACAGTATGATGATTTATGATGGGTACCTCGCAGTTAGTTTTAAAGAAACCTCATATTGGACACATTGATGCCGTAAGTCGAGGTATCCATCTCATCAGCAATGAGCCAAAGTAATGTGTTTTTTGTGCTGCGCAATAACCATGATTGGGTGACTGTTCGACTGTAACGCAACAAATTTTCGAACGATTCGCTCTAGAAAATTTGCAAACTCCAACAGACATGCTGTCAATAATATGATACCAACTGTCGATCACAACCTCATGAGCCATAGCTCGCGCCTGAACTCTTCAATCTTAAAGGCTAGTGAACGCCTTCTGCGATTGTAAACAGAGCGCTCTATCATTGGTTTTAGTTGATCTGGAAGTTGGTTTAAATAAGTAACGTTCAGAATCAATGACTGACGCTTCAGCGGTCAAGTTTAACGCTATTGATTGCTTATCGCTTAGCTGCGGTAAGCGAATTTGATTGAGAAAATTATCGTTTGGGTCAAGCTCGTGCAGCAAAATGTGTATTCTGTTATAACCACGGAGTAAGTTACTAATATCATTGAATCTTTGGGGCGAAAAAGCAACGGAAAACCTTATTGACTAATTAGCAACTTGCTTTTCAACTTCACTCTCTAACATCCTAAATGCACAACGGGCAAGGCTTATATTCTTAGACTTAAACCTGGCAAACCAAGCCGTAAATGGTCGGCAAGCTCACTGATAATGGGGACAATTGAAGCCACCAACAATATCGCCATAAGGCGATTAAATAACACCGATCGAGCGGGGTCGGAAAACCATCGCGCTAACCAAGAGCCAAACACCATCCACGCCCCCGCACTTGGAAACGCCATTAAGAAAAACACAAAGGCCATGACCGTGATCTGAGCAGACACGTCGCCCCCCACATCCGAAAAGGCCGCAATGGCGCCGGTCCCCATAAGCCAAGTTTTAGGGTTGATCCATTGAAATAACGCCGCCTGAACAAAACTTATTGGCTTTTTAGCGCCTGCCCGAGTCGCTGATGAACTTTCCAGCGAATCGGGAGCCGCGGTGGCAATCAACCAAGCCAAGTAGAGCAAATAGGCCATGCCGACCAGCTGGATGGCCGCGTGCAGCCATAGGTATTGCTTGAATAGCAACGTTAAGCCAAAACCAACCGCCAAAAACATCGTTGGCACACCAACAGCAATCCCTAACAAATGAGGTAAGCTGGCCTTGACCCCATAATTCAAGCCTGAGGCCATAATCATTATATTATTGGGCCCCGGCGTAAACGCCGCCGCCGCAACAAACAGAAGAAACGAGGGAGTTACCTCCACGCTATCAAAGGGCGCCTAAATCGCGCAAAATTACAATTTAAACGCTTTAAATTCAATCACATTAACAGCAACTACTGGCCGTCGAATCGGTTGAGACAGCAGAGGCAGTCGAGCCCATGCTGGCTGAACTGCTGAACGGCATGGCAACACCACATCCTTCGAAAATTCCGTAGTGCGTCTCCCAGTTACCCATAAATTCAAAGTGTTTTTTGAATCGAGTGTCGTGCAGCATCCTATAGGTATTTCCACAAACTGGGAAAACTTTGCCTGTTTCAATAATATGGTGTTCGTCTAATTCAAATTTGTCAGTGTGATGCTCTATCGTGCCTTTGTAACGCACGGCTTGTCCATAATCTTCACAAGCTGGCTCTAATACATCGATTTTAAATAACCGATACGTGGCTGAAAAAAAACGCCGATCGCCCAACTTTTCTTGTAAGCGCACGTTTTCTATCGCCAACGGCCTGCTCTTAACTAATCTCGGGTCTTTAAATCCGCATTTTTTGGACAAATTAATAAAATCATTCCAGTACAACGCACCGGAAATACATTCACCATAAAGCTCTTCATCGTCAATTAAATGCTGAGGCGTACGACGCTCGGAATACACATCAGAGAAATAGATTTCACCGCCCGGTTTTAGCAAGTTGTAGCACTGCTCTAACACCGCTTCTTTATCCGGCGACAAGTTAATTACACAGTTTGATACGATCACATCAAACGAATTAGGCTCTAAATCAAGCTTGTCTAATTGCTCTATATAACCTTTCTTAAATTGCACATTGGGGCCAGAAAAACCAAAGACATCAGCGTGGTATTGACGGTATTCGTCGGCCACTTTTAATTGCTCCTCGGTCATATCCACACCCACCACTTCACCAGAATCGCCCACCAGCGCTGATAAGGCGTACACATCTCGACCCGCGCCTGAGCCCAGATCAAGGATGCGAGCGCCTTCCAGTTCTTCAGGCAACACCAGTCCACAACCGTAATAGCGCATAAGAACTTCATCGTGTACTTTACTCAATATGGGTTTTAGGTACGCCGGCAAGCCCTCGTCCGTACAACAGGCATCGGTTTTTAAATCGTCGCTACTTTGTAGCACCTTACCGTAATAATCTTTGACTTGGCTGTAAGTTAGTTTTTCATTCATAATTATTGGGGTGTTTGTGTGTCCACCGTGAGTTTAACTCGAATCACGCTCATTCGATAGACTCAGGAAACATCTGATTTAATCGATTTTGACTGTGCATCTCGATGAATTTGATTCGATTAGAAATAATTCAGTGCGATGTCGCTCTGAATGAACCGAGTCAAACGTTTTCGTTCTGTGTCGTTATGTTTGACAGGGCAGAAAATGAAGTTCAAAACCGATTCTACTGTAAGGTGTTATAGCGCGCTTTCGATAACACACGATTTTCGCTGACGACCAATTAACATCAAACTCTCAATCATGACCGCAAGTGGGTTATTTGGCTTTCAGCTCAAGCTTACATAATTTTACCACCACTTATGACACACTATACTCACGTACACTTTCAAACGACGCCTAAGCAAGCTATTAATCTGTGAACAAAAACCGTCGATTACTTATTACCGCAAGCCTTGGCTTGGCTGGCGCCAGCGTTGGATTATACAGCCACCAAAGAGGGTTGCGTTACCCCCGTATAGGCTATGAGCCTGAACCGTTGCCTGTTGAAATAAATGGCGCATTCGGTGGCTTTAAATTACACAACCTCATCCCTGTTTTACCCAACAAAACATCAACCATCAACCAATCAATACCCACCGTGAGCCTACGGGCTATCGCACCGGATGCTCAGATTACCATTAACGCAAAGCGCGGCCAGGTCAACGTTATTATTAATAATATCGCGCAAACAGCCACTCTTTTGGTAGAGGGAAGCGGCATTCGCAATATCGACGAACAGCAAGAAGGAATTACTCGTACAATTAAGATCGATACAGCAATAGAACAAGAGGTTAAACTGAGCTGGCCACTTCCTGATGAAGACGGTTACAAGTTCGCCGTGATCGGAGACAGCGGAGGCAATACGGAACTGGATTGGTGCCTTAAACGTTCAACTCAATTGGGCGCCCAATTTCTTTTGCACCTGGGTGATTTCAATTACGGTAATGGCGATTACCAGCGCGCCATCACAGTCTTTCAGAATGCGCCCATCCCTTGTTATATCTCTATCGGCAATCACGACTTTAACGACAGCGGGTTAATTTACCATCACTTTCGAAGCAATCTTGGCGAGATGAACAACGTATTTACCGTTGCTGGAACGCGGTTCGTTAATATTGACACCGCGGCGGACTTTCTACCAGCCAGTGCCGGTATGCGTGGTCGGCTTTTCCAAGAGTTGATCGAGTCACCCCAAGAACGCCAATTGTTTTTCACACACCGCCCGCTATGCGACCCACGCCCAGGCGAAGATCATAACGTGGGAAGTTATAAAGGGGTTGAATGGCTAAGCAACTCAATCAATGCGGCAGGCGGTGGCGCATTGCTGACAGGGCATGTACACCACAGCGCCGAACTCGATATTAACGGCATCCACCAGTACACCATTGGTGAAGGCTTAGGTCATGATGATGTGCTATTGCAAAGACAAGTGGCTAAGTTAATGGTGGGCACGGTGGAAAAAGGCCGAAGACCAAAACTCAGCTGGGAGCCACTTAACATGCCTTGGTCGGCGCATAAAAGTCACACTCACCTGAAAAAACTAAAAAAGCGCGGCGACCCACGACTGATTGACTGGTACAGTGCGCTTGATTTTCAAATTTCTGATTAAAAGACGATTCAATAAGGCATTCACTACGAAATGATTGCCCAATCAGCTTAGACCTTTGCAATGAAATTTCTTAAAGCCTTTACAAGCTTCCTGCTTACTTTTCTCACGATGGATGTGCTTTGGGTTACTTTGTTCGCACAAGGCATTTATCAGTCAGAAGTTGGCGGCTTATTAACTCAAAACCCAAAGTTTTGTGTCGTTGCCGCTTTCTACGTAGCCTACACTGTAATCGCAGTGCAACTTGCCATCGTGCCCGCAGTAACATGGAGGCAGGCCGCCTTAAACGGGATGCTTTTAGGAATAGCCGGTTATGGCACATACGCAATGACCAATTACGCCATACTCAAAGATTGGACCCACACAGTTTTAATTGTTGATGTGTGTTGGGGGGCAACAGTAACCTCCGTTTGCTCAGTAGCGGGTTTTATCGCATCAAGTAAACACGCTTAAGCCGGCGCCAAGTGCCACACACAATGAATGCACATAATATTCACTGCTAAACAAGGCGTTCACATCAACGTTGTGAACCGCGCTGCTTCTTAACGTATTATTGAGTTTTTTAACCCAAACGTCACATGAGCAATATCAAATTCACTCTCATTCACGGCACATTTTCAGCAAACGCCGAATGGGTAAATGAAGGCATCAATGAAAACCCAAACGGATTCAGAGCCCGGCTGCGAAAGCGGTTTTCAGACTCAATCGATTTTTCAATACCACCGGCTTGGGGAAGTCGAGGCTTTCTCAAACTTAAAGATCTTACCAATGCCGCTCGATTAAACGGCGCAAATAACTTAGCGGAACATGTTCTCAATCAAACCGACAAAGGCAAACATTTCATCGTGGCACACAGTCACGGTGGAAATGTCGCCATGTATGCCCTACAAAACACATTGGTTGCTGAGAAAATCGATGGTCTTATTTGCCTCGCTACGCCTTTTTTGTACCCTCGAAAGCGCCCTTTGAGTATCACGGCTTTGCTCTTATCTCTGGCAATCATGTTAGTGGGAATCTTAAGGTACATCGGCACAGCTAACCTAATGGAGCAAGGTTGGGCTGCTTGGTTAGGTGCTGCCGGCTTGCTGGTCTTTGGCTTTATTGTGCCTGCTTGTTTAACGTGGCTGGTAGTGTACGAACGTTATTTGGCTAAGATTAAAAGCAACTTACGACTACAAGTCTTAATTGACAACTTAAGCTATCAAGACCCAAACATCCCCATATTGCTGGTGCGCACCATCGGTGACGAGGCCACAGGCCTATTGCGAGGGGCGCAATTTCTAAATTGGTTGGGCGGTATTGGCATGAAATTAGGGGGGCGACAAATATATTTACTGATCTGTGCCGCCGCCCTCACTCTGGCTTGGATGGCTTACCAGGGAGCCGGGATGGTGCCTGACTTTATCGTACCATTGCTTGGAAATGGCTTAACTGCCTCAGCCGCCGTGATGGTCGTATTGCTGATGGCATTAACCGTATCACGCATTTTTGTTGGCTTTGACTCATGGCGCTGGGTTGGGGAAATCGAAACGATGGTTGAGGATGGGCCACCGGGCATTACTTCCGAGCTTGTGGTGATTAAACCTAAAAAGGGGCCCAAATTATCTCATACCAGCATCTATTCCGAAGATGAAACGATTGAAGCAATTCATAAATGGTGCAATTCAATATTAAGCAAATAATCATTCGGCATGCTAGACAATGCGGCACCCGCATTTAAAGAACCGCCGTCGCTGAATGCACAGCCCCAAGCCCAAGCCCAAGCGCTGCATTTTTCACGTCAATTAGCAATACCTCTAAAACGCGTCTTCCTCTTCTTGAATGGCGACGTTCGCTAAGGTCTCGCCAAATTCGGTTTTCGAGGCGTCTTTACCGTGAAGCTTGATCGCTAAGCGCAGGTCGTTCTCAGATTCAGCGTTTTTAATGGCGTCCTCATAAGTAATCAAGTCAGCTTCATGCAGATGAAAGAGCGATTGATCGAAGGTTTGCATACCCCATTCGGTGGATTTTTCAATGGCCCCGCGAATCTCGTCAATTCTATGATCTTTGATCATATCCGCTATCATTGGGCTGTTAATTAAAATTTCAACCGCGGGTACGCGCCCTTCGCGATCTTTCACAGGCAGCAAACGTTGCGAAACCAAACCATATAAATTGAGCGATAAGTCCATCGCCAGTTGGTCTCGGCGATCAGATGGAAAGAAATTAAAAATTCTGTCCAACGCCTGATATGAATTGTTCGCGTGAAGCGTGGCAATGCAAAGATGTCCCGTTTCTGAGAATACAATGGCCGCATCCATGGTCTCTCGGGTTCTAATTTCACCAATTTGAATCACATCCGGAGCCTGGCGCATGGCATTAATCAACGCTTTCTCGAACGAGTCCGTGTCCACCCCAACCTCGCGTTGAGTCACGATCGACTTTTTATGCGTGTGCATATATTCAATTGGGTCTTCGATGGTAATAATATGGTCTTGAGAATTACGATTACGATGATCCACCAAAGACGCCATTGAAGTACTTTTACCCGTACCAGTCCCTCCCACAAAAATCATGAGCCCCCGCTTTTTCATGATCATTTTTTGCAAAACCGGCGGAATCTGTAACTCTTCGCAAGTCGGTATATTGGTCTTAATCGCCCTGAGTACCATACCCACGGCATTTTGCTGAATAAATACGTTCACACGGAAACGGCCAATTTGCTTAGGGTGAATTGCAAAGTTACACTCCTTCTCACCCTCAAACACCCGACGTTGCTCTTCGTTCATTATGCTGTAGCACAATTCTTGAGACTCTCGCCCTGATAACGGGTTACCGGCAATGGGGTAAATTTTACCGTCAACTTTAAAACTGGGCGTGGCGTTGGATGTGATGAAAAGGTCGGACGCATTTTTCACCATCATGGCTCGCAGCAAATCGGCCATCTTATACATAATTTTACTCCGGTTCTGTACTTATAAAGCAGCTGATAAATGAGATCAGCTTACATGAATTTGGATTTATCAACCGCTCGACTACGCGCGTCAGACGGTGTTATTAGCCGATCACGAAGCAGATTCAACAGGCATTGATCCAACGTTTGCATGCCTTCATTTTGACCAGTTTGAATCATTGAATACATCTGCGCTACTTTGTCTTCACGAATGAGATTACGTATTGCTGGTGTGCCCACCATTATTTCATGCGCAGCCACTCGGCCACCACCAACGCGCTTGATTAGCGTCTGCGCGATCACCGCTTGAATTGACTCAGACAGCATCGATCTAACCATGGATTTTTCCTCTGCTGGAAACACATCGACAATACGGTCTATGGTTTTAGGGGCCGAAGTGGTGTGCAATGTTCCCATTACAAGATGGCCTGTCTCGGCGGCGGTCATCGCCAAACGAATCGTTTCAAGGTCACGCAATTCGCCCACCAAAATCACGTCAGGGTCTTCACGTAACGCAGACTTCAAGGCATTAGCAAAGCTGTGCGTGTCCTTATGCAATTCTCGCTGATTGACCAAACACTTTTTGCTCTGGTGAACAAATTCGATGGGATCCTCCACCGTCAAAATATGTGAGCGATGCTTGGAGTTAATGTAATCAACCATGGCCGCCAGCGTCGTTGATTTGCCCGACCCCGTGGGGCCAGTTACTAAAATTAGGCCACGGGGTTTCTCGCACAACTCACCAAAAATCATGGGCGCATCAAGGTCATCAAGGCTCAATACCACTGAAGGAATGGTACGGAACACAGCTGCTGGACCACGGTCTTGATTAAACGCGTTCACACGAAAACGAGCTACATTGGGTATCTCAAACGAAAAATCGACCTCCAAACTTTCTTCATACGACTTACGCTGTTTATCATTCATGATGTCGAAGATCATCTTGATGACTGTTTCAGCGTCAAGAGCGGGTAAATCAATACGTTTCATGTCGCCATCAACACGAATCATCGGCGGCAAACCAGCCGAAATATGTAAATCAGACGCCTTGTTCTTTTGACTAAACGCGAGTAGCTCAGCAATATCCATACCTTCTCCGGGGATTTAACTAGATAGACAGATTTATGAGGTGAAATTTCAAGCCATTTTTAGTCAACAAGAGGTTCATGTTTCTCTCACGGGCACTCTTGATATCTTGGCAACCTCAGATTAATTATAAATGCCCTTAGACTTTCAAGCGGTGTCATAATGTAAAACTTTTATCGACCATCGGTCATAACGATCAGCCATCTTCGCAAAGTGTTAACTGGCCTGAAAGCAGTGCGAAAGGCGTTTATAATTAATCATACGTTCACTAGTTAGTATAACCAGAATTATCGCCATGAGTCAGCAACAATACGCGCAAGAAAAATTGCAATTCATTCAAGCACGTATAAGCGAGGCTGAGCAAAAACACAATCGTGCTACCGATAGCGTCACCCTTGTTGGTGCCAGCAAACGACAGGAAATTGAGTTGATTAAGGCGTTTGCTAATGCTGGGCTTTGCCATACGGGAGAAAACTACTTACAAGAAGGCATTGATAAACGAAGTGCGTTGACAGAGTTAAAGTTAACATGGCACTTCATAGGACACATTCAGTCAAATAAAACCAAGTCCATTGCCGAGCATTTTGACTGGGTGCATGGCGTGGATCGGCTAAAAATTGCGCAGCGCCTAGCGGCTCAAAACCCCAGAAGCACCCCCATCAAACTGTTAATCCAAATCAATTTAGACAATGAAGACAGCAAAAGCGGCGTGAGTGTAGAAAAAGCCCCTGAGCTTGCCGATCAAATTCAACAATTGAACCATTGTTCGCAAATCACACGCGGTGGTGTCAGTCTCAAAGGGTTGATGGCCATCCCCAAAGCGAAAGACCACATCGACGAGCAACGCGCGACATTCGCCAAGGCACAAGAATTATTAGCCTTAACCAATCAACGCTACGGTTTGTCACTCACCGAGCTGTCTATGGGGATGTCCGGTGATTTGGAAGCGGCGATAGCCGAAGGCGCCACCATCGTGCGCATCGGCACAGACCTCTTCGGAGCGCGCAAATAAATACCGCAACACTTGGGTTATTACCCCTTAAACCGCTACAATAAGTGTTCAGCGAGTCGTGCTTAAGCGAATTTCAATAATCGTTCACACTTAAAAAATGACAACCTCAGATCAATCAATGCAAATTTCAAGCAAAACTATCGCACGCGAACCTAACATTGGTTTTATTGGGGGTGGCAACATGGCATCCAGCCTAATCGTTGGTTTGCTAAATCAAGGCCAAGTAAACGCTCGCAATTTGTTCTTATTCGAACCTAATACAGAGAAAGCCGCCGAACTGGAAAAGCAACACGGCATCAACATCGCAGCCAATAACAACGAGTTGGTAGAACAATGCGATGTGGTGGTGATTGCGGTCAAGCCTCAAGTGCTTAAGAATGTGCTGCAACCACTGATCGGCTCATTCAACAACAAGCGCCCACTTATTGTGTCAGTGGTTGCTGGCATAACAGCGTCATCAATTAATGGTTGGCTTAATGGCGATTTCGCTATTGTACGAGTTATGCCTAATACCCCAGCATTAATCGGCATGGGTGCCAGCGGCATGTACGCCAATGATCGTGTGTCGGCCGCCGAGCGTGAGTTGACCGCGCAACTAATGAATGCCGTGGGTCACAGCGTTTGGGTAACCAAGGAACAAGACATAGACAGCGTCACCGCTTTATCAGGCAGTGGCCCTGCGTACTTTATGTTATTTATAAAAAGCCTAATCGAAAGTGCGCAGACCGCTGGGCTGGACACTGACGTAGCCAAGACCTTGGCATTGCAAACCGCCGCGGGCACAGCCGAACTAATACGCAGCAATAATTTACCGTTGCAAACGCTGATTGACAACGTCACCTCACCCAATGGCACCACAGAACAAGCTCTGCGCTCGTTTCAAAACGACGGTCTTTCTCGCATTGTTAATAATGCCTTCAGCGCGGCCAAACGTCGCTCAGAAGAGTTAGCCGAAGAATTAAAAAATTAAAACTCGACTTTAAACTATGCAATATCTACAAAACGCGACATCCTATCTCGCCGCAGCGCTTATTAGCTTCGCTCTTTACTTAGTACTGATGAGGTTTTGGATGCAATGGGTGCGCGCTGATTTTCGTAATGAACTGGGCCAGTTTATTATCACTCTAACCAACCCAATTATTATTCCTTTACGCAGAGTCATTCCAAGCATTGGGACAATAGATACGGCGACCCTGTTATTAGCGTATTTAATCAGTTTATTAAAGTTACTTACCTTAATCTGGCTGTCTTCGGCCACAGCACCTCTGAGCGCTTACTTTCCAGCCTTGTTGATAGTGGCTTTTGGCATTCTACTGCAAGCCTGTGTTTACCTGTTTATGGGCGCGATTTTCATTAGCATTATTGCCAGTTGGGTTGCTCCGCACAGTTATCATCCAATTTTGAGTGTGGTGCGTTCAATTAGCGAACCTATTTTAGCCCCCGCTCGGAAGCTCATTCCCCCGATAGGTGGCTTAGACTTATCACCGATGGTGGTTTTGTTGTTTCTGAACGTCTCCTTACACCTATTAGTTGCTCCCTTACTGAGCTTTTTCTAATCACGGCACCTAATACATGTTTGTTCCCCCCGATCATTCCGTTGGCATCGTCACTCCTAAGACCGTTGTCTTCGATGAACCATTAGAATTGGAAAGCAAAGGCCGACTCGAATCTTATCAGCTCGTCTACGAAACCTATGGCACGCTTAACTCAAATAAGAGCAACGCTGTTTTAATCTGCCACGCTTTAAGTGGGGACCATCATGTGGCCGGTTACCACGCCGTGGAATCAGGTCAAGATCAGTCCAAAACAAAAGGCTGGTGGGATACTATGATTGGCCCGGGCAAACCAATCGACACCAATCGTTTTTATGTGGTCAGCTCAAATAATGTAGGCGGTTGTAATGGCAGCACAGGGCCAAGTTCAACAAACCCCAATACCAACAAACCTTATGGTCCTGACTTCCCTATTGTCACCGTTGCAGACTGGGTGCGCACTCAAGCTAAGTTAAGCGATCATCTTGGCATAGAGCAATGGGCTGCCGTAGTGGGTGGCAGCTTGGGTGGCATGCAAGCCCTACAGTGGAGTATTACGTTTCCAGACCGTCTACGACATTGCTTGGTCATTGCATCGGCCCCTAAGTTAAATGCACAAAACATCGGGTTTAACGATGTGGCTAGGCAAGCCATTCGCACAGACCCAGATTTTCACAACGGCAATTATTACAATCAACATACCTCTCCCGCTCGCGGCATGAGGGTAGCCCGCATGATCGGCCACATCACTTACCTATCGGAAGACATGATGGGGCTTAAATTCGGCCGTGACCTGCGTAAAAAATCTAAATTTGATTATGAATTCACCCCGGAGTTTGAGGTCGAAAGCTATCTCCGCCACCAAGGTGATCGATTTGTGAATCGGTTTGATGCCAACACGTACTTATTAATGACCAAGGCGTTAGACTACTTTGACCCAGCCGATGAGGCGGCCGGTTCTTTAACCAAAGCCCTTGATCAAGTTAAAGCCGATTTTTTAGTGGTGTCGTTCACTAGCGATTGGCGCTTTTCACCCGAACGTTCGCGAGAGATCGTTCGGGCTCTGCAAAGCAATAGAGTCAATGTTAGTTACTCTGAAATACAGTGCGATCAAGGCCACGATTCGTTTCTATTGGAAATCAAAGATTATATGGCGGTAATGCAATCCTACATGAACCGCATCGCTAACGAATGCTTACCAAACCATCACGTTAAGGCGAATAAATGACTGTACCCATTAGCCAATCCAAACTGCAATCAAATCTAACACGCTACGATCATCGCTTAATCAGTGAATGGGTGACCGAGGGCAGCCGTGTGATTGATTTAGGATGCGGTAACGGTGCGCTACTCAAACATTTACACGCAGAAAAAAACGTCTCCGGTTATGGCGTAGAACTCAGTCAAGAGATGATCGCTCAGTGCATTGATAACGGAATAAACGTAATCCAATTTAACCTTGATCAAGGCTTAGGGCATTTTGACACCAACTCGTTTGATACCGTGATTCTCTCACTGACTCTGCAAGCCATGCGGCGCCCTAGAGAGTTGTTAAACGAAATGATGCGAGTCGGCAAGCAAGGCATTGTTACTTTTCCGAACTTCGCGCACTGGCGAAACCGTTGGCAGATCGCCATCAATGGCAAAATGCCCGAAAACGAACAACTGCCATACAAATGGTTTAATACCCCCAACATACATCTTTGTACCATTCGAGATTTTCATGCCTTGTGCCTAGATCTTGGCTTTGAAATCGAATCTTCAGTAGCGGTAAGAACAGACGGCCAACAGACCTTAGGCTTGAAAGCACTACCTAATGTATTTGGCGAAATCGCCTTATGTCGTTTTAGCAAACCTTAACCTTAAAATACCATGAATAATAACGATATTTTGCGCCGCCTGCGGTTCGCTTTTGATTTTTCGGATAACAACGCCGTGAGTTTCTTTGGCTTAGACCCAAGTTCAAACGCACCAATGAACAAAGAAGGCTATCGCGCTCGTCTGACAAAAGACGACGACCCGGATTTTGTCGCCTGCACCGACGGTGAGTTGTGCGCATTTTTAGATGGGTTTGTGGTTGACCAACGCGGCCTAAAAGAACCTGCCCCTGAAGCACAGCCGCCTAAAGGCAGCGACTTTCGCCTAAGCAAAAACGACATTCTTAAAAAACTTCGAATTGCCTTAATGTTTCGTGAAGATGAGATGTTAGAAACGTTGGAAATGGGCGGCACCAAATTATCCAAAGGCGAACTCGGCGCGCTCTTTCGCAAACCAGGTCACAAGCATTACCGAGAGTGCGGAAATCAAGTGCTGAGGAACTTCATTAAAGGGTTAACTGAGCAGATTCGGGGCGAATGAGGCTAACATTACTGACTAATTATGACGCTGCCTCATCTTTGGCGTTACGCTACCTTTTGCCCGAGTTAAACGATCATAAACTCACTGTTTTTTATACTGATAAACCCGCCACACTCAAGCCAACCTCCAAAGCATTAAAAGAACTTTCTCAGTTCGAACGTTCGCTGGCGGGGTTTGAAACGCCATTTTTAGCATCCAATGCAAAACGTCTTAATCATATCAATCAAGAAGAAGGCATGCGATGCTTTGTTGAAAGCGAGCCAGAATTGGTCGTCAGCATTCGCCACATGTCAATACTCAAAGAACCGGCCATCAGCATTCCTAAACACGGAGTAATCAATCTTCATTCTGGACTCCTACCCTCTTACAGAGGCGTAATGGCGACATTTTGGGCGATGAAAAATGGCGAACAAAAAATTGGAACAACACTGCACACTGTCGATGACCGCCGCATCGATACTGGGCAAATAATATCTCAGTCCGCGGCGCCGATTGCCTACGACAAATCTTATTTATGGAATACGCTCAGCCTGTATGAACGTGGCTGTCTTGATATTATTAACGCAGTCAAAATAATCAGCACCAAAGAAACCTTAACCTTTGCCCAACAACCCAACAATGGGAATTATTTTAGTTTCCCAACACAACAAGATATAGAGCGTTGCAATTTCAAACTGTTTTACCCTAAAGAAGCCATGACATGGTTGTGTAAACGTTAGCAAGGAGTCAAGGTAAAACAGGAGAGTCAGACAACAGGCGCGCAGCCGCCGCGCTATATTTATTTTATTGCGGTTGGCGCTTGTGCCATCAAACACCCTACCAACATCAACCCAGCGCCCAACAATGCCGCGGCCGTAAAACTCTCATCAAACACCCAATACCCCGCCATGGCACCAAACACGGCTTCTAAGGATAAAATTAACGAGGCGGAAAAAGGATCTGCTTTGTCCATGATCACCACCTGCAGAGTGTAAGCAAACCCAACTACGACAACGCCATTCACCAAAGGCCAAAGGAAACCCATCAGTTGTTCAGGGAACAACGCACGTTCAAAAGTCAAAGAAAAGATAACACTGCAAATTGCGCAAAAGCCGAACTGATAAGCGGAGAGTTTAATTTGTGGATGTGCGCCCGCTTTAATTGACAACACCAGGATGTGTAAGGCCCACATAACAGCGCCGAGCAACGCAATAGCATCGCCTTTTAGTGAGGGGCTTTGAGTGCCACCGGTCATGAGGTATAAGCCGACCATAGCGGTAATCCCGCCGAGCCACACGATGGCTGCGTAACGTACCCCTAAGAAAAAAGAGAGGGCCGGCACAATAATGACGTAAAGGCCTGTAATAAAAGCCACATTAGCCACACTGGTTTGCAATAAGGCCAGTTGTTGCAGCAGTGCGCCAAAAAATAACAACACACCTAACGCTACACCCAGCAATAACGTGGCTTTAGCGCTTTGCGTGGTTTCTTCAGAAACCAATCTATTACTGGCAAACCTAATAACTGGCAACAATGTTAGGGCGCCCAGCGCAAAGCGCCACGCATTAAAGGCACTGGGCTCTAGATATTCCATACCCAGTTTTTGAGGCACAAATCCCACCCCCAAAATAATGGCAATAAGAAACAGGCCGCCATTAACGGTCATTACACTGTTCACTTTATCTACTGATTATGTGGCTAATTGGTGAAGCAGCTTAGGTTGTTTTAGGGCTAGTGCCGTTAACGGCTGCCTGATCGATGCGCTTAATTTTAATCATGAACCAAGCGTACAGCAGGGTCATAAAGGGGCTAATCAGATTAAAAAAACAATACGGCAGATACACCAGCGTGCCTATACCCAGCACACTGGCATGATAAGCGCCGCATGTATTCCAAGGAATCAATACGGACGTGACGGTACCAGTGTCTTCTAGCGTGCGGCTTAAGTTTTCTGAGGCGTAACCTTTTTCTTTGTAAAGGCCCGCATACATACGGCCCGGTATGGCTACTGAGATATACTGATCCGACGTACTCAAATTCGTAACAATACACGTGCCAGTAGTGCAGGCGATTAAGCTGAAAAAGCCTTTGGCTAAGCCTTTAACCGACTCCATAATTCTCGTTAAATTACCGCACGCGTCCATCACCCCACCAAAGGTCATGGCCGCTAAAATCAGCCATACAGTGCCCAGCATGCCTTCCATGCCAGAAGCACTAAACAGCTCCGTAAGCATTGGCATACTGGTTGGCACTTGCAGGCCCTTGTATAGCGTGTCCATCATCAAAACATATTGGGCACTGGGGTCGAAAGCCCCGCTCATAAAGCCCGACAACAGCGGTGAACCTACCATGCCGTCTGACAAGCGGCTAAGGAGTGGTTGCTGAAAGATAACCGCACAGATGGCCCCCACAATTATCCCCACAAACAATGATGGAATGGCGGGCACTTTTTTCATGATCATGGTCAACACCACCACTGGCGGAATCAATAGCCAAAAAGAGATGTTGAAGGTTTCTTTTATCGCGGCTAACTCAAGCGATACATCAACCGCTGAGCCAGATGTTTCTAACCTAAGACCAATAATGGTAAATAAGATTAGGGAAATCACCATGGAAGGCCCAGTGGTGAACAGTAAATAACGAATATGATCGAAAACAGGGGTTTCAGTAACCGCTGCGGCCAAGTTGGTGGTGTCAGAGAGCGGAGAAATTTTATCACCAAAATAGGAACCCGAGATAATCGCGCCGCCGATAAGACCGTCGGGTATTTCCAAAGCACGGCCAACGGCCACCATTGCTACACCAATAGTGGCAGCGGTTGACCACGAACTGCCACTCATTACCGAGGTAAGCGCGCAAGCGATACAACAAGCCACCAGAAATATCGCAGGATTAAGCAACTTAAGCCCGTAATACACCAACGTTGGCACGGTGCCACTTAACAGCCAGATGCTAGCCAATGCGCCGACCAATAATAAAATAATGATGGACGGCATGGCATTGCTGATAGTGGCAACGATGCGCTCTTGTATGTATGTCCATGTAATGCCTCTGGCAAGGCCAATGGCAGCGGTAAAACCCGCAACCAACAAAATCACCATTTGACTGGAGCCAGAGAGCGCGTCGTCGCCGTAGACAAACAGCACATTCCATGTGAGCGCGCCAATTAATACTAACACTGGCAACAAGGCTAACCAAAGCGGCATAGGTTGGCTTGAGGCGTTTGCTGATGAGTGCATAAAAACCTTCTTATGATTTGTTTTTCATGACGAATAGTAAATTTTTATTTTGTGTCGTTCTATATCTTAAATGCTTTTAGTAAAAAGCTTTTTTTGACATTGCACTTATTCAAAACATAATAAACGAGTTATCCAAATGAACCATCACTATTTATTTCATATTCATAATTATAATTAGATGAAAGCAGATGTTTTTACGACATACTTAACATCTGTTAATCAATTACTCAGATTGGCATCTTGTTGCGCAAAAAAAACAAGCGTAGCATTAGCGGTTCAGTGATCGACACTCAAGTTCACTGAGGGCGTCTAGTGTTACAATAATTCTAAAGACACATATAGTTAAAACCCTAAGACAATTAGAAATCGCGAATATCATTTATTCGCAGGAGAGTAAGTTAATGAAACTGTTTCAACCCAGAGTTACTGCAATAGCACTTGTAGTAGCATCAATGAGCGGTGTTTCGACACCAAGCTTCGCACAAAGTGAAGAGGCTATTGAAGAAATCGTCACCATTGGTACCCGTCGTGAGGCCCGTTCTTCGGCTGAATCGATTGCACCCGTTGACGTAATAAGCGCTAACGACATCAACGATCAAGCCGGCACGGACATATCAGATCTAATTAGGACTGTGGTTCCTTCATACCAGGTTAACACGCAGCCAATTTCTGATGCAGCGACTCTAGTGAGACCAGCTAACTTGCGTGGTTTATCACCGGATAATACATTGGTGTTATTAAATGGCAAACGACGTCATCGTTCGTCAGTAATCACTTTCTTAGGCGGTGGTATTTCTGACGGTTCTCATGGCCCAGATATTGGCGCCTTTCCAGCCATTGGTCTAAAACAAGTGGAAGTACTTCGTGATGGCGCCTCGTCACAATACGGCGCGGATGCAATTGCTGGGGTTATGAACTTCACATTAAAGGACGCTCGTGAAGGCGGTTCCGTTGAAGTTAAATGGGGTTCAACCTATGAAGGTGATGGCGACAACATGCGCATTGGCGCCAATATGGGCTTTCCTCTTGGTGCCGAAGGTTTCTTAAATGTAACGGCTGAGTTCGCAGAGTCTGACGGCACGTTTCGTTCAGTACAACGTGACGATGCAGCGGCGTTGATTGCGGCGGGCAACACAGCCGTAGCGAGCCAAAATGTAAACACAGTCACCGATCGTTTTGTGCAGTACTGGGGCGCACCAGACGTTGAAGATGATATTAAATTATTCTTCAATTCAGCGTTCCAAATTACCGAAAACGTTGAAGGCTATGCCTTTGGTAACTACTCAGAGCGCACAGCCGAAGGTGGCTTTTTCTATCGCAACCCAACTAACCGTGGCGGCGTATTTGCTGGCCCATCGGTTGACCCAGTGACCGGTGCAGCATCAAGCGCTAGTAATGCCGTTTCTTCGGTGTCTGTTGGCGATCTATCTGGTGACACCATTGGCGATTGCCCAGCGGGCATTCCACTCACCGCTGGCGGCGGCTTATTGCCAGACCCAACGGTATTAGCACAAGTAACAGCCGACGCTAACTGTTTTTCTTTCGTTGAGTTATTCCCAGGCGGTTTTACACCTCGTTTCGGTGGTGATTTGGAAGACAGCAGCTTAGTACTTGGTTTCCGTGGTGAATTCGAGAATGGGTTGCGTTACGATGTTAGTTACACTTACGGCGAACACCAATCAAGTTTCTTTATCCGCAATACAGTAAATGCAAGCTTAGGCCCGAACACGCCTACGTCATTTAACCCAGGCGCTTACACGCAAACGGATAACAACTTCAACATCGATTTAAGTTATGCCTTGCCAATGGAAGGGTTTGCGTCTGATCTGAACATCGCGGCAGGCTTTGAATATCGTGAAGAAGAGTTCGACATTCAAGCGGGAGACCCAGCGTCATTCGCGATTGGGCCACTGGCTGCGCCTTCAGCGGCGTTTCCAACCGGCCAAGGCTTCTCATCAAGTTCAAACGGCTTTGGTGGTTTCACGCAATCAACAACGGCAACACAAGACAACGTAGCGTTCTATGTTGACTTAGAAGCTGACGTGACTGATCGTTTAACTCTACAAACCGCAATTCGATATGAGGATTTCAACACATTCGGTGACACCACTAACTACAAGTTGGGCGGCCTGTTCAGAGTGACAGACACAGTCTCATTACGTGCCACTTACTCCACAGGTTTCCACGCGCCAACCACGGGGCAAGCGAACGTGACTAACGTAACCACTCAAGCGGTTGGCGGCGTTCTGCAAGACCAAGGCACATTGCCACTCAGCTCCGCTGCGGGTCAATTTGTAAATGAGCAGCTAGGTGGCCGCTTTACCTTAGGCCCTGAAGACGCAACCAACATTTCATTGGGTGCTGGTTTTGAAATTGGTTCGGTCAGTTTCACCATTGACTATTTCAACATCGAAGTGGATGACCGCATTGCCTTGACCGATCAACAAGATTTCTTAGGTCTACTAGGCACTGTTGCGGCCAACAATGGTGTGGCATTGCCAACCAATGCACAACCAAGTCAAATTTTAAACGCGCTTAACGGTGCTGGCGTATTGAACTCAGCCGACTTTGCGGGTTCTGAGGACCTTGTCTCATTTGGCTTTTTTGCCAATGACTTTGATACCGAAACTGAAGGCGTTGATATCGTTGCCAGCACACCTTTGGACTTTGGCTCAGGTTTTACAACCCTATCTTTAGCGTTCAACTATACCGACACGGAAGTAACTCGTGGCGGCAACCTAAGTGCTACACGTACTCGTCAGCTTGAAGAAAACTTGCCTAATTTCAAAGGCAACGTAAGTCTTCGTCACAGCACTGACAAGTGGCGCGCACTTGGTCGTGTCAACTACCACAGCGATTACTTCGAAGCTCACCTAGACGACGGTACTTTACCTATCGAAGCAAGCAGCGAAGTGACTGTTGATGTTGAATTTGGCTATAACTTTACCGACAGCTTTGAAGTTGTTGGTGGTGTTTCTAACTTATTTGACGCGTTCCCAGATGAAAACGAATTTCAAGGCATTGTAGGGTCACTTTACCCAGCAACAGCGCCGTTCGGTTTCTCTGGTGGTCAATATTACTTGCGAGCTAAATACGACTTTTAAGTCTTAATTCTCAATTAGAGAACCTAAAATAGCCGTGGTAATTTTTTGCCACGGCTATTTTTTTATCAACGCGTTGCTTACTCACATTTATATACCCGCGCCATTTCAAGTTTTATCATCGTCAAATAACCAACCTAGCTCATTTGTGTTAGAGTCGATAAATTATTAATGAAGAGGTAGACATGAACCGCTCAATAAAATTACCTATTTGGTTTTTTGCAGTTGGATTATTAGCTACCGCATGGAATGGTCTTGGTGTCGTGGCTTTTGTAGCCGAAACAATGCTGACCTCAGAACAACTTACCAAGCTGCCAGAAGCGCAGCAAGCGTTCTATGAATCTAGACCTATCTGGGCCTTGGTCGCATTCGGCATTGCTGTTTTTGCAGGTTTACTTGGCAGTCTGTCTTTACTGACTAAAAAGAGTTTCTCAGTGACGTTATTCGCCGCCTCTCTACTCGGCTTGATTGGGCAAAACACGTATCACTTCTTTATAGCGAAAGTTCAAAATACGATGCCATCCAATACTTTTATCATGCCCGCGGTGGTCTTTACTGTTGCCGTCGCCCTGCTTTTCTTTTCACACTCTTGCTCGCAAAAAGGTTGGCTTAACTAAAATACCTTTAGATTTTCAACCATCACAACAACTCTAATAAACGTCAATTATGGAATCATTTGTTAACGCAGTTAATAACGTAATCTGGGGCACTTGGGGCCTATCAGTTTTGCCCGTACTGGCCATTTTATGCTTATTGGCTGGCCTGTTTTATACGATCGTCACTCGTGGTGTGCAGATTCGATTAGTCAGAGAAATGGTGCATTTACTCAAGTCAAACAAAAGCTCCGCACAAGGGATCTCTTCTTTCCAAGCATTAACCGTGTCATTATCAGGGCGTGTTGGTACAGGTAATATTGCTGGCGTTGCTACGGCCATTGGTATTGGTGGCCCTGGCGCGGTGCTTTGGATGTGGGTTATTGCCATCCTAGGCTCGGCCACCGCTTATATAGAAGCCGCACTCGGACAGATATACAAAGAAACCGACCCAGATACCGGCGAATATCGCGGTGGGCCCGCGTTCTACCTTGAAAAATGCATGGGACAAAAGTGGTATGCATGGCTGTTTGCAATCGCCACGATCATCGCTTGTGGCATTCTACTACCAACCGTTCAATCAAACGCTATTGGTGAAGCCGTAGCTCAAACGTTCGGCACGGGGTCGGAAATCCAAACCGGCATGGGGTTATTCAGCTCAACAAAAATCATCGTGGGTGTGGTGGTGATCACCTTACTTGGTTTCATTATTTTTGGCGGTGTAAAACGAATTGCGAATTTTGCTCAAATAGTAGTTCCATTTATGGCTTTGGCGTACATCATTACCGCCCTGAGCATCATCGCGCTGAATATCAGCGAGCTACCTGCGATATTCATGATGATTGTTAAAGATGCATTTAACCCCATGGCCGGGTTTGGTGCCGCTTTTGGTCTGGGCGTGAAACGTGGTGTTTATTCAAATGAGGCTGGGCAAGGTACCGCGCCACATGCCGCCGCTGCCGCTGAAGTTCAACACCCTGCACAACAAGGTTTGGTACAGTCATTTTCGATCTACATCGACACCTTGTTTATCTGCACCGCTACCGCTTTTATGATTTTGATCACGGGCATGTACAACGTTGGCACCGCCGAGACTGGCTTTTTCATTCAAAATTTAGCCGCAAACGTGTCACCTGAAGGCCCAGCCTTTACGCAAATGGCGATCGAAAGCGTGATGCCTGGCATTGGTAACCCGTTTGTCGCCATCGCCTTATTTTTCTTCTCATTCACCACTTTATTGGCGTATTACTACATTGCAGAGAGCAACGTTGCGTACATTAAGCGGTCTTTCAACATGCCAGGCGCCATGATGGCTTTGAAATTTATTCTGATAGCCGCTGTATTCTATGGCGCCGTTATCCAGAGCAAAATCGTGTGGGCCATGGGCGATATTGGCTTAGGTATTATGGCGTGGGTTAACATCATCGGCATACTGCTGATTTTCTTCCTTGGTCGACCTGCGGTAAAAGCTTTGCAAGATTACGAAGCGCAGCGCAGACAAGGAGTCGTTAATTATTCTTTCAACCCCAAAGCCTTGGGCATTAAAAACGCGGACTTTTGGGAAAACCGTTAATGACTTAATAGTGTGGTTAATGACTTAATAGTGTGTAAGGTCAGGTTTACTAAAGTGCCCGTCTACGGGCACTTTAGCACGTGCCATGCATTCCATTTTAAGCCTGTTCAGGCCGCGATGAAAATGTCCTTTATCTAACTCAGTGTGAGTTCGTTAACTTTCTATCACCGTTTCGTAAAACGCTGGCTTTATTCCCAAGAGCGGATTTGTTTTTCTACGGCGGCTAAGGACATCCCCAACCAATCCAAATTTTCATTAGCCATCGCGTGATGACTAATGCTCACATAGCCATGCATCACGGCCCAGATATCTAGGGCGCCCGTCAGTCTTTCAATGTCTAATCCCTTCGATTGTATATAATCACCGGTGTTTGAGACTAACTTTTTAAAGGCGCGAGTGGCCGCTTTACGAGCCTCGTCTGATGGTTGGTACCCCATATCAGCTTCGCCAAATATAAGTCTATAATGGGCTTCGTTTTCGAATGCGACCCTTAAATAACTGGCGCAACTTTTAAGCATGTGGTTGATATCAACTTCTTCATTAACACCCAACTCCATTGCTTTGTAGACCTTGCTAAATCCTTCAATGTATAACGCGTCTAGCACGCCCTGTTTACCATTAAAATGGCTGTAAATTCCGATGGTCGACAAGCCTGCTCGCTTTGAAATTGCACGCACGCTCAATGCTGACACACCACCTTCAAGAAACAACTGTGATGCGGCTTCCAATATTTTAGCGCGGGTATTAGCACTGGGCTTACTTTGAACACCCGAACCTATAGGCTTTTCATTTGTCTGCATTACTGTGACACCGACCACGTAAATTCAATACAAGGGCACTCACTTCCCACAGAATGCGGTGCCCTAATAAGTTTTCGTATTGTTATAGATTTCAATTCGCCAAGAGAGCCTCATTGACTTGCATAACACTGTTATTTTATCATATAACACCGTTATATTTAATCATTAGCAATTGATTAAACGAAGGCTCAGGAATTATGTCAATACAACACCATCAAACAACTCATCTCGAAACTGACTACCTGATCATTGGCGCCGGTGCCGTTGGCATGGCATTTGCAGATGTCCTACTGGCTGAAACCGATGCCAACATCCTTATTATCGATAAGCATCATAAGCCCGGCGGACATTGGAATGACGCTTACCCATTCGTTACTTTGCATCAACCGTCTAAATTTTACGGTGTCAGCTCTAAAGAACTTAGCTCTGATAATAAGGATGAGGTTGGACTTAATGAAGGGATGCACGAACTGGCCTCTGGCAATGAAGTATTGGCCTACTATGACCAAGTCATGAAACATGTGTTTTTGCCTTCGGGCAGAGTTCAATACTTTCCTATGTGTGAATATCTCGGTGATGGCAAGTTCGAGTCCATTGTGACGAGGCAACCTTTTGAGGTGATGGTCAATAGAAAAGTGGTGGATGGCACTTATTTCAAAACCTCTGTACCGTCCACACACACACCTAACTATGAGGTCGCCAGCCACGTTGAACTTATGCCTTTAAATGATCTGCCCTCTCTCGATAACCCCAGAGATGCCTACGTGGTCGTTGGTGGTGGCAAAACCGGCATCGACGCCTGTCTGTGGTTACTTAACAACCAAATCAACCCAGATAAAATCACTTGGATCATGCCCAGAGATGCGTGGTGGATTGATCGTAAAAACACCCAGCCTAGCCGTGAGTTTTTCTTTGATTCAATTGGCGGGCAACTGCGACAGTTAGAAGCGCTTAGCACTGCAACGTCGGTCACGGATTTGTTTGACCGTTTAGAAGCTGCAGGCGTTCTTATGCGCTTAGATAAATCAGTGCGTCCAAGCATGTTTCATGGCGCTACGGTAAGCCAAGGCGAAGCTCGTGAACTGCGTAGAATAAATAACGTATTGCGGCACGGCAGAGTAAAAAAATTAATGCATGGGAAAATCATCTTTTCAGACACTGAAGTCGAAACTCCCGAGAACACGGTGTTCATTGACTGTTCAGCACGCGCCGTGCCCGTCAACGAAACCTACCCTGTATTTGATGATAAAAGGGTTTGTGTACAAACGGTGCGCTCCTATCAACCGGTGTTCAGCGCGGCGTTTATCGCGCATATCGAGGTTTCCTACGATAATAACGAAATAAAAAATGACATTTGCGGATTGGTTCCATTGCCTAATCACGATACCGACTGGCTGACTGGCATGGCCGCGCAAATGAGAAACCAACATCGTTGGTCACAAGAACCAGGTTTGCGCGATTGGCTCATAAAAAACCGTTTAGACGGATTCACAGCATTGGTTACTCCGTCAGATGACACCACGCCTGAAGAGTACGCTGTGTTAGGGAGAATAAAAGAAATCGTGCCCGCCGCTATTGACGGCGTGAAACGATTAATGCCTGAAGTTATGGCAATTAGAGCCAAGTCCATTAGCAAAACACCAACGTAATCACAGCACCTATTATGCAATCCTATCAATGCCATCGAATTAATTTCAATGAAACGCGTTTAGTCAACACACCTAAGCAATCATTAAAAAATAGCGAAATACGCTTACAAATTGAGCGATTTTCTTTCACGGCCAATAACATTACCTACGCGGTATTGGGTGATTTTTTAAAGTACTGGTCGTTTTTCCCGGCCATGAATGAAAACGGTGAAGACGTGTCCGATGAATGGGGACAAATACCTGTATGGGGGTTTGCGACAGTAACCGAATCTAATAATAATGAGGTCGCTATTGGAGAACGCTTTTTTGGCTACTTTCCGCCCGCTGAAGAGTGCGTAATGCAACCAACAAACCGAACCAACAACGGCTTTATCGACGGCAGCGAACATCGTGTCAACTTACCTCAAAGCTACAATGTGTATCGCGTTGCCCCTAAAGCCGACGAACAGTCTGATAATGAGCGAAGCATGCTATACCCGCTATTTGTGACGGCGTATTGCATCCATGACATGCTCACTGAACGCGATTGGGTTAACGCGGAACAAGTCTTAATAGTCAGTGCATCAAGTAAAACCAGCATTGGTGTCGCCTACGCCATACAAAACGACGCGACCTCACCCAAAAGCATTGGTTTAACGTCGGCTCGTAATGTGGGCACTGTCGAAAAGTTGGCGCTTTACGATGCCGTAAACAGCTACGATCACATTAAGAGTATCGACCCCCGGCTCGCTACCGTTATTATTGATATGTCTGGAAACAAATCGTTGTTAAGTGAGCTACATCAACACTTGGGTGACGCCATGAAACTCACGTTAAATGTGGGAATCACTCACTGGGGGGATCTGGAAAACACAATGGCCATCAATACGGATCGCAGCGAACAATTTTTTGCCCCCGACCACATTCAATCAATGATGAAACGCTTAGGGCCTCAAGCATTCCAAGCTCAATCAGGTGCATTTATCACCGAGTCAGCAATTAAAACTCGGCGCTGGCTCAACCACAAAGATCTGAATGGGCTAGAAGCGTTAGCCGTCAGTTACAACGACGTCTGTTCAGGTTTGGTAGATACCGCAACCGGCCTAATCGTGAAAATGACATAAGCTTCCAACCCAAGTCTCAGTTCGAATACAAAATCGAAGGCCATCAAAAAATGGGAAGGGTTAACTGATCGACCTTTTCCATTCTTGAGTAATTTAGGAAGGGGGTTAGAATGATTAATTATCGTCATTTTAAACCCACACATCGCACCTATCGGTTCACAATTTCTGCAAGAAGCGTTAAGTTTAAACTGAACTAGCATCACTTTTTTCACACACATAGGCTTCTTACATCGCATCTTGATATCTCAGCAATACAAAGGCAAGGCTGACTCACAGTTCATCCAGCATCATTGAAACCATGAATTATTCTTACCTGAGATACACCAGCCAGTGGTTTTTTTTGTACTTGATAAATAGCTCAAACAAAGCTGCTGAAAAATTCGTTATTTTTGAGACATTCTCTGCGTCAAACTCATTTATTATCGTTAACCATCGGTTATCTTGCTACTTTTTGTCTGCTAGCCTACCCATACAACACGATATTCCTTGAAAAGAAATCACTCGAACGGAGCAAAATATGCATAAACTTTTAAGCGTTGCTTTAATCTCGGCCGCTGTTTTAACAGCGTGTGACCAAGAGCAAGCCCCCTCCAGTAATAATGTAAAGCCATCGCTTACAACTGAGCAAGGCTCACCCACTAAAGCGACAACACCATCAACAGCAGAAATCGCAGCGGAATCTAAAAAAGCCAATGATTTTTACGAGCGAATATTCGAAGAAAGCGTTGCTCGTAGTCCTGAATTTTTAACCTATTTAGGTCGCAAAGAAAGACTGGGTGAGTGGAACGACCTCAGTGATGAGAACATGTTGCGCGAACACGAAATCACCAAACAAAACTTGGTGGATCTCGGTAATATTGACCGAGCTAAGTTAGACCCCGCAACAGCCTTAAGCTACGATTTATTAAAGCAATCACTGGAAAATCAGATTGAAGATTTTCAATGGCGCTATTACAACTACCCTGTGAATCAAATGTTTGGCCGTCATTCTGGCGTAGTGTCATTACTAATCAATCAACACCGCATCGGCAGTGTTACTGATGCTGAAGCTTACGTATCAAGATTAAATGGCGTTAGCGCGCTATTTGATCAACTCATTGCCGGCATAGAAGCTCGCACCGCAGCCAATATTGTGCCACCAAAATTTGTGTTTCCACACGTCATTCGAGACAGCCAAAATATCATAAAAGGGGCACCATTTACCGAGGGCGAGCCAAGCACACTGCTTGCCGATTTTACAGGAAAGTTAAATAAACTCGCAGACAAAGAAGACAGTGAGTTATCGACTGACAAGAAAGCCGAGCTATTATCAGCCGCCACGGACGCACTGAATAATTCTGTAAAGCCAGCCTATGAAAAGCTGATAGCGCATTTAACCGAGTTGGAAACAAAAGCCACTACCGATGACGGTGTTTGGAAATGGAAAAACGGCAACGCCTTTTTCAATAATGCGCTTAAGAGAACCACCACTACGGACTTAACCGCAGACGAAATTCACGAAATAGGTTTGTCTGAGGTTAAACGCATTCACAATGAGATGCGCGTTATTAAAAGCAAAGTCGGTTTCGAAGGCGACCTAACGGCCTTTATGCAGTATATGCGTGACGACGACCAGTTTTATTACAGCAACGACTCACAAGGCAAAGCCAAATACTTAAAAGAAGCCACCGAGTTGATCGACACCATGAAGTCTCGTTTAGACGAACTGTTCATCACCAAACCCAAAGCGGACCTTAAGGTAAAGGCAGTAGAGGCGTTTCGTGAACAATCAGCGGGCAAAGCATTTTATCAGCAACCCTCTGAAGACGGTTCAAGACCAGGGCTTTATTACGCCAATCTGTATGATATGAAAGCGATGCCCACGTACCAAATGGAGGCACTGGCTTACCATGAAGGCGTGCCAGGCCACCACATGCAGCTAGCCATTCAACAGGAACTTAAGAGCATCCCTAAGTTTCGCAAGTTTGGCCGTTACACGGCTTACACTGAAGGTTGGGGATTGTATTCAGAATTCTTACCCAAAGAAGTAGGCATGTATTCTGACCCGTATTCAGACTTTGGCCGATTGGCCATGGAGCTATGGCGTGCGTGCCGCTTAGTCGTGGACACCGGTATCCATGCAAAAAAATGGACTCGCGAAGAAGGGATTAAGTACTACACAGACAATACGCCAAACGCCGTTTCTGATGCGGTGAAAATGGTAGAGCGCCATGTCGTCATGCCGTCTCAAGCCACGGCGTATAAGATTGGCATGCTAAAAATTCTAGAGTTGCGAGAAAAAGCCAGAGCAGAGTTAGGCGATGCGTTTGATATTCGTGGATTCCACGATGAGGTTTTGAAGTATGGAGCGCTGCCATTAAATGTAGTAGAAGCAAAAGTTGATGCTTGGGTTGCGTCGAAAAAATAGCATTCAGCCGGCATTAAGCTTTCACCTGTATATTAAGAAAGCAGTTATATCAGGCGCTATTTTATAGCCAATTCACAGACTCAGCCTTCCATACTAACGTAGCAAGGCCAAGCGTACTGGGGCAGGTGTAACACCTGCCCTTTTTTTGCCTGCGTAAGCCGCATTGGCAACTAAAGGAGGAATATCTTGCTGAAACGTTTAGCCACCCTCTCGCACCTTAGTTTCATGCTGTTACTCAGCGGCTGCGCTACCTATTTTGAACGCGCCGCACAGAACGCCTGTTTTAACAAAGACTGGTTTGCAACGGGTTTTAATGCCGCTAAATATGGTCGAGCCTCAGATGAAATTTGGCAACGAGAAGACCGTAAGTGTGCCAAGCATAATCTTTGGTCGAATAAAAACGACTTTCAACGTGGCTATGAGCTTGGGTTAGACGCTTTTTGTACAGAGCAAAATGGTTTCGAGTTTGGTTTGCGTAACCGCCGTTACGAGCCTCTGTGTACCACTGATGTTCAATGGGACTTTGATCTTGCTTATTACGACGGTCAAACAATACATCACACTCGACGTAGCCTTTCAAACACCCAGCATGCAATAGACCGTGCCCATGATGTTATTAAACGTACAACTAAAAGGCGGAAACATTTGATCTGTGAAATACAGTCAGGAAAATTGGATGACGAAACGAAAAAGCGCTATGTTCATGAACACTATAACTTGAAAAAGCAACGCGAAAGCGCCCAATACGACCTATATGAATATCGAGACAGGGTTCGAAAACTAACAAGCAAACTCAATGACATTGAATCGTCATTCCAACAACACTACTACCCCAACGGATACCCTCAAGAGACATCCTACTCCGTAGAACACTCAGTGGTCAGTGAAAATGACGTCGTCAAACAAACCGCCATATTACTTTATAAACCAGTGGTTTTTGACCAAAGAGTTTTTAATAAAAAGCACACGAAAGACTTGAACGAGCAAATTAAAACCATTGTAGAACACATCCGTTTAAACCATCAGCGAGAGTTTCGGTTTCAGCTAATACGTGACGCAGATCTCTCTTTTTTAAAGTCAAATGGAAATGAAATCACGTTAAACACCACAGAGAAGTTTGGCACACGATCTAGCCTTATTTTTTGGCACCCAGAACAAAACCCAGTATTTCAAGCGCTGAAGGTTGGCTCTACACCACCGTTGATTGCATTGGACTCTTTTATCAACCAACATGACAACAGCACTGCAGTTCAATCGGCTTCAAATTAGCGGCCATGAACGAAAAACGCGTTTGCCATTTTAATCGTTTCACTAAAATAAACTCAACTCATTATTGGCAACCCCATGTTAAGCTGAATCAGCGTGATTACATAAAGTAATAGACTTAACGCAAGGACCACCACCACCGAACTACGAACAAAACCAACCTTAAGGTTGTTAAAGACAGAAGAAGGATTACGTTCTTCCCATATAATTAAGGCGGCAGCGATCATACTAACCCCTGAGATAATAGAGGCCCACCCCCAAAATTCGCCCAGGTGGCGCAAGCCATACCATAGACAATTCCATAAACCCAATATGAACAACGCCGCCATTGTGAACGTAACAAATTTGCCACTCTGAGATTCTATGCGTTCATTACTCCACGGCGTTGGCCTTAATATCATCAAGCCTAACAGCATTGTTATCGCCACAACTATTCCCATTACTTCATCACCTCTAAAAAGCGTTAAGATTTACCTAAAACCAAACGTTTGCCAGCCAACACAGTGTGTTGCCTGTGGGCTAACAAACGTCTAAGTAACAAAAGCCCAACCAAGGTCAAACTGATCACCATAGCCAACCACATACCTTTGGCTCCGTTTAAACTCGGCCACACATCAGAGAAGCTAAGTCCAACGCCTACTGGCAAACCGACTCCCCAAAACGCAAGCAGCTGATACTTAGGCGGGCTGCTGGTGTCATGATAAGCGCGCAGAGCATGCACAACAGCCACCTGCAGGCAATCGGCAAGCTGAAAGGCCGCGCCAAAGTATAGTAAGACCACCGCAAGCTCAATCACGCTATCATCACTACTAAACAAACGAATCAATGGTTCGGTAAACACAATAAAAGCTATGCAAATCAGCAATGCGATAAACATATTAAAGTAAGACCCAACTTTAATCGTAAACCATGCCGCGTTTGGCTGTTCGGCCCCTAAAAATTGAGAAGCTCTTATCGTCACACCTTGAGCCAAACCCATATAAATCATAAAACTAAACGCAGCCACCGTGATGGCCACCGCATGCGCCCCAGCTTCTATAGGGCCAAATACTGCAATCATCATCCCAGCGCCAGAAAACATACTAAGTTCAACCACAATAGACACCCCAATGGGCAACCCCATGGACAAGGTGCGTTTTATCGCGGCTTTGTCTGGGCGTTCAAAAGGCGAAAAAAGTTCAAGGTCTTTCAATTTCTTATGCCACTTCAACACCGCTAAGGCGATTAAGAAGCTCACCCACATTAGCACAACGGTAGCCCACGCACAGCCAACCCCACCGAGTTTTGGAAGCCCATACAAGCCATTGACTAAAGCGTAATCCAAAGGGATGTTAAGTAAGAACGCTGAAAAATTAATCATAAAGACCATTCTAGGCAAATTTACGCCTTCCAACGTTCCCCGCACTGCCGGCATCAAGGTCATTGGAATCGCGCAGAGACTGATCACCAATAGATACTGCCTAGCAATTCCTAGCATTTGAGCGTCAAAGCCAGCAAACCCTAAGCACCACACGCCAAACCACGCCACCAACGTTGCGATCAGACCAAGACCTAAACACATCCAGATTGATTGATGCAGTTGATGTTTAACCCCACGTTGAGACCGAGCGCCAAATTGCTTAGCCACCAGCGGCTGCGTTGCAAAACCCACCCCCATAAAAAAAAGAATAATCATATTCCATGTATTGACCCCCAAATTCATTCCCGCTAACTCAATAGTGCCTGCATTACCGGCCACTAATACATCCGTGGCAGACATACCCACCATCGACAGCTGCGCTAAGGAAACAGGAGTAGCAAGCTTAATCAGTTGTTTGAGCTCACTAGATAACGCAGGATTAAGGTTCATACCAATAATGGAAACAAGTGAATGGGGCACGATTTAACCACAAAACCACCACACTGGGTTTGCGAGCATCCACTTTTTCTGTCTCTGAAATGGACATTGAGGGAAAAATGATAACTCCATAAAGATAGCCACATTTATCATATTTATGTACAATTAAACGCTGGGTAATACTTTTTGGCGCCTTGTTTTTTCATTACAGTTAGCATTTTTCTTTTCACATCACAGAAACTCGGAGACTTTTAGTAAACCTTCACGGTAACCTAGAGCGTCTCGCCCATGCAACCTTGACACAATAGTAATATGAACAATGAACCAAATCGTGGCATGAACTTGACACAACAAGTGGCAAATACACTGGGTAACGCCATTATTAAGGGGGTATACGGCTCTCATAACCCAGTTCCAAGTGAAGCAACCTTGTGTGAACAAATGCAGGTAAGTCGCAGTGCGGCTCGTGAAGCCGTTAAATCACTGGCAGCAAAGGGTTTGATAACCTCACGCGCTCGTCAAGGCATACGAGTGCTGCCCGAAACCGAATGGAATTTATTTGATGCTGATGTATTGCGTTGGATACGCGATTCGAACCCATCCTTAGAGTTATTAAGAGAATTCACTGAGCTACGCGTGGCAATAGAACCTGAGGCGGCTAAGTTGGCGGCCAATCGCCAAAATTCAGAGAAAATTTCGGCGATTAACGATGCGCTAGAGAGGATGTCTAAGGCTGAAAACGGCTTAGATGACCCTTTAGAATCGGACATTGCATTCCACCTAAGCATACTCAACGCTAGCGAGAACCGTTTTTTTATGCAACTGGGTCGCATCATTGATACAACCCTCAGAGTAAGTATACGCTTTACCAACATGCGTACTGGAGTGCGGGCCGGCAACTATGCTGAGCATAAAAAAATATACGACGCAATTGCAAACAATCAACCTGAAATCGCGGCAGAGCAGGCGGCTAACTTAATGCAAGGTGCCCTTAATACCATCGTTTCGGCTCTTAAAGAAGACAATCGCCCCGTTCCCGTTGTTAACAGTTGACACCAATGATGGCCTAACGATCAATCAGTAGCTGTTAGCTACACAGCACGAGCAACGCAATTGAGAATAGCACCGAGCGTTGCCCCCAAAATATCTCGACTGCGGCCAGCACCGCAAACACGCTTAGAATCGATGCTTAACTGGACGTAGGCCATGGCTTCTGAACCATCATCACGCCCAAGCGTGTGTTCGTTATATTCAATGATTACCAGCTCTTTCGCTAGGTATTGGCTTAGTGCTGAAATAAACGCTTCTAACACACCACGCCCCTGACCGCTCAAGCTGACTTGCTGATCATTGTGGCTTAGCATGGCATCAAATTTATCCACTCCATCAGCGCGACTGACCTGATAACCATTAAGCTTCATATTTGCATTTGCATGCAAGTAAGTAGTATTAAATAAGTCCGCTATCTGTTCAACGTCAACCTCGGCTTTGGTGTTCTCTGCTTCGCGTTGCACCACTGGGCTGAAGTCTACTTGCAACCAGCGCGGCATCTTAATTCCGTATTCTTGCTCTAAAACGTAAGCCACCCCGCCTTTGCCCGACTGCGAATTGATGCGGATAACTTCTTGGTAATTACGCCCTAAGTCTCTCGGGTCTATAGGCAAATAAGCAACTTCCCATGTGTCGCCGTCCTCATACATTGCCAAACATTTATTAATCGCATCTTGGTGGCTACCTGAAAACGCCGCAAACACCAACTCGCCCGCGTAAGGGTGACGAGGGTGTACTTTCAACTGAGTGCATTTTTCAACCACATTGATAATCCGATCCATGATCGAAAAGTCTAAGGTTGGGTCTATTCCTGCACTGTAGAGATTCATCGCCATGGTAACAATGTCCATATTGCCAGTGCGCTCGCCGTTACCCAGCAAGGTGCCTTCAACTCGATCGGCCCCAGCCAATACGCCAAGCTCAGAGGCCGCTACACCACAGCCGCGATCATTATGCGTGTGCAAACTGATGATCAATGCATCACGCTTTTGGATATGGTCACAAAACCATTCTATTTGATCGGCATAGACGTTCGGCATTGCGACTTCAACGGTGGCGGGAAGATTAAGAATAATATTATTGTCTGGAGTTGGCTGCCAAACATCAATGACGGCGTTACACACGTCTACTGCATAGTTGATTTCAGTGCCGGTGAAGCTTTCAGGCGAATATTGAAACTGCCATTGGGTCTCGGGTTGTGCAGCGGCGCCCTCCTTAACCCAAGTCGCACCATCGATCGCAATTTGTTTAATTTCATCTTTCGACAGTTTGAAAACTTGCTCACGCTGCACTTTTGATGTTGAATTATAAACATGAACAATCGCACGCTTTGCGCCTTGCAAGGATTCGTAGGTTCTATCAATCAATTTTTTACGCGCTTGAGTCAGTACTTGAATCGTCACATCATCAGGGATCCGGTCTTCAGTAATCAACTTTCTGACAAAGTCAAAGTCCGTTTGCGATGCAGCGGGAAACCCCACTTCTATTTGTTTAAAACCCACCGCAACCAGCATCTCAAACATCTCCAACTTTTGCGATGGCGTCATTGGGTCAATCAATGCTTGATTTCCATCACGAAGATCAACACTACACCACTGAGGGGCCGTATCCAGCGTTTTGTTGGGCCAGCGACGATCCTTTTTATCAACGGTTGTTATTTTGGTGTATTTGCGATGGTTATACTGTTTCATGATCTACTGACGCAAAAATGCGTACGACGACTTGTAAAATTAAAAATCGAACGGCCAGTAATACGAGTTAAAAAGCTCGCACTGTGCCTGCATTTTGACAGTATAAAACGGAATCTTGAGTGTTTCTGACTAAAATGTGAGATCAAATCAACCATATTAGTTAATATCTCTAAAATTTCTAATTTAGTTAGCGAGTCACAATGAATATAGACAAGATAGACAAACAAATACTCCATGAATTACAAATAAATGCACGCATCAGCAACCTAGATCTCGCTGAAAAAGTGAACCTCTCCCCCACCCCTTGCGCTAGACGAGTCAAACAACTTGAACAAGCGGGCATCATCACCCAACATGTCACCCTGCTTGATCGTGAGAAGTTAGGGTTAAGCCTCATGGCTATGGTCAGCGTCACCATGGATAAACACACGGCAGACCGTTTTGAACGTTTTGAGGAAGCCGCCATGGAACTGCCCGAGGTCATGGAGTGTTATGTGGTGACAGGGCAAGACTCGGACTTTCTGATCAAAGTCTTGATCAAAGATATGCGACACTATGAAGAGTTTTTGCTGCGGCGGCTCACTAAACTCGAAGGCGTAAGTGGTTTGCACACGAGCTTCGTTTTACGTCAACCAATCAATAAGACAGCGTTGCCCTTATAAGTATAGACCCCCTGCAACGTTATGCATTAGGGCCTAACCGACATTGGGCATATGAACAATAAGAAAGAAGAGGAATTACAACGTGAATATCATCAAAAAAGGGGTTATAGGCCTTGCAACCATTCTGGCGGTCGGCGTATTGGCACTGCTTGTAACTGGGCATGGCTTTATCTTCACCAGTATCCAACGTACCTACCTGGCAGGGCACACCACAGCCAATATTAACGACCATACAGAGTTTAACGTTAGAGCTATAAAAACAAGCAAACCAGAACAACTGCCCAAACATAAAAAGTACAATCAAAAACCATTGAGTAATGAGTTCCTACAAGAACTCAAGACGGGAGGAACAGCGTCTTTTTTAATCATCAAAGATGGGCAAGTCATCTCTGAAAACTATTTCAACGGCTATGATGACCGCAGTAAAACTAATTCTTTTTCAATGGCCAAAACCGTAATGACCTTACTGCTGGGGATCGCAATAGATGAAGGGTATGTGCGCGATTTGAATCAATCAATCGTAGACTTTATTCCAGAATTCGCGAACGATCCACTGGGCAGTAAAACGACCATCGCACAGTTTTCACTGATGAACTCGGGTTACGAATGGGATGAAAATTATTACACACCATTTAGCCCCACTGTTGAACTCTACTATGGCAATAATATTGAACAGTTTCTGCTCGCGGGAGAATTCAGTGAAGAACCTGGGGCTTTCTGGGAATACTCCAGTGCTTCGACGCAAATCATGGGAATTTTTGTATTACGAGCCATACAAAAAGCGGGGGCAGCGGATACGTTGAGTGACTACCTCAGCGAAAAAATATGGCAGCCCATGCGCATGAACGATGATGCCCTTTGGCATTTAGACAATAGCGGAATGGAACTGGTTTATTGCTGCTTGAACACCAACGCACGAAATTTTGCCAAGCTGGGTTTACTAATGCTTAATCGAGGTCGATGGGGCAATCAACAATTAGTGCCAGCGGACTTCGTGGATGAAATGATTAAGCCCGAAGGGCAAAAGCATTATGGTTTATCAACTTGGCTGGCACTAGAACACAACCCGAGTTATTACTGGTTCAGCGGTCATCTTGGGCAATACATTATTGTAGTGCCAGAACACAACATGGTGGTGGTTCGTTTGGGAGAACACATGAACCCCAATGAGGATTTTCGAACGGTCACCTTACCAAGATACGTTACTATGGCACTCGAAACCATCGGCACCAAGACTAATTGAATAACCACCCAATCAAAAAAATAGAGTCGTTCAGACCACACTCTACGCACGTCATTTTTTTGCAGAATAGAGTTTCGTAACACAAATGTCATATTAACGTTATGTCTAACCGTATAATTTAGCCTCAGTTGTACCTAACCCTGAACGCAATCAGATTTAGCTTTAACTCGCGGTGTAACAATGACGATAAACGTTGGAATTAATGGTTTTGGCCGCATTGGTCGTTTGAGCTTAAGGGCTTTTTACGATTGGTCTACGTCAATTGAAACGTCGGCCTCGCCCTCAGGCCTCATTCAGTTTGTTCATATAAACGAGCCGTCAGGTGATGCTAATACAATGGCACATCTGATGAACTTTGATTCGGTTCACGGGCGTTTTAAACACGAAGCCAAAGCCGACGGTGACGGTATAAAAATTGACAGCAAAACGATTAGTTTTAGCCAAAACCGCCGTATTCAAGACACCGATTGGTCACAATGCGACATTGTCTTAGAAGCTTCGGGCAAATTCAAAAGCATCCACGCTCTACAGCCGTATTTTGAACAAGGGGTAAAAAAGGTGGTGGTGTGCGCCCCGATTAAAGAAGACGGTGCCTTGAATATTGTGATGGGAGTAAACGACTCATTATACGAACCAAGCAAACATCACATCGTAACCGCCGCCTCATGCACCACTAACTGCTTAGCACCGGCATTAGCCGTAGTTCACGAACGACTGGGCATCAAGCACGGTTCGATCACAACCATTCACGATATTACCAACACTCAAACCATTATTGACGCGCCACATAAAGACTTAAGGCGGGCACGTTCTTGTGGCTCAAGTTTGATTCCAACCACCACTGGCTCAGCCACGGCGATCACCGAAATTTTCCCCGAGTTAAAAGGCAAACTCAATGGTCACGCGGTGCGGGTGCCATTAACCAATGCATCACTAACCGACTGTGTTTTTGAATTACAAACCCCTACCTCAGTCGATAAAGTCAATGCGCTGTTAAAAGACGCTTCTGAAGGAAGCTTGTGCGGAATCATGGGCTACGAAGAGCGCCCCTTGGTATCCGTCGACTATAAAACAGACCCTCGTTCATGCATTGTTGATGCCCCATCCACAATGGTTATCAACAATACTCAGCTTAAATTATATCTTTGGTATGACAACGAGTGGGGTTACTCAAACCGCGCCGCTGAACTCGTGCGTAAAGTAGCCATTGCTGGCTGGCCCACTTAATAAACACCTCTGTTATCCACGATCTTAGGCGGCCTCCCTTTGAGTTAGATATTCTTTACCATGTTTAACACCTTATCTAGCGACATACGTCAATACCTGCTTATCACTGCAAATTATTGGGCATTCACATTGACCGACGGTGCCCTGCGTATGTTGGTCGTGTTGTATTTTCACCAGCTTGGCTATTCGCCTCTTGAAATTGCGCTGTTATTCGCATTCTACGAATTGTTTGGGGTCATCACCAATTTACTGGGTGGGTGGCTTGGCGCAAGACTGGGCCTTAACCACACCATGAACATGGGTTTGTCACTGCAAATAGTGGCGCTTATTATGCTAGCCATACCACAGCCATTGTTGACCGTGGTTTGGGTCATGGCCGCACAAGCCTTGTCTGGCATAGCGAAAGATCTCAATAAGATGAGTGCTAAAAGCGCGATCAAATTGTTGGTGCCCGCTGAGGCGTCAAACACTCTTTACATTTGGGTTGCTCGGTTAACCGGGTCAAAAAACACCCTTAAAGGTGTTGGTTTTTTCTTAGGCGGTGCCTTACTTATTACTCTTGGGTTTAAGCATGCTGTGATGACCATGGCATGTGGTTTAGGGCTGGTTTGGATAATCAGTTTGGCCTTTCTAAAAAGAGATTTAGGCCGAGCTAGGCACAAGCCCAAAATCACACAGTTATTGTCGAAATCGAAACAGATTAATCGCCTGTCTTTAGCGCGTTTATTTTTGTTTGCGGCAAGAGACGTCTGGTTTGTGGTCGCCTTGCCGGTGTTTTTAGCACAACAACTGTCTTGGACCCACTGGCAAATAGGTGGCTTCATGGCAAGCTGGGTAATTCTCTACGGTTTTGTGCAAACCCAAGCTCCTAAGATAACAAAGAAAAATGGCGAACCCAATGGCAAAAGCGCCCGTAATTGGGTCGCACTCTTAAGCTTTTTACCCGCATTCATCGCATTGTCACTGATGCTACTGCGCGGCTATGACTCTAATAACGCAACGGCCATCGCACTGATTATCGGCTTATTGGTGTTCGGCCTGGTGTTTGCAATCAATTCATCTCTACACAGCTTCCTCATTGTGAATTACGCAAGCGCAAACACCATCTCTATGGACGTTGGCTTTTATTATATGGCTAACGCGGCGGGCAGACTGTTGGGCACGGTGTTATCGGGTTGGGTATTTCAGCGGTTTGGTTTAGAAGCCTGCTTAATAGTCTCGACCGCTTTGCTGATTATTGCGACCTTAGCCTCAACCAACTTACCGTCAAATCAACACTCCGCGACCTAACGCATTAGCCATCGAATTTTATTGGAGTTATTCGGCATTGAAGCAATACCATTTCACAGCGATAGTTCTTTTACAAACGCTTCAGCCTCGGCTATCGAAGCTTCCATCTCTCGAATCAAGGCCGACACGTCTTGTTCAATAACCACACTTTCCTGTTTTAATGAATTCACCGCTTGTGTGTTTAAGTTGTGCTTTAGAAACAACACCTGATCCCTGAATGCGCCGAGCACGGGTTCGGTCTTTTGCTCGGCGTTACGCATCACGGCAATCAGCTGCTCGGCTTTTTTTCGTGTTTCATCAAACTGATTCTGCGCGCGCCGTTTAATACTTGCATCATGATATTGGTTCAATTCACCGCGCCACTCATCCAACAGACGGTTCGTAGCGTTGACCACTCGATCGATTCTGTTACGCACGTTACTCGCGGCGGCTTCACTTTGCTCGAATGCGGCATTCAACGTGTTAAATTTTTTCTCCAGATCACCACCATCAAACCCAGTAACCGATTTGAATTTCTCCAACGCTGAGCGAAATTCGTTTGCAGTTTCTTGCTGAGCCTCACTTGCAGCCTCAACACGAGTCACCAAAATGTCTCGAGGTTCTTTATAAAACGTATCGTAACTTGGGATGCCCCAATCGGCCCCCACCCCGTTAGGGCTAAAAGTCTGATACAAAGTGAACACGACTGCGGCCATACTTAACCAGCGCTTTTTCCCGCGCAAGGCCTTGGCATTGAACAGTAAAGGAATAAAACGAACCATGGAATTCATAACAATTTAAAAGAAACAATGTTGCTACAAAATTTAGCATGTTTTAACTGGAGCAAATGCGCATTTTTGTTAACATCACTCAACATCAACCACATTGAGTGTTTTCATGAAACTCCTTAGCATCTTACTTCTTACTCTTTCTCTTAGCGCCTGCGGCGTCGCGCAAAAAGTTCAATACTCCGCGCTAGAGAAAGTCGGCGTACACAAACGAGACATTTTGGTCGATAGAATTGAAAAAACCAGCGAGACACAAGAGAAGACCAAAGAACAATTTCAATCGGCGTATGAGGAACTCGTAAGTTTGGTCGACGTTGACGATCAAGCACTGGAAGAAAAATATAAAAAAATGGCCAGTGCTGTCGAACGAAGCGAAGACAAGGCCCGTGAATTAGAGTCTCGTATTAAATCGGTCGATAGCGTAGCCAAAGCATTGTTTGTCGAGTGGGAAGAAGAATTGAGCCAGTATCAAAGTCAAAACTTACGAAAAGCAAGCGAGCAAAACTTAGTGGCCACCAAACAACGTTACGCTGTAATCCACCAAAAAATGAAAGAGTCGCATCAACGAGTGGAACCCGTACTGCAGGTGCTGCAAGATAACATTTTGTTTTTAAAGCACAACCTAAACGCGCGTGCGGTTAGCAGTATATCCGGCGAGGTTTTGGTTATTGAAGCCAAGGTTAAACAACTGATAAACGAGATGGAAGCGTCCATCGTCGAATCCAAAAAGTTTGTCGATAACATGCAAAGCACAGGTTAACGCTAAGCGCTAGCTTAAACTCACAAGGTGAAACACGCAGCCATATTATTTGACCGTAATACATGGACTTCTAAAACGGTCCATCATTGCATGCCAAAACAAATAACACTGATAACAGCATTTGCCTTTGCCGCTTGGCTAAACGCCGCTGATGCCGCCACAGTTCAATCGAGCGTTCATGTGGAATCAGCCCGCTTTGTCGACGGCAGCAATATTACCGGTGATCGCCCGGCCGTTTCCCTTACCACAGACGTTAGTTTTAACAATGGCGCGTTCATTGGTCTTGAATGCTATGCTGCGGATGTGCAAAAAAATAGAGGCTTAAAGTCTGGTTGTGATGTTTATGCTGGGTACTTTCAGGCTTTAAAGAATAAACAAGCGCTCACGCTTACAGCAACCCGCCATCACTATTCTCGAGGTTTTAATCGAGAATGGGACTACACCAGTTTAGAAGCGACTTGGCATGCCAGCAAGAACTCTTCGCTTTCAATCGCTTATGCTAATGACTGGTTTGACCGCCCTTTTGACACCATCGCACTCAAGCACAAATCGCGATTTAAATTGTCTAACGCTCTAACACTGAATCTCACAGCCAGCGCCACGGTGGTGGAAAACGGTGCGCCCACCGATTTAATTCACTTTGCCAAGCTTTCTCTAGAATACAGCACAGAGCGCTGGACCATAGAGCCCGCAATCAACGTGAGCGACAGTGATCTGACCGATATGTTTGCTTTTGATATTGATCAGCCCGATATATCACTGACAATAAGTTATCGCCTTTACTAGAGACTTAAGCCGACTAAGTGCCATTAGTCAGCTCGTCTAACAACTCATCCGCCGCTGACGCATTGGCTAAGTTTCGCCAGTCATGATGTCGAGCCTGTTGTTTTTCGCCCCACGCTTGTTTTCGAAGAGCCAACACACCACTGGTGTATGCCGAGGCCACGGAGTGCCCATGCATATAGTCGTATTGATTGCCAGGCTTTGCCACAACGCGCTCACCTGGCGCTGTGAAAACGTCTGAATAACGATCATCCAGCCCTTGCGCGCGCACAATTAGTACGCCGTCACGTGGCGTGGGAAAGCGTGTACGCATTGACCTTTGAGGGTCGAAGGCTGCCACCACAATGGCACCACGCCGCACAATTCGTTCAATTAAACGGTCAAGTAACTCATCTTGCGGCCCAGACAAACTTAGGTTCAAAATATCGGCCCCACTCTTTGCCACCGCATCCAACGCTCTGGCCAAAGACAAGGTATTACAGCGCGTTAAATTTGAATCTGCATGCTCCCAGCACCCTCGGTAAGACTCTAAGGTGATCGCGGGTGAAACGCCAACCACACCAAGTTCAGTGCCCGCTTGTGAGATCATTACTCCTGCGATGGCGGTGCCATGACTTTCACCGCTTGTATCACTGACACCTCTAATTCCAGAAACAAAATCAACGCTCTTATTTCTGGCACCAGCAAAGTCTCGATGTGAGCCGTCCACGGCTGAATCAATGATGGCAACAATCACCCCAGCCCCGTCTGCCGATACATTGGCGTTTAGTTCGCTTGTATTCGGCGACCTTCTGTCTAATTCGTTGCGTTGAGTGTCTTTAGCTGACGAAAGTAAACGAAACTCGTTAGACCGCTGTACCCATTGCACGCGTTTATTGCTTTTCAGAGCTGCCACCGTCTGTTTGGCATCGCCGTTAAAACGCACCACTAAGCAGTACACCGATAAGCTTTCGATAAACCACTGGTCGCGCAAATCTAAGTTATATCGATTGGCCTGTTTCTTACTAAATCGTTTTAATTCCAATGAAGCGCGGTACCCGCCTCCGTTTTTACTGTAACCTGACGCCAGCCAATCTTGTAACCGCGCAGGCCTTGGGTCGTCAAAGACCACGACCCATTCGTCTTCAGACTGGTCTTGTAAATCATCACTCGAAACTTCGATCAATGGATTTAAGGCAAGGTCACTGAGTTCACCGTTGGCGTTTTCAACCTCGGCTGAGTGATGTCGGGTCTGAGCGTTAACACTAATGAACATGCAGCAGCCAACCACAACAATGAGGACGCGACGAATCATATGTAATACCTATCTTAACTGAAGATTACTGGCCACTAGACCCATTGATTACTAAACCTAGCAACGTTTATATTTAACTGTCTTAATTATTCCGAGGTCGTGAATAATGTCACTTCTTTCACTCGGCTGTCAGCTCGCCACGCCAACGTCTGAGAAGATGATATCTTGGCAGTCGAATACACATACAACTCACCGTTTTTAGCACCAGACTCAAACGTGGATAATCCGTAGGCAACCAGCATATTACTTACTTCTTCCGCTGATAAGTCTCGGGATACGGTGAATTTTGCCAACCGGCCTTGTTCAACTAAAGTACCAAAATCCACTTTTTGTGATGCCGCTCCGTCAGACAAAGTGGTGAAATTAGGCTGAACCGAATCAACGTAGTTGTTAACGAATAACAGCGCAACAAACGCAAGTGATGCGGCAGCGGCCATAGGGCCCACAAGTGAGCGGTTTACCAAGCGAGACATAAAGTCAATGGGAGTCTTGCGGCTCAACGGCGTCTCTGTTTGACTGATTAAAGGCTTTGAAAGAGCCTCAGTTTGATCAACCTCGTCTGTTTCTTGCGTCTCGCTCTCCAACCTATCGTCTTGCGCCATATCTATACGCGCAAAAAGATCATCAATATTAGACATCGATATGGCCGCATCTGTTCCGGCCTCGGCCATTTGGGCGCGCAATTTTCGTTCGGCCTGAACGTCAGCCGCTAACCCAGAATCATTGCCCATTATGCGCTCAAAGTTACGTTTAGCAGACGGCGTTTGATCGCCTGACACGTAGTCAAAGATTGCCAATTCTCTCAACATTTCAGATTTCTCATTAGAAGAATTCATTACATTACCCCAACCGGTTTTACTCTTAATTTGTATGCCACCAGCCAATCGACCCTAACTCTATTAAAACCTATGCTCACTGTTGCAAAATTAGTGTTCGTCATCTTTATCGACCATCGTTTTTAACTTTTGCCTTGCGTGGAACAATCTTGTCTTCACGGTATTAAGCGGCAACTTTAATATTTGCGAAATCTCTTCAAGGCTGTGCCCGTCAAAATAGGCAAGCTCTATTACATCACGGTGAAGTTCTTTTAATTGAGCCATGGCACGCTTAATCTGATCCAAACGGTCTTCTTGCAATGCATTTTCCTGCTCAACTTTCTCCGGCAATGAATCGAAATCAATATCACTGCTGTCTTTAGTGTGTTTTTGCTCTTTCCGTACGTGCGTTAAGCAAACGCGATAAGCGATACCATAAATCCAAGATGAAACCTTTGCATCCGCACGAAAGGAACCCGCTTTCTGCCAAACAGCAAACATCACATCGTTGTATATCTCATCCACCAATTTAGGCTCGAACACTCTACGACGTATATAGCTGCCAATGTTGTGTCGGTAACGCGCGTAAATTTCAGTGAGCGCATCTCGGTCTTGATGCCCGGCAATTAAGTCAATCAATTGCTGGTCTTCAAGTTCGGTTAATTTATTTGACGCTTTCAATTTCATGTTCTTTGGGTTCTCAACCCGTTGTATACGCCTAATAAGTAATGAATGCCAAACAAAAGGTTCAAAAAAACTAAAAATATAAATTCAATTAACAATGAACCTTTTTCATTTAACAAGACATTTACTAACGAGAACTAAATAACTTCTCTGGTTTAGCAAATGATTGGTATCGGCCAACGCAGCGCTCTTGAGAGAAAAGAGCCACGGTCATGCACACATTGTAACTGGGGATCTAACCACCGCATTCGCTAGCGATAATGCCTACCAAACGCTCAGGCTAACGAACGCAATTTACGATTTAATTAGAGGAATTTATGAATATCAGAAAGACTTGTTTACTCATTGGCCTAGCGGCTGTGATTTCAACACCGTCAGTTAATGCCGAAGATAAAGCTTGGTACGTGGGTATCAACGTCAGTGAAACCGACTTAGACAGCATTAATACAAATAGTACTTCTCAAGTAGGCGGCGTTACACGTCGAATTGGTATTGATACCGACAGCGACACCGGCTTTGGTATTACCCTGGGCCGTAACTTATTCACTTCCGATAATGGCAATACCTTAAGCGTGGAACTCAACTATTCTGAATCAGACCATGATCTGGAAAATCTTCGCTTCATGAATAATAGTTTCTTGGCCAGCGAAGGCCGAGGTGCTGGCTCAGCCGAAGTCGAAACAGTACAAGCCCGCTTAAAATACCAATTCGACTTGGGTGCATTCAAACCGTATTTAGGCGTTGGTATCGGCCAATCAGATTTGTCTGTTGAGGCTATTTATGGCGGCTCTATTGGCTCCACTCCTGGAACTCAACCTCCTTTTGCAACAGGCAGTGACAGTGCCACATCATTCGAATTACGCGCGGGTCTTGCGTATCAGCTGACTGATTCATTAGATGCATTTATCGAATACACAACAAATGATGTAGACGATATTGAATTCAGTCGCACAGGGGGTGGCCCTGGTGGTTTGGCCACCACCACTCAAGAAGGTGACTTCGAATTTGACTCCCTGAGTCTTGGGATCAATTTTCGATTTTAACCTTAGCTAGGTGGCCCGAAAGCACGTCTTTTTAAGTTTTTGGTTGGTGGACTTATTTTGACGTGTTTTCGGGTACTTTTAAGGAAGAACTAATAAGGACATCACACTTAAAACGATTCCCCCCTCCCCCCACTTCAAGCCCAATTCCGAGCTAAAGCTTCATATTTTTTATTCTAACTGTGCCAAGTTTCACGCAAACGCAGTGACCCACATTTCATTCAAACACAAGAAAAGGTTCGATCTTTTAATATCAGCGGTACGACGCCTCAAACAATAAAACGGCTATGGCCGCGCGCAAGCACAGGGTACGCAACACTATCAAACCTACATCAATGACGCACAGTGCATCATTAAAGTCATCAAAACGACTGTTTCAGAACAAAATTAGTGTTCCCTACCATTCAACAACCATTGACTGAAGCATATAATTTACGTTAACGTAAACGTAAACAAACATTATATGCTTCAATTTTTATTAATAGATTAATGTCAATAGAGTATTCCATTAGAGAGCTTGCTGATGAGTTTGGCGTGACCACTCGAACCTTGCGGTTCTACGAGGAAAAAGGGTTGCTATCACCCAAACGACACAACCACACTCGCACCTACTCAAACGCCGACCGAACTCGACTTCGATTAATTCTGCGAGGAAAACGTTTGGGCTTAACATTGGAAGAGAGTGCCTCAATCATACTTATGTATGATTCGAAGACCGGCAATACCGAACAGCTTGAAGCCTTAATTACTAAGATACGAGGCAAACGCAATCAGCTTATTCAACAACAAAGAGATTTAGAATTGATGTTACTTGACCTTAAGGTGGCCGAAGACCGATGTATTCAATCACTCACTAAAGTGTGACTTACATTACCCCCAAAGCTCTGTATCACGTTCCAACAACACTCGCATTTCAATACTGAACAATACAATGACCAAGCACTATCAATCACTGAATTTTAACTTGGGCGAAGAAATAGACATGCTTCGCAATATGACGCATGAGTTTGCCAATAACGAAATCGCCAACAGGGCACAACAAATTGATCTGGATAACCAGTTTCCGAATGACTTGTGGCGCAAATTCGGCGACCTAGGCTTGCTCGGCATCACCGTAGAGGAAGAGTATGGTGGCAGTAATATGGGGTACTTGGCACACTGCGTTGCCATGGAAGAAATCAGCCGTGCCTCTGCATCGGTGGGCCTGTCTTATGGCGCGCACTCAAACCTTTGTGTTAACCAAATACGAAAGAATGGCTCACAAAAACAAAAGTTGAAGTATTTACCCAAACTGTGTTCAGGTGAGCATGTGGGTGCGTTGGCCATGTCCGAGCCCAGCGCCGGATCTGACGTAGTGAGTATGCGTTTACGAGCCGATAAAAAAGGAGACCATTACGTCTTAAATGGCAACAAAATGTGGATCACTAACGGCCCTGATGCAGACACCTATGTAATTTATGCAAAAACCGATATCCATGGCGGTTCCAAAGGCATTACGGCGTTCATCGTAGAGCGCGACTTTCCGGGTTTTTCTCAAGCCCAAAAATTAGACAAACTCGGCATGCGCGGCTCAAACACATGTGAGTTGGTATTTCAAAATTGCGAGGTTCCCGAAGAAAACATACTCGGCTTTGACGGCGGCGGCGTGCGCGTCTTAATGTCTGGGCTAGACTACGAACGAACGGTCTTATCCGGTGGGCCGGTGGGCATCATGCAGGCCTGTATGGATATTGTGGTTCCTTACATTCATGAGCGTAAACAATTCGATAAAGCCATCGGCGAGTTCCAGCTCATGCAAGGGAAAATTGCTGACATGTACACTTCGATTACGGCTTGTCGCGCTTTCCTTTACGCCGTAGGCGCGGCCTGTGATCGCGGTGAAGACAGCCGCAAAGACGCCGCGTCTGTTATTTTATATACCGCGGAACAAGCCACGCAGATGGCACTCCAAGCCATACAAACGTTGGGAGGAAACGGTTATATAAATGAGTACCCCACAGGCCGATTACTACGAGACGCCAAACTTTATGAAATTGGCGCAGGAACCTCAGAAGTACGCCGTATGTTAATCGGCAGAGAACTGTTTAACGAGACGCGCTAATGCCCATTATTAAAAGCAAAATCAACGTTCGCTCAGACGAATTTCAAACCAACGCCGAGCATGTGCGCGCTCAGGTCAGTGACTTATCTAAGCTGGTAGAACAAATTAAATTAGGCGGAGGGCCAACGAAACAACAACGACACCAGAATAAAGGCAAACTGTTAGTACGCCAACGCATTGAAGGCCTACTAGATGAGGGTTCACCTTTTTTAGAGATCGGGCAGCTTGCGGCGCACAATGTATACGAAAACGAGAACGTCGCCGCCGCCGGAGTGGTGGTTGGCATAGGCCAAATAGCGGGGCAGGAATGCATGATTGTGGCCAATGATGCCACGGTTAAAGGCGGCAGCTATTACCCACTCACGGTAAAAAAACACCTGCGTGCGCAGACCATCGCCGAACAAAACCATCTGCCTTGTATCTATCTAGTAGACTCCGGCGGAGCTAATCTCGCACGCCAAGAAGAAGTGTTTCCTGATCGGGAACACTTTGGCCGTATCTTTTATAACCAAGCTCGTATGTCAGCAAAGAATATCCCGCAAATTGCCGCCGTTATGGGCTCCTGCACGGCTGGCGGCGCCTACGTGCCGGCCATGGCCGATGAGTCGATAATTGTTAAAGATCACGCGACCATTTTCTTAGCTGGCCCTCCTCTGGTTAAAGCCGCAACGGGCGAAGAGGTAAGCGCTGAAGAATTGGGAGGCGCGGATGTGCATTGCCGAGATTCTGGCGTGGCTGATCACTTTGCTGATAACGATGAACACGCCTTGGTATTGGCGCGCAACTCAATTGAGCGCCTAAATCGAGTTAAGTTACTCCAATTAGACAGAAAAGACTCTCTGGAACCGCGTTACGATATTGAAGAACTTTACGGCATCATGCCAACCGACATGCGGCAACCCTTTGATGTACGTGAAGTCATAGCACGCATTGTCGATGATTCCGATTTTGATGAATTCAAAGCGTTATTTGGCACAACGCTAATCTGCGGTTTCGCTAGACTCTATGGCTACCCTGTCGGCATCGTTGCCAATAATGGCGTGTTATTCAGCGAGTCAGCGCAAAAAGGAGCGCACTTTATAACGCTTTGCGGACAACGAAAAATCCCTCTTGTATTTTTACAAAACATCACGGGGTTTATGGTTGGAAAACAATACGAAGCAGGCGGCATTGCCAAGCACGGTGCAAAAATGGTCAACGCCGTTGCTAACGTCAATGTACCTAAGTTGACCCTTATCATCGGCAACTCTTATGGGGCTGGGAATTATGGTATGTGTGGCCGCGCTTATGAACCCAACTTTTTATTCATGTGGCCCACAGCGCGTATCTCCGTGATGGGCGGTGAACAAGCCGCCGGAGTGTTGGCACAAGTCAAACGTAGCCAAAAAGAGCGTTCAGGGCAAGAATGGTCGGAACAAGAAGAAACCGAATTTAAACAACCCACTCTAGATTTGTACGAACAAAAGAGTCACCCCTACTACGCATCAGCACGCCTGTGGGACGACGGCGTCATTGATCCCGCCGACACACGTCAAGTGTTAGGTTTGGCATTGTCCGCTTCGTTAAACAAACCCATTGAAGAGTCTCACTACGGCGTTTTCAGGATGTAATCATGATCGACATTAGAAAACAAGAAAACGGCATCGCGGTCGTTACGTTAAATCGACCCTCGAAACACAACGCATTCGATGAACACCTGATAGCGTCGATGACCCAAACGTTTCGCGATATTGAAAGCGATGATGAGGTGCGTTTAATGGTACTTGCAGCCGAAGGGAAAAACTTTTCTGCTGGCGCAGACTTAGCTTGGATGCAGCGCATGGCAAGTTATAACCATGATAAAAATTTAGAAGATGCGCAAAGCTTAGCAGAAATGCTGCGCACCTTGAATTTTCTAAAAAAGCCCACCCTTGCTCGCATTCAGGGCGCGGCGTTCGGTGGGGCCGTAGGTCTGGTGAGTTGTTGTGACATTGCGGTTGCCGCGGATAACGCACGCTTTTGCCTTAGTGAGGTGAGGATAGGCCTAATTCCAGCCACAATATCACCGTACGTTATTGCGGCCATAGGTGAGCGCGCGGCGCGGCGATATTTTCTCAGCGCCGAACATTTCTCCGCCACTCAGGCTCTAACCTTGGGGCTTGTCAGCGAAATCACATCATCAGACAAACTTGATGAGTGTATTGATTCAATAACTCAGCAAATTTTGAACAATAGCCCTACGGCTATCAAAGAAGCGAAACGGTTGATTGCCGATGTGGCTAATGCTCAGATCACAACGGAATTGATCAACAACACCAGTGAGCGTATAGCCCGCATTCGCACCTCCAATGACGGGCAAGAAGGCGTGACTGCGTTTTTGGAAAAACGTCCGCCGACATGGCTAAACCAGCCGCCGCCTGCGGAGGCTGAGTGATGTTTACTAAGATATTGATCGCCAACCGCGGTGAAATTGCATGCCGTATTATTCACACCGCCAAACGACTCGGCATTAAAACGGTGGCGGTCTACTCTGACGCCGACGAACATGCCTTGCACACAATGTCGGCTGATGAGGCTATCCACATTGGCGAATCACCAGCAAGTGAATCCTACTTACTCAGTAATCGCATTATTCAAGCGGCAAAAAAAACGGGCGCACAAGCCATACACCCCGGTTACGGGTTTTTATCCGAGAACGCCGATTTTGCTCGAAGCTGCGCGGAACATGCGCTTATTTTTATTGGTCCCTCAGCAAAGTCAATCGAATCAATGGGGTCAAAGTCGGCCGCAAAAAATTTGATGGGAAGCGCCAATGTACCTCTGGTGCCCGGCTACCATGGCGATGATCAGAGTGTCTCTGGGTTAAAGCAAGCGGCGGATAATATAGGCTACCCTGTGCTGCTTAAAGCGATTGCTGGCGGCGGCGGCAAAGGAATGAGAGAGGTGTGGCAAGAACATGAGTTCTCACAAGCACTTGATGACGCTAAGCGTGAATCAAAAGCCAGTTTTGGCAATGACGACATGTTAGTGGAAAAGTACCTTACTAAACCTCGGCATGTCGAGGTTCAAATTTTTTGTGACCAACACGGAAACGGGGTTTATCTGTTTGAACGAGACTGTTCGGTGCAACGTCGGCACCAAAAAATTATCGAAGAAGCCCCCGCACCGAATCTTTCCCTAGAACAACGCGAAGCCATGGGTGAAACCGCCGTGCGAGCCGCAAAAGCCATTGATTATGAAGGCGCCGGCACGGTGGAGTTTTTATTGAACAGCGATGGCTCGTTCTACTTTATGGAAATGAACACGCGTCTTCAGGTTGAGCATCCGGTTACCGAAATGATCACTGGGCAAGACTTAGTCGAATGGCAACTCAAAATCGCCAACGGCGAAAAACTTCCTTTGCAACAAGACGAATTAGCAATCAGTGGTCACGCCTTTGAAGCTCGAATATACGCAGAAGACCCTGATAACAACTTTTTACCCGCCACGGGTATTTTAACGGGTTTAACAACGCCCGAACCGAGCGCCAATGTTCGGATCGATACTGGCGTGATTGAAGGCGATGAAATTAGCCCATTCTACGACCCCATGATCGCAAAACTTGTGGTGTGGGATGAAGATCGTAACAGGGCACTGAACCGGTTAACAACTGCGCTTCGCGATTACCATGTTAATGGTTTAGCCACCAACATAAACTTTTTGCACCGACTGGCCAGCAGCCAACCCTTTATTGATGCCAAGTTAGACACAAGATTCATCGAGACTCATCAAAAAGCTCTGTTTGAAAAAGACAACATGGACGTTGGCTTAACAATCGCATTGGCGCAAGCCGGTTTGTTTTTGATCTTAAGATCCAAAGCGCGAGCGAGGAACGACCCGTGGCACTCAAGAAATGGATGGCGAATGAACCAAGCGTGCAGCCATGCGTATGACATTGGTCTGAACAACGAATTTTATCGAGTTCTACTGGAAGAGCAACGAGGGCCTCATTCCTACAAAATCACCACGAACGATAAGAGTGTTGAAGCAACCGCAAGCCTGCAAAGTAACCAATTGGTATGCACAATTGACGGTCATCGACAATCACTGAACGTCAATCAAACGGGGCTTGATAGCCATGGCCTCTTTTCAATTCATGGTGAAAAAGGTTCCGTCGAGTATCACTTAAAGCAAACAGTCATTACAGAGAAACAAGCTCGGAACGGTCAACATGGATTTGCCGCCCCCATGAATGGCCGAGTGGCGGATATTTTAGTGACCGCAGGTGAAGACGTTAATCAAGGTCAAGCCTTGATTATTTTAGAGGCCATGAAAATGCAGCACGCAATAGAAGCCCCCAGCAACGGCACCGTCAATGAACTTTTTTTTAAGCCAGGAGACTTAGTAGAGGGAGGCACTCAACTCCTAAACTTCAGTGAAAGTGACAAAAACGGCGATGCGGAATGAACCATTTAGTGAGTCACCTTCCAAAAAGAGTCAGCCTGTTCGAAGTGGGCCCACGCGACGGCTTGCAAAATGAAAAAGCGGCTATTACGGTTGCGGACAAGGTCAAACTGATAAACCAACTATCGCAAACAGGTTTAACTCGCATAGAGGCCGGCAGCTTTGTATCCCCAAAATGGGTGCCACAAATGGCCAACAGTTCGCAGGTGTTTGCCGCAATCAACCGAAAGAATGGAACTGTCTATTCTGCATTGACTCCTAACGGTAAGGGTTTGCAAGCCGCATTAGCCGCTAAAGTGGATGAGATTGCCGTGTTTGGTGCTGCTTCAGAAACGTTCTCGCGCAAAAACATCAATTGTTCTATCAGCGAGAGTCTAGAGCGTTTCGCGCCCGTCATCAAATTAGCAACTGAACATGGCCTTAGAGTCAGGGGCTACGTATCTTGTGTGATGGGGTGCCCTTATGAAGGCCATATCGACGTCAAGAGTGTGGCCAACGTAAGTGAGCAATTGGTTAAGCTTGGTTGCTACGAAATTTCGTTAGGCGATACCATAGGCTGCGGCACGCCAGAACAGGTAAAACGAGTTGTCAATGAAGTGTCTGAACGGGTGGCCATTGAGGCACTGGCTATCCATTGTCACGACACCTATGGGCAGGCGATCGCCAATATATACGCCGCCCTGCAGTGCGGTATAAGCACGATTGACAGCTCGGTAGCGGGTTTGGGCGGATGCCCATACGCCGCAGGTGCCAGTGGCAATGTGGCCAGTGAAGACGTTGTTTACCTACTTCAGGGCCTTGGCATCGAGTGTGGCGTTAATCTTGCTGGTTTAATTGACGCCGGTAATACCATCTCACGCACGTTGGGGCGCCAAAATCAATCAAAAGTGGCGCGGGCGATGAATAAACAATGAAGCCAATGTAAAACAACTAACCACAATGAAACCCATTTATATTACCGCTAGCGCTCGCACCCCTCTTGGAAGTTTTCAAGGCTCACTGTCTTCGCTCAGCGCACCTGAACTAGGAGCCGCATCGATCCGTGCTAGCCTTGGGCGTTCGGCCTGCTCGCCTGAATTCATTGATAACGTTTTCTTTGGTAACGTGGTGAGCGCCGGCCTAGGCCAAGCCCCCGCCAGACAAGCGGCCCTTAGAGCTGGGCTTCCCGTATCAGTGCCTTGCACAACGGTTAATAAAGTCTGCGGATCAGGCATGCAGGCGATTATACTCGCGGCCAACGCGATTCAATGCGGTCAAGCTCACAGGGTCATCGCCGGCGGCATGGAAAGCATGAGTAACACGCCTTATCTATTGGATAAAGCCCGTCAAGGCTACCGGCTAGGTCATCACACAACCAAAGACACCCTATTTTTGGATGGGCTTGAAGATGCCGAGACTGGGCGTCTGATGGGAGCATTCGCTCAGCACACAGCCGATTGTTTAGACATCACTCGCAAAGCCATGGATGACTACGCACTTGAGTCGTTAAAACGAGCGCAAGCAGCCAATATTCGAGGCTTATTCAAAGCAGAAATTACTCCGCTTACCGTCACCAGCAACAAGGGGGAGATCCTTGTTGATCTGGACGAACAAATCACTCGTGCAAAGCCAGAAAATATACGCAAACTTAAACCCGCATTTAAAAACGACGGCACCGTCACCCCCGCAAACTCCAGCTCCATCTCTGATGGTGCGGCTTCGTTATTGGTGTTCGACGAAGAGGCTCTAAGCGTCTCAGCTCTTAAACCTGAAGCGCAATTAGTTGGGCACGCAAGCCACGCACAACGGCCCGAAGAATTCGTTCTGGCCCCTATTGGCGCAATAAAAAAAGTGCTTAAGGCCACGGGGTGGTCAGTCAACGATGTGGATTTATTTGAAATCAACGAAGCTTTCGCAGTGGTAGCGATCCAAGCCATGTCGGAGTTAGGCTTGGATCACAACAAGGTGAATGTACATGGCGGCGCCTGTGCTTTGGGCCATCCACTGGGCGCATCAGGGGCAAGAATTATCGTAACGTTGATTCACGCACTCAAATCAAAAGGTAAAACCAAAGGCATTGCAAGCTTGTGTATCGGCGGTGGTGAGGCTACAGCGATTGCAATAGAGTTGACATAAGCCAGCGTTCCGTTAGGGCTCAAAGTCATAATCGACCACCTTCATGCTGTACTCTTAATCACCGGTATTAATTTTCAATCACCAGTATTAACAACACCTTGAGGTTCAACCAAAAGCGCTTTGACTTCCTGCTCAGCAAAAGGCCTATGCTCAAGGCCTTTTGGAACTACGTGCATTTCACCTGGGCCAATATCAATACTTCCGTCCCTAAAATCAATTCTTAGATTACCTTCTAATACGATGAATGCCTCGTCGGTATCATTGTGTTTATGCCAAACAAACTCTCCTTTTAAACGCACCAGTTTAAACTGATAATCGTTTAATTCAGCAACCACTCTAGGCGACCAATACTCGTTTATCAAATCTAATTTTTCATCGAAATTAATTGCTTTGTATTCCACTTAAGCCCCCGTCACACGGTGTGATTTATTAAGAATAAACAGTAATATCCCACCCAGCACCATGACCGATGATATCACTAAACGTTGGCTTATTGCCTCACCCGCAAATGCCAGTCCCAAAAAAGCCGCAAGAACAGGAACCGACAGTTGAGAAACGGCCGCAGTCGTATTTTTCAAATTTCGTAGTGCGGCGTACCATAAGGCGTAACCCACACCGGATGTAATTGAGCCTGATATCACCGCCAACATAACCCCTTCTAATGACAACTTAATCGCTCCGAAAACACCAAACAGCATCAGCAAGGCAAGCAAGGCTAACAGCGGCCAAGTTTTAAGGAAGTTATAAGCGGTGTCGGCCAAAGGGTTTACAGAACCTTGACCTTGCACTGTGTAAGTCGCCCAAGCCCCTCCCGCAATGATCATCAGAATTAAGCCTATGCCACTGGGTTTAGAGGACTCTGGCCATAATAAATAGGCAAACCCAAGACAAGTGATGATGAACCCTATGCACTCAAAAATAGAAAGGCGTTCGCCTTTTAAAATGCCATAGACAATCAAAACAATTTGAACCGTACCAAACAAAATAAGCGCACCGGTTGCGGTGTCCAAGGTAATGTATGCGTATGAAAAGAAAGCGGCGTAAACAAATAAAGAAGCACCGCCCACCCAACTACCAAACGACAACCGATTTGGCGTTTCTTGAAGCCCGCGAGTCCGCTTCTCGATCAACAGAAGTATAAAAAGCATCACCATTCCAGCCACGATTCGAAGCAATGTAAAGCTGCTGGCATCAATGTTTTCTGTTTTAAGCGCCAAACGGCAAAGTATGGAATTACCAGCAAAAGCAAACAGTGCAAACAATGCTAATAAAAATGTTCTCATATCCATATTATCTTTTTCGCAGCTCAATCAGTCATATTGAAAGACTAACATATGGCCCAGCAGTTAACTCCACCGAAAGCCAAGAACATAAGAACCTTAATTAAAAGGATTAGGGTCGGTTAGCGTGTGGAGAATGTAAGAGCTTTTTCAAGAACAATGCGGTCACAAGGGTCGTGAACCATTAGCCCTTCCCTTCTTTGAAAAAGCAGTTGCCGTCATCAATGTTAAAAGCCACTGAAACGTAATGGCACTTTGTAAGTGTAGGTGGCGTAAATGTAGTAACCTTTAGGGCGGCTCTGGGCTCAGTTCGAGCGTGTGCTGAGGTGAAATCTATAAAAAGAAGAGTGTGCGTTAAGCTAAATCGATTACTGTAAATCAGTACACGGATTCAGCTCAACGCATTGACTGTATTTCAACTACTGAGAAGGTGTTGAATCATCCATAATTAAGTCAATAATAGGGTTTAGTGACGCTGAAGCACCCTCTGGTTTAAACCCAGCTTCCTCAGCCGAAATTTGACCGGTTCCAACTTTGAAAAACACAATGTTACTGCGCTCTCTAATGTTATTAAATCCCAGGGAATTTCGAGTAATTCCAGCCACCATAAACCCAATGACCGTTCCATTCGGCACTCGGCCGTTAGGAATGTTTCCACCAACACCTTGTGAACCGAAAGCATTAAACTTATCTAACGGTGGAAAGCGCAGATGCCTAGGACCACGCAAAGCGGTTTGAGTTTTTGTGATTTGGCCATTGCGTAAAAATTCCCATGTTGCGCCGTACCACACATCTTCTATTTCGATGAATGCCCATGCATTAGCTACACAACAACGTAAGTCAGTGCTACCATTTTGCCCTCGACCATTTGGCCATATGTTTCTCCTATCGTAATCCATAGTGATGAGATTACCTGGAAAAGTAACGTTCAAGGTTGTGGTCTCTTCAAATGTGTTAATGAAGTCGGTTAAACCTGGGGTCAGCGCTTCTTCGAGTAATACGACACCACTCTCTAAGTCGTTGGGGAAAGCCGCATTGGCGGTCGAAACGTTATAAGAAACCAATAACGTGAGTAAAGAAGCAACTATTTTTTTCATAATTAGTATAGGGGAACGTTAAGTCAAGGGAATCAAGAATATAATACTATAGGCGAGTATAAGAATTTGCCTCAGTTTACACAACACTAAGCTCTAAACCTAACACGGAATTAAATTATGCAACACAATATGCCTTGATGAACTTTTCAAAGCGTTCATACGAGATAACTCTGACACCGACTATACGTTAAAGCGAAAGTGTACTACGTCACCATCTTGCATAACGTAATCTTTCCCTTCCAAGCGAAACTTGCCGGCTTCTTTTGCTCCTTGTTCACCACCATATTGATCATAGTCAGTGTAAGCCGTGGTTTCGGCTCGAATAAAACCACGCTCAAAATCGGTATGAATTACCCCGGCCGCTTGAGGGGCGGTATCACCTTTACGAATGGTCCATGCCCTGACTTCTGTTTTACCTGCCGTGAAATAAGTTTGCAAACCTAATAACTCATAGCCAGCACGAATAACTCGATCCAAGCCCGGTTCATCTTGGCCAATTTCTTCTAGAAATTCGGCTTTTTCATCATCATCAAGTTCCGCTATTTCCGCTTCAATTGCCGCGCAAATCACGACCACGCCCGCGCCTTCTTTATTTGCAATCTCGACCACTGTATCAAGATGAGGGTTGTTTTCAAAACCCGCTTCATCCACATTAGCGATGTACATCGTGGGCTTGGCCGTCATCAGGCACAAATGTTTGATCTTGGCATAATCGTCTTTATCTAAGCCTAATGAGCGAACTGGCTCACCGGTATTAAGATGCTCGGCGACTCGTTCAAGCACAGCTTTAATGGCTATTTGTTCCTTATCACCCGATTTTGAGCGCTTCGCTGCGCGGTCGACGGCTTTCTCGACTGTTTCCAAATCGGCCAAACCAAGTTCGGTGTGTATCACTTCAATATCTGAAGCCGGATCAACTTTGCCCGCGACGTGTATAACGTTTTCATCGTTAAAACAACGAACCACATGAGCAATGGCGTCCACTTCACGAATATTGGCTAGAAACTGGTTGCCTAAACCTTCACCTTTTGACGCGCCTTCAACCAAACCGGCAATATCGACAAATTCCATGGTGGCCGGAATAGTCTTACTTGGTTCGGCTAATTCAGTTAGACGATGTAAGCGCGGGTCTGGCACTTCTACCATGCCAACATTTGGTTCAATAGTACAAAAAGGGTAATTCTCGGCTTGAATGCCGGAGTTAGTTAATGCATTAAATAAAGTGGATTTTCCTACATTAGGTAAACCCACAATCCCACATTTGAATCCCATGATAGAGTCCCGAACTAATATGTTCTAAACGTAATGTAAATTTAACAACAGTTTATTTAACTAAACTTGTGTGTAATTCATTCATTGCACGTGGAAATTCACCCCGTACAACCAAGTCCATAACGCGCAAGCTCTCAGCAATGGCGTTATCTATCGCTTGCTGGTCCGATTTACTGGCTGGTTTTAACACATAGCCCGACACATCTCGCCCAACACCCGGGTGACCGATACCGATTCTCAACCGCGCAAACTCATTACTTGCGCTTTTTTGCGTTATATCACGCAAACCGTTATTACCGCCATGGCCCCCTCCTAACTTCAATCGAGCGACACCCGCATCTAAGTCCAACTCATCGTGAGCGACCAATACAGAAGATAAGGCAATTTTATAATACCGACAGGCCGCAACAACGGCTTTGCCACTCAGGTTCATAAATGTGTCGGGGGCCAGCAAACGAATTTCTTGATCAGCTAACGTCACTTTGCTACTGCGCCCAAAACAATGCTTATCCGCCTTGAGTACACCGCCAGCATGACTAAGTAAACGATCTAAAAACAAAAACCCGGCATTATGCCGGGTCTTCGTATACTTCTCGCCCGGATTGCCGAGTCCGACAATCAGTTTGATCGGCGATGGCTCCATAAAGATTACTCTTTGGTTGCCTCGTCTTCACCGCCTTCAGCTTCTCCACTGACTTCTTCAGCAGAAGCACTTGGGCCTTTAGGCGCCAATACAGAAGCAACAGGCAATTCCAAGTCTTGCTCTTGATAAGATGCAGCAAGCTCCACACCTTCTGGAAGCTTCACTTCACCTAGGTGTACAGATTCGCCTTTACCAAGACCCGAACAGTCAACTTCGATGTACTCAGGAAGATCACTACCCAAACATGATACGTCAACCGAAACCATGTTGTGACTCATGATACCGCTATCAATCTTTACACCAGGCGCGTCGTCTTCGCCCACAAAGTGGAACGGCACAGTCATGCTGATCGTGTCTTTACGGCTCACGCGTTGAAAGTCCAAGTGCATTACTTGAGATTTATAAGGGTGCATTTGCACATCACGCAATACCGCACGCTGCAAATCATCATCCACTCTTAATTGAACCAATGCGGAATGGAAAGCTTCAACTTCTAATTGGTGCATGATCTTGTTGTGATCCACCAATAGATATTGCTCATCTTCTCCACCGCCATAGACCACCACTGGAACTTGACCGTTACGACGCGCACGACGTGAGGCAGCGGTACCAGATCCGGCTCTTACTTCAGCTTCTACTATAAAATTAGCCATACTATTTCTCTAAATTAACCCATCAAATAACAATGATGGGTGTTTCCAAAACGCATCAGCCATTGCCGATACGATCATAAAACGGTTCTACTAAATAAAACCGAATGTAAAGAGCAACGTTTCAATGTTGCTCTCAAACAAAGCGTCGAGCGTGCGCAAAAACGTGGCTGTGTAAAAAACGCACGCCACCCATTCAAACACACCCACAACGCTCATGGAGCAAAAATCGGCCTTTACGGCCAAATTTTATATCTCTTCCTGAAAGAGACTGCTCACCGAATCACTTACCGTAATTCGACGAATTGACTCACCAAGCAAATGAGAAACAGACAGTTGTCTTATTTTCTCACTTGCTGCGGCCGCATCTGACAGAGGAATGGTGTTAGTCACAACCACTTCATCCATCGTTGACGCATTAATTCTATTCACGGCCTCACCGGATAAAACTGGGTGAGTACAATACGCCCTTACCGCTGTTGCACCGTGTTCTTTCAAAGCATCGGCGGCTTTACATAAAGTATTGGCCGTATCGACCATATCGTCAATCAGCACACAACTGCGCCCATCAACGTCGCCAATTATGTTCATCACCTTAGCGACATTGGCTTTAGGACGACGCTTATCAATGATCGCAAGATCAACGCCCAAGCGTTTTGCCAAGGCTCTGGCACGAACCACGCCTCCCACATCCGGTGACACTACAACCAGATTATCTTCATTCAAATTTTTGATGTCATCTAACAACACTGGCGAACCGTAAATGTTGTCAGTAGGGATGTCAAAAAAGCCTTGGATTTGATCTGCGTGTAAATCCATGGTCAGCACGCGGTCAGCGCCAGCAGTACTCATCATGGATGCAATTAACTTAGCGCTGATTGGCACTCTAGAATTACGAGGGCGGCGATCTTGGCGTGCGTAACCGTAATATGGCATGACCGCCGTAATACGATGCGCTGATGAGCGATTACACGCATCGATCATCAACAATAATTCGATCAAGTTTTTGTGGCTGGGGGCACACGTCGGCTGGATGATAAACACATCTCGGCCTCGCACATTCTCTTGAATCTCAACGGTTATTTCACCGTCGCTAAACTGTTCAACTCGGGCTTTGCCCAATGGAACTTTTAGATAATCAACCACTTGAGCCGTAAGCTCAGGGTTAGCGTTACCAGAAAATACAAGTAAGTTTTCAAGTGCCACTGTAAAACCTCTGTTTCGCTGCCAACATCGTTGTGTGACGGCTTATGTTTTGGTTAGAACTTATATTATTGAACGGTTATTCGATGCTTCTTCGACTCAGCCTTAACACTCTAAGTCGACGACCAATTTAGCAATAACGATCAGGTAACGGTAAATAGTAAAGTTTGGGAATTATAAGTGTAAGTAAAAATTTTTTCAGCGCACACAATGGAAAATCCGAAACATTCAATGCCTGTGCTTTATTAATTACACGGGTAAAAAATATTGAACGCGCTAGCCACGAATAAACCGCTAACAGACGATAACGATAAAACGAAGAAAGAATGGCTGGGGTGGAAGGATTCGAACCTTCGAATGCCGGAATCAAAATCCGGTGCCTTAGGCCACTTGGCTACACCCCAGTAGGTTTCTTAACTGATATCGTCTTCACTTGGCGATCCGTGCCGTTCATGAACCGGAGCGTATTCTACTCCAATTTTTCGAACAATGGGTGAAAATTTTCACCTTTAGCAACGAAACCCGATGAATTTAATGGTCGTTTTTGCAATACGCTTAACCCCACCTGCTCACTTTCAACCGGAAGGAATACCGAACCGCCTGAACCACTCATTCTAGGCTTACCAAACTGCGACAACCACTCAAGAAGATCATTGACCTCTGGATGCTCAACACGAACGATTTCTTCAAGTTGATTAACACCAAAAGTGGCGTCTATAACACCTTCTGATGATCCGCTTTCGCCAACGTCAGCATCAACGCCTTTCTTGAGAGCGCGTATTTTCTTCATCTGAGGCATCGGTGTCAAACGTTTATTTGAAAAAATTTGTGCCGTTGACACTTCAATGTTCGGTATTAATACCAGATACCACGATTCTGGCGGAGTAATCGGGGTTAAATGCTCCCCAACTCCTTCAGCCCACGCTGATCTTCCTTCAATGAAAACCGGCACGTCAGCTCCAAGTTCTAAGCCGATAACGGCAAGCTCTTTCTTACTTAGGCCCAGTTGCCATAAGTGGTTAAGGGCAATCAAAACCGTTGCCGCATCAGAGCTGCCACCCCCCAGTCCTCCCCCCATAGGCAACCGTTTGGTCAGGCTGATCGTAACCCCACAATGGGGCTCGGCAAACGCTTTTAATTTATGCGCCGCTCGCAAACACAAATCACTCTCTTCACTAAAACCCAAATTGTAGCTTCGCCCTATCAGTCCTTGAGTATTTAATTCAAAAAACAAGTCATCTTTGACGCTTAAAAACTGAAATGCGGTCTGTAAATTATGATAGCCATCGGCGCGTTTACCCACCACATGTAAAAACAAATTAATTTTAGCGGGAGCGGGCCATGGTCCAGATCGTTGAGTTGAATGTTCAAATGAAATTGTCATTGAAATAAGCGCTTTTAATTAGAAACCAAAAACCCAGGCTCACTCACGGAGCCAACGAAGTTAATTAACCTTTAGCGTGACGGCTTTGGTTCGCCGCTAACCTAAGATGGCCATTATTACAGTCGCGTCCATGACTTCACAACCAATCGCACCTTAGCGGTTTCTTCAACACCACCATAAAATGCCGTTTTAGTTGCCACAATTTTTTTGGGTAAGCTGGGAGTTAACCCATTAGGTTCTTGAAACTTTGAATAATCAATTTGCCACCCACGCTGGCCTATTGCCACCACGGCGTCTTCATTCATCAAATATTGCGTAACTGACTTAGGTTCAGGCACCACAAAAAGCCAATATTTCAACGCGCTGATCGGTATTGGCCAACCGGTAATTCGAGACAACAAGGCCTCGGCGCTGCGGCCTTGATGAGTGCGCCCGCGAGTATCGGTTAGCGTAACGCCATTAGAGTCAAATTCGATACGAATGGAACCCACGCCAAGAGGACCAAACAAGCGCATGACATTCGAATCGCCATTAACTTGCCACACAAGGTTGGCGGATTCTTTAATTTGGGGAGTACTGATGGCAATTTTCGCGGTCAGCTTCCAAGCATACAACTCATTGTGCCAAGCTTGACGATCCGAAAACACCTCAGTGTCATTTTTCCAGCCATCTCTTATCACCTCTTTGTGCTTAACTGAGTGGCAAGCACTTAATACCAAACCGGTCATCACTATTAGAAATAGCCTCAACAGCGTAATTCCAGTAGCAAAATGAATCCGTGCCTGACTCATTATTACCATTATCTAAGACCCGCTTCTGATGTGATCAACTTGCAAAGCCGAGTCCACGGTAATCCCATAACGTTGCATGGTTTCAAGCAACAAGCGGTTGTCTCCTTCTCGGTCAATCCAACTAAGCCAGATTTCTTTGGCTCTGGCCTGCTGACCTGATTCCCACAGCACTTCGGCCAAATGGGTGGCAATTTCCACTTCCTCACTAGCAGCATAGGCTCTTTCTAAAAATTCAATTGCGGTCTCATAATCTTTCTGTCGATACGCCACCCAACCCATGCTGTCTAAAATGTGAGCATCATTGGGCCGCAATTTAACGGCTTTTTCAATCAGGGCACGCGCTTCTTCATAGCGCTCGGTTTGATCCGCCAAGGTATACCCAAGGGCATTTAACGCATTTGCATGCTCTGGCTGCGCTTTGATAATCTCTCGCAGGTCAGGCTCGGCAATGTCTAATCGTTTCAATTCTGCGGCCACCAAAGCCCGCGCATACAACAAATCGTAATTATCAGGCAGATAGTAGAGTACTTCGTTAATCGCACCCAGTGCTTCTTCATACTGGTATTCAGACATTAATAAATAATGACGACTCAATGCCAAATTCAAATATTGTGCCTCGGTGCGCGGTTCCAAGCCAGCCAACGTATTAATTGCGGAATCCAAACCGTAAAGCTCATAACGCGCATTAGCCACTTGAACTTGTGCGCTGAACAATAAATCTTGGTTCGCGATGTCATTAAAATGACGCTCGGCTAACTGGTAATTTTTCTCTATATAATGGCGCCTAGCTAACGCCCAGCGTATATCGTCATTACTAGGGTCAATGTTTAATGCGCGCTGATAATATCGAATGGCCGCCGCACTGTCTTTTCGATCTTCGGCTAACGCACCTGCGTATTGCAATGCATCAATATCTCTGGGGGCCTTCTGCAACAACGTTTGAATCGACATAAAGGCCGCATCAGCGTCGCCTTTACGCAACAGTTCAGCCGCATGATTAATTTGCATCATCACTGAGTCAGGATGGGATTTGACGTATTGAGCAATAAATTCGCCCCGCTCATCCAGCTTATCTTGCGAAGCCAATAGCTTGGCCTTCATTTGCGCGGCCAAATCCCAATCAGGGCGTTGCTCTAAGGCTTTGCGTACCCACACTTCAGATTGCTCAAAATCATTAAAATACTCGGCCACAAACGCCGAACTCAACGCGGCTTGAGGCGACTCTTGATATTGTTCAACCAGATAGTCAGCGGCCACCAAAGCACTTTCCTTATTTTTCTGACGCGTCAGTAGCGCCGCTATTTGCTTTACGTGCGAATCCAACTCTTTACCCTGCTTATGAAGGTCGATGCTGTTTTTGGCACCGTCTACGTCACCCGAACCCAATTGAGTAATCAACAGCATATTCAGCGGATCAGCCTCACCCGGCTCTAATTCATGCCACAGTTGGGCACCCAGCAAGCCCTTTTGGTAATCGTCATCTCTCAATGCCAGCAACGTGGCCAGCCTCGCCAGCCTGTAGTCTTTGGTCGACAATGCCGTCTGCTGCGCCTTTTCCGCCGCTAACGACCATTGCCCTTGATAGCTGGCTAAATTAACCACCAACAAATTTTCCAACGTTTGAGCATCTAAACCCAGTTTAGGCAACTTCGGGTCATGAGACAGTTCCGCGTCAGACTTAATACTCAGCTGATCTGGGCTTGCTTCAATAAGCGCTTCGGCCTTCGCCGTATCAACACGCTCACTCTCAACACCATTGGTCGCGCATGCACTTAGGCCGGCCACAAACGTGAATAAAGCCAACAACCTCAGCTTCTTTAACATAAAATAAAGTTTTGTTTTTTTATACATAAAAATTCTCATACGGCCAAGCTGGGGTTACGGCAATTAATACGCGCCAAATAAACTCGGCGCACCTCGTTCTGGTCGCAGAAAACACCAACACCACGATCAAGCAAACCTTCACCAAATAACACACGGCTAAGACCTCAATTTGTGCATTATAAACATAAGACCGGCAAGCGACACGTCATCGCACTTAAGTATTAACAAAGATCGACCATAGGCACTTCTTACACGCATTGGTAAGACTGTTCTTAACTTTATCCTAATGAATCACTACAATAAGCATGTATTGCGGCTAATCAATGCATCGTTTCTTTTAATAGATGCGCCACTTCGGCACAATTGGCTAAGACACATTGCCCGCTCTCGGCCCTAATAACGCATTTACATAGGCGATATTACAAACCGCACACTAGATCAATTCATATGCTTAATAGCTTAACTGTGTTTCTCACACTCATCGCCTTCATTGCCTTTGGTTATCTAAGCCTACTGCGCCTGTTGACCAAGCAATATTTTAGCCCTAAATCTAAGAACACTTTGTTTCAAAAACCTTCGGTTCTATTTGAAAATAATTATTTACTCAGAAATCTAGGCAGCAGTGCTTTTTTTGTTAGTTTACCGGCAACCGCTCTCTTATTGTTTTGGGGTGCGGGGCCGGCATTGATATGGCTGATTATTTTCCATTTCTTGGCCGAATCAATTTTTCACCTGCAGTACAGCAGCCAACAATCCGATTCAACCATCGCCGATCACTTATTACGCTCTAATAGTGCGATCATGGCCACCGTTGAACAAGGCATGATTCAAGCTTTCTTTTTATTGTGCATGGCGGTTGTTGTTGCCTTGGTTGCCACGCTATTGGATCGCCAGCCGGGTTTACTCTTCGCCCTTCTCTTTCTGTTGCCTGCCCGTGGTTTGATTAGCCACCCAAGCGCCGCAATACCCACATTTGCTAGAGTGTTGGGGGCCATTGGTTTGCTCGCCTTAGGCTTAGCTTTCAGTGATCAATTAGGGTTTTCCGTTTACGGTGATTGGGCACCATTGGGAACGACAGTACCCTGGTTAGTGTTTAACATGCCCACCTTAATTGCCGCTATAATTGTGGCAGCCGTGTTTCAATTAGAAACCAATCGCGGCTTCAAGCAAGACCTGTCGCTCTTGTCTGGGATTATCATCGTCTTACTCATCGTCGCCATGACCATCAAATTACTGTGGTTGCGCCCAATTTTAGACGCTCCATTAAACTCGAACCATGTCAGCAATGAAACATTACCCAGCCTAATCGGTTTCTCTCTGTTTATTTTTGCCGGGTTTACCGCCTTTCTTGTGCGACTGTTAAACGAAGAAGAAAATGAAACACAGCATGGCTCAAAACAGTTTAGTCGCCTGCAAACCGGTGGCTTATTACACACAATTTACATGTCTCTGCTGGTAATAAGTTTAGCCTCAGCCTTAGGAATTGGTGCGTGGAAGACTCACTTTATCGATTGGTCAATGACATTGAATATCCTTGATTATCTCAATCTCGCCATCTCAAGCAACTTGAATTTGATCTACGCTGATGCCAGTTCAGGTGCCTTGCTGCATACGGTATTGCTGGCCGCTCTGTGCTTTACAGGCTTCAGTTTTCTCTTGATGTGTGCCAACCAGCTTAGTCTAGAAGAAACCGAGAATGAGACCGTGTTATCACTGGTTGTTGAAGCTAAAATACCACAGGCCATTGGGATTTTTATCGTCAGCGCTTACTTTATCGGCAATGGAATCAGCATCAATACATGGCTATTGATTGGCATTCTCGCATGGGTTCTTTTTAGCCACTTAATTATTGGCATGGGCGTGGAGAGGGTTCGAAGTTCAAATAGCAATGCGCTTTTTTCCATTATAACCCTATTGGTGGTAGGCGCAGGCTTTCTGCAAGTACTCGCATTATCAATAAACTGGCTATTAAACGATCATTACGTCTACCTATGTCTGGCTCTGATTATTCTAGTAGGTTCGATCAGTTTATGGATAAAAGACCTTCCTGCTTTACTAAAAGCCTCAAATCACACAGAAAAGTCCAACTTTCTATAGAACCGAACGCTCACAAGCACACTAAACAATCCCCACACCAATGAAATTAATAGACTAAAACAATAAGACTTAACCAAAAGAACGATAAGCTAACGCATGCGTAAGCATAGGTTAGCGCGCTAAAACAGGTTAAAATAGCGTTTAAAGGCACTCTTGCCTCTGACTAGCAACCACACAACCCCATGCAAGTATTGTCCATAGGCTTAAATCACAACACCGCTCCCGTCGAAGTCCGAGAGCGTGCCGCTGTGGCCGCAGAACACTTGGACGATGCGCTAAAGGACATATCCAGACACAACGATATTGAGGAAGCCACGATACTCTCGACCTGCAACCGCACGGAAGTGTACTGCCACGTACCAGACACTGACATTCACACCGTCAGTGATTGGCTATGTGATTTTCACGAGCTGCGCAAAGATGAAGTAGCGCCTTACCTTTATGCTTTACCTAACCGAGATGCCGTGCAACATGCGTTTCGTGTGGCGTCGGGTCTCGACTCTATGGTCATCGGTGAACCGCAAATATTGGGGCAAATGAAAACGGCTTTTGCCAAAGCACATAAAAATGGCAACACTGGAAAAATATTGAATCGCTTATTTCAGAACACTTTCTCGGTGGCAAAGGAAATACGCACCAGCACCACGATAGGTAACAGCGCAGTGTCGGTGGCCTACGCCGCCGTAACGCTGTCAAAAAGTATTTTCTCTGAAATATCAGAACAAACGGTCATGCTTGTTGGTGCTGGCGAAACAATTGAACTCACCTGTCGACATTTATACAGACAAGGCGTACGAAAAATCATTATTGCGAACCGCACCCTGTCTCGCGCCGAAGATCTGGTCAATGAGTTTGGCGCAGAAGTCATCACGCTGCACGAACTCTCGACCCGCTTACCCGAAGCCGACATGGTCTTCAGCTCTACGGCCAGCACTTTGCCAATATTGGGTAAAGGCACATTTGAAAGTGCGCTAAAAATACGTAAAAATCGCCCTGTTTTTGTGGTTGACTTAGCCATCCCCAGAGACGTTGAGCCTGAAGTCGGCAATTTAAAAAATGTGTTTCTTTACACGGTCGATGACCTGCAAGCGGTGGTAACCGAAAATCTTGAGTCGCGCAAACAAGCCGCGATTGAGGCTGAGAAAATAGTGACTGATCGAGCCGACGAATTTATGCATTGGTTTAGAAATCTCGCTTCTGTACCAACATTACGAGAATTGCGCGATCGCACTAACGCAATCAAAGACAATGAATTGAATAACGCTAGGCGGCGGTTGCAAGCAGGCGACGACCCCAGCGAGGTACTCGAATTATTCGCTCACGCATTGTCGCAAAAATTCATGCATTACCCCACCGAGTCATTACGTCAAAAGCACGATGAAGACCTGTTAGTGGCGGCACGCGAACTGTTCGGCCTAGACATAAAATAAGATGCTTATCATCATGACTTAGCTTCTGGCAACTTCAAATTCGAGACTATTCTGGGCATCTCATCCAATAAGTCTCTAACCTGTATTTCGCAATTTACACTGCATAACAAATTAGCTTGCCAGTCTTTAATGTCTTAAAACCCAATACCCAAAATAACAATGAAAGAATCCATACGCTTCAAATTAGAAGGCCTTGTTGAACGCCAAGAAGAATTAAATGTGTTGCTGTCTCAACCTGAAACAATGAGCGATCAGAACCATTTTCGAAAACTCAGTATCGAGCTATCTGAGATTGGGCCAATCATTGAAAATTTTGAAGAGTACCGTGGCTTAGAAGGCGATGCCGAGGCTGCGCAGATGATGCTTGAGGAAGACGATAAAGAAATGCGCAAAATGGCGCATGACGAATTATCCGAAATCAAAGAGCGACAAGAGGTTTTACTGGCCGATCTACAAAAGCTGCTGCTGCCCAAAGACCCCAACGATGATAATAATATCTTTTTGGAAATTCGCGCCGGAACCGGCGGTGACGAAGCGGCCATTTTTTCAGGCGATTTGTTTAAAATGTATTCACTGTATGCCGAATCACAAAAATGGCGAGTGGAAATTCTCAGTTCAAATCAAGGCGAACACGGAGGGTATAAAGAAATTATTTCACGCATCGAAGGCCATGGGGCATACTCTAAATTAAAATTCGAGTCTGGCGCGCATCGCGTTCAACGAGTGCCTGAGACCGAAACCCAAGGTCGAGTACACACATCGGCCTGCACCGTTGCAATCCTGCCAGAAGCCGAAGGCATTGACGATGACATGGAAATTAATGCCAATGATCTTCGCATTGATACCTATCGTGCCTCTGGCTCAGGCGGTCAGCACGTCAACAAAACCGATTCCGCGGTTCGACTGACGCACTTACCCACAGGCACCGTTGTCGAATGTCAAGATGAACGCTCACAGCACAAAAATAAAGCACGGGCGATGTCCATGCTAAAGGCTCGAATTTTGGATGCCGAGCGTCAAGCACAAGCCGCCGAGCAAGCCGAAACCCGCAAAAGTTTGGTTGGCAGCGGTGACCGCTCAGAACGCATACGCACCTACAATTACCCTCAAGGCCGCGTCACCGACCATCGCATCAACCTCACACTGTATAAACTGGATTCAGTGATGACCGGCGGCTTGGCTGAGGTCATTGACCCACTCACCACCGAGCATCAGGCCAATCTTTTGGCCGAGCTGGGTGATGGCTAATTTAGGTACGTAACGTGATTAGTTACCGAGGGCTGCTGGACGACGCCGCTCACACTCTTTATGACAGTTCAGAAACGCCCAGAATAGACGCCGAGTATTTATTACTGCATGTAATCGACAAATCCATGGCGTGGATCATCTCTTACGGAGACAGCAACGCCACAAAGGCACACACCTTAGAGTTTTACAGCTTGATTGAACAACGCGCCAAAGGAGTGCCAGTGGCTTATTTGATGGGCTACCGGGACTTTTGGACATTGCGGCTGCGAGTAAATAAACACGTTTTGATTCCTCGTGGCGACACTGAAATATTGGTCGAACAAGCGCTGGTCAGATTGGATAAGTTCAACGAACATAAAATCGCTGATCTCGGCACCGGCAGTGGTGCCATCGCATTAAGCCTCGCAAAAGAGCGCCCAAACAGCTCAGTGGTGGCCATTGACCTGCACCAAGAAGCCATCAATATTGCAAGACAAAACGCGGTGGAGAACAAACTAAGCAATGTCGTGTTCCGCCAATCTAACTGGTTAGACGATGCCGATAAAGAGCAATATGATTTGATTGCCAGCAACCCCCCTTATGTCGAAGCGTCTGACTCGCACTTAGATAAAGGCGATCTGCGCTTTGAACCCAGCACCGCACTGATTGCCAAAGACAAAGGCTTAGCAGACCTTAGAGCTATTATTGAAAAAGCACCACAGCATTTAGTTGAAAACGGATGGCTGTTACTGGAACATGGCTATAATCAAGCTGATCAGGTACACGACCTGTTAGCGAAGGCCGGTTTTACCAATATTCAATTGTACTCAGACCTAAATCATCTTCCGCGTTGTACCGCCGCTAAGTGGCCAGCGTGACGAAAAAAACAGACGCTTACAGGAGAACACATGAATTGCCTATTCAGCGAAATTGAGCAAATCATTCTTTGTAAAGACCCAACCGACAAAGTGAAAGCAACGCGGAATTTAGCCAAGGGCTTTATCAAAAAGCACATTGAGTATAAACGTCCGCCGCTGGAAATAACCTTGCCCGGTTACCCTACTCGGCTGGCGCTTGTAGCACCACGCGCACTCAAAAGGCGGGGCATCGACACCCAAGAAGGGCGCAACGTTCTAATGCATGCCATCGCTCACATTGAGTTTAATGCAATCAATCTGGCGCTGGATGCCGCTTATAGATTCATCGATCAACCGTTTGACTACTACGTCGATTGGGTGAAAGTGGCCGACGATGAAGCACGGCATTTTCAAATGATTCGTCGCTACCTCAATCTAAACGGGTGTGACTACGGCGACTATCCAGCCCATAACGGTTTATGGGACATGGCGGTTAAAACTCAGCATGACATCTTGGCGCGTATGGCTCTGGTGCCTCGCGTATTAGAAGCCCGCGGCTTGGATGTAACGCCCGGCATGATTCGGCGGCTTGACGGTGCCGGCGACACCGAGGCCGTGGAAATTCTAAACATCATCTATCAGGATGAAATTCAGCACGTTGACATTGGTTCAAAATGGTTTTTTCACCACTGCGCCTTACGCGAGTTAGAACCCAGGACGGCTTTTATTAGCATGATAGAAAAGCACATGCACGGTGAACTGCGTGGTCCATTTAACGTTGAAGCCCGCCTGAAGGCCGGCTTTGATAAGATAGAAATGCAGCAATTAGAGTCTAAATACAGTTAAGCTGGTCAAGGTAGAAATAAACTCAACCTATTTCGTTCTGTGAGCTTCGCAGTCTTAACCTCTGAATAACGAAATTTACACTGCGCGGTCAAGTCCTGTAAACTAATGCGCGGAGTGAGCTTTTCACCCCGTTCAATCTCAATCTACGCTGATTTACAGGTTGGGCTTTGATAAAATGGAAATGAGCGCGGCCAATAGTGCCATAAAACACTTAATACCAAAGGAAGAATTAAACACATGTTTTCAAGACTTATCGCCATGACCTGGGTCACCGCCCTCACCATTTCGGCATTTTCTTTTGTAAGCAACGCAAACCCATTACCGGCAAAAGCGTTTGCCAGCTTACCCGACATAACACAGGTCACGCTCTCACCTGATGGGACAAAAGTTGCCTCACTTCAACGCTATGAACACAAGGGTACAGCTGGGGTGTTGCTGAATGTCTTCAATTTTAAAACGCGTGAGAACAAAACGCTGACGTCTTCGGATAACTCTAAGTTTGTAATAGGGTGGATCACTTGGGCAAACAACAACGAAATTTTCGTGAGTACTCATTACCCAACGAACTTCTCTCGCACGCCGACCACCCAAACTAACCTACTCAAATTTAATATCTCAGGTGGCGACCCACGCCATGTGATCCCCCCTCGTGTATTTGAAAAAAATAATTACACCCCCTCTCGACAAGACAACATTATAGACATGATGCCAGAGAAGCCTGATGAAATACTGATATCAATCAGAACAGGCCACTACGCAATCGCAACCAACGTGATGCGCGTAAATCTAAAAAGGAATAGCACCAAAATAATCCATAAAGCTCGTTCTGACACCTTAGATTGGATAACAGATCGTCAGAACAACGTTCGCATTGCTTACAAATTAAAGGACACAAAACTTAGATACGAATACCTTGCCGCTGGCAGCAAAGGCCCGTGGAGATCATTGTTTGAATTCGAGGCATTTAGCTCTCAGGCCTCGAACCCTTTAGGTTTTGATGTAGACCCTAATATTCTGTATTTCAGCGCTTACCATGAAGGGCGTAAAGCTGTATTTAAAATGGATTTAAGCAATGACACTTCATCCAAAGAACTCGTGTTCAGCAACAAGGAGTATGACATTAATGGCTCCTTGGTTTTTTCCGAGCTGGCAAACAAAGTTGTTGGTATTCGCCACAATGTCGGTAACAGCCATTACTTCTGGGATTCCAGCTTTAATAATATTGCGAATTCCATTGATAGCGCACTGCCAAACACCGTTAATCACATTATCGACTTTTCGAAAGACGAACGCCGCTTTTTAATTCTAGCCACCAGTGATAATGACCCAGGGACTTACTACGTATGGGATCGCGATTCGCGTCGCATGAACGCCATTGCGCTTAGGTATAATAAGTTAACTTCCGAGTTAATGGCTGAAAAGCAGCCGATTGAGTACCATGCTAGAGATGGGCTTAAAATTGAAGGCTTTTTGACCAGACCCAATACCAAGCCCAACAATAGTCAAGATGAGCCTGGGCCAGCGATTATATTTCCTCATGGCGGCCCCATCAGCCATGACGGGAATGGTTTTGACTACTGGACTCAGTTTTTTGCCAACCAAGGATACACTGTGTTACAAATGAACTTTAGAGGCTCTTCAGGGTACGGTCATAGCTTTATGGCATCAGGCCTAAAAGATTGGGGAGGGAAGATGCAAACCGACGTTGAAGACGGCACTCGATGGCTTATAGATCAAGGCATTGCGGATCCCAATAGAGTTTGCATTGTCGGAGCCAGCTACGGGGGTTATGCGGCGCTAATGGAGGCAGCGAATAATAGCGACCTGTATCAGTGTGCCGTGAGCTTCGCGGGAGTCACGGATTTACGAAAGCTCATTAAAAACTCACGAAAATATATTAATCACAAGATCGTTAAAGAACAGGTTGGGTCGAACATGGGAGAATTAAAAAAGCGGTCACCTGTGGTGTACAGCAGTGAAATTGACATACCAGTGATGCTGGCCCATGGAGACAAAGACACTGTCGTTCCGGTAGCTCACAGCCATAAAATGCATAAAGCGCTGAAAAAACACGGTAAAAAAGTGACGTATTTCGAGTACGAAAACGGAACCCATTATCTAAGCAATGAAAAGCACCGCATATCATTGTTCGAGAGCATGGCCACATTTTTAGCCACTTATCTAAAATAGCCTAATAACTTACAGCGGCCTTAACATGGGGCGCCCCCTTAAATATCAACAACTAGAATGGACACTCATGAAGAATAAACACAGTTTAATCGCATTGTATTGGATGGTTATCTTGGCAAGCATTCAATCAACGTCAGCATTAGCCCAAGAGGCGCTGGCGACCGACGAAACACCAGATACATCACTCACAGAAGAACAACTCAACCCCGAACAGCAAGAGTATATCAATTGGGCAAGCGGTATCTGGGAAGCACTGGATCGGCAAAAAGGGGAAGTCAAAATTCCGTCGGCAAATGTTTCCTTTACGGTTCCTGATAACTTCTATTTTTTGAACCCCAACGACGCTGAAAAAGTATTGGTGGAGGTTTGGGGCAATCCCCCGGGTAACGCCGTACTCGGAATGCTGTTTCCTGAAGAATTTACGCCGTTTGATGAAAATGCATGGGCCGTAACCGTGCAATACGAAGCAGACGGCTACGTATCGGACGATGATGCGGCTGACATCGATTACTCAGACTTGCTAAAAGACATGAAAGCCGACACACGCGAAGCAAGCAAACAGAGAGTGGCCCAAGGTTATGAAACCATCGAGCTGGTGGGTTGGGCTGCTGAACCATTCTACAATCAGCAAACACATAAAATGCACTGGGCCAAAGAAATAAAATTTGGCGCTGACACCAACACGCTTAACTATAACGTTCGTGCTTTAGGGCGCCGAGGCGTGTTAATACTCAATTTTATTGCTGACATCGATCAAAAAGAACTGATTGCCGCTAATTTAGATACAGTGATGGCGATGGCCGAGTTTGATCAAGGTGCGCGCTACGATGATTTTGAGCCGGGCGTAGACAAAGTAGCGGCGTATGGTTTAGGTGCATTAGTCGCAGGCAAAGTCCTTGCCAAAACAGGCTTATTGGCGGCCTTACTGATTTTCTTAAAGAAGTTTGGCGTGTTTATTGTGATTGGGTTAGCGGCTTTGCTTCGCAAATTTTTCAGAAAGAAGCCCTCTGTTTCCGACGAATAAACCCAACACTTAAAGTACAATAACCAAACCAACCTTTGATCAAATGAACGTCAGTTTGATCAAAGGTTACCTAAATAAAAATCAGACACACTACCCTCATTAATAGATAAGTTTTAATGCAGGTTTACAGAGAAAAACGAGTGCCTAAAACAACAATATTAGTATTGGATTAGTGTTGGTGTCCACCTTGGCCATGAACATGCCCGTGATCAATTTCTTCCTGGCTGGCATCACGAATTTCTGAAATCGATACCTCAAAGTGCAGTTCCTGACCGGCTAAAGGGTGGTTACCATCAACGGTAACCGTGGCGTCATCCATGGAGGTTACAACAACAGGAACTGGCCCCTGCTCTGTTTCCGCTTGAAAACGCATGCCCACTTCAACTTTATCAATCTCGTCACCAAACGCTTCACGCGGCACCGTTTGAATTAAAGCATCAACCGGCATTCCATACCCTTTTTCAGGCGCCACAACAGCGGATACATTATCGCCTACCGTTTTGCCAACCAGCTGTTCTTCAAGGCCGATAATAATATTGCCCGCTCCATGCAAGTAAACCAAAGGGTCTTGCCCTTTTGACGAATCCAACACGTCACCTTCGACGTTTTTTAGCTCGTAATGCATAGTAACAACGGAATTTACTTTAATCATGACACATCTCTTTTAAAGCCCCACTGGGCCTGGATTTTAAACCGCGTCAGCGCTTACAACGCTTATAACTGCGGCGGTAGTTTAGGTAGTACTGCGCTTTAACGCTGTTTATTTTGTCTTTTTGGCGAAGTTATTTGACTCAAGTTTGTTTATAACTTGCGATTATTTCTCTTCATGATAATCGTCATCGACGTTTACATCCCAAATTTTATCGCGATCAATTTCACCAGAAACAATTGCTTGAGCGGCATATCGCGCTGTGAGCATCGAGTGATCTTGGTTATTGTATCGATGCATGCCATTTCGACCCACTAAAAACAAATTATCAAACCCGTCGAGGTATTCTCGCACTACGCTAAAATCATCGTAGCTGCCAAAGTAAGCAGGGTAGGTCTTTTCTACTTTATGTACGGTGTGATCAAGAACATCGTCAGCGTCAATCAAGCCAATCGTTTCGAGTTCTGAAATGGCAAGTTTAGTTAATTCTTGCTCGTTCATTTTCCAAAGGTCGTCTTCTTCATTACAAAAATATTCTAAACCCAACCAAACCGTGTCTTTATCAGCAACCAAATGAGGAGACCAGTTATTAAATATCTGTAAACGACCGATTTGCACTTCTGGTTCTTGAATGTAAATCCAGTTGTCTGGCAACATTTCAGTATCGCTGCCATCGGTGTATTTGCTCTTCTTTAACTTTTTAAGCAACACGCCCAAAGTAATGAAGTCTCGATACACCAAGCCTTCAGCAACCTCTTTCACATCGTTAGGAGCTTCTGGCATCATGCGCACTAGGTGCTTTACCGGCATGGTTGAAACAAAGTAATCGGAATCAACCCAAGACTCTTCTTGAGTTTCGATGTTCAACACCTTGGTACGCTGAATGCGTTTATTATCATAATCGACTTCTAAACCCGTAACACGATGCTTGAGTTCCACAGATGCCCCTTGAGCCTGAACTTTTGTAGCAACAATCTCCCACATTTGGCCTGGCCCAAACTGAGGGTAGAGGAACTTTTCGATCAAACTGGTCTCAACGTTCTTCTGGCGAAACGAGTTATTCTGGAACCGTGAGAACAGCGCATGCTTGATCGCCGAAACAATAGACAAGCCTTTAATGCGCTGCGCGCCCCACTCGGCACTAATTTTATGACACTCAATGCCCCAGACTTTCTCAGTATAATCTTTGAAAAATGTGCGGTACAACGTTTTACCAAAGCGGTTAATCAAAAAGTCTTCTAGGTTTTTTTCTTCGCGAATCGGGAATACCCGAGACCAAACATAGGCCACACCAATTTTCGCCATCCGCACGACGCCAAGATTTTTAATGGTTTCGATGCTTAAACTGATTGGGTAATCGAAAAATTTACGCAAAAAGTAAATGCGAGAAAGACGGTTACGAAGCAACATCTTCCCCATTAACCCATCAGTCTCCGCTGCCTTCTCTGAATGAGATTTGCCACTAATAATGCGAGTTTTATTTTGGTAAGTTATTTCCTCTTCTTCAGCAAAGTCATACGACATGTGCTGTGCCCACCAATCCATCACCCAATCGGACTTAGAGAAAAAGCGGTGGCCCCCAATATCCATGCGGTTACCTTTGTAGTTGACCGTCTTTGAAATACCGCCTACCTGAATGTCTTGCTCATACAACACAGGCTCAAAGTCTTTATCGTCTAACATCTGTGACTCTTGCAACACTTCGTAAGCAAGAGTCAAACCCGCAGGCCCAGCACCCGCGATTACCACTTTTTGTTTATTATTTGAGCTTTCAGTCATTTTTTCTTTATCGCTAAATCAGGGTCGTTAAACACGAACATCCCCCTGACAAAAAAGTTAAACCAGAACACCGTAAGTGCCGAGCAGGCCTTCGCCAATAATAACGCGAGACCCAGCAAGTCCACGCCCAAATATAAAATACAGTGGTTTAATATCAGGCCGAGTATGCCAACCAAGAAAAACAAGCCAAAGGTGGTATTAGCCGAGCGACCGCTCTGGTCGTCAAAAACAAGGGTTACCGACATAATATAGGTAACCAGACACCCCATTGTAAACCCAATGCTCGCGGCGAGTAGATAATGCAAACCAATCACGTTGGCGAGCCACATCATTACCCCAACATCAACGCCCAAAGCAACGGCGCTACTAAAGCCATAGCGCAACATCTTTTTAAGCATGGCAAGGTTACGTGGCGTAGCAGGCAGAGGCATCTGTTTTTAGTAGTACATTAGTAGGCAATCGTAAAACACCAGCGTTGATAGGCATCAGCGCTCATACAACGATTCGAGGGCGAGATAATAAACAAAAACGCAGCTAAGTTATAGCGTATAAATGCCAAACTGTTCACTCAAAAGCCAGACATGAGCTATTATCCGCCAGTAATCTACCGGCACTCTAAATAAAGAATAGAATGAATAGCTTTTTCTCCAACAAAGATCGTTCCTTTGCGGGCAATTCTCCTTTCTATCCCGTTGATCAGTCTGCGTTAGTTAAAAGCGGCTTTTGGTGGGCGGCTTTTGCTCTAATTGCGCTATTTTGGTGTTTCCAACCCGACTTATTTCTACTCAAAGTAAGCCCCATGGTTGGCGACTTGTGGAGTAATAAAGATGCCGTTGTCAGTTGGATGGCGTTTATGCCGTCACTAAGGGAGTTTCGTTATGAGTTGTTTGAACATGGAAATATTCTTTGGTCTAACCTACGCGGCATGGGGCAACCCATGTTGGGCAATGGTGTTCAAGGGGCACCACTGTTCCCCTTATCGTTAGCGCTAATTTGGCTACCCGATCAAATTTTTTGGTCGGTGATGCCCATGGCGAGAATCATCTTGATTGGCCTGATGCTGTTTTTAATAGCTCGCAACATTTTCAAGCTGCCATGGGCGGCAGCGCTTATTTTCGCTCTACTGGCGGGCTACAATTTGAATGTGTTCCGCTGGATCAATCACCCTTGGAGTAACGGCGCGCTGGCTGGGGTCTGGTATTTTTATTTTCTGCTGAGAGTCAGTCTGCCGAGTGAACTTAGCCACCGCAGACAACAGTGGCATGCGGTTGGTTTGGTCATCGGCATCATTGCCATGGTCACCAATGGTTTTCCAGAAGCCGCGGCCCTGTTCGCTCTTATCATTGCGTTCATTTATATCGCGGTAATGCTGGCGGAATTTTCCGCACTAAAAGCAAACTTTTGGATGCTATGCCAGCGCCTGGCGTTGCTGCATTTTGTTGGCTTCGGTTTGTCCGCCATCCAAATTATCGCCTTGCTTGAGTATATTGAATACACCGGTGTAATGGGCCTAAGAAAAGGGTTTATAAGTGGCGCGTGGAAGCCCGAAGATGCGTACCCGTACACCTTGTCGCAACTGTCTTTGTTCTGGAAAACTGAAGCCCAACGACGTTACATCAGCTTTACAGTAGGAACAGTCGGTGGCTTTTTGGCGTTACAAGGTTTATTAACACTGATTCTGGATAGCAAACGCGTAGGTAAGTTAGCCGTTAGCGTGGCGATCGGCTTTCTTTTGACGATGGCTCTTTTCGTCGTAAAAGGGTTTGGCTTGTCGTCAACCGTCGAATGGCTATTCAGCAAAACGCCCGTGTTGGACGTCAGCCATTTTCCACTGTACTTCTCACCGTTATTTTATTTTGGCAGTGCCTATTTTGCTGCACTTGGGCTGGCCACTTATTATCTGGCACCACGAGAGAGCCGCGCCTACCACGTTGTAAGAGCCATTTGGGCATTGGCCAGTTTAGTGATACTCGTTAGAGCGGTTGAAGGGGCCGCCCAGTTATTTTTTCAGATGAAACCGCGAGGATTTTGGATCAACCAACTGCATGGAGAGCCGTTTCACTTTCTATGGTTTGTGCTAATAATCGCCGGAGGTTTGATTGCCTTTCACGTAATGCATGCGTTGAAAATCAACGCATTAATTAAATTTTTGCCGTATAAGTTTATTGCCATTCTCGGCAGTCTATTAGCCGTAACCGGTATTGGCTTAGAACAAGCACATACGGTGAGGGCGAAGTTCGCCAACACCGAACACCCAAAACTGTTCAGGTCAGCGGAAGAGTTTAAGGCGCTGGAGACCGCGATAGAAAAGTCGGGCATGGCAAAACATGAATTCAGAACTCGCGATGAATCAGGGTTGTACGTGCAAAAAGGCATCGCAACACTGGATAACGGCGTTTCAGCCATGCTGCCCGGAGAGTTAAGAGCCGTAAGAAAAGCGCTCTATCACGCGCCATACGGCGGTTACGTGGCACTTAAAAATCAACGACATCCATGGTCTGGCTGGTTACTCTCGAACAACATGAGTACAGTACACTCAACCCCGTTCTCAGAACCCGATTGGAGTGATTATCAAGCCTCAACAGACCTCAGCCCATCTTTAACTCGTAACCAAACGGAGTTTATTTTAAGACGGCAAAATCCACTGTATTTCTTTGCTCATATAGACAGCTTCGGCAAGCGAGGCACTGCCGTGATTTGGTTAAAGTTCGACGATGGAAACGAGGTTCGTTGGCTCAAAGCAAACACAGGAAGTCAAACCGAAAAAATAGTGGATGGAAAGACCCAAATTCGCACACTCTGGCGAGTCAGACAACCGCTTAGAGCCCTAGATGGAAAGTCATATATGGTAACGTTAAGAGTGGTAAACCAAAGCAATAAAACCTACCAAGACCTACCGGCCATGCCGTTAGCGGTTGAAAATATTAATACAGATTCTCAATACACGGCCGTCAATGACGAGTTGTTGGTCGAATATGATGGCGGAGCCAGATCCATTTTCTTAGAGAAAAACGCCATGCCACGCGCCTTTATTGCAAGCTCATGCGAAGTACACACAGACGCGTCAGAGACAGTGGCTTTCTTAAAGCAAGGCCTGTCCATGTTAAGTGGTCGCATCGCAATAAGTGAACCTGCGGATAAGCTTTGCAAGCAATACGTTAATACCCTGAAGCGCGTCGCTATTTTGAGTGACCGAGGGTCTGAACTCACGTTTGAATCGATCCAAGGCCCAGCACTACTGTACTTAAACGACAGTTATTACCCTGGGTGGAAAGCCGTTGACCAAAGCTCCGGCGAACACGTTAAGATATTACGCGCAAATAACGCAATGCGAGCGGTCTATTTGCCAGAAGATAAACGCTACGCACTTAAAATGAAATACGCCCCACCTTGGTTGGTCTGGGTTTATCTGATCACAATCTTATCCCTTGTGTTGTTTGTGTGGTTACTGATACGAATCGGCCGAACTTAGCCGAGCTTAAAGTTCAATACAAACACGGTGCGCCTTGTTCATGCAAAGGTGCGCATAAAAAACCTAATCAAAGGCATGTTACTACCTTTGATTAGGCCTACCCCACCACGTTTCTTGTGCTTTCGACCCTACTCTACTAACCCAAGAACTACAGAGTTCTTATAACAGTGGCTAACCCAGTATTAGTTTCAGTGTCGCGCTTGGCGAGCTGAGTGTTTACCCGTGCCTTTATTTTTTATAACTCTATCGCGAATTGAAGCTTTATTTCTGTCTCGATTGAGACATTTTGGCAAAGATTTAAGTCCTGACGCCTCAAAATCGGCCTTAATTACAGTGTTTAACACTTCAAAGTCCACATTCAATCGTGTAGAAGTAATATCAAACACCAAATCAAACAACCGAAGCAGGGAGATCTTATGGGTTTGGCCACTTTGTTCAAAAAGCGACACGGTTAACTGACTAAACCGCGCAAAAGGCTGATCACCCAGTACTAATGGCACGGTATTCTTAAAACGACCAGAATTGCCGATCAAGTCCCAATAACGCGCAAAGCGCCCCATAAACTGAACGTCATGAAATGACACTTGATCATTACTGACAATGCTATAGGGCGGATTCGGATTAAAGACCAACTTATGCGCCTGGGTATGACGAATAATCGGTGATCCTTTTAATCGCTTAAGAATGCCGACTTGAATTTCATGAGGCCTTAACCCAACCAACTTATCAAAACTTGCAGCAAAACTGGAAAGTGATTCGCCAGGCAAACCAAAGATCAAATCGGTGTGCAGATAGGCCTGACTCTGTTCTTTGATCCACCGAATGTTCTGCTGTGCTTTTTCATTGTCTTGACGTCGACTAATTCGAGTTTGAACCTCAGGGTCAAAGGTTTGGATACCCACCTCAAACTGAAGTTGCCCTGCTGGAAATTTTGCGATCATCTCTTTTAGGGCATCCGGCAAATGATCTGGCACCACTTCGAAATGCAGAAACAGGTCATCCGACATTCGATCTAAAAAGAATTGCATGATACGCAAACTGTTTTTTACCTTCAGGTTAAAGGTGCGATCAACAAACTTAAAATGCCGAGCGCCACGCCTATGTAACTCGTCCATTTCGCTCAAAAACAAATCCAGATCAAATGGCCACGCAGTTTTATCCAAGGCCGACAAGCAAAATTCGCATTTAAAAGGGCAGCCTCTGGATGCCTCAACGTACAACACTCGGTGTTTTATATCTTGATCATTATACAGATAGTACGGCATTCGAATGTGATCCAGCTTGGGTTGCTCGCCCGCGACTATTTTCGGCGCATTGCCGGCTCTGTGATCTAAATCATGCTCTAAAATCTGCGTGGCCAAAACACGAAAACTAACCTCGCCCCAACCGGTAATCACATAATCAGCCAGCGCAACAATGCGTTGCTCTTCTTGCTCGTAACTCACTTCTGGGCCGCCTAATACAACCACCACTTCTGGGGCAACGGCTTTTAATAATGACACCACTTTTTCGGTTTGCACAACATTCCAAACATACACACCAAAACCAACAATTTTAGGGCTGGCAATCAATAACTGCTCGACAATGTCTTCCGGTCTGGATTCAAGAGTAAATTCTTTGATATCACAGCGTTGCTCCAATTCGCCCAAGTTTGCTTTTAGGTAACGCAAACCAAAGGCGCTGTGGATGTATCGCGCATTAAGGGTTGCCAACACAACATCATGCTGCCCTGCCTGTTCAGGAGTCACTTCTTCAAATGAGGTTTGCTTAGAAACTGGGGATGTTTTAGCCATGTTGTGCCAACTGATTCAGCACAAAGGCCGATGCGATAAAAGCGAAAGTGCCGGTAACGTGAGTGACCGACCCCATACCGCCTGCGCAATTGAGTGCGTTTGAGGATGCATTGTCTGGGTCGACCGGCGGCCGTTGCGGACTCAAACCACCGTTACCGTCAGGGTAAACCAATTGCTCATTGGAGTACACGCAAGGAACACCAAAAGTGCGTTTGACGTTACGGGCGAAACCATACTCTTGTCGCAACAATTTGCGGGTTTTGGCTAACAATACGTCATGCTGGGTTCGACTTAAATCCGATCGACGTATCTTACTGGGGTCAACCTGACCTCCGGCGCCACCGATCGTAATGACCTGAGTTTTATTACGCTTACAGTGAGCAATCAGTGCAGCCTTAGTACGAAAATCATCAATGCAATCAATCACATAATCAAACTCCGAACCGATGAGAGAAGGAATGTTTTCGCGGTCAATGAATTCATCAATGATATTAACTTCGCAAACGGGGTTAATTTGCGCAACACGGTCGCGCATCACCCACGTCTTATCTCGCCCAATTTGATCTTCCGTGGCCACTAATTGGCGATTGATATTCGATTCCGACACCACGTCTAAATCAATAAGAGTAATGCGACCAACCGCACTGCGAGCCAAGCTCTCCGCCACCCAAGAACCAACACCGCCGATACCAATCACACAGACGTGAGCCTGCGAGAGCCGCATAAGCCCTTGGTCGCCGTACAGGCGTGCAATTCCGCCGAAACGGCGCGACAAATCAAATTCATTCATTAAAATAGCGTTACGTTAAAAGTTATGTACGCCATATTTAGCGCACCATAAATGCGCTAAACTTAGCGCATGAGCCCACTGATCGACACCCACTGCCACCTGGATTTCAGCGCCTTCGATGTTGATCGCAATGCGGTATTACGTAACTGCATTAAAAGTCACGTCAGTGACATCGTTGTGCCGGCGGTTAGCCAAGGCACATGGTCAAACACCATCAAACTCTGCACCGAGTCGTCATACTCTGAAAACGAATCGACCACGCCGTTAATAAACTCACCCAAATTGCATTTGGCCTTAGGGCTTCACCCCATATTCATTGATCAACACCAGCCCCAACACCTAACGCAACTTGATGAGTTAGTTAAACAACATAAGCCGGTCGCGATAGGCGAAATTGGGCTGGACTACTATCAGAAAAAAAATAACCGCCCAAACGACTCTCATAACAACCCAATTGTAGACAAAGAAAAACAGGTCGTGTTTTTCTCTAAGCAGCTTATTATAGCAAAGCAGCACGGCTTACCAGTCATTATCCACAACCGAAAAGCACACGACGACTGCATAAAACTGTTAGCCGAGGTAAGTGTGGTTGGCGGCATCATCCACAACTTCAATGGCAGCATTCAGCACGCGCAAAAATACATTGAGATGGGGTTTAAACTCGGTTTTGGCGGCATGCTTACGTTTGAACGCTCGCGCGTCATTCGTTCTCTGGCCAAGCAAATCCCAACTCAATCAATCGTATTGGAAACAGACGCACCGGATCTGACCGTGCAGGCTCATAAAGGCAAGCGCAATAGTCCAGAGTACTTGCCTTTTGTTTTAAAGGCATTGGCCGACATAAAAAAGCGGCCAGAAAGCGAAGTCGCCGCCATTACCACTCGCAACGCAACGCAAGTTTTACGACTTAGATAGTCAAACCTGAAACTTAAACAGTCAAGCTTAAAACTTCACTCGAACCGGTGAATCGATACGATTGTTTGCATCCATGACCATCGTCAGCAACGTAATCAGTGGGGGCTGCCTTGCGTATGAGGAAAACTGGCTCAATAAGTGCTCGTCGTTGCAATAGCCTTTTTGTGATCGAGCGTCACCAGTGTGCGTACAATATTGAGAAGCTGATGCTAAATTGGTAATGCATTCAATTAGCCTGCCACCAACCCCAACCAAATCACGGCACCCACCCAACCATTGTTTAAAAAGGCTTTAAAACAATCGCTTCGATCTCTTAAACTTATTAGGCGTTGTTGATACAAAAACAGGGCCGCACTGATTGCCACGGCAATAAAAAATAGGTGTGATAGGCCTAACACGGTTTTCAGATAAACCATCAAACCAATTACGGTGCATTGCAGCAAGCCAATTGCTATTCGGTCATATTCGCCAAACAAAATCGCGGTGGATTTCACACCTATCTTTAAATCGTCTTCTCGGTCTGACATGGCGTAGGCTGTATCGTAAGCGACAACAAGACAGAAGTTCATGGCAATAAGCAACACAAATGCCAAATCAAATTCACGCCCTACCGCCACGTAAATCATCGGAATACTAAAACAAAATGCAACACCCAACACGGCCTGCGGCGCTTGCATAAAACGCTTCATAAACGGGTAGATAACCGTGACGGCCATGGCTGGAATTGACCACGGCCAAACCTGTTTTGGTAAACAAAACAATAAAAGCAATGCCATGAGCCCTAACAGGAAAAACAAGACCAGAGCCTCTTGAGGCCGCACGGCACCTGATGCCAACGGCCGTTGTTCAGTACGGGCCACCATGGGGTCAACGTCTTTATCAATGTAGTCATTAATCACACAACCAGCGGAGCGCATAACAAATACCCCCAATACAAACACCCAAAAAAATAAGGGCGACGGTTGACCGTCGCTGGCAACCCACAACGCCCACAGCGTTGGCCATAACAACAGCAATGAACCAATGGGTTTATCAAAGCGCATTAATGCTAAATAGTGGTGAATTTTGGTGACTGTCATTTATAAACCTGTGATAACGAAACGTTGCTGGCCATTGATTTAAGGTCTTAAGCGTTTACGTAGTTTTCTTTACTGCCAACCCAACGTTCAATAAGAGCATCAACGTGTTGGGGTGTGAGCTTTAACAACTTTTTGGCGCTGCCCTCCACTGATGGCAACAAGTGTTGGTCGCGAATAAGATCGGCTACTTTAAAGCTAATGCTGCCAGTTTGACGTGTGCCTAAAAGTTCGCCTGCGCCACGTATTTCTAAATCTTTCTGCGCAATCACAAACCCATCGTTGGTCTCACGCAAGGTCTTCAGACGCTCTCTTGCGTGTTGGCTAAGCGGCGTATGATAAAGCAAAATACAAAACGACTGTTCACGGCCGCGCCCAACTCGGCCGCGCAATTGATGCAACTGCGCTAGCCCCATGCGCTCAGCGTTTTCGATTACCATCAAACTGGCGTTAGGCACGTCAACTCCCACTTCGATTACCGTTGTCGCCACCAATAAATCCAACTCGCCAGCACGAAAGCGTGCCATCACTTGCTCTTTGTCTTTGGGTTTTAATCGGCCATGAACCAAACCAACATTAAGGCTTTTCAACGCGTCTGAAAGCTCTTCGGCGGTGTCGGTGGCCGCTTGCGCTTCTAAGGCTTCTGACTCTTCGATTAGCGGACAAACCCAGTAGACTTGTCGACCTTGTTGGCACGCCGCCAGGACTCGTTGAATAACTTCATCTCGCCGACTTTGCGCCGGGATCACCACCGTTTCAACGGCTTTACGGCCCGGTGGCAATTCATCGATGCTCGAGACATCCAAATCGGCATAAAACGTCATCGCCAACGTTCGGGGTATTGGGGTAGCGGTCATTACTAGCTGGTGAGGCACCTGCCCTTTGGGGGTTTTAGCGCGTAACGCCAAGCGTTGTTCTACTCCAAAACGGTGTTGTTCATCGATCACCACTAAACCTAATAAGCGGTAGTCAACGGCTTCTTGAATCAGCGCATGAGTACCCACCGCTACCAGCAGCTCTCCATTGGCTAATCGAGCAATGGTGTCACGCTTTTGCTTGGCGGGTGTTTTGCTCGCCAACCAACCCACCTCAATGCCCAATTCATTAAACCACGCACTTAGCGTTTGAAAGTGTTGCTCAGCCAGCAACTCGGTAGGAGCCATTAACACGGTTTGCACGTGACATGAAGCGGCTTGCAACATGGCCATGGCCGCCACCACGGTTTTACCCGAGCCGACATCACCTTGCACCAAACGCATGGTGGGCGTTTGGGTCATCAAATCCTCGGTCACCTCTTTGCAAACTCGTTGTTGAGCGCCGGTTAATGAAAAGCTCAAATTAGCCAAGAAACGTTGATTAACACTCTGATCAGGTTCTAATACTGGCGCACGATCACGTCCCCTCAAATCTTTGGTTTTGCGCAAACTGAAATGATGTGCCAATAACTCTTCCATAATGAGACGTTGATGAGCGGCGCTGTTAGCCTGTTGCATGGCGGCCATATTTAGATCAGCGTTAGGGCGATGCAGAGTCGCTAATGCTTGCTGTAGACTAGCGGCTTCGTAAGCTTGTTGCATTTGAGGGGGTAAACAACGTCGGTCAATTAACTCGTTTAAATCCGTGAACGCTGAGCTAAGCACTTGATCACTCAACTTACGCCAGAGCAATTGACTGACTCCGTCGGTCGTTGGGTACACCGGGGTCAACGTGGTGTCTAACCCTCCTTGTGGCTCGTCGGCACTCACCCGATATTCGGGGTGAATCAGCTCTAAGCCCTTTGCACCGCGCCTCGCTTCACCAAATGCGCGCACCCACAAACCGCGCTGAAAGCTCTTTTCTTGCGCACGATTAAAATGAAACATTCGAATCGTTAAACTGCCAGTACCATCACTGATCTTAACCAACAAGCTACGACGTCGGCCAAACACCACTTGCGCCAGATCAATTTTTCCAATCACCACGCTCGACATTTCAGGCAATAAGGCCCCAATTGGGCTTACGGTGGTTTTATCCTCATAACGATGAGGCAAATGAAACAGCACATCTTGCACGGTGCGCACATGCACTCGTTCAAGTTTGCTTGCAAGCTGTGGTCCAACGCCACTCAGTTTGGTGACCGGGTCGTTAAGCTTAAGCATCATTGACCATTCCTTTTGTTACAAATACCGATAATAAATGATTCACTGGCCGTACTCTAAACATTCCAATTATCTAAGATTTAAGTATTCAGCCTAATCGTGGGTATTTAAACAAGCGAATGAGCCGGAACTGAGCTTGTGAAAATGCCATTTGTGGCGACGATTTTGCAGCGACATCGCTTAACTCTAGCCTGTATAAAGAATGGCATCCACTTCAATTTTTACGCCCTTGGGCAAAGCCGACACTTGGACCGCTGCTCGCGCTGGGTATGGCGCATCAATGTACTCGGCCATTACGTCATTAAGTTCGGCAAAATTCGCTAAATCAGTCAGGTAGACTGTCAGTTTGACCGCCGCCGCTAGAGATGAGTGTGCCGCCTCAGCGATGGCGGCCAAGTTATTAAATACTTGGTGAGCCTGATCCGAGAAGGTCTCTGACACAACGTCCATGGTATCTGGCATTAACGGGATCTGACCGGAGATATAAATTGAATCGCCAGCTTGGATTGCTTGCGAGTACGCGCCAATAGCGGCCGGTGCCGCGTCGCTGTTGATTGTCTTTTTCATGCATTGAGTTTGACATCAGTCACCCAATTTCTCAATAACATCACTTAGCAAATTAAAACCGTCAATCAAACGCGCCTATCGCCCACGCCTTAACTTATTTTGAAGTTCGTCTTCGATTGTAAAAAGCACGAATCAATAGCGCCCCAAATAAAATCTGCATTAACATCTTAAAGGCAGGAAAACGGCTGTAAAAAGTGTTCCCGGCCGACGCGCTATAGGGCACATCGGTTAAATACCCTCCTCGGTCATTTAACGCTGTTTGGAACAGTATTTTTCCATTGGGGCTAACAACAATGGATGGACCATTATTGGCGACATGCACTAAGGTCAACCCCTGCTCCACTGCCCGCATAATCGAACCGTAGACATGAATCAGTGGCTGATGCGTTTTGCCAAACCACCCATCATTAGTCAGAGCCACCAAGACTTTAGGCTCTGATTTCGGTGTTTTATTATAGGCATGATTCGCCGCTGCAGCGACAAAACTTGGAAACGTGGTTTCATAACAAATCAACGGTATCAAATGAATACCTTGATACGTAAACACCTCATGTTTTTTCCCAGATGAAATCTCACTTAGAAAGTCACCGATAAAATCTTCGGCCCATGGGCGCAGCAACGAACTGTCACTGAATACGGGCAAATATTCGCCCAGAGGAATGCGTTTTACTTTTCGATAGACCTGCGGCTCTTGCTTTGATCGCTCCGTCGTCATCATCACCGCCGAATTGTATTGATAATTCAACCGCCCGCTGACCGAGTCATACCCATGCTCGGTATCTTGAAACAACAAACCGACTTCAAAATCGGAGACTGCTTTCTGATAGGCTTGTTGAACCACAGCGTTGTCCAGTGCGTATTTCGTTGACCCTTCAGGCCAAATCACCAAGTCGGCACCCGCCACACTCAACCGTTCGGTCATTTCTAGCTCTGGTGGGTAAGCACGGCTATAACCTGAAGTCAGTGCCGTTTTTCCCAATGTTGGCCGCTCATTAGGCTGCACCAGACCAACTTTTAAACTGTTCCATTGAGCCACCTGCTCCTCTATTTCAACAACGCGCTGAGTTCCGTAAACAAACCAAACTCCGATCGCCGACAACGCTAAAATGTAGGCCCAAGGTGAGGCGTTTGAACGAGGGCACTCAGCACGGGCATTATCAAGCACACCCCAAGCTTGACACGCCCTGGTCAGTAAACGCCATAACACTATGTTGACTAAGGCAATAAGAAAACTTAGACCGTAGACACCGGTAAATGCCACCGCTTGTAAAGCTTGAGGAAACCCCACCTGGCTCTCACCCAACTTCATCGAAAAGATCATGGGGAAAGAGGCATTAACCACCACCACAATCATTGGGAACAGTAAAAAATCATGCGCCGCTGACCAGCGGCGCAACCAGCGAAAAAGCAACAAAGTCAGTGCAACCGAATGAGCACAATAAAGCCAAACCAGACTCGCCAACAACACGCTATTAGTTTCGTTATAGCCTTTGGACGCTTCTATAAAATCAGCAACCCAATAGGTGGCCACCGCAAATGCGGTGAAGCCACTCACCACCCCCAGCCAATAAGTCTTGAGGACGCCAGCGTGGTTACTGGCAAAAAGTAAGGGAATAAACGCAATCCATGCGAAAAAATAATATTCAGCTTCAAGAAAACCAACTGACAACAAGCCTCCGCAGATCACCGCTAGCAAGGTCTGCCGTAGCGTTCTCAAGCGCTTTAACTCAGCAACAGATTGCATCACCTTTGCCGTTTAACGTGAGCCTAACTGGCCAGAATGAGTGCGTAAAAATTCAGCATAGCTGTCTTGCTGCTTTTGTAACTCGATGCTTTTTTGCTGAGCAGTAATATCTTTGCGTAAACGGATCAATTTTGACTGCAGCAAAAAGCGCAACGATGCATTATCTTCTTCAAAAATTTCTGAATAATAAACGCTTGTGAAACTCTTGATCTGGCGTTGTTCAAGCGTTTCTAAAAAAGCCTCGATTAACTGAGGCTGCTGCTCAACAGAGGCAACATTAATTTGATCCAACATGGCTTTGGATTGGGTTCGATACGGCAAATAACGCTTAAGCAGGCGCGCCAGTTCCTCGCCCTTAACGCCGGGCAAACTCTGTTCGATCAAAAAGAATAAGCGCGATTCATCAACGACACTGGAAGAACTGTTTATCTGTTTATAGAGCTGTTCCAGCAGCGTAAGGACGCCCGGCCCCGCATTCAAAGGTGCCGTAAAATCATAACTGTTTGACCATAGGCGCTGTTCAAACGGTGTAAAATCTAAATCCCAGCGCTGTGCGAACATGGGCGGGTATTGGTCTGAATCCAAAACCCGTGGCTGCGCCCAATACTCATTCGTATTGCCATATTGCATGCGGCGCTCTTGATGCAATTCACTGACCAATGCTAATAATAGCGCCACACACCCTGCTGCAAGCACAATTTGTATGAAAGACTTCAGCACGATAATCGGCTAACGCTTATGCAGTGCAGCAATTAACTAGACGCTGTTTCATCACGAGAGAACCGCCTTTAGGTATGGAAAAACAACGTTTATTATAGCAAATAAGCGCGTTGTATGCTGTTTCAGCGTGACCATGTTGGGCACCACAACGCCTTATCATGCGTCAGCTGATTCTATTGAGCGTTATCTATTTCGCCCATTTGTTGTTTGCGCCGCGCCTCAATTTGCTCTCGCTGGGCAGCAACCTGCTCAGCATTAAGAGTGCTATCAAGACCGAGTTTAATGCTCTCAAACATGTATTGCGCGTTTACATCTGAAACATGAAATAACCTTTGCGCCGTATCGCGACCTAGGTGTACTTCCCTTAATGTTTGCAATTGCCTATATAGCAACTGATCACTTTCAATTGAAGCAACGGTTTGAGGCCCAATCGGGGCGGCGGCGTGTATTTGATCAAACTGCTCTTTGGCTTGAAGAAAATTTTTGTAGTCACCAACCAACTGAGCCGTCTGCTCTCCCGTTTTTTCAGGTAATGCCTTCTTAATTAGATCTTGCAGTTTGAGTGTCGATTCAGCGTCCAACTGGTTATATATACGTTCTAAGGCTTCATCCAGCGACACAACGGCATCGTGATCTAAGATAACGTCTCCATTTTCATCCACCTTTACCGCTTGCAATGCCTCAAAGACAGACTGTTCGGTAAACGGCAGACGCTGAGTTAGGGCGTCTTCAGTCTCCGTCTCAGTGCTTGCTTTGTTTTTACTGAGCCACTTCCAGTGCTTAGCCAATGTCTGCTCTTCTCTTAGTGTGGTTGACGCTGTATTTTTCGACTCTAAGGGCTGGCCCTCATCGGTTGATTTAACTGTTTCGTCTTTTACGGTTGCTGTGGAACTTGTAGGTGTGTCCACTAATGTGAGCGCACCAACAACTAAAATGCCAATAATACATACAATCAACAGGAGTCGATTATTCATAGGAAATCACTCTTTTTTACTGTTCTTATTTTATGTGTTGAAGGAGTGGCATTAACTCGGTCAGTTAACAACTCATGTCTGTTAATAAACAATCACTGCAAACAAACGTTAGTAGGGTCTCGTTAATGCCCTCCTGTTTCTTTAAATATTCAGACTAAGCCCATTTTATGGTCGCGAGTAGAAAAAGCACCGACAACTTAAAAACTCAGGGCTATGAGCCTGCCACCCTTTAGGTGGAAAGGCCTAGCTAAAATGAACAGGTGTCTCTAAATTGCGAGATACGGCTATTCGCCTCGTGATTAGGGCCGCATAAGAACTGATTGTAACGTCGGTCCTTATCCAAAAAGCGCTTCATCCAAGACACCCCGTATGTCGACAGCACAGCATTGTTTATATTGTTGCCGTTGGCACAGTTATGAGGGCCGTCATTGATTTCCAAATACACTTTATCAGTATTGCTTGGAATAGCGTTGTAGAAAGGTCGTGCATGAGTATTAATACCCGCTGTGCCATCATTTTCACACGCCATGATCATCGTTGGCACACCAATTTGATTAAAATTATTACCACCGACACTCCATGGCGCTAAAGGCAATGCCGCACTTAAGCGGTTTCTAGAGGCACTGCGTAGAGAGCCACCGCCTCCCATGGAAAACCCCATGGTTGCTAAACGGTTCTCATCGACTAAGCCTGAGATCGGGCTATTGGAACGCCCACTCTCGGCAATCAAATGATTCAGAGCCGCATCAAGCTGGCGGCTGCGACTTTCAGGTTGGTCAAAACGACCATTGGTGTCTATCGTAATCACAACAAAACCGTGAGACGCTAATACGGGCCCCCACCAAGCAACCGCAGATTGAGTATTGGTAAATCCCGGTGCTATTGATATTGCGCCCATCTCACTTGAGATGTTGGTAGGGTAATAAATTGTGCCTCCACCAAATCCGTTAACCGAACTTGCAACATTGCTTGTTGTAATGGGTTGAGGGCCACGGTTGGCTTGGACAAAAGACAAACTTGGATTAGGGCCAAGTTCATACCCACAGTTTGAACTGCACGTGTCAGGGAATGGAAGCGGGCCGCTATTATCGCTGCCACTGCCACCGCCGCCATCACCACCACCACCGGCAAACGCCGAGATTGATAGTAAAAATGTAACGGCGACTGCTGAGACTTTTTTTAACGCGGTATTTTTCATAGTGTAATCCTATTTTTATTCGCTTATTTTTATATAAGTAACTTCTGTTCGTACTGCATAAAAAGATTTTATTTTGATACTGCTTTGCTTGTGCAAACTCCTTTGGTTTGTATTAAATAAAAAGAGTGTCAAAACTTGACACCAGGTCCAATATAAACAGCTTGCAAAGCGGAGTACATGGCAAAAAAGGACATTTATGTCATATATAAGACATTTTATAAGTCAAATTAGCACTCAAAAAACAGAAAACCTTATTTACCAACCCATTTTAAGGTTGAATACTAAATTGGAATATCTGAAACGTTGGCACCCGCTTTGCGATCATCACCCCAAAACCCTTTAAAAGCCTAGAGTCAGAAGCCCCAAGTGCGTTTGAAACCATTACCTCAAAACTTGATATACCACTGAAACGCTTACAACTTAATTAAGACCGCGAAAACATTTCAACAACTCGGGTTTATGGTTGTAAAACCATACCTTATACTCGCGCGAGTATTTTACTGTTCAACAGCAGGCCCCGAATGAAACATTCACACTACACAATTAGCACCCAGATTCTTTTTATGTTGGGTGTATTTCTACTGTTATTCGGCTCTCGGTTAGAGATTATTAATCAACTGGCTTCGTTCGCACCCTACTACGACGATTGGGGTATGGGGGGCACGCTGCAAGAACATAAATCAGGGGAGCTTACGCTCGCTTTTCTGCTTAAACCGGCCAATGGGCACCTGGGGCTATGGAGAGAATTTCTCCAAATCTTTTTGTTTGACCTCAATCAGCAACAGTGGGATACACACCTGCAAATGGTTGTAAATAGTGTGATTTGGGCGGCCACAGGTGTGCTGCTAATCATAATTACAAGAACGCACTTTCATCACTCCGCTAAAAATACGCTGACGGTTTTCATTCTGATTTTTTGGATGTTTCCCGCATCCCTGATTAACGCAACGTGGGGCGTGCAAACCCACAGCTATTTTATGATGCTTTTCAGTATCGCTGGGCTTTGGTTGATTTCAGCCCCCGCTAAAACCGCGCAATGGTGGTTCGGCCTATTTTTAGTTTGGGCTGCGACACTGACGATGGGGGGCGGTTCATTGGTCGCGCCCGCGGTGTTTGGCGTTACCATCATCAAATATCTTTTAGCGGAACAACAAGCAAAAAAGGCCTTACAACTGACATTATGGGCTTCATTCGCACTCTCAATTTATTGTATTTTGCTTCTGTCTTACTCTTCTGGCGGGCATGAATTATTTTATGCAAAGTCTGTGGGTGATTTTGTAACGGTATTTCTGAAAGCACTGTCTTTCCCTTTGCAGACCCTAACATGGCCATCCATCGTATTCACACTGCCCGTTCTTATTTTGGCTTGGCAAGTCTTAATATCTAAAGAAATAGAAGGCCGCGCTGCAAACTTTATTCTATTACTCGCCAGCTTTCATCTTTTGATGGCCATTACAATCGGTTATGCACGCGGTTACAACGGCTGGAGCCCATCACCGCGCTATTTTGAATTCTTTCAATCGCAAGTCATCGTCTCATTGATGGCGTTGGCGCTGGTGGTGTCACAACGAACACGTCTATCGATCAACTTTTCTATTGCACTGACCACTCTATGGGTTGGCTGTTTTGGTTTTGGTGCCATTCAACAAACCAAGTATCTTGCAAGTGAAATTCAAACAAGGTCCGTATTTAAGCCTCAACAAGAAAAAGCCATTCGTCACTATTTAGTTGACCGAAATTCAACGTCATTAAAAACCAAAGACATCAGAGCCGTGCCCTTCGCAAGCGGTGCCGGCTTGGCCTACTTTATTGAAAAAGTCGACCAAGAGCCGATTTGGTCAGCACAATTGCAGGTTCCCCCGATGGTGGAACGAGATAACAAGGTGGTTGATGGTTTTGTTAAAAATCCAACGTTTGCACCAGCAAACACTGACTTTATTACACGATATAAAACAGAAAACGCATGGGGAAGCTACAACCCCGATCAAGGAGCATTCGCTGCAAAAGGGGTGTTTGTAAGTTCGTTAATGCAACCCACCCACGACACGCTGATTTTTCCGGTCATGGGGTACGTAGGCTTTGATGACATCGAGCTTAAATTGATTGAGGAAGGCAGCGGCAAAGTCACACCCATTCGCCCAGAAGAACTGACGCTTGAAGGCGTAGACCACTGGAGGTCTATTTCAGTGAAAAGCCCCAAAGAGCCTTATCGAATAATAGCCGCCGATCGCAGTGATACCCTATGGATGGCCTTTGCAAACCCTCGTGTTGTAGGCAGGTTATCCGTAATAACGAATAACATGATTAGTAACTCTCACGCATACTGGGCAATAAGTTTGCTAATTTTAGTACTGCTGTCGGCCAAAACAATATCGAGACTTTGTGGTCTAAGAGATTAGTAGAACCCTGGCGGTTACACAGCTAGATTTACGACCTCTTTTGTTCTGGCCAATTATCTATATTCACTGAGACAAAACGTTTCCCTTCAAGAACCTCTATAAGGTGTGTCGTATCTTAGCCCACTCTCCATGTTGCCGTGTGCAACAGGAGAATAGGACGAATTTTTAATATGAGTTTTATCAAAATCGTAACCCAAAACCAATGACATTTTATTTAGACCCTGAATACCCGCACCTTGATTCCTCTCTATACGCAAACTCATGTTGAAAGTACCTTCAACATGAGTTTGCACGAGGTTGGTAAACAGTCCTGACTTCCTGAATAGACATGCTGAAGAACCAACGACTTTTTGGGCAACTAGACTGCCAAGAGTTGGACAAGTTCGTACAGTACTCAACCTTAATCCTGATAAGTGACTGATGCACTTCTTTAGAAATAGCACAAACAAAAAACGTGGATGCCTTTCTAATTGGTTCACATGAACATGATAGGCTAAATGCCTAGAATTTAACTCGGCCTCTTGACACTTAGCGGCTTATAAGTGACCTCATTGATTTCTGTTTGACGATACTTGGGGCGAAACATCATGCTCTTGAATATTTAATATTTCCTGCTTGAAATGAAGCCATAAAAAGCAATAGATAGTACCGTCACAAGTAAAATAAGTAATAAGGAGGCGGGGATAAGATAGGTTACCTTTCAGGATTAGTCGTCCTGCATCTGTGCATGTAACTCCGCAGCTCTAACCATACAGATATTCCAGTACCCGTTTTCGATCAGGCGATGTAAATGTCCATGAGACATACGATCAATTCGAACGTGAGAAGTCATAATCATTCTAAGCTCTTCTAAGTCTGCTGACTGAATAACATCTGGGTCTTCAAGGTGTTCACGCCTATCTTCGAACTCGCTTTGCCAATCGAATGGAGCGGTGAATTCGGTGTTCTGCATAGTCATTAATAGATTGGCTATATGCACTGCGGAATCTTCGACTGTTATTAATTTCGTTGTTACTATGTTTGCTACTGGATGCGTGGCCTCGACGACTTGTTGAAGCGCTGCTTTTGATATTGTAGGTAATGCCATGTTAGATCTCCTTTAAGTTCAACAGTAGTTAGGGACGGTCTGATTCGAGGTAAAGCGATGCTTATAGTTATGATTATATTCAGTGCCCGCTCCTTGGACGTTTATAACGGTATCTGTCATACCATAATCGTATAACACTTCATCTTCGCTTTGGTAAAGCGATATCATGTTAACCTTCGTGCCAGTAATACTGTTTATCTTTAGTAAATCCTCGCCCGCCCACGGTTTAGAAAAGGAAGTACTCGTATAACCCAGGTGTGTAATCAAGGCGCCTTTAACGTATTGGGCACGCACTGAGTTCGGTAGTGTAGTGCCTCGTAACGTCAAGCCTTGATATGCTGGCAGATTACCAAGCCCATTGCTGATTCCACTAATAGTTGATAAATACTGTACGTAAGTACTATTATTTAGATCATGTGCACGCAATGCTGCATTAATTGTGAAGTAGAGGCTACCGGTATAGGCTCGAATACAATTTGTTTGTCGTTGTGTGAGCCCTGTAGGCGGTGTTGCGCCACTCAGGGCACCTGGTGGGTTGGTATATTGGCTCTTATAGGCCGCAAAGGCCGTTTTTGCTAGAGTAGCATGAGCGTTAGAGTAGACCACTAGCTTTAAATTCATAAATGGCCAGTTAGTAACTCCTTGCCATTGACTGCCCATAAAGAATAACTGTCTAAAAATAGTGGCAAAGTCGGCACCACCAGAGCCTGTAGACATCATAGGCACGGCAATAGAGGCATTGCCAGAATTGGTATGACATTGCAATGCTTTGAATAGCATCCATAAACTCCAGCCAGCATTGCTAGAGGGGTTGGCTGGTTCAAATAGAATAAAACGCGAAAAGTTCAACCCTGCACTGCTTACGTCCTGACTAACCCAACAAGGCATGGTTGGTTCATAGTTGGCGGCTTTGTTTGTGGATTGAGCTTGAACCGACACACCTTTTGCATCGAGATCACCAATCACTGAGTTAGGCGTAGGTGAATAGTCACCGGGCAGGGCCGAGACAGCAATATAGTCAACGCTGTCGGCTAGTGAAAGATTGGTAATGTCTCCCTGACATAGCGTGATGGTGCGTGTTCCGCCACCCGCTTGATCAATGGTCATAGAATCTAAGTTAGTAAGCGCCATGATTAGTCTCTCCTTTTATGAGCTATATTGAGTTTTTGATTTGTCGAGTTCGTTGGTCATTAGAGCGGACCAGGCTGTGGATAACTCCAACTACCCCAAAGCATGTACATGTTATAATTATCAGTTAGAAACCACCAATTAGAAACATTCACTCTATGTCTTTCTAAACACGCTTTATTCTTATATCACTCAGGAGGTTGGGCTTCTATTACACATTATTACAACTGTCTGCTTGGCTCGGACTAGTTCCTCAACATCATGGAACTGGCGGCAAAGTACAACTCAGCTTATTAGCAAACCCGGCAATGTCCAATTAAGGGAACCAACAGCAGAGTAATTGATATTTCTCAAGCTTTTGCCTCTGATTTACGATCCCCCCCTCTTCATCCGTGTAACGCGTCGATCGTCGATTGGCTTGCTTCTCAATTTCCTGTTTAAAAGATTCATTCTCTAGCCCCCACCCTGTTAGCGTCGATTCTGTAATTTGATCAACATGGAGTCATCTGTTCCTGTGGAAAGGGGAAAGAGAAGGGGGCATTATAGTCGCTAAAATAAAGATCCACGTTCTCAGAACGTGGCTTTGCCTTAAGCCCCCTAAAAGGGGGCGTGTATGAAGTGCCTTCCTAGAAGGCACTTCTGAGTTAATTCCGCGTTTCATTAACTACTTTAAATCTAACGATTGCTGTACTTCTTCTTGCTTCTGTTGGTACTTTACGTACTTACGTATCATTTCCGCATCAACTCCTACCGTATCGACGCAATAGCCCTTAGCCCAAAAGTGGTTGCCCCAGAATGGCTTTTTCCTCAAA
>CALJWL010000013.1 GCA_937974565.1 uncultured Arenicella sp.
CACCGCAATGAACATCGTTGGCTCCCTTCCCTGTTTTGATGGTACGAGTTTTGGCCCTGGTATGTTTAGGGCTTCGCAACTCGATTGCGTGAATATAGGCGATGGAAGAGGGCAAGCTATATTCTTAGCCAGTGTGCAACACGACCAACCCCCTCCCCTTAAAAATGCCAATGGAAATTCGTCCTTCGACATTTTTCAAGCCATTGATGACACATTCTAGATGTTGAGTTTTATCGATAGCCTTATTAAACGACTGTAACGCGTATTAAAGATTACGATCAAAACTTTTATGAAATTGCTGTTTCTCACCGATCACAGACACCACCGACATTTCGATTCCGTTTATTTGTTATCTAAATGGGCCGAGACTCTTGTTGGTGTTGACGTTTATCTCGCCAGTTTAGGCAGCACCGTAAACACACTCAACGCCACTTCGCAGCACTTCAGCTTTATTTCGGCCGTGCGAGTTGATCGTCAACAAAACTATGCTAGCAGAGATAAATTATACGACAATGGCGCACGCCCACTTAACACCAATGATGTTGACTGGGTTTGCCTTCGCGTATTGCCTATCCGTGAAAACACCCTGTTAAAAATAAAAGCGTCGTTTCCTACAGCGCAATTTATCAACAGCGTTGACGCTGTATTGCGAACTGAATCAAAAGACTATTTACTCAACTTTCCGGAACTCTGCCCAGACATTCAGTTATGCGCATCGCTAACAGACGTCAAGCACTTTACCAATAATCGGCCCGCTGTACTCAAGCCTTTGTATGGCTATGGCGGCGCATCAAACCTGTTGATAACTTCGGATACGTGCTATGAGGGTGTCAAGCGCTTAACCAGGCCTGAGCTATTTAATCTAATTGACGAGCGACTTAATTCAGGCCATCGATACTTGGCCATGGAGTTTCTTCCCGCTTATGAATTAGGCGATAGACGGATTTTAGTTGTGGATGGCGAAATTGTGGGGGCCAGCCTGAGAGTGCCGCAAGGTAATTGGCTGTGTAACGTCTCAAGTGGCGGCAATGTTATTAACACCAAGATTAATGAAGAAGAGTATCGTGCTGCCGATATTTTAAGTGCAAAACTCAAACATGAGGGGGTGCGCATGTTCGGTATCGATACCCTGATTGGAAATAACGGGAAACGGCTAGTAAGCGAAATAAACACCTGTTGCCCGGGCGGCTTTTACTCGATCCACACCGTTTTAAAGAACCGCGAAATAAAATATAAAACAACGCAAAGCATCAAACGGATTTTAACTTCGAATGAGTGAAATAACGTTCTCAGTGGTTGTGCCTCTGTACAACAAAGCCGCGTATATTAAGCGGGCTTTAGCGTCGGTCTACTCACAAACCCTCTATCCAAAAGAACTCATTATTATTGATGATTTCAGCACTGATAATAGCTTTCATGTCGCTGAACAATACATCAAATCAAAACAACAATCGCACCCCAGTATAGCCGTAAGGACAATACGCAATGAACGCAATATGGGCCCAGGCGCAGCAAGAAACAGAGGACTAAATGTGGCAACCTCAGACTTTGTCTTGTTCTTAGATGCCGACGACGAGTATCAACCAAAACTGTTGTGTAACATTAGTAAGTTAGCCGTGCAAGGCAAGGCAAAGGTGGTGATCTTTGGCTACCATCGCCGCCCCGAAGATAGGTTAATGCCCAATCCAGACTGTTTATTAAATTCAGGCAGCTTACCGCACTGGCTCAGCCCATTTGACTCTCATGCATGCGAACTGAATCAACCGTTAGGCTTTGTCAATGACAGGCATTACCCTGTAGGGCCCGGCAGCAACGTGGCCGTTCACCGAGATATGATTAGGACAATTCGTTATGACGAGAGCGCACATGTGTATGAAGGCATTGATTTTTGGTTTCGTGTTATCCGCCATGCCGCTCATAAACAAGGTAAAATTTACTATCTCATCAAAGCCTTTCACACGGTGTACAGTGTGCCAGAGAGCTTAATCAGAAAGCCATTACAATTCTGCGATATTGAACACCCTGTAATATTAAAGCGCTACCGCAACAGCACTGATCCGCACGAGAGACAGTTACACAACAGAATTGCAAAAGCTTGGTTCGAAAACACGCTTCAAAGACTGAGCCGACGCACCGCCAAACTGCGCTTTGTTTGGCGCTATAAAACCTACCTTTGGTTAGCCTACCGACAATAACGCCAGTTTAAATATAGATTACTAATAAGCGCGCCTTTATACTGCCAAAAGAAACGCACACGCTGATGGGCTTTTGGCAGTTTTAAAAAGGCGTTTCTAACCCAAATTGTGAACACTCTCTTTCTCAGCATTTGGTCATGCACGTCCGTGCTGCCACGCAATATCCCGAATTGGGCAGGCAAGTATATCTGCCCACCATCGTCAACTCTCTTTCTTGATACGCTGCCCTCAGTCAAGTGAATGGTGACTCTAATGTCAGTGAGCAGACACCCGGTCTGCTTTTCCTGCGGACAGTTTTTTAACACACGATACCAATACTCCAAGCCCTCAAAACAATTCAAATTTTCTTTATAAAACAAATCGTTAAGTGCTTCGCGCTTACACGCAACACTGCTGCCATTCATACCAAAAGAATCGTGACCAAAGGCCGCCACCACATTTTCAATTTTATAAGCGTTTTTCTCTAACCTTGAAATGACTGCCCCCAATTTGTCGCCCACCGGCAATACTCGCCCCCCCACATCTCGCTCAAACTGTAAGAATAAAAGTGTGGGATCATAGGCGCTAAAAACTCGCGCTGCTTTCTCGAATACACCAGGATGATATTCATCATCAGCGTCAAGTAAAAACACGTAGTCTCCGGTCACCGCCTTTAAGGCCGTATTTCTAGCAACACTGGGGCCACCGTTCACCTTGTGTTCAATGATCTGCACCTGAATATTTTCATACAGCTCAGGGTAATGCGACAAAGAGCTTTTCACAATATCCAGACTGCCGTCCGTGCTGACGTCATCAACCACAATAACCTCGTACGGTTTTTTGCTCTGAGTCACCACCGACATCAACGCTCTGGCGATGTAAGGCGCTTTATTGTAAAGGGTAATAATGATTGAGAATCGCATCCTATATTACGGCTCCTTACTATCACGGCTAACAAGACGTTGATCAGGGCATGGCAAATAATGAGTCATGCATTTTTGCACCCAAACTAAGGTTTCTTCGAATAGCAATTCATTTTTACCCAGCTCATTAAAACCGTGCCCCGCCCCGCTGATAGTGACCAGTTCATACGGGCTGGTTATGTGGCGTAAATTTGACTTCCATGTCTCATTGATCGCTGTGTTACCAGCAAAAATCAGTTTCACCGGACACTGAATTTTTTTAACTGTTGCGGCGCCTTGCTGGGCACGTTCGCTGATAAGTTCAACGGAAAGTAGATAGCTGATTTTTAGTTGGGCCAAATAAGCACCCAATTCATCATGGTAAACAAAAGGACCAAAATCAGTCGAGTCATTTTGCAAGCCGGTATCCCAAAGAATCAGGCTGGCGAGTCTGGATGGGTTCGCATTCATCGCCACACACCCACCTATACTGTGTCCAACCACGTGTATTTCATCGTAGCGTGAATAAAAGTGTTCTAGAATCAACGAGAGATCTTGACTGAAGAGTGTCAACGAACTATTTGCTAACTTACGCCCACCTAATTCATTCGAGAATAAATCATAGCGAAACGTGTCAAAGCCGTTGGCAGGGAAAAACCGGGCACCGTTGTAATAAAGGTGATTTTCCTTTTCGCCGGTTAAACCATGAACAAACACAATCAATTTTTGCGTTGGCATCTGGCTGTTTAAAACACCATACACACGAAAATCATCTAAGGTTTCCAGCGTTATATACTGTTCTCGCAGATGTCCATTGGCCGCCACATATCCAGTCATCCTTGAATTATGCAATAGCCTAAAGCACCGCCATTCAAATCGGTAATAGGGTGTAATATTTAGACTAAATGGAAAAGCGAGCCGCCCAACAAAAGTGCTTTTTACAATACGATTAGTTTCATAACCGCGAAGAACGCCACAACAAAATAGGGATTATTACATACAAAAAACCGTTTCTAATAGGCGCAATAACGGTGGCGGCTCTTTCGCCGCCCCGCATCAAGCCTACCAACAATTACACAGAGGGCTTACGAAACCTCAGTGTCATTCGATCACTCTCTCCTATTTCTAGGTATTTTTCTTTGTCTTTTTCACCCAAACCAAGGGTCGGCGGCAAGCGCCATACGCCCTCATCATGATCTTTCAGATCTTTAGGGTTAGCGTTGATTTCAGATTTTGCATCCAACTCAAAACCGGCTTTAATTGCGGCTTCAATAACGCGAGACTCAGGTACATAGCCTTTCTTTGCCCACGCAACCGCGTCACCACCTTCGGGCGCACGATGTTGCACTACACCTAAGGTACCGCCTGGTTTTATCACTTTGAAAAAGTCGGCGTAAACATCATTGATTAAACCGTCCCTAACCCAGCCGTGGCTGCTACGGAAAGTCAGCACCATGTCCACTGAGTTCGCTTGCCACAGGTTTCTTGATTGAGGTGGTGAATAAGTTGCCACCTCAATTTTCCCATAGAGTTCCGGCTGATCCTTAATTTGACCTAACAATGCCTTGTGCTGACGATAACGATATTTAGGTTGGCCTTCGACTTCAATATCATAGCTGCCCGCGATATAAGTGCCGGTATCGCGCATAGCCGGAGCAAGCACTTCGGTATACCAACCACCACCGGGCGCAATTTCCAACACGCTCATCTCTGGTTTCAAACCAAAGAACGCCAAAGTGCCAATAGGGTGACGATATTTATTCCGCGCTTTGTTTTTATCACTGCGGTGATCGCCATTCATAGCGACTTCCATTTTTGCAATCAAATCAACGTCCATAGCAAAACTAGGAAGAGCAACACTGACAAACAACGCAAAAGCACACGCTAGGGCGGGAAAAAAATTCATATAACTTAACCTCAATTTAATTACGTTTAGCCAACCTAATTAGTCGGCCCTATGTACGTATTCAAAGAATATCATCAATTACAAAGACACTCCGCGGACATCATGACTGAACAACTTGCTAATCAATTTGTAAAAAACGCCCCAATAATGACCAGCCCATCTTTTAAAGATGAAGCTAACACCGCTTAGCTCTGTGTTACGATCCATGGCGTAGAATACCACTTAATTCGAAAGCGCCGCGAATTGGATCGTGTAAACGTCCTGGTAAAGGCAATTAAAGCAGGTTCCTTAATCTACACTGATATGATTTCCTGCTAGAATTTAATTCAGTTCCGAACCATTCCCCCTGAAAATATGAAATACGTTATTATTGTAGACTCAATGTCTAATATGCCTGAGCATGTTCTCAAAACTCGAGACAATATAAAAGTAATCCCTCTCAATATCCACATCAAGGGGGAAGCAGAACTGGACTTACTCAATACCGAACAACTCAGACAGTTTTATAGGAAAAACCCGTTAACCGAAGGCACTAAAGCTGACGCAACCAGCCCCACACCAGAACAAATGTCGGTGTTTCTTCTAAATGAAATTGCACCGCACTACGACTGCGCACTCTTTCAGAGTACTTCTGCAATCCTCAGTGATGTTTTCAAGTGCATTAAAGAATGCGCTGAAACGATAGAACAGGATGCTCAAGTCATAAGAAAGATGGCCGGCATTACCGAGCCATTCAAATTGCTATTCAGCAACAGCGGTAATTCCAGTTCGGGACAAACTGTCTTGGCTCTTTATACCGATGCATTGCTGAACACGGGTATAGCCCCTGTCGCTGCGGTCGAAAACGCGAATCAATTTAAGAAGGTTGTTACAACGTATTCGATTATCAGTGACATTATGGAAGCTCGTACCCGAATGAAAATGGTTGGGCATAAAACGATTTCAATGACGTCGGCGGTTTCTGGGCAACTCCAAAGAAACGCTCCCTTAGTAAGCTTGCGCAATGATGAATTTAAGATCCACCATCTAAAAATCACATACAAGCAAGCAATCAAAAGCCTCTTCGAACACGCTGAGAAGTGTATTGAAGATGGACTTCACCTGCCGATTATTCACGTTTCATATGCCGGAAGAGTTCGAGATTTGCACAAAATGAAGGAGTTCCAGTCACTGCAAAATAAAGCCAAAAAGCATCGCGTCACGGTTATCTCGGGAATGATGTCCATCAGTGCTTGCATAAACTATTCTACCGACTCAATTTCACTTGGAATCGCTCCAAAAGATCAGAAGGCGGAGCCTGCATGGCCTTAGCTTTTACCAGGCCGAACCACTCACACGCTTCTTACGTCGGCCTCTAATTTCTTAAAATAAGAAGCCAAGCACCTGTTTTATTTAACAAAATGCTCATTAAAACAGGTTCAATTTCAATGTTATGGTTATTCAATTTCCTCCTATCGATTGTTAGAGTCATTTTGACTATAATTATTTTTCCGGCAACAGTACGTGCTTTTATTAAGCCCGTCAGTGACCGGCTTAATAAAAAAATAAGTTCATCTTGGAGGAGGTTCTCATGTTAAAGAAAACATTGCCCAGTGCGATCACGGTCGCACTTATGGGTGCATTGTTAACAGCGCCAATCACGGCAAACGCTGACGACCAGTCAAAACAACGAAGTTGGTTCTCGGATTACAGCGGTCCACAGATACAATTTTTAAAAACTCGAATCCGTCGCTATATCAGCAGTTTTCGAAGTGACATTAACACTTTGGACGATGCCGGTGATGGTTCAGGGCGCTTGGTTGGTGCCGCCGTGAATATTGGGGCGTTTAATTCTGACGCGCGCTACAGAGAAACGCTGGGCGCTGAATTCAGTTATGTGACACCAGAAAACGCAGGCAAATGGAGCTTACTGCAGCCCAATGGCCCAGATGAATACGATTTTGGGCCATTAGACAAATTTTTAGAGGACGCAGAAGCTAACAATCAGTTGTTCAAGGGGCACACGCTGGTCTGGCATGAACAACTTCCGAGTTTCATCAACGATGCAACCCCCGCTGAAGAGTTAGCTCGGCTTTCAGAGAATCATATAAACACCGTTCTTAGCCGCTACGCGGGTCGTATGTATTCTTGGGATGTGGTTAATGAAGCCGTGGCCGAAGACGGCAGTTTGCGAGACTCGATCTGGCTACAAAAACTGGGGGGAGACTATATAGCGAATGCGTTTTATCAGGCAAAAGCGGCAGATCCACACGCACAGTTATTGTACAACGACTTTAACATTGACCGCATAAACCCTAAATCAAACGGCGTATATCGTTTGATGAAAGAGTTAGTAGAAGCTGGGGTACCCATTGATGGTGTGGGTTTTCAAATGCACCTATCGGCCGAATTCGCACCGACAACTGAGCAAATGGTGGAGAATTTCAAGCGTTTTACTGATCTAGGTTTAACGGTAAACATATCAGAGCTTGATGTGAGAATTGCCAACTTACCATGGGATCAAGCGACCAGCCTGGCGATTCAAAAGCAGGTGTATCATCGCGTAGTAGACGCATGCATGATGGTTGCCGGCTGCGAAGCGGTTACTACATGGGGCTTGACCGATCGCTATTCGTTTGTCGATATAGCTTTCGGGCCAGATGACCCATTACAATTAGATGAAGAGTACGGACGCAAACCAGCGTACTACGGCATGATTGACGGTTTCGTCGGCTTAGACTCAGATTCTTTTAACGATAAACCAAATCTGGTGGCTAATGGCAGCTTTGAGGCCGGCGTCGACGGCTGGTTTGCGTTAGGCGATGGTGAGATATCACGAGAAAAAAGTCGCGGTGTCCGAGGCGCACGTGGGTTAACTGGCCGCAGTATTTTGCAATCATCGGGTCGCACGCAAACCTATAATGGCCCAGCATTGGATCTTTTGGACCAGCTCTCACCTAACCAAAACTATGATGTATCGGCCTTGGTTTCTATTAAGGGCAAGCCTAGTGTTGGCGACAGACGCTCGCGGTTTGATGACGCACGGGTCACCGTTCAACTTCAATGCGCCGGCGAAGATTTGCAGTTTATCGGCATCGCCCAAACTGAGGTGAAACGCCGTCGTTGGGGGCGCTTGGCTGGCTCATTCAGCACACCAGATTGTGAGTTACAAACGGCCATTATGTACGTAGAAGGCCCTAAACCCGGTGTTTCTTTGCTTGTTGATGACGTCAGTGTTCGTCCACAAGAATTGATTGAAGCACCGCGTGATGACCTTGGTGAAAATTTGTTAGTTAATGGCGATTTTGAAGCAGGTTTTGAAGGGTGGACTGGGTATGCTGCTGGTAGCGCCCAACTTGAAGAGCAAGACACGTTCGCAGGCCTAGGCGCTGGCTATGCATTTAATCGTACGAATACCTTTGACGGTATAGCAACCGAGTTACTTGGGTTGGTTGAAGCCGGCTTAGAGTATGAATTTTCAGCGTTCGTTAAATTAGGCGACGTGGAAGGGTCAGATCGTATTCAAGGCACATTGTTTGTTAATTGCCCAGCTGGGCCAGAGTTTATATTCATCTCGTCTGTGCCAGTGAGCGATCAAATGTGGACTTACTTTAACGGTCGCACTCAAATCCCTGATTGCGGGGCAACCAACGTGCAGTTCTATTTTGAAGGACCACAGCCCGGCGTTAGTTTTAAAGTTGACAACGTAAGTGTGCGTGAAGTGCTTAATCAAACCACCATTGAAACCCTCATTGACGCACAGTTCGAAGGTGGCAACGAAGGTTGGTTTGGTTTTGGCGATGCGGTACTTCAAACTACGAATGAACAAGCGTTTGAAGGTAACCAAAGCCTGTTAGTGACTAATCGAACTCAGACCTTTGAAGGGCCAGCGTTCGATATTACGTCTTTAGTTATTGCCGGTGGCACCTATGATTTAATGGCACATGCTCGGCTTCGTGGATCGGCTCTGGCCAATGTGAATGCAACCGTCAATGCTGAATGTTCTGATGGCAGCGGACCACAATTTTTGTTTGTGGCCGGTGCAGAAGTGTCGAACAGCGCTTGGTCTGAACTTACCGGCTCGGTAACACTACCCAACTGCAACTTTAGCCGTGTTCAGATTTACTTTGAGAGCCAAGACGCCGAAACTGATATTTTTATCGACAGCGTTAATTTAGTTGGTCAAGCCCAGGCGGCAGGTGACAATCTAGTGTCCAATGCTGACTTTGAAAGCGGCGACAGCGCACCGTGGGACGCTACTGGTGGCGAAAGCTTGCAGATCGTCACTGATCCCGTGTTCGAAGGAACTTTCGCACTAAGTGCAATCAATCGCACACAAACGTTTGAAGGCCCAGGTATCGATTTAGTGGCGGTCACTGAGTCCAACCAATCCTTTTCAATATCAGGTCAGGTTCGCATTGCGAACGCGGCGAGCGCTCAAGTGAACGTAACATTGCGCACCACGTGTGCTGATGGCACGGATCTGTTTCTTGGTGCAGGCAGCATAGAGGCCAACGATACGGATTGGGTTTCACTAACCGGCGCGGTTACCGCCCCGGCGTGTGAAGCCACCACACGCCGGTTCTACTTTGAAGGGCCGGCCGCTGGCATTGATGTTTTAATCGATAATGTATCGATCAGCGTGCAATAAAGCGTAGGAACATGCAGCGCTGCGTGAGCCTATGCAGCGCTGCATAACTTTGCTCTGATTTAAAGCGTTTAGGGCAGTTCAGGCTGATCGCCTGAAAGAGGTCTTGTTCGCCGTCAGCTTAAGAAAACGGTGGGCACTTGCTCGAAACGGTGGGCACTTGCTCGAAATCAACGGAAGAGCGTGTCGATAAACCACCAATTGCATTAATGCTCAATTCAAAACCGGATACGGTTCTAAACGCACATCTGGTTAACCATTCTAACAGTCGAAGTCGTCTCATTATTAAGGTTGGGCGCCAAACTCTCATGAGAGACCTTCGAGCCTTTACTCTGCCTTAGCAAAAAATATCACTGTATTTCAGCTGCAAGACCTCATCCACACAAAACATTACTCTTAGTTAATTTTTATTGAATCGGATCGATTACAATCGTAATCTTTCGATTGATTACAAACGTAATCTACTATCCAATATGGTACACAGCATGACAAACCGAGTGAGTGACTCAGAAAAAATTGTACTGGAGGTTCTGTGGCAGGAATCTCCATTAACCAGCCAAGACGTAGTGACGCGCCTTAAGAAACAAGATTGGAATGAAAAAACCGTTAAAACCTTTTTAAACCGGCTCGTTAAAAAAGGCATTTTGTCTTACCAACGAGACGGGCGCCGATATTGGTACTCACCAAATGTCGAGCGCGCCGAAATACTAAGCGAAGAGAGCGAAGGTTTTCTTAAACGTGTGTTTCAAGGTGATATGAAGGCTCTGTTGACAACGTTCGTTGAAAATAAACGGCTATCAAAAGAAGAGTTGGCTTACTTAAAGCGATTACTGGACGAATAACAACAATGCAAACGACAACCCACCTTCTATGGCAATTCAACCTAGAGCTAAGTTTACTGTTGATGCTTATCCTAACGCTAAGATGGGCATTAAAAAGGGGCGCTAAGATATATAATTCTTATTGGCTGTGGCTCGTGCTTCCACTCACACCCATCGCCAATAAACTGGCAAGCTCAGTTCTTCCTGAGTCGGACAAGACCGCCATCACAAACCAACTCAGTTCTATGTCGATGTTCATATCGCCTGACCACCGCTCGGCATTATTAATGCAAAGCCTAGAAGAACCAAGCACAATAAACACCTTGTCGACACCAGACACCGACATTATTCTTTTTTTGTGGGTCGCTGGCGTCCTGTTTTTCCTCGCTCGACTGTGGGGGCAACACTGCCGGCTGCGCAGAGAAATGACGTCCGACGATTTCCAAATTGACATTGACCTACAAGCGAATTACCCAGTTTTAGGCGTTCAAAAAGAAGGCTTTTCACCATCCGTCTACGGTTTTTTTAAACCACGAATATACTTCCCCACGTCACTATTTAAAGAACTCGACGCCAGTCAATGTAATTTAATCTTACAGCATGAGGAGCAACACATTCGCCATGGTCACCTTTGGCTCAATTTATTTTGGGACATCTTGGCCTGCGTTGTTTGGTTTAACCCCCTTATCTACATCGCTCGACGTTGCTTCCGACACGACCAAGAACTCCTGTGTGACTACTTGGTATTAAAAAATTACGATGAGCCAGAGCAACGAGCTTACGGCCATGCACTAATTTCGACCGTTTCTGCCACTCACTCGGTCAATCAGCTGTGTTCTTGGAAAATGTTTAATCATTTAGAGGAACGAATAATGAGTATTAAAAGCAAACAACCCGTCTTTAAGAAACTAACACTAACAGGAGGCATTTTCACCCTACTGGCTCTTAGCTCGGTTTACACCGTTGCAACTGCAGACAGCGATAAAAATAACAACGCAACGACCAGCCAAGCCAACAACATAAAAATCATTAACCTAGACAGCAATGGACGTAAACGCATCAAAATAGAAACCAACGGTAAAGCTTATTTATTAGAAAATGACCAGCGTTATATAATTACCGACGGCCAACGTCATGAGCTTACTCAAGAGCAACAAAACCTATTTACCGACTTGCTAGAAAAAAATGAGCGTTACACCAAAGCAACTACTTCAACCGACAAAGGCGGCATCTTCGATCAAGAACACGTTTTCGTTTACAGTTATGATTCTGATAAAGACTTTGACTTAGAAAAAATAGAAAAGCAGATAGAAGCCGCACACAAAAAAAGGCTTAGTACAGAGAAGGCTAAAAGTACCATTGTTTTTATGAAAGACCGTGGCAACATAGAAGACAGAATTAGTCAGGCGTTAAAACGCGCCGAAAATTCAGATGATGTCGCCATTAACAAAGCGCGTAAAACGCTGTTGCAAACACACAAAAAATTGAAACTTAAACGTGTGCAAATTGAAAAACAACAAAAGCAAGCACTCAAGAAATTTGAAGAGCTAAACAAGCTAGCCAGACAAGGCTAATCTGAGTTTCGTATTTTGCTCTTGGTTATTCAAGAGCAAAATATTGATGCTAGCCAAGCATACGCACCTTACACGCAACGACGTTAATAATTAAGCACCGCATAAAGATCAAATGACCATATCATTTGATCTTTATGAATCAATACCTTGAATGACATCAACAAACCCAAACACCAATAACAATCAATTGTCCATTTAAATAGTAACCGTTTACTCTTTGTGTTTTAATAATAACTCGACCCTTACTTTACTTTTAAAAACCCAATAGAGATATAACAAGGAAATTTTATGAGAATAACAATCGTCTTTTTAATAGCAATGATGGCCAGTATCACAGCCCATGCCCAAGCAGACTTTAGCCTTTCACCAGGCAGTTCTGTTGGAACCGTGACTATTTCACCCAACGCCCCACAATCACCGTTCTTCCTTCACGAAATATGGAAGCTTCAGCCTAATGGCAGCTGGGCCATACTCGGAACCACTTACCAAAGTTACCCCTACACCGATAACGTAAGCCAAGGTGGAGCCCACACCTATCGAACTCGATGGTACAACCCATCGGGAAGTCAATACAATCGCTATTCGAGTTTTAGTCCAAACCGAACGATCACAATATCGATTTCTAGCCCACCAAGCGCAGCGCCAAGCTTATCCGTACCGTCAACTGAGACAAACGACGGTCAGTTTAACGTAAGCTGGTCTGCTGTCGGTGGTGCAACAAGATACAAATTAGAACGAAGATCGGGGTCTTCAAGCTGGTCAACGATCAGCAACGGAAGTCAACGTAGTGTCTCTCAAACACTCGCAAATGGGAGCTACTCTTATCGTGTTTTAGCGGCCAATAACAGTGGCGAAGGCCCGTTGTCTACGGCTCGTACGATCAATGTTAACGTATCGAATGTTAGCCCTCCTGCCGCGCCGGCCACTACATTTTCTCCCACCTACGGCGTTATTGTTTGGACTGCCTCTGACTTTGCCACGTATTACCAGTTAAGAGTCGGCTCAACCACCGTATACTCAGGCCCCAATACGAGTTATTACACTGGCTCATCCACTTCTTCATGGTCTGTTCGCGCCTGTAATTCCGGCGGCTGCAGTAATTGGAAATATAGGTAAGCATTGGTATTTACTCTAAGAGTATCGAGAGTAAATACTAACCAAGTTCGTACAGCATGATTGCTGTATGAACTTGGTTTTTTATTAACATTACTAACACATCAACCTCAGATGAAAAAACTTCTGATTTCATCAATTTAAGTCTTTGTCGATAGTCAAACATCGTTAATGGCTGTCCCTCATCACGCGGAAAAAGCAATGTCGCAACACGCTCACTCGCGGTAATTTAGCCAGCAAACTTCTGACTCTGAGTAAATATCTATAATTTCTTTAGGCCGGTATGCTGTGTCTAATGTGGCTATTGCAATCGAAACCCACTCTGGGTACTCGTGGCTACCGCCCCACTCAATACTGGACCCACAATGACCGCAAAATTTACGGTTTATACTGCTGGATGAGTTATAGCTGGATAATAAATGTTGGCCAGACACATAAATTAAATTTGATTTCGGGAAACTGGCATAAGTAGCAAACGCAGCGCCGTGCTGTTTTTGGCACATAGTGCAATGGCAATGTGAGACCTTATCAGGCTCAGACTTAATTCTATATTTTACTTTGCCACAGAGGCAGCTTCCTTCGTACATGATTCTATTTTACAACCGACGGTGTGATACTCAAGACGCAACCCCCGACATTATTACAGCCAGAATTGCCATGGTTTTTGGCTTGCATCACTTTGAGTGCCCTATTAAAGCCTTATTATCTTTTACTTTAGTTGGTGTTCGTCAATATCAACCCTAATAGCACTGAATAAGGCGTTAGTACCCAGCTGCATGCCCGTCTTTACGTGTTTCTGTCGCCCCCCAGTAAACTCCGTTTTTTGCTTTATGAATGGCTTGATAACCGCCGTAGGGCCCATTGGCAAATTGGATTTTATGGCCCATTCTCATTAGCTGGCGAATGCTTGAATACGGGTAGCCGGTTTCAAGGTTTAGAATTCCACCGTTGCTCATCGCTTCACCTGTTGGCTCAGATGAACCTGTGTGGTGAATGCGGGGCGCATCGCCAGCGGCTTGTACGTCCATACCAAAATCGACCATATTAATGATAATTTGTGCGTGCCCTTGAGGTTGCATAGCGCCCCCCATAAGACCGAAGCTCATCCACGGTTTGCCATTTTTGGTTGCAAACGCTGGAATGATGGTGTGAAAGGGGCGCTTCCCCCCTTCAAAACGATTGAAGTGGCCTTCATCCAAACTGAACATTTCCCCACGATCTTGCAAAATAAAACCAAGCTTGGGCGGCGTCATGCCTGACCCCATGCCACGATAGTTACTTTGTATCAGTGACACCATGTTTCCTTGTGAGTCGGCCGTGGTCAGGTAAATGGTGTCGCCTTTTTCTAATAATTCACCCGCTGGATATTGCTGACTCGCGCGTTTAAGGTCGATTAACTTAGCACGCTTTTTAGCGTAAGATTTCGAAATCAACGTTTTAACCGGGATGTTATTAAATTCTGGGTCGGCGTAATATTTGGCTCGATCTTCGAAGACCACCTTTTTAGCCTCGGTAAAAAGATGAACGTATTCAGGTGAATCATGGCGCATACTAGCCACATCAAATTGCTCCATGATGTTGAGTATTTGCAAAGCCGCAATGCCTTGACCATTAGGCGGTAACTCCCAGACATCTATACCGCGATAATTGGTACTCACTGGGTCCACCCAATTGCCTTTATGGCTAGCCATATCTTCATAGGCTAAAAACCCGCCATTCGCTTGCATGTAATCTGCGATGGTTTTAGCGATGTCTCCTTTATAGAAGGCATCACGCCCACCGCTAACAATCAGTTTAAGTGTGTTGGCAAGGTTCGCGTTTTTCCAGATTTCACCTTCTTTGGGTGCTTTGCCATCTAACGTGTATTGCTCCACAAAGCCGGGCCACTTGCTTAATATTGGCACTGAACGGTTCCAGTAATAGGCGATTAATTGTGAAACAGGAAACCCTTGCTCAGCGTAGTCGATAGTAGGCTTTAAAATATCAGCCATCTCTAATTTTCCAAAACGTTGATGCAGCATAAACCAACCGTCCACCGCACCGGGCACACTCACTGGCAACGGCCCGTGCGACGGTATTGATGTATGCCCATTGTCTATAAACCACTGCCTAGTGAGTGATTTGGGTGAACGGCCTGAGCCATTTAAGCCGTAAAGCTTTTCTGTTTTTGCGTCCCACACGATGGCAAACAAATCGCCACCAATACCATTGCCTGTCGGCTCAACTAAACCCAACAGAGCGTTGGCTGCAATCGCAGCATCAATGGCATTACCGCCTTGTTTCATAATATCCAGCGCAACTTGTGTTGCCAGTGGTTGCGAGGTGGCGGCCATGGCGTTGCTGGCTAATACCGGCGAACGCAAGGCAAATGTTTCACCTGTGACTCGGTCGGCTGCTGTTGCTACACCGATTGCCATAGTCAAAATAAGCGCAACACAACTCACTAATGCGCCGGAGGCTTTACGTTTCATTTTGTTCATGGGTTTCGCTCTTTAATTTTTGGGGATTTAATTTCAAGGGTATTGTTTTAAAGGCAATTCTGCAACTCAACGCCATTAATGAGCCACAAGGTCAACGCACGCGTAGTTTTATTGGCACCTGGGTATTGGTTATACGTTGGTTTGTAGCATAAGATGCAGAAGATGATGTTTATGTTGCGAGGAAAATGATGAAAAAAACCACTTTTATAGAACCCGTGATGAAACTTAAAATATCGCAGCCAACGTATAACAAGACAGCCTCGGTGTTTCTTATGCTGTTCAGCTTCCTTGTGCCACTCAATAGTTTCGCACAAGAAGCGTATGAACATGGCCACGGCGCTATGCAACTCTTTGATGAACAGGGCATGAAAAACACGCCTCAGTGGGTGATGATATGGGTCTACTTTATGCTGGCAAGCTTTGCGGCTAGTTTGTTTTTTGTAAAAGACCACGTAGAAGCGCGCTGGGTTGCCGGTGGTTTTCTGGCTGGGGTTGTCCTAATGACCATTGGCACACGAATTTTAGGCATTCCCCCGCTCTCTGGCTTTATTGCCTTGATGCATATTATCGGGTGGACGCCTGCGCTGGTTGTGCTTGTGAAAAAGCGCCCATTTATGGGGCCAAGCAGTGCTTTTTCAATTTGGGCTGGGGTAATGACCGCCGTCATCATTTTCTCGTTTATCTTCGATATTAGAGACGCGGCCATTTTTCTTAGTAACTATTAAGTCTGTTTTGACATAGGCGATGATTGAGCGATTTGCGATCAAAGTTCTAGACCAAACCAGAACAGACGGGCTTGTCAGACTTAGCCATTATTAACAGGGCTAAAACCTAACAAACAAGCCCACACCCAGCATACCGTTGAATAAGCCACTTGAGGCTAATTTAATTACTCCACCGCACGCTCAACGGCGCGTTGAAAAGCAGGCCTTGCTCGGCACCGATCGATGTAAGCTTGCAACGTTGGGTATGGTTCAAGTTGCCCCAAACGTTCCGCCATGGAGACGACATAGGCAATGCCAAAATCCACACCACTGAACGCGCCATGTATGTAATCCCTGTCAGCTAATTTTTCTACTATATAGCCCAGGTGCAATGCAATTTCAGTATCGCTGAATGGCGTAATAACAGGGTGATCAATTCCACTGCGCAAAGTTAACATTTTCAATAACAACGGCGCAAAAACAGACCCTTCTGGATAAGCCAACCACTGTTGAAAATCGGCCCATACGGTCAGATCACCTTTGTTGGGGTGCAATTTATTTTCAGTGTCGTACTTGGCAAGAACGTACGTAGTAATCGCACCCGATTCACTTAACATTAAATCACCGTCTTCAATAACCGGGCTTTTGCCTAACGGATGTACGGCTTTCAAGTCCTCTTGGGCTCTCATTGTTTGAGGGTGACGAAGGTACACGTCTAACTCATAGTCTACACCCACCTCCTCAAGCAACCAAACAGTAAAAATAGAGCGTCCGATACGCAAATGGTGTAATTTGATCATTTTCTTCTCACTAATTAAGTTATTGAATTTGCAGAACATCTCGCATAAATAGAGCCGTATTTTAAGCGCGCCATGGCAAAGGTGAGGTTAAACGTTAGGCTTTACCGGCCATAGCGTTTTCTATTTTGGACTCTTACTTAAGAAACGTCACTTCGGTCTTTTGATACTCGCCAGATTCAATTACCTTGCTCATTTTTCTCAGCGCCTTATAAGGCCCGTCGACCAATAGAATATTAGTTAACCAGGTGGGCACTTTGCCGTTGGGTTCCACGTGTACGTAATTTTCTACAATAACCCAACCTTCTTCGACGGGGATTATGCGCCAACCTGCGTGGGCTTTGTTGATGCGAATGACGCCTTTACGACGAGGGTATGCCTCCTCGGCTAACGACTCGCTGTCCATCGTAATCACACCTGTTTCCTTATCAAAAGACCATGTTACGTTCGAATAACTGTCTCGATTGCGCACAGGAAACGGCAAATCATTTAAACCATATACGATGCTTTGATTGTCGCTAATCTGTTCAATGGTGCGCGCTTCTTTGCACATCGATGCCCACTTCCGGCAATTGGGCAAATCTAATAATAGAGCCACAATACTTTCAGGTCTGGCTTGTAAGCGCATGGTGGAAAAGACCGCGCGGTATTTCGAATCAGTGACTTTGCCTGTGTAAACTTGAATACCACGCTTATCACGCCGTAGCTGCCACTCAATCTCATCAAAAAAACCACTGGCTACGCTGGCGCCGCTAACACTTAACATGACTAACAGTAAAATGAGTGCTTTTACACGTAAGAAGTAGAGGTGAAATAAATAAATCACATTAAATTAGCGCTGACTTTGTTTGACGAAAAGGCAATGAACAAGGATATTAGAGTTACAACATCATACACGTGCAAACGAGAATGTGTGAAATGCCACTTTTTCGAAAACGGCAAAAGAGTATTATGCATTACAGTTTGTAAGTGATCGCCGCTGTGACTGGTCGGTATTTAGAAACCAGATACGCAGATGCAAGTCATTTACTCAATGATAAGACCGGCTAATCGAAAGTTGTGCCGGCTCATCGTTATAAATTGAACATAAAAAAGAGGCGAAAGCATGTACAAAGGTGAGGTATTTAACAGCGTTAGCCATTTAGTGGGGGCTGTTTTCGCGGTGATTGGTGCATCCGTTTTAGTCACTTATGCTAGCCTTGAAGGTGACACCAACAAGATCATTAGTTATACCGTTTATGGCGTAACCTTGTCGCTGTTGTACGTAATGTCGACGCTTTATCACAGCTTCAAAGGGCGAACGAAAGAAATATTTAAACGCCTGGACCACTTAGCAATTTATTTGCTTATCGCAGGCACTTACACACCGTACACCTTAGTCGCAATCAAAGGGGCGACCGGTTGGTGGTTGTTCGGCGTTGTTTGGTCTTTAGCGGTTATTGGCATGATCGTTGAAAACCTGCCCATCAAAGGCCCACGAATATTACCGATAATAATCTACCTTGCCATGGGGTGGGCTTGCGTCTTCACCATGGATGCGATGATTGCAAGCATGTCACCACTGGCATTCAATCTGCTTTTAACTGGCGGTATTATCTACAGCGTTGGCGTTATTTTTTACGTACTCGATCATTGGTTTCCAGTAATGCACGGGGTATGGCACCTCTTTGTATTGGGTGGCAGCGTCAGCCATTACTTTTCTGTTTTTATGCTGTAACAGCGGATTCGCAGTCGGGTGCCCGTTAACTTGCTCGCACCAATTTTCCTGGCCTAGCGTGTGTAAGCTCATCGTTCTCAATTACCTTCTCACCTGACACGAATACCGATTTATAACCAACAACTGGCTGTAGTAAACGCTGCCCACCGGCCGGTAAGTCTTGAATCATCGTGGGCACGCCCAGCGATAACTTTTCATAATCAATCACATTAATATCGGCTTTCATCCCTGCTTTTAACCTGCCTCTGTCGGCCAAACCAAGGTAGTCTGCGCCATCGGCGGTTAACATTTGAACAGCACGTTCAAGTTTGATGCAACTGCGGCTCTTTCTGGCTCGATCACGGGTCCAGTACGAGAGCAGATAGGTTGGGAAACTGGCATCGCATATCGTGCCTACGTGCGCACCGCCATCGGATAAACCGGGTAAGGCTTTAGAGTGAGTCAGCATGGTGTAAACGTTGTTGTAGTTCATTTCAGTGTAATTAAAGACCGGAAAGTACAGCAACGCGTGCCCCTCATCTTCGAGCAATAAGTCGTAGGTTTTTTCCCAGACTGACGTATTATTTGCGCGAGCCTGACCTGCGATGGAAGTGTTATTGCCTTGTTCGTAATCCACTTCGCCATCGTAATCAAGTTTAAATATCTTTTCAGCCAGCTCTGGGTATTGCGCGATCATCATATCAACCAAGGGTGGCACGGACGATCCCGGCCCCGCAAGCGGAACTGGGCTTTCAGACAACAACCGTGTTTTAAACTCAGGGTCGCTCATAATATGAACGCGCTCAGCCAGGCTTTTTTTCCGAATACCAATGTAACTCGGATGCCCCATCAGCGGATGAAACGTACAATTGAGCCCATTAAAAACACCAATTGCACGCGGCGCTACTTGCAAGCGAATGTCCAAACCTTTGGCATTTAGTTTTTCGCTGCCCTTAATAATTTTCATCCAGTCATTGGGGGCAAAATCTCGCTGCATTAATGACATAGAGCTTGGGCGCCCGCCACTGGCTTTGAAATACGCCTCCATCAACTCGAATTCGTTATCAAAGTTATCCTCTGGACGCACCATGTCAAAATCGCTAACGGCTTGCAGCACTCCGTAATCTAAGCCTTGAAAGGCCTCAGCAATACCCACCAATTCTTCACGGCTGGCTTCACTAGCGGGAGTCCAATCTCCATCGGCCGTTTTGTGGGAATCGCTGCGCCCGGTTGAAAAGCCTATTGCGCCAGCTTTCAACGCTTCGCTGACCAATTTCTGCATCGTGGCAATGTCATCACTATTAGCTGGCTCATCAAACATAGCTCGATCGCCCATGACGTAGACTCGTAACGGGTCGTGAGGCACCATTACGGCATAATCAATCGTGTGTGGCTTTTTTTCTATGGCATCCATGTACTCTGGAAAGCTTTCCCATTCCCACTGAATACCTTCATGTAATGCCGTACCAGGTATGTCCTCCACACCTTCCATCAGGCGAATCAAACGGTCCCGATCACTGGCGCGACAAGGTGCAAAGCCTACGCCACAATTACCCATAACAACGGTAGTCACACCATGATTAACAGAAGGTTTAAACTCTTCATCCCAAGAGACTTGGCCATCGTAATGCGTGTGAATATCAATAAAACCGGGCGTAACAATGGCCCCTTCGGCATCTATCACTTCTTTAGCATCACCTTCACAGCGCCCTACTTCAACAATTTTATCATCAACAATAGCAACATTAGCCATGCGTGCGATATCACCCGATCCATCTATCACAGAACCGTTAATTATTTTAATGTCAAACACAAAGCCTCCTCTAAACGGAATACATGCTTAATTTGTCTCTTAATCTAAACAGGCACATCAACATGGCACCGGCAATAATATGCCAGGCCCCCCACAAACCAGCAATCGCGGCAGCCGCGCCAATACCATTAAAGTGAGCCATAATAATCACGATACCAAGTCCCGCATTCTGAATGCCAATTTCATACGTTAATGCTCGGCGTGACGAGCGATCAGCACGAACAAGTAAACCAATAGCATAGCCTGAAGCATAGGCTAACGCGTTATGCAGCGCCACAATGCCGATGATCGTACTGCCTACAGAGATTATCAAGTCGCCCGCTTTGAATGCCGTCATAACAATTATTGCGGCTAAGGCCAAGCTGGCCAACAGAACCAACGGTTTGCGCGCACACTCAGAATACTCTGGCCAATGCCTGCGGGCGAACATGCCAATGGCCAGCGGCAAAGCGAGAACAGAGGCGGTCTGTAGTAAGAACGCAATCACATCCAGGTTTATGTCGTCAAGCATTGCGGCCGTTGGCCTGTATTGAGCCGTCCAAAATAGAATCGCAACCGGAGTAATAAATGCCGCGAAGACGCTGGATGTTGCTGTCAGCGATACCGATAATGCCGTATTTCCGCGCGCAAACATGACCAAAATATTCGACACATTACCGCCCGGGCAACATGAAATAAGTAACATACCAAGTGCAACGGCAGGATCTGGCTCCAGCACAGCGCACAGCGCTAGGGTCAGTAATGGCAATATTAGAAATTGCCCAAACACTCCAGCAAGATACAAACGAGGGGCTCGTTTGATAAAGGCGAAGTCACTGGGCTTAAGGCCAAGCGCGACAGCCAGCATCATGCAAAATAAAGTAGCTAACATTGCCAGCTCACTGGCCGGCCCCATTTGCAATTGAAAACTGTCTATTGGCACGCGATTGCGATCGAGACTGTCTTGTTAACGGCGCTTTTTGACTTCTAACTTGGATATATCTTTATATGGCACGGTATACGTCATAACACCACCATGGCGATAAATTTCCACCGACAAAATTTGATCTTGCGCGGCTAATAAATAGCCTTCTATTGGAGAACGTTCTCTAGTTCGAGTGATCCGAATATCTTTATTAAGGTAATCCCGTACTCGGTTCAGAGTAACCGTTTCATATAAGCTTTTACGTTTTTTCTTAGACAAATTTGGGCGAACTCTTTCTTGTACGGTGCCATCCGGCGCGTTCAATAGCTCGTTTAAATCTCTGCGCTTAAAACCATCTTCCTGACCTTCTTCGTCTTCCAATTTAGCAATGACACTTTCATCGTTTTGCGACTTAAAAGTGCGTATTGGCACAGAAGCCCCTTCTAGTGAGACATCGAGATTTAACATACGCACGATTTGAGATAACGACGAAGTACTCACAAAATTGGGATTCTTAAGACGATCACTTGGTATGGACATTACCACCAATTCCTTGCCGCCTTGCAAAAAACTGGCCATGGCATTGCTGGCCGCGCGTCCTAATTCCATAGAGAAGGAGTTAGACATGAATTTACTCGACTTTACCACTTTATTTAGAAAATCATCACGCGTGATTTTAAATTTTTGGGCGCAGTGTTCTAACATAGCATTAGCAGCTTCTTGTTCTAAGAAATAGTCGTAACGCATACTTTGCACTGGTACGGCACCGCCAGTGATCTGGCTCAGTGACATTTGGCGGGCGTTAAAATTCACATTAAAACCTGACCGAGATATCTGATCACTGCCATTCATGGTGAGTGTTGCGGCAAAAGGATCAGCCATATCAAGCACGACATCAGCGTCCATCACTATCTCATCAAAGCCCGCAACGCTGTACTGTAAGGTGCCCCCAAAACTCTTGCATTCCTCTTCAGCCACTGACTTTTCATAAAGAGCAGCAGGGAAACTAAATTGATCAATATCGAATTTCAGGAGTTTGGGAAACTCGCCGCTTTTGATGCGACTTTTACCGTTAAAGTGAAACATAAAGTCCAAACCACCAAGTTTAAGCGACGCCACTTTGAAAGTGTCGAAGCTGCCATTGGGGGTGACCCTCACGTTGTTAAGTTCTATAGCGCCATCAAACCCAACATTAAGGTCTTGATAAGATACTTCTGCAAACAAGCTGGCTCCTTGAATACCTTTGTCCAACTCTTGCTTATATCGATACTCAAGAAAGAACTTTGCTCCGACGACGACCGTTATCAGTGCGATAAATACAACAATTTTCTTCATGGTTAAGCAATTTATAGATTAATGCCCAACCAGTCTACGAAGAACTGAATAAAATTACAAAGGCCGATTGTGTGGGCTGTTCAAGGGCTCTTTCAAAATGGCTTGCATGCGCCGAACTCTGATCTGAAATTTGGCTTGCCTAAAGTAAAGGTAAAACACTTTACCAAATATCCCAAAAAAAGCACCCATAGTGCCCTTCACGGTACCACTAATTTTCGACTTACCAATACGCTTGCGTGTTGTTACAGGCACTTCCGCGTAACGAAACTTTGCCTGTATTGCCTTAACTTGCATCTCAACCGTCCAACCAAAACGCTGATCTCGCATGTTCAATAACTTCAAAGAACGATAGCGCATGGCTCTGAATGGGCCAAGGTCGGTGACATTCACACCCCAAATCCAGCGGATTAGTGCGCTGGCAACATCATTGCCAATCTGTTGGTGTGGACCGAGCGCGTCTTGCTCTTGTAAATCTGTCGTGCGAGTCCCCACCACTAAATCATTACCAGTAAGAATGCTGTCCAACATTATCGGTAACTCAGTAGGCTCCACCGAACTGTCACCATCAACAAACACAACAATGTCGGGCTCTGAATTTGGCAAACAACTTAAACGATCCAAAGCACGAAGACAGGCAAAGCCATACCCTTGTCTAAATTCATCACATACTTGCGCGCCCGCCTTAGCCGCAATTTCACCGGTACCATCGGTGGATGCGTTATCACAAACCACGATCACATCAACCAACTGCGCCCCATCGTATTTCAGCGCAAACAGCCCTTCAACTACTTTACCAATTGATTTTGCTTCATTGAAAGCAGGTATAACGACAGCGATTTCTTGCGACTTGTAAGACATGACAATATTTGCTTATTAAAGTAAAGTTCGATAAACGCAAACGCTTTATTGCTTTTGCATTGCACAGTAATTAAGACCTGCAAACCAGACTATTTCTTTCTACATCGTGTTAGAAATGCGACTTATCACGCTCACAACACGCCCCTAACGGCCGAGAAAAAAAGCCAAAAGACACCTTCAGAAGCTTGAAAAAATCGTATCAAACAAAGACGAACACGACCAATATAGCAACAGTAATACTGGGTTGCATTGCGGCTCTAGCATGGGCTTATCTGTGTTCAATATCACAAAATTATGGACAAGCTGGTCTCAGTCACATGCTGACCACAAGCCTTGTTTGCGCAATGGCTTCTGCGTTTCTTTGGTGTTTCTGTAAGCGAAAACAACTTACTTTAAATTTGCCACTGGTGCTGGCCTTTGCTGGCTTATTTAGAGCCATTGGGTGGAGTACCTTTCCCGTTCTCGAGGACGATTTTTACCGTTTTTTGTGGGATGGCTATCGTACGGCAGAAGACGGAACCCCTTATGGCATACCGCCTTCTGTCTATTTTGGCACGGAATTAAGCGAACGCTTTGAACTTATTTTAGACTCCATTAATTACCCAGACGTGGCGACGATATACGGCCCAACCGCACAATGGCTTTTCTACTTCTCTTACCTTATGGACCCTGGTGAAATTTGGCCACTAAGACTATTAATACTGATCGCTGATATCACCATCATTTTATTGCTGATTCGCAAGACCTCCACTTTAGTATTAATGCTGTATGCTTGGAACCCTTTGATAATAAAAGAGTTTGCAATCAGCTTACACCCTGACATATGGGGCGTATTTTTTATGCTCTTGGCCTTAAACGCCTATCAAAACAGAAAGGATTATACGCTTGGCTCCATGTTGGCATTGGCCACCGGAATCAAGCTGTTTGCGTTGGTTATACTGCCATTTTTGATTTTATGGCGATGGAAGGCCTGGGCATCATTTTTGATCACGGCGGTACTCATTGCTCTGCCGTTTGGCGCAACCAACGCCTGGTTGCCAGACGGTCTAAGCGCCATGAGCCATGGTTGGCTATTTAATGCGCCGCTGTATGAACTGCTGATCAGAGCAACCACGTTAGACATCGCTAAAACGGTCCTTATGGGTGCATTTATTTTAATCGGTGGCGCTTACGGACTCTACTGGGCATTTCAACAATGGTCATCATTGGAACAAAAATCACGCCCCATACCACGTGGAGATTTACTCTTTGCACTTCTTTTTCTTTGTATACCCGCGTTCAACCCATGGTACGCCATTTGGCTTATTCCGTTCGCGCTGTATCGTCCTAGCCTGTGGGTTTGGGTTGGTTCGGTTACCCTATTGTTGTCTTACACAACCGGCATCAATCTGGGCGCAGAATACGCATATTTAGAAGATTACCAGCACCCAACGTGGATACTGGTAACTCAATTCGGTCTCATTTTGGCGGCGTTTTTAATGAGCAGATCACCGTTATTAAGCCGGCTTTGGAGAGCCGGCACTTGATCTAAATCAGACATCATGCAACAACCAGCTTGGTTTTTACGAAGAGCTGCCGTTCAACCCAAGCTTGTGACGTTTATTCAAGTAATACAATACGTACAGCATGCTGTCGCGCGTCAACTGCTTGGAAATTAGCGTATCTGGTTCATCACAGTTATACAGGTTTTGCGCCAGTGTGTTGTAATCTGTCCGCTTGTAAGCCTTCAATGACTTACGTTTTACCGGCACTTTCTCACCATCATTAATCACACAGTAAGAGAGCGTTGGTTCGCCACTTTGACGACCACGAAAAATCGACTTGCCGGTTTCGTATACGGTATCAACGGCTTTAGGAGCAGGCGAATAAGTGCGTCCGCCCGACACGCCACCGCCACCACCATACCCACCAGAAGCGAGCGCATGAGTACCAAATAAAACCGCAGCAAATGCCACTATGGCAACGTTAAATGTTTTCTTCATAATCTTAAAAAAATAGTCTTAAAAATGTGTATTGAAATAAGTTTACAGACCCATCTGTATGTCACTTGACGTATATCAAGACCGAAGTCCGTTGATTTTTATTTCAAAACCATTGAGCAACTTTTACTTCTATTGACAATAATTTACGATTTTAACGCCCAGAATAGAAAACAATTCGTCTAATAAAAACAAAAAAACGAAAAGAAAATAAAAAAGTTGTTGACGCAACTATTTTTACGAGTATAGTCCCGCCCCCATGAAAAACGTAATTCGACATATTCAACTCGTGCCGCTCTCGATGAGTTTGCAGCAGACGTTTGCGCGTTCAAGTGCGGCGCTTGAGAGCCTCGTTACAGGCTGTGAAAAACTTCGCAGTGGTTTGAATAGAGTTGTGATTGACTGTGGTTCAGCAAACGCCATTGGATTAATGATAACCATCACAGAGAAAAAAATAAGATAAGCGCAGTTAAGGTTTACTCCAAGGCTGCGTAGGTAGCCTTGATGAGAGTTTTAAAACCTCGGTTGGTTACCACCTTCCGAGGTTTTTTGGTTTTTAAGCCCCTGGCTCATAACAAGGATTTCTGAAGGACGACAACGTTTAACCATTTAGTGATTTAAAACGAATACTGGCTCGTGAGCCCAGTCTGGTGCCCTACCAAATTAGGATGGGTATGCCTTAAGTCTCTAACGGTTTAACACCAGCACGGTTGTAGCTTAGGGGTTAAGCAATGAATTTAACATTCATATATGCGGGTTCGATTCCCGTCACCGCGATTAGCGTAACGCTAATTGAACTAGTAGCTCATTTGGTTAGAGCAGCGAACTCATAATTCGTTGGTAGCAGGTTCGATTCCTGCCTAGATCGCCTTTCAGCTTAGCTGATGTTTAAAAACGCGCGAAAGCGCATAAAAAGTGGGAGTTTCCGGTGCTTTAAAAGCCGACTACCGCCTTTCATCAAAGCCTACTGCGGTATACGCAGAGGTAGTTGATAAAGATGGGCTGGCTGCTAAAAGCGCAACATTTAGACAACCTGAGCAAACCGTCAAATCGGTGTACCGCGCTGAACTTATATTTGTTTCTGCAGGAGCAGAGGAAAAACAGGGATGTTTTGCAAATTAAACACAGCAGGGTTATCCGACAACGCGGCAAGCCCGTTTTCAAAATGTGGAAACTCACCACGATTTTATTATTCATGCTAATGGCAATAAAACGGTTTATTAGCAATAACTTTTACTTATGAGGAGAGCAAAATGATTTTACAACGAATTGTGATCGGACAGCATGAACGCGGTTTTGTCCTCAAGGACAAACGAATTAATGACATTTTGATGCCTGGAATCCACTGGCGCCTGAATTTCAAAAGCAAGATCGACGTTATCGACACTCGCACAGATTTAGTGACGACTGACGCCGTAAAAAATTTGATCGATTCTAACGCTAAAACAGATCTTAAGCTGTGCGAGCAGCACTTTGACATCGTCACGCTTGGTGATTACGAACTGGCTTTAATTTACCAACGCAACACGCTATCCAGCGTATTAAAAAGCGGCACGCAAACGGTGTTTTGGAAAGCCAACAAAGATAGGCGCATTGAACGGGTCAATACCAAAGATGAGTTTCGTGTTGACGCGAGTCTGGTTGGGTTGGTTTCTAAGCGCACTGGCGTGGCAGGGCTTTTAGAACAAGTGTCTGCGGTTGAAATCTCAACAAAGCAAATTGGCTTGCTGTGGGTGAATGGTGACATGATTGAAACATTACGTTCCGGTTTACACGCCTACTGGAAACAGAATCGATCCATTAAAGTGGAAATCATGGACTTACGGTTGCAAAACCTTGACGTCACAGGCCAAGAAATTCTAACCAAAGACAAAGTGAGTTTACGCATTAATTTGTCAGCGGATTATCAATTGTCAGACCCCGTCAAAGCGAGAATGCAATTGAATAACTACAGTGATCACTTGTATAGACAATTGCAGTTCGCATTACGAGAAGTCGTCGGCACTCGAACCTTGGATTCGTTACTTGCTGACAAAGAGTCGCTCAACGCTGATGTCTTTAATGCAGTCGCAAAACCGGTGGCTGAGTTTGGTATCAATGTCACTCACGTAGGCGTGAAAGACGTTATTTTGCCTGGCGAAATGAAAGACATTCTCAATCACGTGGTGGAAACCGAAAAAGCCGCCCAAGCAAACGTAATTCGTAGGCGCGAAGAAACGGCAGCCACACGTTCATTGCTGAACACCGCCAAGCTGATGGAAACCAACCCGACGCTGTTACGTTTGAAAGAAATCGAAGCTTTGGAAAAAGTGGTCGCGAAAGTCGACAAAATCAGTGTATTCAATGGCCTAGATGGTTTGTTGAATGGCACTGTAAAACTAACTTGAATATTTGAGGCCCGCTAACAAAGCAGGGCTTTTAAGCCCTCCTCAAACACAACGTAAGCTGAGTGCCGTTTCTTCAAAATCAGACATAAATACGCACGGCCAAGGTACCTACTATCAGTATCAACAAGGCCGCGTGTTTATAACGAAACATTGAAACCAATGTACCAGCAGGATAGTAAATATGCCAATTCAAAGAGTAATAACCAAAGGTCGAGTGCCGGTGAAAATCTACACCGATGACATCGAACATTCGGCCTACGAGCAACTGCATAACATGTCGCAGATGCCTTTTATCCATTCGCATATAGCGGCAATGCCCGATGTGCATTGCGGTATTGGCGCCACCGTTGGATCCGTGATACCAACCAAGGGCGCGATTATCCCCGCCGCCGTTGGAGTGGATATTGGCTGTGGCATGAATGCAATCAGGTTGAGCTTACGAGCCGAGCAACTGCCTGACAATTTACGTGGCTTAAGAAGTGCCATTGAGCGCGATGTGCCGGTTGGTTATGCCATGCATAAGCACGATGCGGTGCCAAACTCAGCCATTAGATCGTTATCCACGGGTCTGTCGAGTATTTGGGAGAAACACCCTAAGCTCAAGAAAAAGCAGAAGATCCCTTATCAAACTTGGGTTCGCCAATTAGCAACCCTTGGTGGCGGCAACCATTTTATCGAACTGTGTTTAGATGAAAACAACGATGTATGGGTGATGCTGCATTCAGGTAGCCGAGGCGTTGGCAATGCGATTGGCCGACACTTTATTGAGTTAGCGAGGCGCGATATGGAAAAAGTTCAAATGAACTTACCCGATCGCGACTTGGCCTACTTCAGTGAAGGCACAGCGCACTTTGATGACTACATAGAAGCGGTAAGCTGGGCGCAAGATTACGCCATGGTTAACCGCCGTGAAATGATGCGTTTGGTACTCAACGTACTCAAAAAACGTCTTCCTAACGTTAACGTGACTAAGGAGGCAATCAACTGCCATCATAACTATGTGTCTGAAGAGCATCACTTTGGTGAAGATGTGTTTGTTACACGCAAAGGCGCAATTAGGGCTGGTGAAGGTGAGTACGGCATTATTCCGGGCAGCATGGGTGCGAAGTCATTTATCGTGCGCGGCAAAGGTAACGCCAACTCTTTCTGTTCATGTTCTCATGGCGCCGGTCGCGTGATGAGCCGAACCAAAGCCAAGCGGTTATACAGTGAAGACGATTTATTGGCACAAACTCAAGGGGTGGAATGTCGAATTGATAAATCGGTAATCGACGAAATACCGGCCGCCTATAAAGACATTGATCAAGTAATGGCCAACCAAACTGACCTGGCCGATGTGGTTCACACACTGAAACAGGTGGTGTGCATCAAAGGTTGACCCCTTCAGTGCGGCGCTTTTTTAACACGATACTCGATACCTCTGCGTAACAGGGGTATCGAGTATCTTTCGTTTAAAAAATAAAAATCACGAACAGAGATTCATGACGCTTAAAACTCACTTTAAAGACCCTTAGATCTGCCTGTGAATAAAGTAGGCTATTAAAATTTCTCGGACTAAAAACCATGAACACACAACTATTAGATGAAGTGATCGCCTGCTTGCCTAACGGTAAAACGCACTTCCGATATTTCAAAGGCGCTTACGCCCCTAGATTATTGGAAATGCTATTACCCAACCAAACCCGCGTTCATACCGTAAAACAATCTCGCTTTAAGCGTTTGCTCGACCAGCCACTGAGTAAAAAAATTGTCGCAAATTGCGGTAATGGCATCGTATCAAGCCATCATTTTAAAATGGCATGGCAAGAGCCATCGCAACCGTTTTTACTCAGCGTTAATCGGTGGGGTAGCATGAAAGAGCGAGATTGGCATCAAACATCACGCTTTGGTGAAAATTTAGTCTTGCAGTTAAACCTGCCCAAAGAACATCAACGCATGTATGAGCGCCACATATCAGATGATGGCGACACTCTGAATGGGCGCTGGTCGTCTCACCCAGTGCAACGCCCTGATGGAAATGTGTTATTTCGTGAAACGCTGGCTTGGTCGCGCATTGACATCGATTTCGAAACCAACGAAGCATTAATTGAAGAGATTCAAAGTGATGGCGTTCGTAACGTCCAAAACTGGTCCAAACACTATCAACGTTGTGCGTGTGAACGCTGTAACGAGCGTTTGCAATACATAACGTGGATGCAGCCTTACAAGACTGTGTGGTCTGAAGCTTTGCTGTGCGCAACCATTGAATTCATCCATAAAGAATTGGGCATCGAACGAATCTTCATGCACACCGCTCGCTCGGGTTGGAAAGTAAAAAAGATGTGTGAAAAGTGGCACGCACCAAGATCGCTGTATTGCGATCTGCCAACGAAGTTTGCATTCAAAAAAACCCACGCAGCGCCTGAATTTTTGTTGCACGAGCGCTGCTATAAACAACTTATTCGTAAACAACCGGACATCGACTTTTATCAGCTATCGATGCACGAACTAAAACGTAACCCTATGAAAAATTACTTTTCAAAACACAAACCCTTAAAAACTACAGGAGAAACCGTATGCCACGCCGCATAGAAAATACCATCGCCCCTAGAAACCCCGTTGCCAGAGCATTGGCCAATCGAGGCGGCGGCGGTGTCCACCAACAAAAACGCACCCGCGAGCGGCGTCAAGGCCGAATTGGCGCGCAAAATAATTTAGATAATTGGCGCGAGGATTTGGAATTCGAGCGCTCGCTAGTCAATGACAATCAACCTAATAAAACAAAAGGCTCAAGGAACGAGCCTTCTGCGCCCTCGTTTTAGTTGTCGAAATTCAGTTTCATTCAATAAACCTTCCTCCATAACACAGGTTCATTTCAACCCAATTCTAACCTCATCTCTCCTTTGCAATTTCACCCTTTTAAACGTTGTTCAAAGAGCAGCATGCCGCCCCCCGGCATGAAAACATTCTCCGCAACACGCCGACTCTGGCCCTTGAAAAGGTCGTCTCATCATACTCGGCTAAACAACACGCCTGCCTTTTAATAATCACAAGCTATTTATCGTTATAAACGATGGAGGTTTTTTAGTTTATCCGGTCTTTATTTGTGCAGGACAAAATCATTCTGCATTTTCATGTTAATGACGTGAGTTAGCTAAACTTTAAAACCATGGTTTTAAAGTTGACACTAAATTCACAACTAAGGCACCTCTGATTTAATTGCGTTTTTCTTTGGTAGAACTCTCTACGTTATCCAATCAAAACGCTTACGAATCGAGTTTAGTCATCTAATTCGGTGAGCAATAACACAGAGCGAGTAACGAAAAAACCTGTCTGTAAAAGGGCCGGTCAAACGTTGCTCGTTTGCTGTTGTCATATGTGACAGCGGCTGCGGTCACATAAGTTCCTCATGTGGGAATCGAACTAAGGCTATCTCGATCAACCCAGAGAGTTCCTAACATAAATATAACTAAGTTTTGAAGGAGATAAAGATATGACGCTTTTCAAAAAAGAATCCTGTGTGACCAATTCACACAAGAGATTCCCCAGCGAAAGCAAGCTGGCTAAACTTGCTCTGAGTATGGGGTTGCTGCTATCGCAGCTTGCCCCAATAACATACGCGCAAGATGCGCAAGATGTGCAAGAATCATCCGAATTAGAAGAAATTGTTGTCACAGCGAATCGTCGGGAACAGGGCATTCAAGATGTTTCTGGCGTAGTTCAATCAATTTCAGCTAATGACCTTCGTGAAGGAGCCATCTCAGAATTTCGCCAATTGCAAATCGCGGTTCCGGGTTTAAGCATCGGGGTTCAAGATGGCAATACTGAAATTTTTATTCGCGGAGTAGGGTCGTCTAATAATACCGAGCTGGGGGACCCAAGCGCAGCGCCACACTTGAATGGGGTGTACATCCCTCGTCCACGCGGGTTGGGTGGATTTTTCTATGACCTTGAACGGGTAGAGATTAATAAAGGTCCTCAAGGCACCTTATATGGCCGTAATGGTCTGGGGGGCACTCTTAATATCATTACTAAACGCCCTGATTTTGAAAAAGTAAATGGCTACGCTCAAATTGGCGTGGCAAATCGAGATGGTAGGGACGCGGAGTTTGGGCTCAACCTTCCCATTAATGATAAAAACGCCGTGCGTATTGCCGGTTATGCAAAAGAGCGTGACTTCGGGTTTAATAACGTTGACGGTGTCGAAGGGCTTTCTCCAACGGGTTTACAAGACGACTACGGCGCTCGAATTTCCTATTTATTTGAACCAAATGAACGTGCTTCGTGGTTGGTTGTAGCCGATTATGGTGTTGAAACAGGTACGGGGTTCCCTGGTGCAGACGTAAGTGAGGCCGTCACCACCACAGGGCTACGCCCAGATAACTTCGACTTGCGAGATGTTCGTTTTCGCGGTCGACAAGGCGACGTACGTAATGAGTTGTTCGGTATCCAGTCGGTGTTTACCTATTCATTTAATGGTTTTGACGTAGAGGCAATATCGTCCTTCCGTTCGGTGGACTACGAGCAAATTTCAGCCGGAAACAACGGGATTGCATTTGCCGGTGCCAACAGCTTTGAAACCGATGATTTTTCTGGTCAATTATGGAACACCACCTCCGACGCTTTAATTGGTGAGTTACGTGCCGTATCAACCGGGGACGGCCCGCTGCAATGGACCGTGGGTGCGTTTGGCTTCGATGAAGAGCAAGAAGTACTGCTTTATCAAGTTGCTGATCGTGGCTTCTGTTGCTTTTCGGGTTTGGAGTTCAATTTTCCTGAAGTTAATGGTGAGTCCTTTGCGTTATACGGTGACGTAACCTATGCAATCAATGATCGTTTCCGTGTTCTTGGTGGCCTACGTTACTCTGACGAACATAAAGATCGTTTCGGCATTGGTGGCGGCTTCTCGTTAGTTAACGGTGGCGCCGACTTCTCTTGCTGTGTGGCAACTCGTATTGGCACCGAAGGTTTTGCTCCTGCGGGCTTTAATGGCCGACCTAATTTTGACGTCTCTGACATCGACACCAATCAAGAAAGAGCGCAATTTTTGCTCGAAGGCATTGCGCAAGTTGGCGCTCGCGATGATATTTTCAACCAATTGATCGATGTTGTGAACGGCACAACGCCGAATGGCAATGGCGCTTGCGTAACACGCCCAGATAACGACAATGGCTTCATTACCTGCCCCGATAACGGCTTCTTTTCTTTTCAAAACATTGGCATCCCAGCTCAACAGTCAGGCTCTGTTGATAATGACTTTGTCGACTTCCGGCTTGGGTTTGAGTACGACCTGTCAGACCGTCACCTTGTTTATGCCAAAGTTTCAACAGGAACCAAAGCAGCTGGTTTTAACGATACCTTTGATGGACTCGCAGAGACATTTGATTCCGAAGAAATCACCGCTTATGAAATCGGTTCACGCCTAGGTTACTCAGCCTTTGGCAGACCCGCCGTTTTTAACGCCACGGTCTTTTACTATGATTACGAAGATCAAGTATTTCAGGACCTTCAGTGCATCAACTTTGACATGGGTCAAAATGAGTGTAATGGCTTTTCACTGATAAATCGTAATATTGGCGAGTCTGAACTGATCGGTTTAGAGTTAGAAAGCAAACTGAATTTCGCTGACAACTTATCTTTGGATATCAACGCCTTAATCTTAGACAGTGAAATCGAGTCTGGTGTTGTGGCTGACTCTCGCGAACAAGATTTTGGTAATGGTGGTATCACGCCATTGATTAATCTTGCGGGCAACCGTTTGCCGCGCCAATCTGACTTCGAATTAACCGCGCGGTTGCAACATTCATTCACGGTGGGAGCCGGTGAGTTTGATTGGCAGGTTCTGGCAAAATACCGTTCGTCTTTTTTCTTGACTCAGTTTAATGAACGAAACCTCAACTCATTAGATGGCTCGGTTCGCTCTGCGTTAGAAATTGGCCAAGCCACCGAGCAAGAAGCATTCACAACCATTAATGTGGGCTTAGGGTATACCTTTGGTGAAGGCAGATATCGCATTGAAGGTTACGGTCAGAACTTAACCGATGAACAAGCGTCGCTGACTCAGATCGGCGGTTCAGGATTTGATTTACGTTTCTTAAATGATGCACGAACCTATGGTCTCAGAGCGATAGGACGTTTTTAGTAAATTAACAGCTTGGCATTTGAACGCCGCTGGGCAATGGCTCAGCGGCGTTTTTTTTGCCCAAGTTAACGATTAAGGAGCAATCAAAAAATACACCAAGCAATGAATCGACCTGACACTCGGTCTTAAACTGCATGATCGTAAACGTCATTACCGACACCAACCAACCACACCGTTACTCCGCCTTAGCGTTATGACAAACCCTATCACCAAACAAAATCACACTCCTGAAGCGTTGATCTACGTAAGCAGCCATTTTTCTGTAACAGAAACAGCCGATCGTTTCAGTCAACAAGTACAAGAAAAAGGTTTAACGCTGTTCTCACGCGTGGACCACTCCGCGAACGCGAAAGAAATCGACCAGGAACTCCCGCCGACACAAGTGATTGTGTTTGGCAACCCTTTGGTCGGCACCAAACTGATGAAATCAGCTCCGACCGTCGCAATCGATTTACCGCAGAAAGCCTTAATTTGGCAAGACGAATCAGGACAAACCCAAATAGCCTATAACAATCCTTATTACCTTAAACATCAACATAACATTGAAGGTTGTGATGAAATTCTGGAAAAAGTAAGTACCTTACTCGCCGCTCTGAGTAACGCGTCGGCTGAATAAGGTACGATAAACAATGATCAAAAGAGGTCTTTCTTAATCCAAACGAGACTCTTTAAACATGGCCTTGTTTTTATACACCTCGTTTGGCGTCTACAGACAGCGTGTCGTATTCACGAAAGGCAATAATAACCATTGAAGCGAATAGCAACGTGGTTGATGGGAAAAAGGTGAGTTTCTGACTTTCAGCAATGTACAAGCCAAATGGATCAATGATGTAAAGCATGATCGGTAAAAGCCCAGCGGCATACCAAATTAATTGAGCTGTGTATGAAAAGGTTCTAGCAATACCTAATGCCACTAGCGCACCCACAATGACTTGTAAGCTACCAAGGCCAAGGTTAATCATATCACCGCTTATAAATCCACCATAGTACTTATCCGAGACTGCGTTTGCTGTCTCTGCTTTTATAAGCTTGACCAACCCCCAAAGCATCAAATAAATACCGGTAGATAGCCTAAGAAGTAATAAACTGATCGCTTTCATAATGTTTCCCTATTTTTAAATATTGTGTCGGGTTAGGGGGCAAGAAAAGACACTTCCCCATCACCCCTAATAAAGGTTAAAAGATTAAAATTATGGACCGGTTATAACCGTAAAACATGTCAGTATGATCTTTAGAAAATACATCCGGATTTTGAAAGATCAAAGCTGTATCGGCAATTGCCGGAACCGTTTATTTGTTGCTGCGTAGACAGCATTAGCAACGGCGGGCGCTATCGGTGGCGTACCAGGCTCACCGCCACCGCCAAGCTTTTCACCGCTGTTAATAATACGGACTTCGATTTCCGGTGCCGTGTTCATGCGCACCATAGGATAATCGTGAAAATTACTTTGTTTTACTGCACCATTTTCAATGGTGATGTCACCATAAAGCGCTGCGGTTAAGCCAAAAATAATCCCACTTTCCATTTGCGCGGTAAAACCATCAGGGCTCACGGCGTACCCTGGGTCGGCCGCACAATACACTTTATCAACCTTCAGATCACCACCGCTGACATCCACCACCGCCACTTGCGCAACAACGGTGCCAAATGAAGAATGCAGTGCAATGCCTCTACCCCAGCCAGCCGGCAGGTCACGCCCCCAATCCGCCATCTTAGCGGCCGTTTCAAGAACCTTCTTGATTCTTGGTTGATCACGAAGCAACCGACGTCGGAACTCATACGGATCGTCACCTGCGGCTACTGCCATTTCATCGATAAACGATTCAGTAAAAAACGCGTGTATTGAGTGATCCACACTGCGCCATGGCCCAAACGGAATGTGCGTTGGGCTATCGGTATAGTGGATTAATTTGTTAGGTATCGCATACGGAATATCCGGGGCTTCAACTGGCTCATGTTTTTCATGAAACTGATTCTCCCACGCTATGGCCGCACCATTGACATCCAGACCACCTTTAAATCGGCTAACCATCGCCTGGCGATAATGGTCGTGCTGGGTGTCTTCTTCGCGTGACCAGATTAATTTTACCGGTACGCCTGGCATTTCCTGCGCAATCTTAACGGCCTGAATGGGGTAATCTGGTGTCGCACGGCGGCCAAAGCCGCCCCCCAGATATTGGTTATGAACCGACACCTTATGAGGCTCAAAACCAAACTCTTTAGCCAGCGCGTTACGAGTGCCTAATGGGTTTTGTGTTCCAGTCCAAACCCGCAAGGTGTCTCCATCAATCAAGGCTGTGCAATTCATCGGTTCCATTGTGGCGTGGGCCAAATAAGGCACCGAATATTCAGCGTCAATGGTCAAACTGGCTGCGGATAAAGCGTTTCTGGCATCGCCAGAAACGTAATCTTCTATTTCATCGCCATTCAACACAGCCAAATCGAGATCGGCTCGAAATTTGTCTAGCATTTCAGCGGTATTAAGTGCCTCATAGCCCGTTTCCTCAAGCTCTATTTTGACCAGTGCAATCGCTTTTTTTGCTTGCCAATAACCGTCACTAATAACCGCCACCGCATCACCAAGGTTAACGACCGCATGCACCCCATTTTTCTGAAGAGCGGCCGAGCCGTCGATTTTTTTGATCTTACTGCCAAACACAGCTGGCGCTTTGATCGTTGCGTATTTCATACCAGGCACAATAACGTCCACCCCAAATTGGGCTGACCCATCAACTTTAGCCGGAATATCCAAACGCTGAATATCATTATTACCGATGATATTAAATTCAGACGGCGGCTTAAGTTCGGGTGTATTCGACGCCTTCTGCTCAACAACTTGACTGGCAAAATCCACGTAAGGCGCTGAGCGCCCAGTTCGGTCGTGGAATAAAAAACTTTTATCCGTACGTATCTGCGACTCCGGCACGTTCCATGTTTGCGCTGCGGTTTGAATTAGAAGTTGCCTGACCGCCGCACCGGCTACCCGCATGCTACGAACACCGGTGGCTCTTACTGAATAGCTACCGCCGGTAATTTGCAAATCAATGAACTGAGAAATTTTAATGAACGCACCTTTGATGGTGTCGTCAATAATGCCAGGCACTTTCCCGGGCAACGCGAAATCACGAGCGATATCGGATGTAACGTAAGCTTCGTGAGCCGGCGCTTCTTCAATGCTGAGAGTATCCCAATCAACGTCCATGTCTTCGGCCAACATCATGGGCATCGCGGTGTGCGCACCTTGCCCCATTTCCACGTGTGGCACAATCACCGTAACACGGTTATCGGGTGATAATTTCACCCAGGCATTGACCAATACTTCGTCGCTTTTCTCCATCAGCTTAGCAAGTTCAGGGGTACGATTTCCTGGGCGTATCGCGACCCCCACAATCAGCCCACCGCCAGCCAATACACCCGCGGTCAAAAACGCTCTTCTGCTCCATTTATTCATGACGACACCGGCTCATTACGCACCTCAACTGGAATATCAGGACCGGTTTCGGAGTTTAGAATACGGTCGACCTGTTCTTTTTGCACGGCGTCGTCTGTTTGAATTGATGAGCGCTGGGAAGACATCGAAGCGGCTTGTTTTATCGCTTTGCGAATACGCCCATACATGCCGCAACGACATATGTTTCCCGACATGGCCACATCTATATCATCGTCGGTGGGAGCGGGGTTATTTGCCAGCAAAGCAACGGCCGACATGATTTGACCAGACTGACAGTAACCGCATTGGGGCACTTGCTGTTCTATCCATGCTTTTTGCACCGCATGTAACTCGCCATCGGGGTGTGCAACGCCTTCAATCGTTGTAACAGAACGACCTGCCACCACTGAAACGGGAGTAACACAAGTGCGAATCGGCTTTCCGTCAAGGTGCATGGTACAGGCACCGCACTGTGCTAAGCCACAACCAAATTTAGTACCGGTTAAGTTAAGTTGCTCACGAACCGCCCAAAGCAAAGGCGTATCCGGTTCCACGTCTAAATTGACGGTCTCATTATTTACCGTAATTTCAATCATCTTTGCCCCTCCAACAAGGCTATAACGCCACTAATGCCAATGCGTTTACACTGCGATCATTCAACCATTGATATTAAATTAAGGCATCGATTAAGGACCCGATAGTAAGCTCAACTCAACAGAAATTGCTAACAGACCCTAACATAAATCTCGTCAAGCTCGGCTTGACTCTAGACAATCATCGCTCAATCTGGTTGCGAGCCGCGGCTATGGTTACTCTGAGACTCTATTTTTTCTAAGCGCATTAAAGGCTTGCCTCCCATTGCTGATGAGATGGTATCAAGCCCAATAAAAATTATGGTATGTTTAGACATGATGTTAACCCCCGCATATAGCTTATTGTTGAATCTATATTATGGCTCTGGCGTAGCTAGCCCACGAAGTTCGGGGGTTAATGCCGCCTTAGGGAGTCATTTTGTCTAGTGTGACGGTAGATCAAGAAATCATTACTTTTGACTCTAGCCCACCGTTTGCGAGGAAGGCAGCTTTAGTAGCATTAATAACTGGTGTGTTATTTTCAGTGTTTTTACATCTTGTTGGTTTAGTGATATGTCTATTTTCTTTACCTATTTATCTTAATGGGAAATCAAATATATCTAGGTACTTTGTTGCTCACCAAAATGGAGTAAAGTTTCACACACTTAAAGATCAAATAATTGAATTACATTGGAGCGAAATCGAGAAAATTGCTCTTGTAGAGTATAGCGATTCATATGAGTACATTTCTTTTAAAGTGAATGACTCTCTAAAAATTGAGAGTGTATTACATGGTCAAATCACAAGTGTAAATAAAAATAAATTGCTTATTTTTCCTGATTGTTGTGGTGAGACTTTAAATAAAAAAATATTAAAAATAAAAGAATTAAGACCTAATTATAAAAATGAATAGAGAAAGCACACTAACAAGAGAACAAAAACTGCCGCTACGCTCGGACGCGGTAAGCAGCGCCCGTTTTAAAGGCGTTTCTCAATACTAACTTAGGAGATACAAATGAACCCTCTAATCCAAAGAATATTTGGAGGCCTTTCAAGACAATATTATGTTAGGCAATTTTTATTTGGATTGATTTTTCCAGCTATATTTTTCTTTATTTTTTCACAAGGAGAATCAACTGGTATGCCTATGAATCTGATTTTTTTCTGTATTATTAATACAGTTTTATATCCTTACTCGCGATTTGTATATGAAAGTGTTGTTGGATATATCCTTGGTGATACAGTACTCTTCGGTAGCATTTTCTTGGTAGCCATAATGAAATATATCACTATGGCGATCTGTTGGTCTGCTGCAATTTTTATAGCACCAATCGGTTTGCTATATTTATATTTTTATCATACAAAAGAAGCTAACAAGCAAAGTCAAACCGACGCATAAGTGCGCCGTTGCTTTGGGCGTTATGTCTATGGGAATTAAGGGCTCCGAAGATATTGCTGAATTGTTTTCGATTTTTCATGATGCATATCTCATCAGCACTTTAGACGTCAAACAAAATAGTAAAAACGTGCGTCGTAGCAAATAGTCTTTATAATAGGTTCAGAGTAAATTCAGAGCCCTGCTATCGTGCAACAAGTAACGCCTGCCATCGAAAATATTGTTGAACTGCTGGACGAACAGGATTCGTCGGCAATAGCAGAACTATTCTCACAAGCTCACCCGGCGGATATTGCTGATGCACTGGAACGGCTGACGCCCGCCAAACGGCCTCACGCTTGGATACACATTCCAGAGTCTGAGCGTGGTGAAGTGCTTGCCGAACTCAACGAAGGCGTGTTTAGAGACCTGGCGCACGAACTGGATAACCGCGAACTCATTGATGCAATCAAAATATTAGACATTGATGATATAGCCGATTTAATACCCGATTTGCCAGAATCGGTATTGGCCGATGTACTGTTTGCCGTTGATACCGAAACCCGCGCCAGCCTTGGTGAAGTACTCTCGTATCCAGAAGACAGCGCAGGTGGTTTAATGAATATTGACGCGATTGCTGTACGCGACAATATTTCACTGGACGTTGTGCTGCGTTATCTGCGCCTTAAAACCGAACTGCCTGAACACACCGACACCGTCTTTTTGGTGGACCGCAGTAATCGGTTAACCGGCATTTTACCCTTAGACAAGCTTATCACTGGCCCAGCCAACACACCCGCGATCAACCATGCCTTAGAAACACCTGTGTCGTTTCTTTGCTTAGACGGAAAAGAGGAAGTTGCTAAGGCGTTTGCCGACTATGACTTAGTCTCGGCACCGGTGGTCGATGAAGATCAGAAACTATTAGGGCGAATCACTGTAGACGACGTGGTTGATGTTATTCGTGAACAAGCCGAACACGATATCATGGCGGCCGCAGGCCTTAAAGAAGAGGAAGATATCTTTGCCCCCGTGGCCAAAACCACTCGCAATAGAACCATTTGGCTCGCCGTGAATTTGGTCACAGCGCTGCTTGGTTCGTGGGTGATTGGGCAATTTGAAGGGTCGATTCAACAATTAGTGGCTCTTGCCGTCTTAATGCCCATCGTCGCCAGCATGGGCGGCAACGCAGGCACGCAAACGCTGACCGTGGTCATTCGCGGCATGAGTACGGGTACTATTTCGCGCGGCAATATGATCAACGTGTTAAAAAAAGAAGCCATGGTTGGCGTACTCAATGGGCTAATTTGGGCCGTGGTAATCGCCGCCATTGCCGCCGCCTGGTATCAAAGCCCATCTCTGGGGATGGTGATCGCAGCCGCCATGATGGCCAATCTAGTAATGGGCGCGATTGCCGGGGTCTGTATTCCTGTTTTTTTGGAAAAAGTGGGTGTTGACCCAGCTCTTGCCGGTGGCGTTGCGCTGACCACGGTCACCGATGTGGTTGGGTACTTTTCAGTCTTGGGGTTAGCGACCGTCTTGTTACTATAAGCCCATCGGTTGCAAGTCCCAATCGCCTCTCGACCCAAGCCATCAGATGCAATACAAAAGTCACTGCATTGCTTATCCTTTCGTAACTAAAATCAATGTCTAAGCCTCTTAAAGCGTGATTGTTGACAATCAACTGGGGGGAAAAGCAATCGAGAACGCTCAAACAAACCTCTTCTTTAATCATCCATTTTTTAGGTCACGCCTCTTTCGTTGAAAAACCAATTGCCTATAAACACAACAAAAACGCCAGCAGTCAGAATGACAGACTCAATCGAAAATTGCTCCGCAAAGTATTTTGAAAATGAAGCCCAATTTGAGCGGTGAATCGACAACTGGGTTTGATTGAGGAAAAGATATAAACCCAGTAAAAAATCACGATCAATTTTGGTTAGATTCACTTGTCTGTGATGAATGCGTTTGGCCATGGCATGTCGACGATTTCGTCTATAGATTGAGTTTTTCTAATTTTTGCTTGATTATAATGCTCAACAACTAGATACATTTTACGCATGTAGGTAGATGACGAGGAAAAGTAACTTACTTTTTTATACTGGGCTATTCCACGGGGCTTTTAGAATTTGATCAATTGTTTTTGATTCTACAGTTTTGCTCTCATTCAAATGCGTTATAGGACCGTCAAATTTTCGAGCATATATCGATTTGTCTGAAATTATCCCTGCTGCATAAGCTAGATTAAGGCGTAAGTTAGCAACCTCTTTTTTACTCGGTTCATTGTTGTTGACAAGAGAGTTTTTTAGGCTATTAAGCCAATAAGTAATGAATGATTTCTCATAGTTAGTCAAAGGCCAGTTTACGGGGAATACGCTAAATGGGAAGCAGAATTTTGTAAGCTTTTTAGTGCCTAACTTCGCTTCGCTATCCCAGTATTTATTTAATAAAGATAAAACAGTTTCAACATCAACCATCGATTTAGAATAGTAATTTTTAAATTCTTTCCATTCAGATCGATGAATAGACAGCTGAGCCTGAGTTAAATAAAGGCATAGTCCAGCGAGAAAGTGTTTTTTTCTATTCATAATTTAAGCTGTAGTTGTCTACTACCTATTTTTGAACTTTGCTTTCTTAGTGTCTATTTTTAGATTACCTTTTGCCGGAATCAACCCTGTATTCCTTGGGCCAATACCAGTTCCAGTAGTATCTACGATTGAGGATTGATCAACTTTGAATTCTACAAATCCTTTTTGACTTGGTCGCTTAGCTCCAACTTCTCTTCCTGCTGTACTTACTTTTCCAAAAGGTTCAGTCTCAACATGTACACCTTCAACATTGCCTCTTGACGTTTTTATGAAGCCATCTTTTTTAATACCCGATAGGCCCTCTGAATCAGTATGGTGACGAACATTAACAAGACCGTCTGCGGCATCATTTGCAGCCTGAAACTTTCTTCCAGCTTTAAGTAAGACCCCGCCTGCACCTTTAAGAACAGCACCCTCAACAACTCCAATAGCAGCACTTTTAGCAGCTTCACCGGCTGTTTTTCTTCCCGAATAAAGGTCATAGCTACTGGTTCCAATAGCATGTCCACTTAAACCAGCACCAGCCACAGCCAAACCTTTACCAGCATAAATAGCCAGTGGGATTAAAAATGCAAAGTTTCCATCTGGGTCGTGATATTTATACGGGTTATTGAAGCCATATGCATAACGATTAAAGGTTTTAAAATCATTAGGTTGAACAGGCATTGGGTCGATACCTGTAAAACGACCTGAATCAGGGTCGTACCAGCGTCCACCGAAATAGACTAACCCAATTTCCTCGTCGTATGGTTTCCCAGCAAAACTGATTTCACTATTTCTATCTTCCGTTCCAGTGGCTTCATACTCACGACCAAACGGGTAGTGTTCGATTTTCCATTCTAGGTTACCTTCTTCATCTGTAGCCGCGAATGGTGTGCCATCTGGGTCAGTATGGATATATGTGATTTTGCTGTATTGTTGAGCGCTTATCGAAAATGAAGCAATCAAAAGAAGAAGAGACGCGATTTTTTTTGCGTAATTCATTACGAGTAATCCGTTTCCATGTCTAATTCTTGATGGCTGTGGATTATAAATGAGTTTGGTAAACAACACTATAATTACTCATCGCAGTAACGTTGGGGTTGCTTTTACTTCCAGCCTTTCCCTTTTTTGATCTTATCCCAAGCCACGTTTATTTCTTTCATCTTGTCATCAGCCATTTTTTTGAGCGATTCAGAAGCACTGCTTTGGGATAGTAGTACGTAAGGGCTAGCAACATGGGGATGGTTTCAGATACGCCTAGCCTCTTGTCCAGATATTTGTTTGGCTAATGACGGTTTTGTTTGAACACGTATCATAGGTGGCTTTGGGAATCGAGGTCTGACCAAACTGAGCAAAGAGCGGTGTATTAACCTCATCATCTTGAGAATAAATTTTTTGCGGCGCAAGCAAAACGGCCAACACCTTCAAAGGGCTAAGGCCCAAGAAAGGGTCAAAGCCCAAGGAATTTAACGATAATGTGACCGTATTTTCTTCGCTCCCTTTTCTCAACTCATCTAATGGTAACTCAAACACTTTCGCAACATAGCCATCAACATTAGGAGAATTGCACGGCTTTTTGAGAATCATTCCACCGTTGATCTTAGCAACCCATTGACAAGATGGTAAAACATCCGCGTTAACGAATATCGCTACCTGTATCATGGTCAAATCGGTCAGCTTAAAGTTAACCGAGATTGAAGCACTTTCAGAGAACTCCCAATTTTCAACACTCTTCAGTTGAGACCACATGTAAGCGGGGCGAGTCACACTTACATGTGGTCTCATCGTACCAAAACCAACCACGCAAACCCCTTGCCAATTCATTTTTTAGTCATTTGTAAGAATAAACTCATACTGTTGCAGAGAATTAACCAACTCTCACTTGCGTTTAAATAGGGGTTTAGCGTTTTATCGGTTACAATCGGTGTATGGGTATCGTTAATTCACTGACAAATAACCGAACATGGAGTCGGCACGGGGTAAAGATCGTTTGGGCGATTGCGGCTTTGGTGGTGTTACTGGTGTTCGCCTCGATTGGCTATGCAGAGTACACCTATCGACTGGCCAAAAAGGCCAATTATGCGCCACAAACACTGGCGCCTATAGCCAACTCTAAAGGCCCGCAGTATCGGGTCTCTGACATTACTTCAGCCAACTTGTTCGGTGACCCCAGGCCCAAAGAAGTGGTGACTAAGAATATTCCAAAGACCACCCTCAATTTGAAATTGGTGGGTGTGTTATGGGCTTCTGACCAAGAATTGGCCAGAGTCATTATTCAATCCGGCAACAAAAAGGCCAACCTTTACGGAATTGGTGAGAGTATCGAAGGCGCTGGCGCGTCGGTTAAAGAAATACACGCAAATGAAATTCTGATCAGTCGTAATGGCGCAACTGAAAAGTTGCCGCTGGTTAAAAAGAAAGGCGGCGAAGATATTATTACCTACGAAAGCGTTAGTTTTAATGACACTGAGCAGGCCGCGAATCGTTATCAAGATCGAAATAACAACATTGGTCGTTCAACTCGCAAGCCAATTTCACCAAACGGACAAAATCGAAAAATTCGTAAACCAAATTTTTCAGGCTTAGACAGGGCTCTTGAGAAAATGGGCGAAATATAGGCTACTTTGCGTCAACCACAGACCGTCTTACTTTTATTGTAAGTCATCAAACAGTCGTCGATTAACCGATTCTCTGCGCCACCTTTGGTTTCGTTCTTTTTCTAAATTAGGGTGTAACACCTCAAAATAGAGTCGTGGTTTTTTTGATAAAACCCATCATGATCATTGGGGCCATTGAGTTTGATTAACGGTTAAGCTGGCGATGTCACAAGCCAACCTTTACTGAGCAGTACTGAAAGTTCGCCGCACGACCACCATAGCTAATACAACCAAGCTGAACCAAACAATCCAACTGCCGAAACGCACAAAAAGGGTATCGCCGGTCATGGGCTGAACACGCCACTTCGCCACTGCAACTTTGAACTGAGCCGTAGCATGCTCTACCTTGCCATTGGAATCAATAAAAAGAGACGGCCCAGAATTAGCGGCTCTTACCAAAGGCCGACCCAACTCTCTGGCACGCATTTGCGCTAGCTGACGACGCTGATGCGGCGCAAACGAGTCACCAAACCAAGCATCTTCACTGATGTTTACCAACACGGACGCATCACCCAAATGCTGCCGGTACTCATTGGAAAACGCGTCTTCGTAACAGATAGACAACCCTATTTTGATGCCACCGTCGCACCTCAGTTCTTGTTGACCTTGCCAGCCAGCAAAGTCAGACATGGGCAAGTTCAGGTAATCAAAAACCCATGAGAAAAGAAATTTCAACGGTTGGTATTCACCAAACGGCACTAAATGTCGCTTACGATACACTTGGGGAGCGTCGCGCGACTCGGCACAACTGAGTGCCGCTGCGTTGTAGCTGTTAGTGCCATCGTAGTCTAATAAACCAGCAATCACAGCTGTATTAGGCGGTGCCATGGCGCGCCAAAACGCCTCATCAAGTTGAGTCACGTAAAGGGGTAAAGCAGTTTCAGGCCAAACAATCAGATCAAGTCCAGATATCACCTTGTTATTGTTTGCTAATTGAGTGCTGAGGCTTTGGTATTGAGTAACGCTCTTGCGTTGATGGCTCTGCTGCCATTTCTCTTCAATGGGGGTGTTTGCCTGTACGACACCAACCGTAATTGGGCGGCCGTCGTTTGTTGTCCAACTAATTTGGTTAAGACCAAAGGAAATACCCAACAGCACCACCAGTGCGAAACCGGCTCGGAGCGAACGCGCTAATACGGATTGCAGCAAAAAGACAGCCACCACCACAACCATAAAACTAACAAGGTAAACACCGCCAACCGGCGCCCACGAAAACAACCAGCTCTGAGTTTGCGTGTACCCTATGTCGAGCCATGGAAAGCCGGTTAACACCCAGCTCTTACACCACTCAAAAACAACCCAGCTAAACGGAAAAATCACCAATAAACGATTTTCTTTCTTATCCGCCAACAACGTTGCGACCAGTGTTGGCAAGGCCGAAAACACCGACAAAATAGCCGCAAAGCCACATACGGCGATAGAGCCCATCCACAGTGGCATTCCGCCATACGTTGACAATGACACGTAAACCCACGACACACCGAAAAGATACATGCCCATGCCAAAACAAAACCCAAGTGCAGCGGACTGTTTGGCCGTGGCATTGCGGATCAGGTAGGCAAGCGCGGCAAGGGTAACAAAAATTACCGGAAAAAAGTCAAAGGGCGCAAACGCAAAAACGCTTAACGCCCCAAATAGGGCGCTAAGCGAATAATGTTTCCAAGTCATATTATTGATCGAGAGTCGGTGAGGTGATTAAAAAGTGAACACCTCAACATCAGTAAACCAAGATCTAAATGCATAAACAGGGCCTGCCTAAAGAATACGCACCGACCATGGCCGCCAACTACGCGTCTTTATAATCCAGGTACAGCTTTTTCTCGTTAGCAAATTTTTCAGCGATCACGATCTTTTGCTCTTGCAAGCGTTCCAGCTCTGCACTGAACTCAATCACTCTTGACTTAGAAGCGGCGAGTTCTTTCTCGATTTTCTCTTTATTGTAAGCGGGTGCTGTTAGCAATTTTCCTTCAAGGCGCGCAATTTTTCCGTCCATTTGCTTTAAATACGCTTTGTGTACACGAATATTTCCATCCACCGACGCTAACTGATTGTCTCGCTGGCGATCAATGTCTTCCTCACGCTCGTAAATACTAAGTATGCGATTGCGCTCAGCTTGCTCAGCCTGCTGTTTGGCCAATTCTTCTTGTAATTGTGCTTCGCGCTCAGCTTCGATTTGCAGCTCTTCTTCGGTCTTAGGCGCATCTAGCGTCTCCTTAACAAAGCCACGATTCGTCAATGTGGTTACTTCAGTGGTTGCACAGGCTTCCTCGGCAGTATCGCCATAATGCCATTTTCCTTCTGAATCTTTGCACTTTTTAATTGCATGCGCACTGGGTGCAAGAACCATGAGTGCCAGAGACATAAATGCGATAACAAACTTAAAAAACTGTTTCATAAGAAGCTCCAAAAAGTCAATCGAATATACAAACAGGAACCGTTTAACCATGCAAGATCAAATCATCTGCAAACAGTATGATCATGCTCAAAGGCTTTTTCATTATTGCAAGCCATTGTGCGGCTCCTGTTGATAAAACAGGGTAAGGGCATTGCGGTGATTATAAAGCGAACAATGATGTACAGTGGTCAAAAATCGCCTTGATTTTGCCTATATTTATCTGGGGTGCGTTTGCGAACCGTTAACGCGCGAATTTATCACCAAAAAAAGACCCAAGAAGAACATGGGTAAGCTTAGCAGCTGCCCCATGGTTACCCAATCAAAAAACAGATAACGTAAATGATCGTCGGGCACGCGCACCAGCTCTACCAGCATTCGCGATAAGGCGTAGCCCATCAAAAACAGACCTGATAATAACCCGATTGGGCGTCTAGTGCGAGAAACTAGCCAAAGTGTCACGAAAAGTAACAAACCTTCCAATAAGGCTTCGTACAACATGGACGGGTGGCGAGCTTGCTCATCGGCTGTGGTAAACACCATGCCCCACGGTAAATCCGTAGGTTTTCCCCACAGCTCTTGGTTAATAAAATTGCCGATTCGGCCAAAGAACAGGCCAATCGGTGCAACGGGTGCCACAAAGTCGCCTACCTCCATAAACCCTATTTTGGATTTACGACTGAATAACCAGAGGGCAAAAATAACGCCTAACAGACCGCCATGGAAAGACATACCGCCTTCTCGGATTCCGGTGACAATGGTCAGCAGGTCTGCCAAGTACTCCATTGGCTTATAAAATAAAACATAACCCAGTCGACCACCCAATACGGCTCCTAGTGCGCCATAGAACAGTAAATCTGAGACTAAATCCAAATTCCAACGCGAATTAACCGCATCGGGTTGGTGTTTTAAACGATACGCCCAAGCCAGATACACGCCTAAAAAACCAAACACATAAGTTAGTCCATACCATTGGACTGCTAACGGGCCAATCTCTAGTGCCACTGGATTGAAGTTAGGGTGAATAATCATGGTAGTTTACCTAAGCAAGCCACTTGCCAATGTACAGCTGCTCGTCAATTAATACCGCTGTTATAATTCGACAGTCTCACCAAACGCCTGTCGATAACGCTCAACAAATTCATCTGGCGTAAACGTGTGGTTTTGCGTGCCCGACTGCTCAATCTTTATCGCCCCACATAAGGACGCAATCTGAGCCGATGTTTTCCAGCTTTTGCCATTGGTCATTCCAAACATCAGGCCCGCACGATAAGCGTCACCGCAACCGGTGGGGTCAACCGCGCCAGAAATAGGAGCGCAAGGCACCTTAATTTTCTCACCATCGACATACACTTCAGAGCCTTTTCCACCCAACGTCACCACTAAGGCTTCAACTTTTTTCGCCAACTCTTCAAGACTAAGGCCAGTTTTATCGAGCAACATTTGGCTTTCATAGTCGTTAACGACAGCATAAGTGGCTTCATCTAAAAATTTCATGCAGTCATCGCCATCAAACATCGGCAGCCCTTGACCCGGATCAAAAACAAACGGAATACCTAAGGACTTGAACTGTTCTGAATGTTCTATCATGGCATCACGCCCATCTGGCCCAACGATGCCCAGCTCTACATTTTTTGCATCACCAATCTTATTCTGATGCGCAAAATTCATGGCACCTGGGTGAAAGGCAATAATTTGGTTATTGTCGATATCCGTGGTAATAAACGCTTGGGCGGTGAACGTATCCGGCACCACCTTAATATGCTCTGAGTTCAAGCCTTTTTCTTCAAGGTAACGCGAATAAGGACCAAAATCTTCCCCCACGGTCGCCATGATCACCGGCTCGCCACCCAAGAGTTTCAGCGTGTAAGCAATATTGCCAGCACAACCGCCTAAATGACGAGTCATACTGGGCACCAAAAAAGCCACATTTAAGATGTGCGTTTGGTCGGGGAGAATGTGATTCTTGAATTGGTCTTCGAACACCATGATAGTGTCATAAGCCATAGAACCGGTTATCAAGGTTTTCATGAAATTTGCATCAACGTGAATTTGAATAGGTAGACAGCCTTAAAACGTGGCAGGCCAACAAAAATAATGACCCACGTTCTGAAAACGTGGTTTTAATGTACGATAAAAAATGAGGCCAAACGGATTAACGTTTAGCCTCCTCCCTCAGCCACCAAGCGTTCACTTAGAAGTTCGCACGGTTTGCTGAATGTCTGTTTTATCTATTTAAAGTGCGGCTAACGCGGCTTCATAATCAGGCTCTTGAGCAATTTCAGGCACCAATTCAGCATGCACAACCGTATTTTCTTCGTCAAGCACTATTACCGCACGAGCCGTTAACCCAGCCAAAGGGCCATCCGCCATTAACACGCCGTAGTTTTTAGCAAAGTCTTGATTACGCATGGTCGATAATGTGACCGCCGAACCAACAGAGTTGGCTTCGCAAAAGCGACTGGCTGCAAACGGCAAATCACCGGACACAACCAATAATTGCACATTGTCTTTATTGGCCACTTCCTGATTAAACTTTTGCGTTGAGGTCGCACAAACAGGGGTGTCTAGACTTGGAATGATACTGATCACTTTCTTCTTGCCAGCGTACTCACTCAAAGACACATCACTCAGTGACGAAGTTGTAAGAGTGAAATCTGGGGCCTGTTGCCCAACGCTAGGGAACTCGCCATTCAAGTTGATGGGATTACTTTTTAATGTGATTTGCATGATATTAATACTGATAGGTGGGAAAAGGGTTAAATTTAGTTAGCTTTAGCCAGAAAGTCTTGAAACATTATAAACGCTCTTTGGCTTGATTGAGGCATAACAACTTAATCGTCAACAGAGGCATTATAGCCTTCGGCTGATAAAAGGCCGTCGAAGCTTGCTGAGTCATCGGTTTTGATGCGAAATATCCAACCGCTTTCATAGGGTGACTCATTCAATAACTCAGGTTCGTCATCGAGCTTTTCATTCACTTCAACCACAACACCGGTCACAGGCGCATAAATGTCTGAAGCGGCCTTAACTGATTCAACTGCGCAGCACTCTTCTCCCGCATTCACGTCAGCGCCCACTTCTGGCAATTCTACATAGACCACGTCGCCCAGAGACTCCTGCGCGTAGTCACTGACGCCCACTTCAACAATGCCATTATCAAGTTTTCGCACCCATTCATGGGAGGCCGCATACAATAAATTATCAGGGGTTTCGCTCATCTTAGACTCTTTACAATTATCGTGGAATTAATGATTAGTTACTCGCTTTTAAAAGTGATGGGCATATCAACTCTTTGCTCGCTTCTATTGTGAGGCACATTATATATAAAGCCACTGAATTGGTAAGGTAGAATTGCATCTTTGCCTTATCATTTCTTGCATTCTGCAACGCAATCCGTGAAAATGAGAATGATTCCCATTAACCAGTCGTAAATGCATCACGCCAATCATCGTTCCATGTTCTCACTGGATGATCAGCGCTGGATTCAAAACACTTTTGCCGAACCAAAACATGAATAAAATCACTTTGCCATTTCTAGGTGCAATGACAGCCATACTGTTAAGTGGTTGCCAAGCACCGAGCAACGAAGTTAATCTGTATTCAGCTCGTAAAGAAGCGCTGATAAAACCGTTGTTGGACCAATTTACATCTGAATCTGGGATACAAGTAAACGTCATCAGCAGCAAGGCCGACGCACTACTCAAGCGCATTGAAAACGAAGGCCAGAATAGCCCAGCGGATGTTTTGCTAACGACCGATGCTGGCCGCCTACACCGCGCGAAAAGCGCAGGAATATTTACGTCAATTAACTCAGAGTTAATCAATAGGAATATTCCAAGTCAATATCGCGACGCTGAGGGTGAATGGGTCGGCTTATCTGTTCGAGTACGGCCTATTATGGTAACCGAAGAAGGCAAAGAGTTCGGCATCAGCCGTTATGAGGATTTAGCCAAACCTCAATTGAACGGCCAGATCTGCGTTCGTTCATCAAGCAACATTTATAACCAATCATTGGTCGCCGCAATGTTGGCGGTAAGTGAGGCGGATTCTTTAGAGCGCTGGGCCACAGGGGTGGTCACCAATATGGCAAGAACGCCCCAAGGCGGTGATCGCGATCAAATTCGTGCGGCGGCAACCGGTCAATGCAATGTCGTGGTCGCAAACACGTATTACTTAGCAAACATGCTTAGCAACGAAGAAAACACAGATGACTTCGCCGCCGCTAACTCTCTCAGTGTCATCTGGCCAAATCAAGATGATCGTGGCGCACACATCAATGTGAGTGGCGCCGGCGTATTGAAAACCGCCCCAAATAAAGACAATGCCCTCAAACTTATCGAATTTTTAGCCTCTGATAAAGCACAAGAAATGTACGCGAACGTAAACTTTGAGTACCCGGCTAAGGAAGACGTTGCATTGCATCCAATCTTACTGAAATGGGGACACTTCAAAGCCGACACAGTATCTCTGGGTATTTTAGGTGAGAACAATGCAAACGCGGTTAAATTATTGGATCGCGCAGGTTGGAAATAACGATTAGTCGGGCCAGTCAATTCGATTTTAGAAAAACGCATGAACCTAAAAAGGTTACGTTTGCAGCGCTCAGCAATAGGCTGGTTGGTATCAAGTTCAAGCATCAATGGCTTGGTTGTGCTGCCGTTGCTTGCTTTGGTCTGGATCAGCCTAAGCGGTGACAGTTCACAAGTATGGGCACACCTTATCGACACAGTCCTAACGGACTACATCACAAACTCATTGATATTGATGTGTGGTGTGGCGACGCTAACATTATTGATCGGCGTAAGCTCAGCGTATCTGGTCACCCATTTTGATTTTTTTGCCAAAAAGGCACTAACTTGGGCATTGCTGTTGCCATTAGCCGTGCCTACTTATATCACGGCCTATTCATACACAGGCTTATTGGATGTCGCTGGGCCCATACAATCAAGCATACGAAGCGGGTTAGGTTTGAGCGTCAATGAATACTGGTTTCCTGCTATTCGATCTTTACCAGGCGCCGTTTTTGTAATGAGTTTTGTGCTTTATCCTTATGTCTATTTGCTAGCACGAGCTGCGTTTATTGAACAGTCACGGCATTTACGCGATGTGGCTCAATTATTAGGTTATTCACAACGCAGAGCGTTCTTTAAAATCACCTTACCCATCGCACGCCCCGCGGTGGTCGCAGGTGTCTCTCTGGTTTTAATGGAAACTTTGGCCGACTATGGCGCGGTCAGCTACTTTGGTGTTAACACTTTTACGACTGGCATATTCCGCACCTGGTATGGATTAGACAGTGTGGCCGGAGCGGCGCAGTTGGCCATGATACTATTGAGCTTTGTGGTTATTTTGACGCTTATTGAAAAACAATCAAGACGACGCGCCGGCTATCATCAATCGTTAAAATCAAGCAAGCACGCCACCACAATAAAACTGGTCGGTAAAGCAAATATATTCGCCACAGCATTGGTCGCCACGCCGATTATGCTCGGCTTTATAATCCCTGTATTTCAGCTATTTGTTTGGGCTATTAAGTCCAGCGAAGGTTTGCTCTCACTGGGGTTTTGGAGACTAGTAATCAATACCTTGGGGCTGGCAAGCGTCACCGCCCTGCTCGCCCTGTTATTGGCGTTAATCGTTGCTTACGCCTATCGATTACGACCAAACGCGCTAACGTTATTTAATAAACGCACGGCCTCGTTGGGTTATGCCGTGCCTGGCACCGTAATCGCTGTTGGCATACTGACTCCGTTGGCCACATTTGATAATACGGTGGACGCTTGGTTTAGAGCAAACACCGGTTTCTCAACGGGCTTACTGCTTAGTGGCTCACTGGCGGCTTTAGTGATTGCCTATTTAGTTCGCTTTCTCGCTGTGGCTTTAGGGGCTGTGGAATCGGGCCTTGCAAACATTCACAACAACATCGATCAAGCGGCTAGCTCATTAGGCCGCAAACCTTTGTCAGTAATACGTGAGATACACATACCCATGCTGCGCAGCAGTGCTTTCACCGCGGCCCTGATTGTGTTTGTGGATGTGATGAAAGAATTACCCGCAACCTTAATTTTGCGACCATTCAATTTTAACACTTTGGCCGTCAGGGCGTATGAGTTGGCCAGCGATGAACGCCTAATGGATGCGTCCTTGGCCTCTATTTCGATTGTTCTAGCAGGCTTACTGCCCGTGATTTTATTAACGAAGGCAACACTGAAGTCTAACTAGTGAACTTCTGGTTTGTCACCAACGAGCTTTTAAGGAAGTGATCGCCTTGTGACTAACGAGGCTTACTCAGGCTGGCATTTTGAACAAATTCCGTACAGGTACAAAGAATGGTCTTCAAGCTTAAAATTGTGTTCTTTAGCCATCGCTTTTTGACGCTCTTCAATTTGCGCATCATAAAACTCGGTGACCGTATTGCATTTAACGCAAACCATATGATCGTGGTGCTGCCCATCGTCAAGCTCAAAGACCGACCGGCCACCTTCAAAATTATGTCGTAATACCAAACCCGCATTTTCAAATTGGGTCAGCACTCGATAGACTGTGGCAAACGCGATCTCTTCTCCGGCATCCAACAGTTTTTTGTACACGTCCTCGGCCGTAAAATGGCCTTGCTCACCTTCAAGTACTGATAGAATTCGCAGTCTGGGCAGAGTGGTCTTTAAACCGGCTTCTTTGAGTTCTTTAGCGCTGGGCATGTTGCGGATCACATCATTGGTTTACTATTGAGGGCAGATTTTAACAGCTTTTATTATTTCTATTTTTAGTTTTAAAGCTTATTCTGATTTTAATCACATTAGCGGCCATTTTGGGGCACCTAAGCTAAATCTCTAAATTACTCTTTTGACTGTCTATTTTCGACATTTTTTTTGTCTCAACAGACTTCGTGGCCTCTGCGTAGCATTGCCACTGCTCACGATGACGATCGTGCCCGTGCCACTATGGGAAGCCAAAGCCACGTCCAATGACACCCCTGCGACACCCATCAATTTTTTCTTACCAACCACATCAACCACCACTCCTGAATTGACCGACAAGCTTCAAAGCGCATTAGCGACTAAGGGCTTAGACAACGTTGTTGTTAAAAATGTTGACTTCTGGCACCCCTACCAGCAAGGCTTACGCGAGGGGCGATTTGGAATCTATTTTGCACAACCGCATTTTGCTGCATGGGCAATTGCTCAACATAACTTTCAGCCAGTTTATAAATTACACGGTCGTTTAAAATACGTGCTGGCATCCCGACGCAGTGACGACCATTTATTTGAAATTAATGATTTAGAAGGCCGCGTTATTTGTCGTGAACCCGGCCTGAACCTGGGTACCGTTTGGTTAAACAGTCTCGTCGGCACATATCAATTAACGGTCTCTAACAACGAAGTTAAGTCGATAGAACAGGCAATGCTTAATGATGTTAACGGCTGTAACGCATTTGTGATTGACGACCACGCTTATGACAGGGTTAACAATGCTCAACTTGGGCGTTACATTCGTTTAAAACAAAGCCCGGTTTATAAACACAATGCCCTTGTATCTCACCCAGCTGTTCCAAAAGAGACCATTAAAAAATTAAAAGCCGCACTAAAATCCAGAGAAATTAAAGCGCTTCTGAAACCCTACCTGACTCGTCTAAGCAAATGGCAAAACCTATTACCAGTAAAGCACGGCGACTATTCCGCTGAGGATTATAAACTACTCGATGCCTATTGGCCGAATCGCTAAATCGACACGCAACCGCCCCAAAGAGAGGTGTTTAAAGGTAAAGCCCTCTAACCTAATATCACTTAAGTCAACCCCATGGCTTGTTTTGCTAAAAGCGCTTTGATATTTCGCTGAGAGTTGACCCAATTCATTCCCATACCTCGCGCCGCCGACCACAGCGGCGGGTTCACTTTATAACCAGCGTTCAACGCCGTCATCATCCAGTCTGTTTGTTGGTTGTCTGGTTTTCTTTTTTGTTGATAAGCATGCAAGAACGCAAGTTCGCCGATGTCATCTTTGGGCACTTGAGCAATCATTTGGCTCAAGCATAACGCGTCTTTAAAGCCCAAGTTTGCGCCTTGGCCTGCTAAGGGGTGAATGCTGTGCGCTGCGTCTCCCACCAAGGCTAATGAGGTTGAATAGTACGTGCTTGCTTGCAGACTAACCAAGGGAAATGCTTGCCTCTTATCAAGCTCAATCACCGTCCCCAAGCGTTGCTCGAACGCATTGCCTAAGGCAACTGAAAAATTTGAATCGGACATGCCCATCAGTTCTTTGGAAAAGGCGTTGTCTGCGCTCCACACGATCGAACTGTAATTATCATATACCGGCAACGCCGCCACAGGGCCAGTTGATAAAAAACGCTGCCATGCGCAATTTTGATGACTGTTGCTGGTTTTTATTTTAGCAACTATGCCCTGCTGGCCATAACTTCGGCGATTGGCAAACAGCTTGGCTTGATGACGCACCCACGAGCGCCCGCCATCGGCACCGATGGCCAATCGCGCTCGTAAATCGAAGCCATCACCTTGCAGCCTCGCCCCACCACGTGTCAACGTCAGTTCACGCGGCGCCGCACTAAAAAAGCACGTTACGTTTTTATGACCGCCAGTCAGAGCATTGGCCTGCAATGCACGCGTGCAAGCTTGCGCATCAACCATATAGCCTAATTCGCTGGCACCGGCATCGCTGGCACTGAAATGCAAATCACCTTTTGAGTTTTCATCCCAAACGGCCATCGACTGATACGGATGCGCATGCGGCTCTGCCAGTCGTTGAAACACGTCGATGTCGGTCAACATTTCAACGGCCAAATGGCCTAAAGCAACAACTCTCTGATTCGTTTGCCTAACATCAAGTGGTAAGTTCGGATCAGCAACGATTGGTGCATTGCGCTCCACCAAAGCGACCGACAATGACGTGTTCTTTGCCAAATGCAAGGCCAGCGTTGTGCCAATCAACCCCGCCCCAACTACGATAATGTCGTATCGATCAGACATCAACTCACTCTGCTTATAATGTCATTCGTCTATCAAATTTCATACTATGCCCCTTAACTTCATGTCGTTAGCGCTTACGGATCATATTGCCATCGCCGCCTCGATATCCGCCACGGTCTTGGGCGCGGCTTTGGTGAAATTTTCATAGCCGCCTTTTTGCACTAAGACGTTATCTTCCACTCTAATGCCAATGTTATGCCAGCGCTCGTCAACGTCACTGGACGCGCTCACGTATATTCCAGGTTCCACGGTAAAGACCATTCCAGGTTCCAATTCACGCCAATCCCCTTCCACTTGGTAATCACCAACATCATGCACATCCATGCCTAACCAGTGCCCCGTTCTGTGCATATAAAACTGATTGTAGTGTTTGTTTTCAAGAACGTCACTCAGTGACCCTTGCAACAGACCTTCATCGATTAAACCTTGACTGATTATTCGAACAGCGGCTTGATGTGGTTCATCCCAAGTATGCCCGGCACTGCATTTTTCAAATGCCGCCTCTTGGGCGTCTAACACAATTTCATACAACGCCTTTTGCTCACCAGAAAACGTGCCATTAACTGGGAACGTACGACTGATGTCCGCGGCATAACACTGATATTCTGCGCCAGCGTCTATCAATAATAAGTCGCCATTTCTGAGTACCGAATTATTCTCCACATAATGCAGAATACACGCATTTTCACCACCCGCAACAATCGATGGATAGGCGTTATAACGACTGCCAGCTTTACGAAATTCGCACTCCATTACGGCCTGCACTTGGTACTCGTACATGCCCGAGCGGCATGCCTGCATGGCGCGCAAATGGCCAGCAGCGCTCATTTTTCCTGCTCTGCGCATTAGATTAATTTCGTCTGGGCGTTTAAACAAACGCTGCTCATGAAGAATATGATTCAGATCAACAAATTCATAGGGTGCATGCTTACCGCGGCGAGTGTCTTGCTTAATTTTATTCATCCACCCCAACAACTGAGCATCAAAGTCTGGATAGCGGCCAACCGTGGTGAACACCTTTTCCTTTTCTTCCATCATACCAGGAAGAATCTCGTGCATGTCTTCAAAGGGAAACGCATCGTCAGCGCCAAACACCTCCATGGCACCTTCAAGGCCGTGGCGGCGGCCGTCCCACATTTCACGAAAACGATCTTTCTCTCGACAAAATAGTACGAATTCACCCTGTGCCCGACCTGGGCTAATCACCATTACAGCCTCGGGCTCGTCAAAACCGCAGAGGTAATAAAAGTCGCTGTCTGGGCGAAATTGATACACCACATCACCATTGCGCGAACGTTCCGGTGCGGTTGGCACGATAACAATGTCGTTTTCGCCAATCTGATTTACTAATTCAGCACGTCGGCGCGCGTAAATGTCTTTATTCATTATTATTGTTATTTTAAAGAAGGTTAGATTCAGTCAATTTCACCGCCGATATAAACGTACAGCATCAATCACAGTGCCACCATTAATGAGTCGTGGCTGTCGACTCACTTGAACGCTCAGAATAAATAAACTCAAAAATGAGTTGAGCCCCGACTTTCACGTATTCTTGCAACTCAGCCAAAGCCCATGATTCCTCTTCTTCGGGCGCATCACCGGCGCCGGCTTCAGCGATTTCCATCATATCGCGCGCAATCTCAGCCCCGCTCTCTGGCAATTGATCCAGACTGAACACATCGTTATACAGCAACCCCAATAAATAGCCTTTGGCCCACGTTGCAATGCCTTCGACTTGGGCATTAATCGGTTCATCATCATCTGGCAACAGCACGGCAAAACCGTCGCCACCATTGAACAGAATTTCACTGTTTTCTCGATACATATCATAGAGCATGCTGTTAAGCTGAGAAAAACGCCCATCGTTACTGTCGGCCTCAGGCTCAATTAATTTCAACAGATCTGGCGTTAGACCCGTTTTCAAATGATTGGTTATCGCGCCAATGATAGTGCCATGCACCTCGCTCGGACTTAAGTCTAAACTGGCCAAAGCCAGAGTGGCCTCGATTTGAGTAAAACGGTCGGTAGTATTGATCATGGTTTAAGAGCGAATAAAGTTTTGCTAATTTTACCTTATATATGCCCAATTAGCTGCGGCTAAAACAAGGGATTTTTAACGATTAATCGCATTCTCTGTGCCATGTGTTTCGCATGCACAGTTGACCTACATCTAATGCGCGCCTACTATTAGTGGTTTACAGTAACAAATGTCTTTCTCTGAGGGGCTTGTACATGGACGCCAATATTTTAGGTCTAGAACAACGCATTGAAACACTGATTAACGAATGTCGCCGTTTGAGCAGTGAAAATCGCATACTCAAAAGCGAACAGAGTTCGTTGCTGGAAGAAAAAACCAATCTAAAAGAAAAAAATCGCATCGCTTGCTCTAGATTAGAGCGTATTGTGGAAAAACTCCGCACTCTTGAAGATCAATAACCGCCGATCAACATCTGGAGACTACCGAGTTAACGATGAAAACACATCGCGAATTACTGTTTAGGGGCTAAAATAAAATTATGTCAGCGAAAGGCGTCAATATATCCATACTGGGTCGGGATTTTTCCGTTGCCTGCCCACCCGACGAGCAAGACGCTTTGGTCGAAGCGGCGAATTACCTTGACGGTAATATGAAAGACATTCAGAAGACGGGTAAGATCATTGGCGCTGACCGAGTCGCCATTATGGCGGCCCTGAACATCACCAATGAATTATTAAAGTTGCAAAAAGCCACGGCGGGTCAGCAGCAAGTGCAAGAACGCTTGAACACATTACAAGATCGAATTGACGCTGTGCTGCGCGAAGCCGAAGACGTCTAAGCCCAAAACCAGATGAGAGAGACTGTGCTTCTCGTCTATAAATCTGAATTACCGCAAATTCACCCACGAAAAACACAGACTTGATATAATAAATGTCATGGCGTTGCCTGTGGTGTTTGTAAACGCTTCAAATCCCTTAGAACCTAGTATTTATTTTCAGGGGGTTAGACCACTTCGCTGTTGTGCGTTTGGATCAGGCTTTCTGTGTTTACACAGCTTGCCCATCCACGCGCCTGATGCGATTTGTAGACTCCCACTTGGACCTTCGGTTCAAGGCACCAAGAGTTTACGGCATTCACGGGTAACGTTCACTTGGCTAACAAAGGGTTAAAGGCTGAACTCCATTCGATATTTCAGCCCTGTTGTTACGGCATTATCGTTATTGCCTGAAAATCACCAACATGCGGGTGTGCATTATGTCGCTGACGTTCTATGCCGTCATAACCATAAGAGAAGAAACCAAAATCGGAATCCGAACTAAATAGAGAAACCGATGCAATCCAAGCACCTATTACGTAAATCAATTCGCTGCCAACGCCGTCATTTATCAGCGCAAGAACAGCGCAATGCACAGCAAGGCCTGGTGCAATCAGCCAGACAATGTCAGCCACTGTGGCAATCGAATCGAGTGCTAAGTTATGTTCCTTTCGAAGGTGAGGCATCGCCGGAGGCCTTAGTTCAAAAACTCAAGCCCAGCCAACTCTTCTTGCCAAAAATCACCAACTATAGGCAGCGTGAGATGCGGGTTTACGCAGCCGAGGCGTGCAAAACACTGAATCGATTCGGCATAGCCGAACCCAAGGCCACTCATTCTCCCGTTGCCGTCAATAAACTTGATCTTATTTTGATGCCTTTGGTGGCTTTTGATCGCTCTGGAAATAGGCTTGGTATGGGTGCAGGCTACTATGATCGCGCATTACAGGCATGCCAACACCAAACCAGCACACGCCCCTTACTGATAGGTGTGGCTCACGGCTTTCAAGAAGTTAATCGCATTCATCCTGAGCCTTGGGATATCTCTTTAGATGCTATACTCACTGAAAACGAATACATACCAATTGCGTCAAAACTGATTAGAGGTCACCACCAACAATCACACAACAGTGAAACGGCTTTTAGATCATGAGTTTTAATCATTCTCGCCACATAGTTTACGATTCTAAGGAGTGAGACAATTCAGTACCTAGAAAACACCTAAACTTTGTTTCTTAATAACACTATTTATCCATCACCCAGAGGTTATACGACATTATGTTGAATGTTCGACGTTTAGCGCTGGCTTTCACCACCGCTCTTGTATTACTGTCACACGCACATGCACAAGAACTTGAGGCAATTAAGCCCACTCCACCAAAACAAACAATTAATCAAACTGATATGGTTATTTTAAATACTTCAAAAGGCGCCATAAAAATCGCTTTGGACGCTGAAAAAGCACCGGAATCCGTTAAAAACTTTTTGTCGTACGTAGAAGATAAACACTACGATGGCACAATCTTTCACCGTGTGATCAAAGGCTTTATGGTGCAAGGGGGTGGTTTTGAACCTGGCATGACACAAAAGCCAACTAAAGACCCAGTGGTGAACGAAGCTGATAATGGCCTAAAAAATAATAAGTACACCATTGCCATGGCCCGTACACAATCCCCTCATTCAGCTACCGCACAATTTTTCATCAATGCCAAAGACAATGACTTTTTGAACTACACCAGCTCAACACCAAGCGGCTGGGGCTATGCCGTTTTTGGTGAAGTTGTGGAAGGCCAGGATGTGGTCGACGCCATCGAAATGGTCAGCACCGGAAACGCAGGGCCGTTTGGCGATGTGCCCTCTGAAGACGTGATCATCAACTCTGTTGAGGTTGTTGAATAACGTTATAATAACCACAAAGAAGCGCTCTTGCTTTAATGCAGAGCGCTTTTTTTATGCCTATTATAATCGGCTCTGATGTTAAGCTAGCTTAATGATAGAAGCCCAACAAAAAAAGACCGCCACCGCGTTTATATTACTCATCGTATTTGCTTACTCAATGGGTTTTGGCATCATCATGCCGGTGTTACCCAACCTGATCGTGGAACTTGAAGGTGTGACTCTGTCAGAGGCTACATTTATCGGGGGTATGATCGCTGCGGCTTACGCAGTGTTTCAGTTTTTATTGGGCCCGTTAGTCGGCAATTTGGGAGATCGCTTTGGTCGGCGGCCTGTGCTTTTATTTTCCTTGGCGGGCTTTAGTATCGACTTTTTCCTGATGGGTTTTGCCCCAAGCATTATATGGCTGTTTATTGGCCGTTCTATCGCCGGTGGCTTAGGCGCTATTTTTGGCCCCGCCAACGCCGTGATGGCTGATATTTCAGAGGAAGGCGATCGGGCAAAAAGTTTCGGTATGGTCGGCGCCGCGTTTGGTATTGGTTTTGTGATTGGCCCAGCGCTGGGCGGGTTGCTCGGGGAGTTTGGTACACGCACCCCATTTTTCGTTGCAGCGGGCATCGCAGCCGTGACATTTGTCTACGGTTATGTTTCATTTCCAGAGACCATGAGTGAGGAAAAACGTCGTTCCTTCAGCCTAGCTAGGGCCAACCCCATCGGCGCTTTCTTTAGTTTGAAAAAGCTAAACGGGGTTACCGGCATCGCTTTTATTTACCTTATCTGGGTAACGGCCACGAATATTTACCCCGTTAGCTGGTCTTACTTCGCACAAATAAAATACGAATGGTCTAGCCGTATGGTGGGCTTTTCCTTAACCTTGGTTGGAATCTCAATGGCGCTGGTACAAACGCTGCTGATCGGCCGAGTGGTTGCTCGATTTGGAGAACGACACACCGCTGCAATCGGTCTCAGTTTCGCCACTTTAAGCATGTTGTTTTACGCCTTTGTGGACAATGCCAGCCTTGCGCTTTGGTTTTGTTTATTTGTTGGTATTCAAGGCATGGTAATACCGAGTTTAAATGCCATGATGTCCAGACGCACACCAGCCAACGCGCAAGGGGAGTTACAAGGGTTTAACGGCAGCTTGGCCGCTTTGGCGGCCTTTATATCACCACTGATTTATAACACCAGCCTAGCTCATTACACCAGCGCTGAGACGGTTGGCTATTTCCCTGGGGCGCCCTTTGTACTGGCCGCCCTCATTTCCTTAGTTGCTCTGATTTGTTTATTAACACTAAAACCCGCCGCGGTCATAACGCCAATAAGAAGTTAGTCTAGAAATATTCAACCACTAAATCAACGCTCTTGGGTCATAACGACTTGCCTCATTGGTTTCCAGCATTTTGGCAATTGCCTTGTAGGAAATATCATCGGCATTCATTGGCCCCACCACCTCACAAACCAGCATATACACTTCCAAACAGAACGCCTTACAGGCAGGTTCTTGTGTGTTGACAGGCAGACTGATTTGGTCATCGCTGATGCGATTCACACACGTTTGTATGGATTGCTCGACATTAGGCAGCCCTTCATCGGCTAAGATTTCCCTAATTTCGGATGCCATTTTGCCGCTGATTTTTTGAACACCCGCCAACATGTTGGAAAAGTAAAACTCCGACAATAAAATATAAGGGGGCTTTTTCGCTGCCGCGCTTGTTTGATCATCAGATACCACGGCTTGAGCAGTATTAACGACGTCATTCGAAGGCAAGCCCAGAATATACTCTGGCACCTCTTTAAGACCCAAGCCTCCTTTTGAAGAACCGGCGTGCATACTCATCATCAGCACCTTTTTTTCACCCGTATCCAAACCTAGATAATTTTCTATGTGTTCAACAAATGCGAAAACATCCAACTCTTGACCGTGGAATGCGGCGTGCCAGTTTTGAAATGCCTGCTTAATCGCTTCTCTGTCTTCGGTCATGCGCGTTAGCGCCGTGTAGACAACCTTACTTGCTATATCACTCATCGTTATTCCGTAAAGTTGTTACACGTCAGCACGCGCATGAGTGGTCATAAAATCACTGTAACCAATCTCTTTGTGTTCACTAATATCTAAGCCTCGTTGCTCTTCGCGAGTGTTGACTCGTATTGATGACACTTTACTCAATGACCAGAACAACAACAAAGAACTGCCCAAGCCCCAAACAAGTCCAACAACCACCCCTATGAGCTGAACAAAAATTCGTTCGATGTTGAAAAAATCACCCTGATAGAAAAAACCCACAGCAAGCGTGCCCCAAGCACCGCAAAAGCCGTGTACCGGAATCGCCCCTACAACGTCATCGATTTTAAAAGAGGCCAGCACATTTGAAGAAACCACCACCACAATACCGCCCAGAACCCCGACCAAAAGAGAGGTGCCTACGCCAAACACGTCAGCCCCTGCGGTGACCGACACTAAGCCTCCCAGTGCCCCGTTCACCAACGACGTCATCAAAAAACCGCGTTTATTAATCCACAACCAAAACAAAGCCCCGCAAATACCGCCAATAGACCCCATGTGAGTATTCAGCAAGATTTGCCCTAGGTTAGATAAATCCGTATTAACGGCTCCCCCATTAAAACCAAACCACCCAAACCACAAAAAGAACCCGCCGATCGCAACGTAAGGCAAGTTGTGCCCGGCAATGGTGTGTGCATCGCCTTTGCGGCTAAAGCGCCCACTGCGCGGGCCAATCAAAATCAACGCTCCTAAAGCCGCCCAACCACCTATGGAATGCACGACACTGCTACCGGCCATATCATGAAACCCTAAGGCACGCAGCCACCCTAATTGGTTGCCTTCTCCCCCCCAGGCCCACGCACCGTAGACAGGGTAAATAATGGCGGTGAGAAACAGAGCGCCAATCACGTATGGAAAAAAACGGAACCGCTCGGCGACCGCACCCGACATAATGGTGGCGGCCGTTGCTGCGAACATCATGTTATAAAGCAAATCAAGAGTGTCGGACGTATTAGAGGGCGAATAGAAAAAGTGGCTCAACCCCAGTAAACCGGTTTGGTTTATACCGTACATAAGCCCAAAACCAATCGCCCAATAACCTAACGTGCCTAAGCCAATATCAGTGAAGTTTTTAAGAATTACGTTTACCGTATTTTTAGAGCGTACCAGTCCGCCTTCAAGCATCAGAAAGCCAACCTGCATAAAGAGCACAAGCGCACAACAAATGCTCAGCCAAATCAACCTAACAGGCTCTATGCCAATAACAGCGCTCGCTTGCTCTGCGGCGACGCTTTGGCTGACGAAAAATAAGCCTAAGGCTAGAGTTAAGTAGCGCATATTAGCTCTCCAGAAGGTTGACGATTAAATTAGCTCGCTGCTGGTTCCATTCAATAGGAATTACATAGATATTAGCCACATCTGAGACTTGCATGTTTTCTGGCTTGCCTTGAATTGTTACCGGCACCGAAATATTAAAATCTTGCCCAAACACCGCACGCGCGTTACCAGACACGGTATTGGATATCTCACCCACCAAATCCATTAACTTGGCATCTTTGGTTGCAATCAAGCCCATACCTGACAGCACATGCATCAACATTCGTTTGGGCGCAGAGAAAAAGATGGACCCCTTGCGATTACCTGAAATACCGATCACCCCAGTGAAATCACTAATGTAACTGTTCACTTCTTTACTTAAAAAAGGCGTGCCTACGGTGGCATCAATCCCCGTTGTGGAAGAAAAATAATTGGAAATACCGTCTACGAATACGGCTAAATCATCGGCTTGCATCAGTGTAAATCCTCTACTAGTTCTTCTAAGGCTTCGCCTAAATCAGCATCATTAAATGGTTTGCATAAAAAGCCGTGAGCCCCAAGCTTCATGGCCTGGATTAACGTGCCTTTATCAGACAGCGCGGAGATAACGAGTATTCGCACGGAATCATCAATATCCATAATGGCTTCAATGGTCTCTAAACCGTCCATTAATGGCATTGTGATATCTAACGTCATGACATCGGGTTTGAACTCTTTATATTGCTCTACGGCCTCTATGCCATTTTGCGCGCTGCCAACGATTTCGAACTCTTCATGTTCGAGTATCAGCGCAATTTTTTCTCGGATAACCATAGAGTCATCCACGACCATTAATTTCATAACCTACCCCTAACTAAGCCTCTACGGCTCTATTTATTAAATCGAATCGAAAACTGGCAATGCTTTCCGGGAGAATGTGCAAAACCCAGCGCGCCACCCGCTTCTCTGATCATGGTGTGTACGGCGCTCAGCCCCACCCCTCTACCGGCATCCATTTCTGCTTGGTCTTTAGTTGAAAAACCAGGGTGGAAAATCAATCGTCCTATAGTATTGGCATCCACTTTGTCCGCATTTTCGGGTTTTATTAGCCCTTTAGCGAGGGCCTTTTCGAGAATTTTTTCTTGGTCCAAACCATTACCGTCATCGCGTACAATAAACGTGTGCCCTTCATTGGTTTTGGTTAGGCTGACAGTCACCGTCATGTAATCCGGCTTGCCTTTCGCCAGCCGCTCTTCTGGCTTTTTAGCACCATGGGCAATGCTGTTACGCAGCATTTGAATGGCCGACTCGCGTAGCACACCACTTAAATGCTCTGGAACCTGGCCTTCACCCAAACCGAATGTTTTCAATATGACTCTGACATCGTTGCGATCGGCCAAGGTCTCAACTAAGCCTTGCAGTTCGCGCTCTAAAACTGATCCCAACACCACTGGCGTAGTAGCATCGGCACCCATTGAGGAAGACGCCGCACTTTGACTGCGTTCCACATTCAGAACTTCTGAGAACCGAGTCACGATGGACTGCATGTTGTTTAATTCTTTGAAGACCGCTTTTAGTTTTGTAACCGCGGGCAGCACATCTCGACCCGTTATCGCGCCTTCGTGTCCTTGAACAGCGGCCACCTCTGATTCAAACACATGCATGATGAATTCAAAGTTATGTAATTTCAGTGCCGCTGCATCGCCTTTTATTCTATGGGCACGCTCGGCGATCGCCGATAGTTTGCTGCGAATGCTGTCACTGCTAGTGCCTCGTTCTTGCAATGTGCTATTGATGTCTTCGAGTGCTTCTTCGGTCTCAGAGTAAAAACGGGCTAAACTGTCTTTATCTAAATGCAAAATATTCATGAGCAAGTCGAGCTGCGCTTCTTGCTCTTCTTTGTTGGCTTCAAGTTCTTGCTCTAAACGAACCTCGCGCGTGACGTCCGTAACTGAACCCAACAAATGCTCTAACTCTCCATCCACCAACACTCGGGCAAATTTAAAGTCAAGAAATCGGCTTTCATTGCTTCCATCACGACGAGCAATATTGATTTCCACCTGATTAAGCGGGTTTAAATCCCGCACCAATTTTTCTTTAACCCGATCTCCATAAAGAAGATCTAAGTAGTCCTTTGCCACGAGGACAGTAGATTCAGGGACATATTGTCCAATAAAATCGAGAAATGAGCCTTCCAAGTCTCGTTCTAAACGAAACATTTGCTTCAAGGAGGCCGACTGTTCCACACCAATTTGACCTTCTTTATCGAGTAGAAAGAGTCCTTCAGAGACGGTGTTTAAGATATTTTCAGCTTGTTGATTAGATTCAGTCTGAACTTCAGTGTCTTGAGACAAACGAAGCAATTGCGGAATAATCGCTAATAAGTAGATCAATACCGCCAAGATGCACACGACTATCGGGGCCAACGTTAACAGTCGTGAACGTTTACTCGCTTCAGCCGCCACCGCGGTTTTAAGATTAGTTAGACTGGCCGCAAAAGACTTCGGCGTGCCACTGACGATCGCATCCCTTAGCGCAGACATCTGCGTGTTGGCAAAGCTGTTCAGCCAAGTGCGTTGACTGGCGGCCAAGGTTTCTTTCCAGTCAGAAAACTCATCACTGCTGGGCATTCGTATGTCATTCGTGCCTGAGCGGCCTGTTAAATAGCTTGCCTCAAAAGACTCTATTGCTTGATGAGTCACCGACGCGTCTAACGAATTTTGTTGCAATTGACGATTCGCAAGTGCAAACAAAAAAACAAGAAAGAGTAATAATGCCGTCGACACCAGCACCCCTTTGTATCGAGCTAAATCACCGATATTCATACAACCCCTCTGCGCTCCAATAAAACGATTGACTAGAAGCGGTTTACACCGCCACCTTATTATTTTTTATAAATTAATATGTCCGCTAAGTTCGATGAGTAATACGGCTTGCCTCTATCTCTTAATCACACATAAACGAGTAAGCCATGTAGGATTGTTATTTTAGCTTACGACTGCTAATTTACATCGCCAACTCCCTATTAAACAATAGCGTCAAACGATTACTGAATGATCATACATTCAAGATGACTAATGTAATGTAAAGAAATGAAAATATGACGACCCGAACATCGCAAATGTCTCACAATCATCAGACTTTTGTCCAATTAAACTGGCAAATTTTTCACAATTACGTCAAGATAAGCGCGGTTTTAAGTACAAAAAGGGTCAAAATAATGGAGAGAAAAACGGGCGAAGACAGCACGTCTGGTTCTGGTGATGGTGTTGTTCATGATGCAACGCGCATCAATATGATGGCGCGGTTCATACAAATTGCACGCCTTGATGGAGAGTCGGATTTACACCTTCAAGATAAAAATATTGTGCGTAAAATTACGTCGGTTGCTGAACACACTCAGAATCCACAACTTAAAATACTGCATGAGCGATTGCAAGCACACTTAAAGCAAAAAACGAACGTTGGAAAACACCCACAAGAGAACCTCAATGAAGTGACGACTAAAACCGACTTACGCTCAAAACTACTGAAATTGACACAGATATTTAAATAGCCCTAGTCTTTTCCATTACTAACCTTAGTAAAATCAAGGGATTAAGTAAGCATCACTCAAGCACAGAATGATTGATCGACCGTCACTCACGCTGAACAGCCAACTACTGAAATAACAGTCAACTACTCAAATAATAGAAACATCAAGGCACATCAAAAGTTTCAATGAAAAAATAGGTCCCCGTCCTTGGGGGGACACTCACTTCTGAATGCTTTCCCTCTTTTTGACTCAATCCTCTAACGAGGAGCGGTAAATATAGCGGCAATGGTTTTCATTATCATCACCCAAATGGGTGAAAATTTGTGAAATCGACGGCATTCGGTTGAGTAATACTATTTTATAAAGACGTCGGGCCAATTATCGTTACCGGTGTGGAATGTGAGCCTTGTTGCCTTCTTGGGGTCGCTTCCGACCTTCCATAAAAATATTTCGTAGTCTTTAGTGTCATGCTCATGGTCTTTTTTGCCTCTACTAGCACCAAAAACCACGTATTCACCATTCCACGACTCTTTGGGCCAGTATTCATGACTGAACTCTCCATTCAAATCAATCATGACCTCAGACGCAAGAGTCACAGGGTCAATTTTCATAATGCGCAAAGTCTCTGCGTCGGGGTTAACTTGGTATAAATAATCGCCCTTACTCGACCACGCCAATTCACAGCCATTCATCACACCACGGTGCGTATCACCTGAAGTGATCGCTGTACCCCAGTGCCCTGTAGTGGTGCCGATGTGGGCTTGTCTTGCGGTAAAAGTGACGTCCAAGGTACGTGGGTTCACGCTCGGGTTTTGCAAAGACGCACCCTTAGGAATTTGGTTGCCTATGCCACCTTCAAATACCACGCTCGACTGTTGAGTCACAACGTTAGCTCGCCCTACTTTGGTGCCGTCTTGCAAATAAGTGATCTCAGTATTACTCAGCCATCGAGGTGCCGTGCTGTTCTTAGCGATTAACCTCTCATGACCCGATCCTAAGTCTTTCAGATAGACATCCCACGCCACCGTATTGCGTTGCGACACCCAAACCTGATGTGCGCGTGAAAAAACCAAGTGCTTGCCATCGGGTGAGATTCGAGGGTAAGTTTCTGTGTGGGGGTGTGTTGTTAATTTATCCAACTCAAACGTACTAAAATTAAGCCTGAAAATATCGTGATTACCATCACGATTAGAACTAAACACAGCAAACCCTTTAATATTGCTGACGTGCTGTTTTGACAACGCTTGCCATTCTTCAACATTGTCCGCAGTGCCACCGGCAGCGGGCGCACTTAATGAGCCTAATTTGGTTGCTGACCACACTTGATAGACAAAGAATCCCGAACCCGCCGCAAGCACTATGCCTGCACTTATAAACGAAACCAAAGCGATGACCTTTGCACGCCGTGCAGACCCTGTGGCTTCAGCCAACATTTCAGCCCGCTTACCTTTTCGATTTAGCCAAACAAACAAGGCTAATAATAGACCACCAATGGTGTATTCCATAAGTTGACTCCAGATATGCACACACAGAAAAGTAACGGTGGCCGCGGCTTGGTCTGCCACACCCAATAATTGAAAAACCAGCAAGCCACCGGCTTCGTAAGCACCAAAACTCATAAACGTGGGTATCGGCATGCTCGCCCCCACTTCTCCGCCAATTAATGCGCCAACCACATGCCCAGTAGGCAACGACGCCAAACTCTCGAAGCTTGGGACAGCCACCGCCTGAAAAAGCAAAAAGAAGCCTAAGTATTTAAGCACTCGAATCACCACTGAGACAGCCAACACGGTCATTGTTTTCCCAGAGTCGCGAACTTGTTCAAGGCTGCTGGAAAATCGCTCAAGCAGGTCCAGAGCTTGGCGAACCCACAATTTGCTTTGTTGTTTATTGGTAACGCGTTGTGACACCTTACGCGTAACCCAAGGCGTTATTGAAAACAGCCCCAATACGGCTATGGCTGAAACCACAATGGCCATGAACATCGCCCCCACAGCCCAACCTTGGATGCCTTCGCCGATCATTTGTGACCCAACAATGGCCAGCGCCACAATAAACAAAGCAACGAAATCAAACGCCACGCTAATGGTTAACGAGCTAACACAATGTTCAAGCTTTACGCCATAGCCGCGATTAAGCAACGCAACATAACCCAGTTCACCAATGCGCGCTGGTAACATGTCAACGACCATATTACGAACACCGGTAACCAACCACATTTGGCCTACGGTTGGCACGTTTTGTTCACCACTCAAGTGAATCAACAATCGATATCGATAAGCGCGAAAGCCAAGTGCAATTAAATAGAGCAGCAGATAAGCAAACACCAAACTCAGGGACGTATTTTGCAAAGCATTGAATACACTGGGCCGTTCAGCGTCGGGAACGCCTGAATTAACCATCTGCAAAAGCAAGGCTAAGATTGCGAGCGACAAACCTATAGAAAGGGCGAGCTTTAAGATATTTTTAAACATAAATCGTTAAGAGGTAGACCGCCACAATAAGGTAATTAGTTAACGGATTCCGAATAATTAAGACTATCGTGATCGAGACGATTCTGACACGAATATTGACGACTTTTAAATGTTAAGGGTGATTGCTTTGCAGAATCTGATACTTAGGCATTTAGTCTCTGCGAGATTTTATTTTCGCCATGGGAACGCCAGCCACCACATCGTAATCGGCCACGTCTTTATTGACCACCGTGCTTGCACCTACGATTGACCCCGTGCCAACCGTAACGCCGTCGAACACTTGCACGTGGCTGCCAAACCAAACGTTGTTTGCAACCGTTACCCCTCCTTGCGGGGTCATGCCTTGCTCTTTAAATGGTAACTCCAAATTTTCGGTTCCGTACGGCCCGCTACCAATAAAATAACAAAACGCGCCAATAAGAACATCATCACCAATGGTGACGTCGCTGCCTTGCATTGCGTGTACTAAGGTATTGATGCCCACGGTGCAATGTGCGCCAATATGAATATCGCCGTTTTTACACGATAACACAACACCTCGGCTTACAATCGTATCAGCACCAATATGGATACCAACATTGCTATTACCTTTGGCATCGAGTACCGCATGGTCATCAATGATGACGTTATCAGCAATGCTGATTTTAAGACCATGACGAACAGTAATACCCTGTCCGAAAACAACGTTGCGCCCCACAGAACCAATAATAAATGGGTATAAAAACTTACGCAGAACCAAACCCAAAGCGCCCGGAACCCATGAACAAAAAAGCACAATCAATTCGTATTTAACCAAATACCAAATGCGGTTTGTGCCAAGCGCAAGGTCTTGATATCGACCGAAGGCCGATTTATTGGAATCGGTCAGCTGCTCATGCAATGTGCCTTCAGATAACCTTTGTTTAGACATAGAGGGTGCTCGTTGGGTGTGATCAAGTAACCATCGCATTCTAGCGCATCCAGCAAAACCTGTCTCACGCAAGCAATGCGCCGTCACAACATAAACCAGAGTAACCGTTGATACGGTGTTATTCGAGCCAAGCATACGGTAACATCGCGACAATGATATTCGATGAAACCTGATGGCGGATACCAACCCATGCTAACCAACATTGATACGGCACGCTAAACAATATGACCGAAGTAAAAAAACGCGTACTGGTTACCGGAGCCACTGGCTTTACCGGTGGAGCGCTGGCAAAAAAACTCACGGAACGCGGTAACCACGTCGTTGCCTTGGTGCGTAAAAGCGGCGATGTCACGGCCTTAGAAAAACTGGGGGCTGAGTTAGTTTATGGGGACATCACGGAACGCACGGCGGTAATGAAGGCCGCGCACGGCTGCGACGCCATCTACCATATCGCCGCCGTTTACCGCACCGCAGGACACCCAGACACTTATTATGAGGAGGTCAATGTGACTGGCGTGCAACACATCATCGACGCCGCTTTAGAGCATAAGGTGGATCGCACGGTGCATTGTTCCACCATCGGCGTACATGGTGACATAGAAGAGTTGCCTTCTGATGAAGAATCGCCTTTTAACCCCGGAGATATATATCAACGCACCAAACTGGACGGCGAAGAGCGTTTCGCCAAAGCCATGGAGAACGGTTTAAAAGGCACTGTATTCAGACCGGGCGCGATTTACGGCCCAGGCGATCTGCGCTTACTGAAAATGTTTAAACAAATCAAACGGAGCTTTTTTCCTTTATTTGGCGGCGGCAAAAATTTGTATCACCTGTCGTATATCGACGATCTCACCGACGGAATTATTTTGTGCGCCGAACACCCAGCAGCCATCGGACAACGCTTTATCCTATGCTCAGACGAATACAGCACGTTAAAAGAACTCAGCGCCATCATCGCGCAAGAAATGGGCGTGAAGGAGCCCAACTTCTGTCCACCTATTGGCCCACTTATGTTGGCGGCAAAGGTGTGTGAAAGCGTATGCAAACCATTGGGCATAGAACCCCTTCTTCACACGCGTCGCGTCGAATTTTTTATGAAATCACGCGCTTTTGAAAACAAAAAAGCTAAGGAATTAATCGGCTTTCAACCCAAATTTAGTACTCGAGAGGGCGTTAAGAGAACCATTCAGTGGTATGAAGACAATGACCTCCTCTAAGTATTCAATGCCAAAAACTCGGTGCGTATCCGAACTTGCCGAAACCCATTTTGATGTCACCATTATCGGGGGGGGCATTTCTGGCGCGTGGTTAGCACTGCATTGCGCGCAACAGGGCTATAAAACCGCTCTTATTGAACGTGGGGATTACGCCTGTTCTACATCGTCAGCGTCATCCAAACTCTTGCACGGCGGTATTCGATATTTACAGCAATTTGAATTTAATAAAGTCAGAGAGTCAGCCATGGAGCGCGCTGAATACGTTTACGCCGCACCTCATTTATCCACACCTGTGCCCTTTTTGGTACCCACATACCGAGACTTCAAACGCTCCAAATTGTTTTTAAATTGCGGCATGTTGGCCTATAGGTTGCTGTGCATTGGCGAAAACAAGGTCATCGAATCAAAAGAAGAAGTGTTACCGAAAATCAGTTCAATAAGCGCAAACCAATTAAATCGCGTATGCGATCTTGAACAACAGGATCACACTGGCGCGGTGGTGTTTTACGAACGCCATATGCTCGACAGTGAGCGCATGGTACTGGCCATTATTCAGTCGGCTCAACAGCTTGGTGCGGCTACGTATAACCACGTCAGTGCAACTGGTTTTTCAAGCCATGGTCATGACATTACTGGTGTGAAAGCCCGCGATGAAATTAGCCATCGAGAATTCACTATTAAAAGCACATTGGTGGTCAATGCCGCTGGGCCTTTTATCGATAATTTAAATTCAAAATTGCAGCACGCCGATAAAGCACCGTCCATAAATGGCTTTGCACTGGGCTCGCACATCATCACTCGATCTCTGTGTGACCACGCGATCGCCTTAACGACCCAACACCAAAGTAATGCCAAAATTGACCGTGGTGGACGCCATGTTTTTGTTATTCCTTGGCGAGGGCTCTCTCTGATTGGCACCAGCTACGATGAAGTAGACAGCCCGAATGGCAACCTCTCAATACAGTCCGACCATATTGACCAACTGCTTGATGCCATAAACGATGGCATGCCTAACGCAAACCTCACCCGTGATGACATCATCTCAGGGTACTCAGGCTTATACCCGTTAAACACCGACAATATTGACAGCACTGTCTATCAAGGCTCTGGCGAATATCAAATTATTGATCACCAACACACCAACGGTATAAGAGGTTTAATAACCGCACTGGGAGCTAAGTTCACTACTGGTCGCAAGATATCCGCCCTGACCATGAAACTGATCAATAAAAAACTCGCCGACACGCGCCATTCTGATGATGCCGTTACGAAACTCAAGTTGTTTGGCAGTCAATATAAGAGCTTTCAAGTCTTGCGGGCAACAAAACTTGATCAATATAACGATCGATATAGCACTGAAGCCATCGATCACTTTCTTATGCTCTACGGCAGTAACATTGATGCGTTTTTAGCCAGTGTGGCTGACAAGCCCACGTTAAGAAACAAACTGTGCCTAGGCCAGCCTGATATTTTAGGGCAAGTTGCTTGGGCGATTGACTGTGAACAAGCTCAACGTTTAGATGATGTTTTATATGGTCGCACCTCATTGGGGTTACTTGGAATACGCGCCGAAGAATTAAACCCCATTGCTGAGTTAATGGCCGAAAAGCTTGGTTGGAGTTCCGCGCACATGCAAACAGAGCTGACGAACACCATTGCCCGTTTAAATCAAACTCAGTCGGCAATTCGCGGTAACTAAAACAGGTATGAGTTCAGACACAACAGAACAAAAGCCGCTGGTACTGCATATCGCGCCAACCCCCTTTTTTGCAGACCGTGGGTGTCATATCCGCATCGAAGGCATCGCCAAATCATTGGGCGTACTGGGTTATGATAATCTTATCTGTACTTACCATCATGGGCGAGATGTCGATGGCACTAACACGTCTAGAATTAACCCAATCAGTGCCTACACTCAAACCGAAGCAGGCCCCAATAAACACAAGTTGTGGGCCGACTGGAAACTTCTTTGGCTGGTTATAAAAGAAGTTAATCAAACCAAACCCGCGGTGATTCATGCGCACCTGCATGAAGGTTTGATGATAGGCTTGGCGGTCAAAACAATGCTTTTTTGGCGCCGAATACCAATGGTAGCCGATATGCAAGGCAGCCTGACGGGTGAGTTAGCCGCTCATGGCACCTTTAAAAAACACCCTTACTTACAGTGGCCAGTAAAGCTACTTGAGCGCACGTTGATGAGGTTTGTGAAAACGGTGGTGTGTTCATCACCCCACTCTCTGGCCAAACTCAATAGTGAGTTTGGTCTCGGTGAACATAAAGTGTCTTTAGTGCAAGACGGGGCTAATCCGGCAGCAGCGGTATCGGAAAAAGATCGACAACGCTTGCGCAACGAGATGTCCATACCTAAAAATCAGACGGTTGTCGTTTACTCCGGCGCGTTGTTAGACGGCAAAGGGCTAACTGAACTAAAAGAGCTCCTATTATTAAGCCAACAAGAAGACAATATCCACTTCTTAATTATTGGCTACCCAACGGATAATTTACGCCCTTTTTTAAAACAACACTCCCTGCTATCAAACGTAACGCTTGCTGGCCGTGTGGAGTTTGAGCGTTTACCAACCCTATTATCATTGGCTGACATATCCGTAGACCCCAAAGCCGGTGATTCCGGTGAAGGCAGCGGTAAAATGCTCAATTATCTGGCTTGCGGGTTGCCCGTACTAGCATTTAACACGTTGAATAACAACGATTTTTTGCCGCCAGACAGCGCATTATCGAACTCAACTCAAGAGATGTTTGAACACATGTTACGTTGGCATAAACACCCAGACCAACGCCAGCAAGTAGGCCAAGCAAACTTGGCCTACTTTTTAGAGAATCACTCTTGGCAACAAACCGTTCGACAATTGAAACAAGTCTATCAAACACTTCAATCACGATAATAAGCCAACTCGACGTGCCATTTGTCATCCGCAAACTCAAAGATAAGCCGAATCGGTCAACGCCTCTTTGGTTTCTGAAGGCTCGTTACTCAGCGGGTTTAAAAGCCCGCCTTGTTACACCTTCACGGTCTTTCTATCGTGTATTACTTTGATATTGTGCATTGCCTTGATAACGCTCTGATACTAATGAGTAGTGATCCCACACTTTCTTGTCACTCAATGATCGCAAAAGCTTCACGTATTCAGCGTGGGTCCATGCTAACGGTGTTGCTGAATTGGTGCCCTCGCCTATTTGATACATACCGTTCGGATTAACACCCACACCATCAAACACCTGCTCAGGCAACATTAACCCTTCATTGGCAAAGTATTCTAAACCTTTGACATAGGTATTACGAAGAGTCTCTATATTTTCGCCTCTGGCCAGTTCATAGTGAGCGCGCTCACCGGTAAAAAAGGGCCACACGCGACCACGTTGATCAGGGCTCATGCCACCACCCACTCCGCCATTACTGCCGGTTGCGCCATAGCCTGCGCCGGTTTTAAAATCTTCTCCGTAACCGTCTAAACCGTAACGGCGCCACCCAGGGTAACGCTGATCATCTCCAGCAAAACTGAATTCGTACTTCACTCTTAACGGGTGTGCTAATGTTTGGTCGTCGTATTCTTCTAAAGTATCTATAACGTGTTTATCATTTGCAGCGCGTAAACCGTAACGTACCAACTCCAGAAACCCGCCATCGATCACGTCTTTTTCTTGTAACTCTCCTCGCCCATTCCTATCCAATAACGGGCCGTTATCATTCGGATCGGTATTTTGTGTGACTCGCAGATAGTATTGGCCGTTATGATTATGCTTGCCTGTGGTGGTGAACATAAAACGTTCAATGTTCGACTCATATTCATCGGCGGCGGCCAGGTAGCGGCTGGATGACGCATCATCCCCCGAAAAACTGGCAATATCCGCGGCAGCAACTAAACCAGCCACAACCGCAGCGGTGGTCGACGGTGAGTACCCTTCTTGTTCTTCCCAACGTTCTTGCTGAGTCCATGGCAATCTAATTTCGCGTTGATTCCAACCCAAGTTCGTCGTGCCACCGTCGGTAAGAAAATCGGCGGCGGGTTTGAGCATTTGAGTGAACCAATATTTGATTTCATCATCACTCAGCACGCTGGCTTTCCAAAGTTTCCAACCCAGCATGATGGGCATTCCCGTCTGATCGGCTTGCACTGCAAACCATTCTAGCTCGCCATCAACGTGCGTCTTTTGCAAAAACCACCCCCCGGCACCGTTATTACCAGGAGTTTGATCATTAACCTGAATTTTCTTAAAGTATTCAAAAGCCGTCTTAGGGGTTTGTGTGTCACCCAACGCTAAAAGAGCCATGGCGCATTGATAGAAATCTCGAGGCCATACCGCTTTATACCCTGTGGCGCCGCTTGCTGCGGAAACCGTATCACCCCATGGGTTTGACAAAGAGGCGATCAATGCACCTGCGTGTGTTTTGTCTTCTTGAACTTTCAACACCAAAGCGCTGCTGTATGCGAGTTTCCCACCGTCGGTGGCCATGGCAGACATATCAGAGAGCGCGGACAAACTCGCCATGTAATCTTGCCAACCCACCGCATCACCTTGGCCGTTGTAATTAGCAAGTACGGATTGGTAACCCGTTGCCAAGGTTTTCTTAGCGGCATTATTGGCGTCTTGCTCAGAGTAACCAAAACCAAAAGCCAAGTCGGTTGTAAATGATTTATCGGTGGGCAATTCGGCCAATACACCGGTCAACGAAACATTGCCCGTGTTATCTCCCGTTGAGGTGTATTGGTCATCGAGTTTAAAGTCAACACTGTCGGTCGTCGCATCTGATTTACCAACAAAGCCGACCGATGTTTGCTCAAAAGTGCGTGAGCTTTGCACCGTCATAAATGTGCCGGCATCACCGGCATACAGCGCCCCGCCTTTAGACCACGCCTTATCGTTTAAACCATCATTATTGATATGTGGGTTAACGGTCAAGACTGGGCGAATGCCGGCTTGGCTGGCGCTGAAGCTATAGCGCACCAGAAGGGTTTGTTGATCTGGGTCAGTAAACACGTGCTTTTCGATTCGATATTTACCGTCTTTATCGGTGTTAACGATTTTGTAAGCCGGGGACAATGGCCGCCCCTTATCGTCTGTATGTAAATACGATATCTCACTGTCCATGTCGTATTGCTCTGAGTCCACAAAGTCAGGCCCGACCATTAACATCTGTGCGTCTTTTATCTGCGCTTGGTGGATTAAACCAAACATGGTTTCGGTCACAATGCCTTGAGAAAGTGAAAACCAAACCTTGGATACGTCACCTGTAACAGGGTTAGGGCGGTAAGCACCGTCAACGTACTGTTCATACGAGCTGCCAATTCCTGTTTTAGCCGAGTAAGCCCATACCGGTGGTGCGCCTGGCGCACCAGGCGCCATTGCCGCTGCAAACACCGGCGCTACGGGTTTTCCAATGTTGTCATCAATAATGGTGTTTTGCGTATTTGTGGCGATGTCATTTTGACACCCAACAAGCGTCGCAAATAAACAAAAGACAACGAGTACAGAAAATACAGTTTTTTTCATAATAAAAGAGAAATGGAAACCAAAGGTTGTGGAAGAGCCTAGTCTTGATACGTAACAAAAAACATCGAACACGCGGCGATCACCCAAGAAACGGCCAGCATGGCCATAATTAAAATCGGTTCACCGCCAAATAAATGCGTTAATGCCAGCCCCAATAAGCTGGCGGCGACCAGTTGTGGCAGTACGATAAAGAAGTTGAAAACACCCATGTAAATACCAAGCTTTTGTGTTGGCAAGGCATTGGCTAAAATAGCGTATGGCACCGACAAAATTGATGCCCAAGCAAAGCCCACCCCGGTCATGGATAGCAACAAATAATCTGGGTCATCAATAATTAAGAATGAAGCAAAGCCAACCGCGCCAAGCAATAAATTGACTTGGTGAGTGCCCTTTAAGCCCAACTTGCGTACAATCAACGGTATTAGCAGGGCGGCAAAAATTGACACGAAATTGTAGCCCGCAAACAAAATACCAACCCAGTTAGCGCCCTGATTATAAAGCTCACTGCTGGTGTCAGAACTGCCAAAGTGATGCGAGGTGACCGCGGGGGTGGTGAACGTCCACATGGAAAACAACGGAAACCAAGAAAAAAACTGGACCAAAGCGAGCTGTCGCATGGTTTTGGGCATGAGTATGACGCTTCTGCATGCCTCATAGAAGCCATTGCCAGGGCCGTCTAACGCCGCCAATTTAGACTCGTAACTCACCGCATAAAACTGAATAAGCCCAACAACCAGCACACCCACAGTCAGAATGTATAGATTGACGTCCCACCCTCCGATATAGATCATTGTGGTCAACACCACGCCGAGCGCAGTGGTAAACAGGGCCTTACTGAATCTAAATACGGGCTGGCCGTCAAAGGCTTGTTGTTCACGAATTGCTTGGTTAGCGGTTTCAGGCTCCGCGAAACTGGCTAACTCTTGGGGGCTGTATTCTTTACTTCGCAATATGGTCCAACCAACGGACAGTAAAATAGCCACAGCCCCTAAGTAAAATGAATAACGCACGGTGTCGGGAATCACGCCTTCAGGGGCCGTGTTATCCACACCTAATTGAGTGAAAATATACGGCATTGCAGAAGCAACGACAGCACCGACTCCAATGAAAAACGTTTGCATAACATAGCCAAAAGTGCGCTGCTTGTGCGGCAACATATCACCTACAAACGCACGAAAAGGCTCCATCGTAACGTTGATGGATGCATCTAAAATCCACAACATACCCGCAGCAACCCAAAGCGCAGATGAATTGGGCATGAAAATAAGAGCGCCTGTTGTAAGCAAGGCCCCCCATAGAAAATAAGGCTTACGGCGGCCAAGTTTGTTCCATGTTTTATCACTAAAATGCCCCACTATTGGCTGCACTATCAAGCCAGTCAGGGGCGCCGCAATAAACAATATTGGGATAGTACTCATGTCTGCGCCAAGGGTTTGAAAAATGCGGCTGACATTGCCGTTTTGCAAGGCAAAGCCAAATTGGATGCCTAAAAAACCAAAACACATGTTCCATATCTGCCAAAAGTGCAGTTGCGGCTTCTCACGCATGGCCAATTGGTTTGTGTCCGCAAGCTTAGATTGCATAGTCATTATCTCTGGTTATTATTGGGTCAACAGTTATTCTGCATTGAGCATCCCCGCTGCATCTAAACAGATAGCCGTGCGAGGTAGTCTGAATGTTTGAGCAGCTTACCTGCTTCACGGGCATAGATTTGCTTTAAATCAGCCAAAAATTTCTCAACTTGGTCATCCGAAATCGAGTCCGCTATCGGGTGGTATTTATTGGGCATCACCCCTTGCCCAATGAACACTTGCACCCAACCAACGTCGGTAAAAAGCTCATCATTATTACGAAAAATGCGTCCGTGCGTTTTAAAAAGTTCGATGCGTTCCGCCAAGCTATCGGGTACTGGCATGGCTTGGCTCATGCGCCAAAACTCAGTGTCAGCGCGTTGAGTTGCTTTGTAATGTAAGATGAGAAAATCTCGGATACTGGTAAATTCAAACTCGGTTTGTTTGTTGAATTCATCGATGTCCTGTGTCGAGAACTCTTGATCGGGGAATAAGGTTAATAACCGACTTATACCCGATTGAATTAAATGAATGCCAGTGGACTCTAATGGTTCCATAAAACCACCAGACAGACCGATGGCAACGCAATTTTTAACCCACGCCTTTTTGCGCATCCCGGTGGTGAACTTAATTAACTTAGGCTCAGTCAGTGGTTTACCGTCTACATTACGGACCAATATCTGTTCCGCCACATCTTGACTCATATAATCACTGCAAAAAACATGACCATTGCCAATGCGATGTTGCAACGGAATGCGCCACTGCCAGCCTGCGCCATGCGCTGTCGCCTTGGTATAAGGCAGTACCTCTTCGCTAGACTGACACGCCATGGCTATCGCACTATCGCAAGGCAGGTAATGACGCCAATCGTCGTAACCCGCTTTCAATGTTTGCTCTATTAACAGGCCGTTGAAGCCAGAACAGTCGATAAAAAGGTCGCCCTCTATTTGCTGCTCGTTTTCCAGCACAACCGATGAAATGTACCCACGGTCATCCTGAATCACACGTTCAATCTTGCCTTCAATACGGCACACAGACTTGGCTTGTGAGAATTCACGCAGATAAGCCGCATATAAGCCTGCGTCAAAGTGAAACGCGTAGGTCAACCCAGACAGCGGCGTGCCCTCTATGTGTTCGGTCGGCTGAAAATTGTTTATTTTTGCGGCCTGAGTATTAAATGAATAATCCCAAAGACTGGATTCGTCACCGGACAATTTACGCTTAAGCCAATATTGGTAAAACTTCACCATTCCAAGATCAAGTCCCAAATTGCCAAACGCGTGCATGTAGGCGTCGCCTTCTTTACCCCAATGATTGAATTCTATGCCAAGCTTGATTGTCCCTTTGGTTTTAGACAAAAACTCATTTTCATCTAAACCTAAAAGGTTATTAAAAAGACGAATGCTTGGAATCGTAGCTTCACCAACACCAACGGTGCCGATTTGGTCTGATTCGATCACAACCACCTTTACCAATGCCCCCACTACTTTAGACAAAGCGGCGGCGGTCATCCAACCAGCGGTGCCACCACCGACAATGACGACTTGTTTAATGTTACGCATAAGGTGTTAGGTATGGTTCAGGCAATTAGGTAGAGGCTGTTTGTGAAGGTACAAAATATGGCTCACTGCACTACGTCATATTGCTCTTTTACAACGCGGGTCTTTGCCAAAAGCTATGTCAAAAATCATTTTATAAAACGTCTAATGCAAGTTACACCGTCTCTGAAAAATAGCCCTCACTATCAAAAATAGCGAGGGCTCAGGCTAAATATCGACTCAAGCCTGGGTAAGTACAACACCCAGGTTAGTGTCGCAGGAGATTAGAATAACGCTTGTTAGCGAAGCCTAAAATTTATAACTGGCACCAACCAAGTAAGTTGGCCCATATTCTTCAAAGTTAATAACCTGGCGTGAATCATCTTGTGTGTTAAATGTCACAAACGGCTCATCCGTTAAGTTATTGCCTTGTAAGTAAAACGTCAGCCCAGCGTAGCGTCCTTCTTGGATTTCATAGCTAACCTGAGCGTCGAGTATGGTTTCTTCACCAACAGTACGAAACTCACGACCGGCACCGAAACCTTGAATTTCACCCAGAAAATCGGAGCGGTGACGCTGACTTACACGAGCAGAGAAACCGCCAATTTCATAAAACAAAGTGGCATTCCAAACCTCATCAGACAACCCTGGCAGAGTAATAAACTCGTCATCATCCGGATCAGCTCGAACCGCCGAGTCTGTACTGGTGTAGTTAACCGTCAAGCCAAGGCCTGGCAATGCGTTCGTGAATAACTCACTGGTAATGGTAATCGCGGCTTCAAAACCATCCACTCTACCGCCTTCACCATTAACAGGCCGATTCAAAAAGCCGGTTGTTTGTACTGGTTGAAAGCTGCCAATAGCGCCCAGCAATGGCGTGAAATCAACCAACTCGTTGGTGTTAAAAACGTAGCTATCCAAATCTTTGTAGAAATAGGCCAGCGCTAAATAGCCCGCCCGATCAGCGAAATACCACTCATAAGACAAGTCAATTGAGTTTGCCAACCACGGGTCCAACTCAGGGTTACCACCACTGCCACTCCACGGAGACATATTCGGGTCAGTTGAGTTAACCAATTGCGGGTTAAAGCTGAACTGGCGGCTCACACGTAACTCATCCATACGCGGCCGTGCAAGTGTTCTTGCTGCACCGAATTTGAGGTATTGGTTTTCGGCAATACCGTAAATCAAATTCAAACTGGGTAACACTTCTGTGTACTCTCTGCCGCCAACTAATGGCGCGGCGATGGCGGTGTTAGCACTGTCGGCACCCAGTGCGCGAGACTCTTGGTCTGTGCGAATCACTTGCACGCCAAAGTTACCCGTTAACGACTTCCCGAACACTTGCGTATCCAAACCAAATTGTGCGTATGCGGTGATTACGTCTTCTTCAACCAACCAGCTTTTAATCGCAACGTCAGCATTCGTATTACGCAACAGTTGAAAGCCACCAGAATTAAGCACATCACGTGGGTCGTAAGTCGCCAGCTGGCCGAGACCTAAAAAGCTCAAATCAGCAAAACCCGTTTGTGTTGGCAAAGCCGCCGTGCGGATCGGATTTTCACGAGTGCTGCCTGGGATATCCAGAATAAACTCATCGGCTATTTTCGATTTTTCACGATTTTTGGCATTCAAACCAAATTCAACCGAACTGATTACACCTTCAAACGAACGCTCAGCGCTAATGGTAATTTGATTCAACGTGTCTTCGATAGACGGCTGATTCAAGTAGCCCACTTGCTGACCTTGAGGTGCGCCACCACCCCACCCCAATGGGTCGGTAATGGAGAACTGCGAACGGTCTGCGTAATTAATATTATTACCAGTAAAAAATGTACCAGACGAGCCAGAATTAAAATTAGCAACCCCAATAAAACCCTCCCCATTGGGCCCTAGACCTGAGTAACTCTCTAGGATTCTGTCATCGCGATCCACGCTTGAATGACTTAAATCTATCTCAGCCACCCAGTTGTCACTGACTCGGTATTCATAATTGTAGCCAGCCGCAAACAAGTCAGCATCACGGCTTTCTACGTCATTACGTACCACGTATTTAACACCAGTGTAAGTGCCGTTATTAATGAAGCCATCGGTTGCATTAAAGCCAGACTGTAATTGAGCGCCCGACCATTGAAGGCCGCCTTCTACGCCACGCAGTAAATCGGTCTCTTCAAATTTCGAGTGAAAAAGGTCAAAGGTATGAGCCGAACGATCCGTTGGCTGATATTCAATTACGGCCATTACCGAGTCTCGTTCTAATGTCGAACTACGAACTAAAGAATCGTGACCACCTAATACCAAATTGCCATCAACGTCTGGGTAGCCCCAACCACGGAATTCAGTGCCTTGGCTAGGGTTGTCTAAGCTGGCAAAACCAATGGCCACACCTAAGGTTTCATCGAAAAATTTGTCGGCGTAAGTGACATTAAAACGATACCCGTCGTCTTCGCCATCACTATTTAGGGCTTCGTCGGACAAAATGTAACGTGCATTCACCGCCAATACACGCTCACTTTGAGCTAGAGGGCGAATGCTTTGTAGGTCTGATGTGCCCGCTAAACCTTGGCCCAACAACGACGCATCCGGTGTTTTGTAAACAACAACGCCACTCAATAGTTCTGACGGGTATTGATCAAATTCAACTCCGCGGTTGTCGCCCACTGAGACTTGCTCTCGACCGTTAAAAAGCGCCGTTGAAAAATCCGGCGACAGTCCGCGCACTGAAATAACTTGACCGCGGCCGTTTAATCGTTGCGCCGCTAAGCCCGGCAAACGAGCTAATGACTCCGCGATACTGACGTCTGGCAATTTGCCAATATCTTCAGCGGTAACCACTTCAATGATCTGTTGTGAATCCTCTTTTATAGCAAACGAGTTTTGCAGGCTGCGGCGATAACCTTTAACCACCACTTCTTCTAATTCCTGATTTTCCGACTCTTCTACTTCCTGAGCATGCAGAACAGCAGGAGCTGACACAGCCAATGCCGTGGCTACCCCCATAGCAATGCTGGTTACTCTAAAACGTGCCTGTGCGCTTGCTGCTTTTGTAACAGCTTCAGAACATAGGCTTTGCTTATGAGTTTTGAGATTTTTCATCACCTTCCTCTCGACGGGTCTAATAATTATGAGGACTACATGCTATTTCAAGCAGATATATCAAAGAAACCCACTACATACGTATTCATGCAACCCAACCCCCAATGCATACGTATTCAGTCCAATCACCACTCCAAATTTTAACCAACTCACACTAACATCAAAGTCCAAAGCAGCGCTCCTTAAGAGCAATCAATTAACATAAACAACTGATTTAATTAAACTAATTCATAAAATCAGGAGAGATTCATAAAAATAGTCAGCTTCTTACTATCCACATGAACTCACTCAGCTAACTGGGTAGCGAACGGCTATTTAGCCTTTAAAAACCGCGTAAAACGACAAAATCAATAACCGTATTCAGCCCTAATTTAGGCATGCAATAACATCATTTTTTGTAATACGAAACAAGATCATTGATAGACAATTTGTTAAACAAAAGCCTCGAACTCAATGTTTGACAAATGACCGCTAAAAACAATCTTGGATTTAGAATAAGTACGCTAGACAATGAATAAGACGCAGTACCGTGACCGAATTATCAAAAGCATCAATTAAGCCAGACACTAAAGAAAGCGCCCAAACACTGTACATTGGCGATGACAGCCAGTGGTGGCGAGGTGCGGTTATCTATCAGGTATACCCTCGCAGCTTTCGAGACACCAACGGTGATGGCATTGGCGACATCAAAGGAGTCATAGAAAAACTAGACTATATAGAATCATTAGGGGTGGACGCACTTTGGTTGTCGCCATTCTTTAAATCACCGATGAAAGATTTTGGTTACGATATCAGCGACTATCGAGAGGTTGACCCTATTTTTGGCACCCTTGATGACTTCGATCAACTGGTAAAACAATGCAAGGCTCGTGGCATCAAGATCATGATTGACCAAGTTTTGAGCCACACTTCAGACCAGCATGCTTGGTTTATCGAAAGCAAGAGTTCACAACACAACCCAAAAGCGGATTGGTATGTATGGGCCGACGCTGATGATGAGGGAAACCCACCAAACAATTGGATTTCCATCTTCGGTGGTGGCGCTTGGGAATGGTGCGAACAGCGACAACAGTTCTATTTGCACAACTTCCTAAAATCACAACCCGACCTTAACTATCATTGCGAGGAATTAAGAGAGCAAATATTGCACGAAATGGAGTTTTGGCTCAAACGAGGTGTCGATGGTTTTCGCTTGGACGCGATTAACTTTTGTTATCACGATAAAAAATTGCGTGACAACCCGCTTAAACCGTTGGAAGAGCGAACGGGGCGTGGGTTTTCGCCTGACAACCCATACGCAACGCAATACCATTTATACGATAATACTCAGAGTGAAAATCTTGGCTTTCTAGAATCAATTAGAATGTTGCTAAATCGTTATGATGGCTCTGTGGCGTTGGGTGAAATCAATTCAGAAACCTCCCTAAAAACCTTAGCTGAATACACACAGGGCGATAGTCGACTGCACATGGGGTACAACTTTGAGCTGCTAGCGGATGAATTTTCCTCGGATCACATCAAACAAACAGTCAATGATTTGGAGGACGTAATTGGCGAAGGTTGGCCTTGTTGGGCGGTTAGCAATCACGATGTCATTCGCGTAGTGAGTCGCTGGGGGTCCGGTGAGTTGGAGAATGAATTTGCTAAAATGATTTTAGCCATGGCTGCGTCATTACGAGGTACCTTATGCGTCTATCAAGGGGAAGAACTCGGATTTACTCAAGCCGAATTAGAACATCACCAACTAAAAGACCCCTTTGGTCTAGAGTTCTGGCCTGAATTCAAAGGCCGAGATGGGTGCCGCACGCCAATGGCGTGGAATAACCACGCACCGCTGGGGGACTTTTCTTGCACCGACGCTTGGCTTCCCTTATCCAGTGCGCACCTTGAGAACAACGTCGAAGTTCAAGACAAAGACCCCAATTCAGTACTCAACTTTTATCGACAATTTTTAGCCTGGCGAAAAACAGAACACACTCTCTCTCAAGGTAGTATCGATTTTTTAGACGCCCCTAAAGAACTGTTGATCTTTGAACGAACGCTGGGAAGTCGCAGTATCACTGCCATGTTCAACCTGCATAATGAGCCAGTAAAGTGGCCTAAAAAATCACACTATAAACGGTTACATAACAGCCCTAGCTCTGGTTTTAACGGCAACCAAGACACGGTCAATGCTTATGGCTTTGGCTACTTTTCACCAATCTAGCTCTTTCTGTTGAGTTATCTTGCAATCGGCAAGGGAAAGGAGGGGTGCGTCTTAGACACAAAAAATTAGGCGTAAAAGGGCATTCCATGGGCACTGTTATTTCTAAAAAACACAAAAGCAAACAAACAACTCCAGTGCAGAGACAAGAGAGTTTAGAAAATAAGAAAGAAAAACAGCATCCCTGCTAACAACACGTCCATTCCACGAAACTTTTTAAGCCATATTTTTTTATTAAAGCACTAACCTGCTTTAGACAGCTCAACGGATGAACCAAGCTCAAGCATACGTGCCGCTGTGTCAATCATGCGGTTTGAAAAACCCCACTCGTTGTCATACCACGCAAGTATTTTCACCATGTCACCGAATACTCGAGTTTGAGTAATGTCCGCGATACTTGAAGCTGGGTTATGATTAAAGTCACTGGAAACCAACGGCAATGTATTGACTTTGAACACGCCATTGCTTGCTGAAGCTTCAACCGCTTTGGTCAGTATCTCATTAACTTCTTCGACGGTTGTTTCACGGCCAACCGTAACGGTTAAGTCAAGCAGTGATACATTTAATGTCGGAACACGGACGGATAAGCCATCCAATTTACCGTCCAATTCAGGAACCACTAAACCAATGGCAGCCGCGGCTCCTGTTTTCGAAGGGATCATTGAGTGAGCAGCAGCACGCGCGCGGCGCAAATCAGTGTGATATACGTCGTTCAAGCGTTGATCGTTGGTATAAGCATGCACGGTATTCGCCAAACCTTTTTCAATACCCAAAGTTTCATGCAACGCTTTTGCAATGGGCGCCAAACAATTAGTGGTGCAAGAGGCATTAGAAACCAAACGGTCATCTTTGGTTAGCACATCATCGTTAACGCCGAATACCACAGTCGCGTCTAAGTTTTTACCCGGTGCCGACACCAGCACTTTATTTGCACCTGCCGCCAAGTGCGCACCTGCGCCATCGCGTGTGGTAAAAAAACCTGTGCATTCCAACACAAGATCAACGCCCAATTCTTTCCAAGGTAAATCCGCTGGATTACGCTCAGCCAACACCTTAATACGATCACCAGCAACAACCAAATAATCCTCATCAACCGACACGTCTTGCGCAAACTCTCCGTGTACTGTGTCGTACTTAAGCAGGTGAGCATTAATCGCAGCCTCACCCAAATCATTGATCGCAACCACTTGAATGTCTGCGTGTTTTTTATACTCGTACATTGCACGCAGTACATTACGGCCGATTCGACCAAAACCATTAATAGCGATTTTATACATAGGACACCTTACAAAGTTCAAAATCCATTGCGCCCCTAAACCAAGCCACCCAACTTAACCTCAATGAAAGTCATTGATTTGACCAACTCAACCCAGTCAATAATTCATCCAAAATCGAGATTAAAGCTTTAATAGAAGACACAAATACGTAGTTTAATTACAAAAACAGTAAAATTCATGGTCCAAAAACCGTTTTCCTTTGACTGACACTTGCAATTTATTTAAATTCTTAGGGACTAAAGTTTATCATAAAATGTAAATTACTTACAATTTAATGCGATAACTACGCAGTGAATGTAATGTTTCTACATTAAACAGCTTTAATTTATAATATAAATGCAGCTTTTATTCGTTCACACATTGCCCAGCAAAGCCATGATATCGGTTTAATATGAGAGGTTTTGAGGCTATGATTGAAAAAATATTACAAAAACATGATCTTAGTCTGCTCCTTTTATCAAATTTCGAACTCTTGTTTACCGCGCAGGTTATTGGCCAAGAAAGGTCGTTATTGAAAAGTCAGTGACGAAGAGGTTATGACACCACAACAACTTAAAAAGGTTTGATTAAAGGCCCTCAGTCTATGCACGCACACACCTCGTTGCTTCAACTCATGCAAAGCAACACCGTTCGCTTAAGTAAATCAGATCGCAAATTATCCGCCATCATCTTGGCCGACCCTGCTTCAGTTATCCATCAATCCATTGCGCTACTTGCCTCTACGGCCGAAGTGAGTGAGCCCACGGTAAACCGTTTTTGTCATAAACTCGGCTGCGACGGATACCCAGATTTTAAGTTGCGGTTAGCGCAAGAGATTTCATCTAATGGCCAGCTCTTTGTCGAAAACCTAAGGCAAGGCGACGACAGCTCGATGGTAATCCAGAAAATCATGTCGTCCATTCAGGGCAGCATTCAATCATTGGCCAACAGCATTAATCCAGAAGCCTTAGATCAAGCAGCCGAAGTCATAGCGAGGTGTAAAACCGTGAACTTCTTTGGCATGGGTGCCTCAAGCTCAGTGGCCTTAGATGCACAGCATAAATTCTTCAGATTCGGCATGCCGGTCAGCTCTCATACCGACTTTATCAATCAGCGTATGATGTGTTCGATGCTTGATGCCAGCGATGTTGCTGTGTTTATTTCCTACACAGGCCGCACCGATGCGATGATCGTTAATGCCGAGATCGCGCGCGAGCGCGGCGCCAGCTTAATTGGTATTACTTCTAGCGGCTCTTTTTTATCTGCCCAGTGCGATATCATTCTCAACGCCGTAACCGCCGAAGATACCGACTTATTCACACCAATGACGTCTCGCATTATTCATCTAGCGGTGATCGACATGTTAGCCACCAGCGTTGCGCTAAAACTCGGCACCTCCGTGGAAGAAAACATTAAATCGATCAAAAAGAATTTGGCGTCAACAAGAACTGACCGTGGTTAATCCGGGCGGTTTCTCTGGTGTTAAAATAAAAGTACAACGTTCTGTCTTGTGTGATTATCAATGAGCTTATCTAATGTACGTGTGGTACTGGTTCGCACTTTTCACCCTGGCAATATCGGATCAGCGGCACGATCAATGAAAACCATGGGGCTAAGGGATTTGTGCTTAGTGGCGCCCAAGGATTTTCCATCGCCCGAATCAGAAAAAATGGCCGCCGGGGCCAGCGATGTTTTAAGCAATGCGCGGGTATTTGATACACTGAGTGAAGCAATTTCGGATTGCACGGTTATTGTGGCCAGTACCGCAAGGCCACGCGGCTATGATCTTCCGTGTCTAACACCAGAACAAGCCGCCGAAAAATTGAATCAGGGTTCGAAAACAAGCCCAGTCGCTCTGATCTTTGGACCAGAACGCATGGGGTTGCACAACGATGACATTCGTTTGGCAAAATACCGAGTCACTATCCCAGCCAACCCTGAATACAACTCCTTAAATATGGCGTCAGCTGTACAGACATTAAGTCATGAGTTATACAAACACCACATTGCCAATCATGGCCCGGCTCACCTCTTGAGCCCGACCTTCAAAAGCGAACCTGAACTGCCGACTTCGGCTGACATTGAACGTTTGTATAGTCACCTTGAAGAGGTACTCAAAGAAATTCAGTTTCTACGCCCTCACCAAGGTGAGACAATGCAACGGCTTCGGCACCTCGTCAGTCGAGCCGAACCAACGGTATTGGAGTTGAATATTTTAAGAGGCATTCTCAGAGCCGTCGAGCGCTACGGCTCTAAAGACCGGCCATAAAAACCTCACCTTTAAGCATAACGAGCGCGTAATTCATCCTCTCGATGCGGTGCAATATTCACTTTATTCAAATCACCGTTGATGTGTGGCACCTCTAACAGCCTCTTATCCATCACGTTAAACCAAAGTGGTGGTAAATACGCCAACACATACATCCCAAAGTAACTGGTTGGCAGTTCCGGCAACTGTTCGAAGCTTCTCAAGCTCTGATAACTACGCGCCGGGTTAGCGTGATGATCCGAGTGTCGTTGCAATTGAAGCAATAGTAAATTACTCACGTAATGGTTGGCGTTCCATGAATGATGGGGTTGACAGCGTTCATATTTGCCGTTGTCTTTCTTTTCCCGCAACAAACCATAGTGTTCAATGTAATTAGCGCTGGTTAATTGAAACCAAGCAAACACGTTATGCAACACAAAGAACACGATCAGTTGCCAACCCAATAGCAACACCAGGCCTCCTTGAAGCGCCAACGTCATTAAGTAGGACTGCAAAATGTGATTATCCAAACTCCATACAGCTTTGCCTCTTTTACCTAAGCGCTTCGACTCTTCTTGCCAACCTCGCCTCAAAGCACCCGGAATCTCACGCAAAGCAAAACGGTATATATTCTCTCCCATACGAGAACTGGCTGGGTCTACCGGCGTTGCCACATCTCGATGATGCCCAAGGTTATGCTCGACACAAAAATGTCCGTACCCTGTAACCGCTAATGCAATTCGTGATAAAAATCGTTCGCGTTTGGTCGATTTATGCCCAATTTCATGCGCTGTATTAATGCTGGAGCCACTGTAAATGCCCATCAAAACAGCAAACATCAACAACACCGGCCAAGTTAGGTTTTGCGACCCAACCAACCATGCCGAAGCAACCAAGGTGATCACGTGAGCAGGAACGCACAGTTGCAACAGGCGATTGTAATACGGGTCTTGTTCCAACTGTGAGATCAGTTCCTCAGGCGGGTTATTTTTATCAACCCCCACCCATAAATCCAAGACAGGCAGCAACATATAAGTAAGGATAAGCGGAATCAGCAAAGCCCAAGCGCTACCAACATGCAAATACAGGGCCATCGCTAAGATCGGTAAAAGAATCAACAACAGCACTAAAGACCAAAGCCAACGCTTAGGCTCTTGGTACTCAATTACCCCTTTTTGGGGATCATTAATAGAGTAAAGCATTAATGGACAACCTGTAATGATATTAATAGTGTCCTGACTATAGCCAACGTTTCAATTATTCGAGTTTCATTTTTTGACAAAATAATTATCATTAATTGCCATTTAAGGCTTATCAAAACGCACCTAAAGAGCTACGCTTGAACGCATGCACAAACCGGATTATTACGTTGCCACTAACTATGTAAAGCTTTTACTGAACTCGCCTGACTTAGTTAATGCTCTAGAGCAAATGTTTGGCGACTCATATGCAGACTTGTTGCAAACCGAATACATCTATGGCGCACAACTGCAACCCGTTTTTAAATTGCTGGCTGCGCAAGGCTTAGATTCATGGGCATTGCGGTTTGGCTCAAAGCTGGGAACAATCACACACGGCCCCTTAAGTTTTGCCGCCCTCAGTGCCCCTGACCTGCTGACCGCACTCACTGTCTTAGCAGACTATTCGATGGTGCGCTCAAGTGCGTATTCTAGTCAATTGATTAAACGAGACACCCAATTGGCTTTTATCATGACTGATCAAACCGGCAGCGATCTAGTGGGACGATGGCTAATCGAAGTTGGCATGCAAATTATCTTACGCTTAATTGAAACGGTGATGACGCACTCTGTCGGTAACCACGTGTCGATAAAATTTGCACACGCAGCGCCGAGCTATGCGAAAGAACTCGACGCTCACTACCAAGCGAAATGCGTGTACCAAGCTGGCGAGTATTCACTCACCCTTCCTTCCTCTTGGGGCCAAGTCTCATCTCCATTAAGTGATGCTGGTTCGTTCAGCACCAATTTAGCTAAGTGCAAAGAAATAAAACATTTGATGGCGGGCAAACTCAGCCTAGCCGAGTCCGTGCGATTTAAATTAGAACATTTTTTTAATGAATGCTTAGCGGGCAGCAAGCAACCCAGCTCGCTACCAACACGGCAAGATTTGGCATCTAATTTTGCACTAAGCCCACGCACTTTTGCTCGGCGCTTAGAGCGTCAACAAAGTTCTTACAAAATTGAGTTAGAACGCGTGAGAAAATCACATTCACAAAGACTGTTGAGTGAAACTCACTTTAGTATCGGCGATATTGCGTATTATCTTGCGTATCAAGAACCTGCAAATTTCACTCGCGCATTTAAATGCTGGTTTGGCGTTACCCCAAATAGTTGGCGTCGCCAACCTAGAGAGGCCGTAAAAAATAGACCGTTTAAGAAAGAACACTTATAAACCATGACAAACGCATTTGATCTTGACCACCAACGACTGGCGGAATACTTAGCACAACACATTGACGGTTTTAACGGCCCATTAAGCAGTGAAAAATTTGCAGGTGGGCAATCCAACCCAACTTATTTACTGTACACCCCAGACAAAAAGTACGTATTACGTCGTAAACCACCCGGAAAATTATTACCCGGCGCTCACGCGGTGGATCGAGAATACAACATTCTGTCTGCCCTAGCGACAACCGATGTGCCCGTTGCTGGCGCACTGCATTTATGCAAGGATGACGACATTATCGGCAGCATGTTTTACGTAATGCAACACATGGATGGTCGCGTATTCTGGGACCCAAGCTTGCCCGATCAAAACCGCCAAAATCGACGCGCAATATACGAAGAAATGAATCGCGTATTAGCCGAGTTACACAAAGTCAATATTGACGAAATTGGTTTGCATGACTTTGGAAAAAAAGGCGCTTACTTTGAGCGTCAAATTAACACTTGGACCAGACAATACCGAGCGGCTGAAACGCAAACCATTAAGCACATGGACGCTCTTATTGCTTGGTTGCCCGCTAACATGCCGGCGGACGACGGTAAAGTTTCGATAGCTCACGGCGACTACCGGCTCGACAATTTGATGTTTCACCATCAACAAAATTCCGTGACGGCCGTACTCGATTGGGAGCTTTCGACCATTGGCCACCCTTACGCCGACCTTGCCTATCAGTGCATGCAATATCATTTACCTCGCGGCCAAAGTATGCCGGGTTTAGCGGGCCTTGATTTAGATCGTTTGGGCATACCTTCAGAGCAAGACTACGTTGACATGTACTGCCAGAGAATGGGCTTCAGTGCCATTGACAACTGGCACTTCTATCTTGCTTTTAGCCTGTTTAGATTAGCCGCCATTTGCCAAGGAATTGAAAAACGCCGGCAAATCGGCACGGCCTCAAGTGAGAAGGCGGCCCAATACGGGGCACTGGTTGATCCGTTGTCCTCCATCGCCATTAAACTTACCGAATAAACCCTTGAAAACCGAAAAAGTGTTTATTCAACGTTCTGATTTAGGTCGCTTTTCACCCTTATTGTTAGTTTGATATCGACTCTAACTCACCTAATATTGCACAAAAACAAACCAATTTACGAATACTCATGACTGATCTTTTTTCACCTTATTCAATAGGTAACCTCACACTCAAGAACCGTGTATTAATGGCGCCAATGACGCGCAGCATGTCACCGAAAAATGTGCCCAACGACGACGTGGTTGAATACTATCGCCGCCGCGCAGAAGGTGGCGTGGGTCTTATCATTACGGAAGGGGCGTGTGTTGGTCACAAAGCCGCAAGCGGCTACCCCAACGTGCCGTTTGTGGCCGGTAATGAGGCTTTGGCCGGCTGGAAAAAGGTGGTGGACGCCGTGCATGCTGAAGGCGGTAAAATTGCGCCTCAACTCTGGCATGTTGGTGGCATTCGTAAACCGGGAGTAGAGCCGGGTGGCGACCTACCAGGCTACAGTCCTTCGGGCATGGCATTTCCAGGCAAGGTCACCGGCCATACCATGACCCAGAAAGACATCGACGACGTAGTGGAGGCCTTTGCTCAATCTGCGGCTGATGCCGAAAAAATTGGTTTTGACGCGATTGAGATACACGGGGCACACGGCTATCTTTTAGATCAGTTTTTCTGGGAAGGCACCAATCAGCGCGATGATACTTACGGCGGCAGTTTAGAAAACCGCACTCGCTTCGCGTGTGAAATCGTACAAGCCATTCGAGCAAAAGTCTCCGCAGATTTACCCATCATTTTTCGCTTTTCACAATGGAAGCAGCAAGATTACACGGCAAGGTTGGCCGAAACCCCTGAAGAACTCGGCGCATTTTTGGGCTTTCTGGTTAACGCCGGCGTGGATATCTTTCACTGTTCACAACGCCGCTTTTGGGAACCGGAATTTCAAGGCAGCGATCTAAACTTAGCCGGCTGGACAAAAAAATTGACGGGGAAAGACGTCATCACAGTAGGGTCGGTTAGCCTGAACGCAGACTTCTTGCCTGAAGGCGGGGATAAAACATTTAAAGACGGTGAAATTGCCAGCTTAGACGATCTAATAAACATGCTGAACAACAACGAGTTTGATTTGGTGGCTGTGGGTCGCGCATTAATAGCCAACCCAGACTGGGCAAATCGAGTGCAACAAGGGCAACTGGATACCCTTCAAGCTTTCAATAAAACCATGCTGGCAAGCCTAAATTCGGCATAGCGCGCCAAAAGCAAACATATGACTAGCATTTAACCACCGATTACTGACGTCACATTGTGTTTAGAACGGCGTTTCTAAACACACGTATTTTCGGCGGCTTTGGGGCGTCGACGCCAACAATTTAATATAGAATCAAACGATACAAAAAGTTGGGTATTAGAACTCGGATGGTGCGAGTTAATACGAGGTTAAGTTTATGAAACGAGTGATATTTAACCGCAAAGGCGGGGTTGGTAAATCAACAATCACCTGTAACTTAGCGGCCATAGCCGCAAGCCAGGGGAAAACCGTATTGGTGGTCGATTTAGACCCACAAGCCAATAGCACGTCTTATTTGGGGCACGATGGCAAAGACAATGTGGTCGGTATTGCCGAGTTTATGGAATCAACCATCACCCGTAATTACCGTGATTTCACCTCAGAGGACTATATTCGTAAGACCTCATTTGAGAATTTATCACTCATTTCGGCCAGTTATAACTTGGTGGATTTAGAGGCAAAACTAGAAGCCAAACATAAAATCTACAAGCTTCGAGACTTCCTTAATAATATGCATGAGGAGTTCGATGAAATCTATATCGACACACCTCCGGCACTCAATTTTTTCACCCTGTCGGCTTTAATTGCCGCAGACCGTTGCCTACTGCCTTACGATTGCGATGTGTTTGCACGTGACGCCATGATCGATCTAATGGACGAATTGGAAGAGATCATCGAAGACCATAACCCCGATTTAGAAATCGAAGGGGTGGTAGTCAATCAGTTTCAAGCACGCGCCAAGTTACCACAACAAGCCATTAGTGAATTAGAGAACGCACAGTTCGATTTGATCAAACCGTTTATCTCATCTTCAGTGAAAGTAAAGGAATCCCATGCCAAGCATACGCCCCTGATATTCCTGGACGCAAAACACAAAGTCACCTTAGAGTTTCAAGAACTGTATAACTCGCTTAGCAAAAAGCGACGCAAGAAAAAATGAAAATTCACTGAGTTCGGTTGTAATACTGAACGTAAAACATAGAAAAATAACAAAAAGAAAAACGCCACTCTTTTGGTCGAAGAGTATAGTGGGTTAACAAAACATCGCTGGCCGTTTCTACCTTAGTGAAAATCTGAGGAATAAAGCGAGTAAAAACAACATGATATTAAATATGTCTAGAGTACTAGAACGTAAAATAGCGGAAGCTGACACTTATCAGGACTGGAAAGACGCCGCCATTGCATACGATGAACGCAGCGGTGCCCAGAAATGGAAACAAAACGAGAGAAGTCGTCGTTACGACTATGCGGCCATCCGTCGTAGATTAGAAGTATTGCAAGTGATGCGCCGCTCAAACGATGACCACGGTCTATTGTTTACCTTAAATGAAGGCATACATGGCAACCTGGGGGGCATGGGCTCGTCATCGTTGTATCAAAGAGCCAAATTTGGCACCAAACAACTGGTACTCGATTACACCAACGAAGTCACCTCTGCGCTAGAATACTTGGCTAAGCCAAAAACCAAGGGCGTCAGCACCGCCGAGAAGGCCGACTTTTTTCATCGTGCGCATTTGTGTTTCGGCCAGTCCGCACTGATGTTCAGTGGCTCAGGCACGTTTCTGTTCTTCCACGTGGGTGTTTTCAAAGCCCTGTGGGAGCAAAATTTAATCCCCGATGTCATCTCAGGGGCCAGTGGTGGCGCGCTAATCGCCGCTGTTGCGGGGTCACGTGCGCCAGAAGATTTGGGCGATATCTTTAAACCTGAATTTTTGGAGTTCGAAGATGACATTAAGTCAATTATACGCAACCTCTCACCGGGCAAGCGTCGCAATCTGCGCAAGCAAGATTTAATTCGCATCATCGAACGAATCATTCCTGACATTACCTTCGAAGAGGCATATCAGCGTTCAGGCTTAAAAATCAACATTTCTATTACGCCAGCCGAAACACACCAAAAGTCACGCCTACTCAATGCCGTGACGTCACCCAATGTCATGCTACGAGAAGCCGTGTTGGCGTCTTGCTGTATTCCAGGTGTATTTCCACCCGTATCACTGGCGGCTAAAAATGTGCATGGAGAACGAGTGCCATACCTACCTTCACGGAAGTGGGTAGACGGCTCGTTAAGTGAAGATTTGCCGATGAAGCGTTTGTCACGCCTTTACGGTGTGAATCATTTTATCGTCAGCCAAACAAACCCTTTAGCATTGCCATTTATTACCAGTGAGAAGCGGAAACAAGGCGTCTGGAATACCGTCAGCCGCACCGCATTAGGCACGATGAAAGATTGGGGCCTGGCCGCAGCTCATTTGTTGCAACGCCCGATTTCCAAAGACGCATACGTCAACAAGCTGATTGACGGCTACATCTCATTGGTGTCGCAAACCTACACTGGTGACATCAACATATTGCCATCAAACCGTTTTCTCAGCCCAACAAAAATTCTCGCTGCCAGAAACAGCGAAGAGGTCATGGCGCTATTGGCCGAAGGAGAACGCCAGACATGGCCATTGATAGAACGAATTCGCATACAAACGCAAATCAGCCGAACTCTTAATCGCTTGGTCGATGAATTAGACAATAAAATGTTAAAAGGCAAACGCGCCGCCCACCCGAAACGGGTTTCGCCAGTTCGCCAGAACAAAGCCGACAAGCTTAAGGTGGTAAATACGTAGAACTCTTTAACACTCCTCTGTAAAAAACGAATAAGACTGGCTACTCTCATCGTTTCGACCCAACGTTCCTAAACTGAAGTTGTCTTCGATGGTTCTCAACAAGTTATAGTGATTATAGTAATCCGTTTGTGAACTGTTAATACCATCTAACACATCCTGCCCTAAGAGCAAGGTGTAAATTTGGTTCTCTTCGGTATACGGTCCATCCTCATCAAAGGTAAATACCATCAAGGTGCGCGGCGGAAACACCGACTCGACCTCGCCATCATTGATGATGGGGTACAGGCTCAAAAACCGTTCAAACCAGCTGGATATATTGCCGACTCGCGCCGCATTCGTTGGGTCCTTTTCATTCTCAACGGTATCTTGGCCGGGCGGCAATCCATGTCCATCGTTATATCGATCGGGCGTATACCAACTAAAGTTGGGTAACCTGCCATTAAATACATCTCCTGCTAAGGTGGACGCGTCGACCACATTTTCAAGCCGACTGGAACGAGTGATGCTTGGAAATGAAATAAACGGATTGTGTCGACTCAAATAATACCAAGCATCTTGGTTTCCCGGCTGGTTGGTAAACTGATCTTTCTCCACTGCACCAAGGTCGGTTTTACTGCCGCCACGCCCAGCACTGCCAGGCAGGTCTTCGATATAAGCGCGCCAAGTTAAACCCGCTTCTTCAAGTAAATCCACAATACTGCGTATTTCTAGCGGGTTTTGTCCCTCTTCGGAAACTTGCTGCGGTACATTGTCGCCCGCAAAGTTCCATCCACCGGCAGGCTCTTGGGTGCCGGGCCGAGTTTCAGTGTGGGGAAAGCCCAAAGTCGAACCCGCTATGGCAGCAATATAATTGGGTTGAGAGGGGTGGCAACAACCGTGGTTGTTCGAAAGGTAAACGCCTTTATCTCGTAATTCAGACATAAACGAATTTTTAAGAATATTCGTATCTGATTCGTTTTCACACATGATCACCATAATATGATCAAACCATTTGCCTTGTGTAGTCATAGATTCGTTCTCCCTAATTAGGTTCTCTTCACTGTGCATCGACAGCAACATCTCTTGTTGAGCAAAACTACCTCATATTCATAGCACAAATACATTACACTCGATTACAAATCACGTGAAGCGTATGTGTTTATAACAGACCCTAACCACAAAAGCCGATCTTCAGCTGTTTCAACAAACGTGGTTTTTTACACTGCGGACAACCGCGTAGATATTTGGGCTTCAGCGCGTTTGACAATGATTTAGCGCTTGTTGGATAATCAAAAATTGTGTTTATATTTCCTAATATTCTGAATGAAAATTTGCATCCTCGGTGGTAACGGTAACATTGGCAGCGCCATCGCCCGCTTGGCTTTAAAACAAGGTCACGACGTCACCTTGATTACTCGCACTGCTGGCAATCGCCATTTGACTGCTGGAGCAAGACACATTATTTGCGATCGCGATAACAAACAAGCGCTACAACAACAGCTCGGCGGATTAGAGTTTGATGTTTTAGTGGATCAGGTTTGCTTCGACATTGAGCAGGTCGAAATGTTGTTTGAAATCATGGGCGACAATCTAGGTCACTATATTTTCACCTCATCGTCGCAAGTTTATGAACGACCGTTTCAGTATTTACCAATCACTGAAGAACACCCGGCCGAACGCGCTAAAGAACTCGGCACCGGCTTTCGAAAACGGCGCGTGGAAAAATATTTGTTGCAACTTAAGGAACACAATAAGGGCCCAAACTTCACCATCATTCGCCCCTCTCTCACCTTTGATAAAGAAATACTGCTAATCGGTTTTTTAGCCAAAGATTACACCCTTATCCATCGCTTAGAAAACCAATTACCATTAATGTGCCCAAATGCTGGTGAATCAATTTGGACCATCACCCACTCCGATGACATCGCTACCGGTTATGTTGGTTGCTTTGGTAATGTCGCCACTTACGGTGAAACCTATCACCTTACCAGCGACAACTATTACACTTGGAAGACCATTTTCAATACCACTGCCAACGTGTTCAACACCCCCCCACCCAACTTGGTGTACATCAATGGCGACGATTTACCCAAGCTAGTACCCGATGATCCGCGTATTAAAATCATCAAAACCGACAAGCAATATGCAGCCGTGTTTGATAACAGCAAAGCTAAGCGAGATATTTCGGGCTTCAACGCTAAAACTACTTTAGAAGAAATTTTGCAACAGACTAAACAGTGGTTTAAGGATCACCCTAACAAGAAAACGATTAATGCTGAGGCCATGGCTTTGGAAACAAAGCTTTGCCAGGCAGTGCAAGAATATCAGCAGCAGGCAATAACGGATATTTACAAGAAATTGAAGAAAACTGGCGAATAAAATTAAACGCGTGAGAAGGCTTTAAGCCTCACAATGTCTGGCACTAAATTGCTTAGCAAGCCTACGCCCACAGATAAGTATCGGCAATAGAAGTCTCACAACGCATAAAATTGCAGTGAATGAGACCGTGGCAGTTTGGACACAAGATAGTCGCATTATGCTCGTAGACATAACAACAGGATAAAGTGTAAAAGCCTGAACTCGACCTCGCGCTTCAAAAATCGAGGTTAAACGAAGTCTGACAACTGGGCTTTGCTTTTTAAAAAGGCAGAATCATACTCATGTCAGCCATTCAGGTGAGCGCTAAATCAAGAGTCAAGAATTAAGTAAGCGACGTTGATTGATTACATATACAAATATCGGTATATTTCGATATATGAATTTAGAGAAAATCATTAATGCCCTAAACAATCCCACTCGTCGCAACATTGTCAGTTGGCTAAGAGACCGGTCTAACTTTCCACCTGCGTTGCCAGAACATGCCGATTTGGAAGGGGTCTGTGTTGCATATATTCAGGAAAAGGCGGGCTTATCACAATCGACTATTTCGAACTATATGGGATTGTTGAAGGATGCTGGTTTAGTCAACTCCGAGCGCCACGGCCAATGGACGTTTTACAGTCGAAATGAGAGTGCTATTCAGGCATTCATTTCTGCGGTAGAGAAAGAACTTATTTAGTAAGAAATCAAATGACTGAATTAGCGAAGTCAAATCATGTGCTCGGACAACCATTAGAGCTTCCTTGTGGTGTGATTCTTAAAAACCGACTCACAAAGTCGGCAATGTCTGATTCTCTCGGGGACGGAACGGGTGATCCAACTGAGACGCAAATCCGACTTTACGAGAGATGGGCCGAAGGTGGAGTCGCCTTATCATTAATTGGTGAAGTGCAAGGAGATTATCGCTACCCAGAGAAGCCAGGCAATCTAGTATTGGACTCGAGGTCCAATCAGGACGCTTTAAAGTCTTTAGCCAGTAGAGGTCAGGTTCGGGGGACGCATTTGTGGCCACAACTTGGCCATGCCGGTGCGCTTTCACATTTACCGATTAGTCGTCCAAAGGGGCCTTCCGCACTAGATGTAGAAGGCCTTCAATGCGAAGGTATGTCTGTCACCGATATTCAGGCGTTACCTAGTATTTACGCAAGGGCAGCAACAATTGCACAGTCCTCTGGATTCGGGGGTGTGCAAATTCATGCAGGCCACGGGTTTCTATTTAGCCAGTTTCTTTCACCGCTATTTAACCACCGAACTGACGCATACGGTGGTTCAATCGAAGCACGATTCAACATAATACGTAAAGTGATAGACGAGGTAAGACGAACTGTCGGGCCGACATTTCCAATCGGGATCAGGATTAACTCGACAGATAACTTGGAAGGAGGACTGACAAACAGTGATGCGCTGGAGATTGTTCGTATTCTTGACGGAACATCAATAGATTTGATTGATATTAGTGGCGGCACCTATTTCCCTGGAGCGAAATCAAGCTCTGACAGCGCTTGTGATGGTAGCGCATATTTCACAACCTTTGCTCAAAGTGCTAAAGAAGTAACCGACAAACCTATAATGGCAACAGGCGGGTTCAGAAAACGCGACCAGGCGATAGATGCTATAGAATCTGGCGCTGTTGATATGGTGAGTTTAGCGCGCGCAATGGTACTAAACCCACGGCTGGCGAAAACTTGGTTGAATAAGGGTGGCGATGACCCTGAGTTCCCAACTTTTAATTCACCACCTTACGGAGGTCTGACGGCTTGGTACTCTATGCGAATAACTGCACTTGGGGAAGATAGAGAGAATGAGTTTACCCTTGACCCTCATTCTGCAATAAAAACCTATGAAAAACGCGATGCACAACGTTGTATTAAATGGTTAGAGAAGTACTCTTAAACTGAGACCTAGAACTAATTTAAAGCTAACGAATCACCGCTCCGGGTAATTTTCTGCCAATTCATCCATCATTAGTTGCCAGACAATATCTGAACTCGGAAGTAGGTTTTGTCAGATCAAATTCAAGTTTTTACAGATAAAGAAAGGTCGTGGTATATCAACCACGGCCTTTCGTTTTTTAACGGAAAGGTTGCTACTTCAATTTTGCGATTAAGTTCTATTTTTTACCGCGCAATTTTTTACCAATCTCTTCCACTTTTTCAGCGGCTTCGCGTAGACGTTCTGGAATATCTACGAAAGACGATAAGCCGCCACCAAAGCGCGTGCGAAACTCTTCAACTCGATCTTCTAGGGTTTCACGGCCTTTGCTTACTTGACCTTCAATATCGCTTTGGATGTCTTGACCGCGTTTTACCAGCTCAGTAAACACTTTTTGGCCTTCTTCGTTGATTTCTTCCGCTTTATCTTGAATATCGTCGTAGCGCTCTGACAGCTCTTCGTAAGCGCGTGAATATGCACCAAGACCGGCTAACCAAATATTTTTCGCCAAGGCTTCGGCTTTATCGCCTGTTTCATTCAAACCTTCTAAGTTTTCTTTAAACATGACTTGCAGTTGATCGATTCTAGATTCAACTTTTACTGCTTCGGCTTTCGTTACTTTTTTAGCGGCCTTTTTGACGCTGGAGGCTTTCTTAGCCACCTTCTTAACCGCTTTCTTTTTCACAGTCGTTGCTTTTTTGGCTACTTTTTTCGTGACCTTTTTCACAACAGGCTTGGCTTCTTTTGTTTTCTTAGCCACTTTTTTGACCGCCTTTTTAGCCACCTTCTTGGTCGTTTTCTTAGACGCTTTTTTAGTGGCCTTTTTCGCTACCACTGCTTTCGCTGGTGTAGCCTCTTTTTGCTCAACAGGCTTAGTTTCTGCTACTGGAGTGTTCTTTTCGTCTGCCATTGGGGTCACCTAATAAATTAACAGTAAAACAATTGGTTGTTTCTCATGGCGCGATTGTAGCGAGAGGGCCTAGAAAGTACCCCCTAATTAGAATGACGATTCTAAATTGTATTTTATGAATTCAATCAAGATAATCATCCAACACCTTATTCATTTCAGCTTCCATTTGTGGCGCAAAGGCACGCGCCATAATTCCTAGCTTTACATTAACAACCAGTTCATCGGGTTTTGGCTCTACCATGGCATTCACGCCGGCTGTGTGCTTATAGGAATAATGGCTCCCAACCGCTTGATAGTTGCCGCCAAATTTATCAACCAACTTATTCAACAACTCCTCTGCTATATTTTGACAACTCTCTTCACCTAATTTGTGTGGTCTGCACACTCGGATATTGCTCACTGGTATTCTCCGGTCATTATTTATTGGCTTCTTAATTTGTTCAATTACACTGGCTAATCAGTCTTCTATAAATGGTAAAAAATGCAGATACAAATGCTCTTCAATGGTGCTATTAATACTCTTGCAGGGGCCACTGAGGTCACTATCCTCATTCAACAACTCATCGTAGCTACCGAAATGAATTAATGTGTAAAGCAGGTTACCCGCCAATAGCTTTGCCGCACTGGAAGAGTCTGTAACGTTGGCTTTGTCCATCACTAAACCAACCAAGCCGATTAAGGTCTGGTGCAACAAGCTTAACAATTTTTGTATGGAGCTGCGCAAGCCGAGGTAACGTTCATGTATACCAAGAAGGTCTTGACTGATAAAACAAAACTGTTGGAGTATTTGTGAGATCACACTCAAGCCTGCAAGGGTTTCTTTTGTATCACCGCGCGCTTGCGATGCGATTTCTTGCAATGCCACTAACACTCGCGCATGAAACTGCGCATAAAGTTCTTCAACAACCTCTTCTTTGCCTTTGAAGTGGTAATACAAATTACCTGGGCTGATGTTCATTTCGTGCGCTAGATCAACACTAGTGACAATGCTCTCACCACGCTCGTTGAGCAATACCAGTGCCACCTCTAAGATCAAATCACGTGTACGCATTTTAGCCATGTAGGCAGTGTAACAATAGTTTTGGTGTTAAGACCAGCCTTGTGTAGGCGTTATCCTTAAACGCTGTTTCCTTAGCATAAAAAAGGCTCAGTAATTGATGAGCCTTTTTACCAATATTTTGAATGACTTAAGAGTTAAGACTCGTAATATCATTGAAAATTTTCATCTGAAAACCAGCCTTTTAAGCTGTCTTTTTCAAGCCTTGGCGCAAACCATCAAGACGATCAGAAAGATCTTCCCAACGAGCTTTCACGTCTACAACTTCAGACACTTTACTGCGTGCTTCCTCGATTTTTTCTTCGATACTGACTCGGCCTTCTTTCAAGCGAGCTTGCGCTTCGTCTTGAACTTTTTCACCACGATCAACAAGATCTTGCACGTCTTTATTCAGTTTAGTGTAACGAGCCTGAACTTGTTCACTTACTTTGTTTGCACGAGTTGAAACTTCTTCAACCGCGTAGCCGGCTGCGCCCAAATACGCAAACCAAACGTTTTTTGCTACGTCTTGCGCTTGCTCAACGTTTTTACTCACTTTAGCGAATACGCTTTCAGCGGCGGTTTCCACTGCATTTTCAACGGCGTCCACGGCCTCAATTACTTCTTTCTTGGCTTTAACTGACGCCTTTTTTACCGGTGTCTTTTTAGCTGTAGTTTTTTTTGCAGGTGTCTTTTTTACGGTGTCTTTAGCGGCCATGATGGTCTCCCAAAATTTAGTGAATTGCTTCGATGGCTGAAAGTTTATACGAGCGTTTTAGAATCCTCTCCCTAATTAGAAAAGAGTTTCTAAAAGAAGGGCTGGCCGTAGTAGCGCATAGCTGATTTCACGATGTTTAATCCGCTTTTTTACCAATTCATGGCTTCACGATTAACAGCCCAGAGGGCGTTGAGCCCCCTGTAACAAGGTCGAAATAATTAGGCCTTGCGCCTCCACTCAAATGTTCTCCAAAATCATGCCGAAATGGCGCGACGACTATTTCAACATCAAGCCTTGAGCTTATTTCAAGGCGTTCAGTCGTGGTTACTGTTTCATCATAATTGATCACTAAACTAACCGCCTGTTTAACTTAACTCAACGTTGCTGCAATAATGCTGAGTGGTTAACTGTATTCACCGGAAATTTGCTTGTAGTGAATGTCTACCACATTTTCATACGGAATTTTTTCGGTGTGAAAAAACCAGTTATTTGAATGATCAGTGAAATTTCCTTCTATTATCTTAATTCGTTCGTACTCAATACGCTCATCGCTTAGGTGCTGTATCCCAAAAGGGTAACTCGCCGAGTGAATAATAGCCGCGTTCCAATAGTCTAATTCAGCGGCATCTCTGCCACGCATTAAATCGCGAGTAAGTAATCTATCAAAAAGTTGCTGATGTGAGAGCATTCGCGAGTCTCTTTCAATATCGAGTACAATCATCGCCTCTGATTGATCGAACATACGCACTATTCTGGTTCCATTAGTGTTTTTTGATACACCCTCAGGGTAATGTTGCGCCGCTGACGGAAATTCAGGGTCTTGCCCTTCTACCAGTATTTCGCCTCGTATAATCCCTAGCCCCTCAGAGCAAGGGCGATTGGTCAATGAAACCACTTTAAAATCGGAAATATCTTGATAAGGAGTTAACCCGGGTAATAGGCCGTACTCTTCAATAGAGGGTAGATTTTTTGCTTGAGTAAAGTGGTAGACGATCATTCTATCAAGTGTATTTGTAAGCCTGACTTGAACCCAAGTGTACTTTAGTACACTTGGAGTAAGATCGCACATTTATCTATACTGATGAACTGGGTCAGTTTCATATTAGCCTGTTATCAGGGCCCACAAGTTGAAAAACAGTTAGAGTATTATGAACTTTAAAAAAACTTATGTGGCGATCGCGATGTTAAATATGGCCGCCTTAGAAGAAATTCAAGCTGCGACTTTTCGAGTCGACTCAACGGTTGATCAGACCAGTGTTTGCACTTTTGAGGCAGCACTAGCTAAGATAAATGGTGTTGCAAACCCCGGACTTGCGAATTGCAATAGCATCAACTCCAATCCGTTGGGAACAAATGACGAGATACTTTTCAGGGTTAACCAAATAAGTAACATCTCAAGCGCTCTGCGAATAAGTAAGAGTGTAAAAATTAACCCAGGTGGCTCTAGAGTTCGGTTTATTGGCACAAAAGAGGACAGAATATTCGACATTCGCCCGAATTCTGAGTCGATGGACGTTTCATTTGATAACGTTCATATTTCAGGAGGCAATACAGAGTCAGGGTTGGGTGGCGGAATATCCATTTCTGAGGACACGATTGAGATGGGGTCTGCCACTAAGGTTCTAGAAGTGACATTCGAACTTAATAACAGCGAAGTCGTTGACAATTCAGCGGCTGAGGGCGGAGGCGTGGCGTCTTTAGGTGCGCAAGTCGAAATCAAGAACTCCTCTATTGCGAATAACACAGCCACTTCTTCTCCCTTTTTGGGTTCAGGAGGTATTTACGCGGCTGGAGGCGTTACTCATTCTGGTAACAGCGGCAACGCAAGCCTTCTAATCCAAGACAGCAGCATTGACGCTAATACTGCGACTCGGGGTCGTGCTGGCGGCATTGGGGTGGAAAGCAGCAAACTAACCATTAAGAACAGTTCAGTGAGCGGTAATAATGGCGCGGGCATATTTATAGTCGACGATGAGTTTAATCTCAATAACGTTAACATTTCAAACAATTCTTCAATCTCAACTAACACCAGTGGCAACGGACTCATTTCAGTACGCAGTGTTGGAAGCATTTCTAACTCAATCATCGAAAATAATGCTTCAGTTACACGAGGGGGCGGTATCAATCTATCACAAGGGTGCAATGTCGATACCTGTGTCATCATTTCTAACACTAAAGTAGTTGGCAATACTTCCGAGAACGAAGGCGGAGGGGTTTTTGTTGGCTCAGGTGCAACCTTAAAAATCAACTCCAGTACGCTCAGTAATAACCAAACCACTCGACATGGCGGCGGAATATTCGTTAATCGCAGTGGCAAAGTTGACTTGCTTGCAACAACCGTATCAGACAATCAATCAACGAACGGTGGCGGCGGCGGAATAGCCCAAGCAGGCGAATCGGAAGTTTTTGTCGTCAACAGCACAATAGCTAATAATATCGCGGGTAGTGCGGGAGGAGGGTTTTATCGTTTCGGTTTAAGTGGCAGCAATCCCAAATTACACCTTTTGCACACCACAATCAGAGCCAATAAATCAATCAGGGGAAATACAGGAGCAGGCATCAATTTTGATTCAGGCACAGTTATATTATCCAACAGCATTGTTGCAGGTAATATAACATCCTCTCTTGACTCAGCTCAGGAAATATTCGTTTCATCATTAACTTCAGAGGGCGTTAACCTGTTAGGAAACAGCCGCAATACATTGGCTACAACGTTGAGCGGTTTTACTCCAAGCAGCAATGACATTACAGCAACCAGCGACGGTTCTAACCCTAGCTCACTTTCGGAAATATTCGCTGACGCAAACTTAACAAACAATGGCGGCACAACGTTAACGTACTCTTTGGCAAATAATAGCCCCGCGCTTAGTTCAGCGGACTCCTCTGAATGCATACGCGCTGGCTCAGTGGATCAAGTTGGAACACAAAGGCTTGCAGCGGCGTGTGATATTGGTGCTTTTGAAACTCCAGACTCAGTTAACTTCTATACTATTCGCCTTGCTAACGGGAAGGTAGCCGTAGTCTCGTTATAACTATTGCGATCGTCACTCAGTATTTTTCTTGTTTTTAGGAAAACAGGCCAGGCAATGACTGATAACATTCAACACTGTTTGAACTCGTGACATTGATCAACATTTGATAGATATCAAACCATTTTGGTTGTTTGCTTAGTTCGTTACCCTTCTGTGGTTTGTTCTCGACCGAAACCTATGGTCGACCGCGTGAGCCTTTCGGACACTTCGTTTTGATTGGCTTGAGCATCACTGACTACGGCAATGCCGAATCCGTTACCCAAATGCCGTTTTTTGCGAGCCACTTTCTTTTTATTCCGCAGGCTAAATCGACAAAACTCGATTGGTTCATAGAAACCCGTAATTCAATCACGCATTATACTTTATTTGCTTTTTGCAGAGACTTTTTAGATCTAAGCAGACCAACTGCACATCATTTACGTACTCGATTATTTCCAAGTTTTCGACTCAAACCTGTGAAGACGAGTATTTTATGTCAGTTATTTTTGTAACCATATGAGAGCTTGCTCAGCTAAGTACGGCAAGTATACTGATCCTAGATTTTAAGAACTCGCCAAAGTTATACCTCATTCGCCATGCCAACCCAAATAGATCAGTTCACAAAAACACGCTTCTCGGCCGACACCCAAGATGGCCATACAATAAGTCATGACGTATATACTCGAGGCCACGGACCATCAGTGGTTATCATTCAAGAATTGCCTGGCATTGGCCAATCAACACTACGCTTAGCTGACAAACTTGTAGACAAAGGCTTTGAGGTTGTAATGCCTCACTTGTTCGGGCCAATCGGAAAAATTCAGGTAGGCCGAAACCTGTTGCGCGTGTTTTGTTTACGGAAAGAGTTCAGTTTGTTTGAAAAAAATAAATCCAGCCCAATCGTTGATTGGCTAAAAGCACTTTGCCGTTCAATTCGAGACAGTAATGCCACGCACAATCCAACTGCGCCTCAAGGCATAGGCGTAATCGGAATGTGCTTAACCGGCAACTTCGCCATTTCTCTGATGGCCGACGACAGTGTACTTGCCGCCGTATCTTCTCAGCCGTCGATGCCATTCAATGCCCCATCGGCTCTGCATCTGAGTGACGCAGACATTGCCGAGATTAAAATAAACATAGATAGAAACGAACCCATGAAAGTTTATCGTTTTGAAGGCGACTGGATGTGCAAAGCCAGCAAGTTTAAACGCTTAAACAGTTCATTCAATAAGGACAGAGAAAGGCTTCAATTTCGAACACTGCCTGGCAAACATCACTCAGTTCTAACACAAGACTTTGTCGATGAAGCAGGCCACCCTACGCATGATGCTCTGCTTGAAGTTATTGAATATTTTGGTCGAAGTTTGCGAACCGAGCTTGAGACCGCTTAAAAATCACCCGTTTTTATCACTACTCTCAATGATCAGGCTTTAGCTTTTGCTCTCACGCAGGACTAAATGACATATCACGCTGTTTTCCAATCCAGATTTAGGTTTTTGTATTGATGTGGAATTTGATCAACGTTTAAACGTTAACTTCGAATTGAAACCCACCTAATACGCAGAGCTTCTTGAGAGACAACTCTACGAACACAAAGATAAATAACCGGCGACTGACCGCGTGAGCTTTTCGGCTACTCCGTTTTGATTAGTTTGAGCATCACTGATCGTGGCAACACCAAATTCATTCACCCCAAAAAACGTTCTTTGCAGATCACTTTTTTGTTCTCATAGGTTAAATCGGTAAAACTCGGTTTGGTTCCTGAGAATCTGTAGCTCAAACTAATCTTCATTACGCACTAAGCTTTATTCACTTTTGCAGAAGTTCCTTAGTCACCAATATCAACAAAAGGACAACTGGTTGAGCCGGGAATAGCTGAGTTGCCTGGCGAGTTGTACTCTATAGACTGACTTAAAGGATACTCGATCGGCTCATTGTTGAAAGTATTACCGCGCGCGTAGCCGGTTGTACGTTGAAACTTTACGTTAAAACAATTGGTCGATGACGTGCCCATCTGGTTGTTATCAATCAGAGTAAGGTTTTCAACGTCTATAAACCAAAAGAGGTCGCCTCCAAATTTATTACGTCTAACGTCAGGCCCGACTTTTGAACCTGCCAATAGAAGGCCGCAACCCATGCATACATTGTCGTGGATATAGAGCTGTCTATTTTCTTGCTCTTCGCCTACTGGTAATTCTTTAATTCCGTTACCGGTAGTTTGTACGTTATCGACAATTGCTTTTCGAATCACATTGCCTTGAATAATTCCTTCCGCCCGATTGAAAAAGGTGATTCCTGCTCCTCGCCACCCCCTATCAGGTTCGGCACTCTCTGTCATCGTATTGTTTAGGACAAATATATTGCTGCCTGATTGTAGCGTCACGTCTCCGCCACGGTTGTCCTCAAAAATATTTCTTTGAATCAAAATATCTCGGTCTTTACCAAATTGATTTGGAGTTGCTTCAACGTCGACCCCAAATTGTGGTGGAATACCAATAATATCGTGAATATGATTGTCTTCGATTTTTACTAACTGCGGCCCTACAAGCGACACGCCTTGACGTCGGTTATAAAATATCTCGTTGTTTCTAATCGTCACATGACGTGATTCGGTACCAATCACTAAGACGCCGTCACCCGTGAATTCGCTGATTTTTGTATTCTCAATCAATACATGACTTGACTGGGTAACGCAGATACCATGACCTTCATCATGGTTAGTAACCGGATTAACATTTATGACAATTGGCACGTAATCATGCTCCTCTCGATCACCGATCAGTTGCCCCCCTTTTATGGTCACATTCTCACTTAAATATACGTAAATAAGACATTGATTCCACGCGGCATTCTGTCGCATTCTCAGAATTGTATTTTCGTCCATCAATAATGTAACGTCGCTTGGAAGTCGAAATCCTTCGTAGTAATAGGCCGGGTTTCCTAACGGATCGCCAAGAATGACCTCACCCGGCGGCAAACTAATCGTTTTGAACCCCTGCTCTTCAGCGAAGTCAATTGCCGCTTGCATACGCTCTGAATTATTCTCTGGGTTTCCATCGGGCCCGGTTTGGATATCCCATTGTGCGTAACTGACGTTATAAACTGGCCCTGGAGAATGAACTGGCAATTCAACGGTAAACTTAGGTTCTGGAGGGAACTCTCCAGTATCCGAATCTTCCAATAGCAAATAATTTACTACAGGTGATAATACTGACGCATCTGTTTGAGCAAATCCGACGTTCAATGTTAAAAATAAAATACTTAAAAGCAAAAATGAGGTGGTTATATTAGGTTTCATGCAGTCACAAAAGTAATGGTTATGAATTTTGATTTTATAAAGCGCGAAGGGAAAGTCACAATAGATCTTTTTTGCTGCCGACTCATTTAACAATATTTCGAGCAAATCTGCCTTCGTTGTTGGTTAATTTTTCCTGCAATCTGGATGGTTACCACATTGCAGACGCATTGCGATAAACCCACAGGTTTTTAACCGCCTCCAAGGCGGGTCCGACCCTCGCTCGTGTACGGTTGCTCTTGCGATTAAATGATTTATTTACGCAACTCAGTCTACGCCTCAGACGCGCTTTTTCCTGATACGCGATCTGAAGCACATCGTAGAAACCTTGTAATCGAGGCTCTGATTGCATGTGATTATTGCGATCTTGATATGATGATTTTCGTAAACGGTTCAATTAAAGCATCCGCAGCATCGTCCCATGATACTACCTTCGTTGTCACCGGAGATGGATCAAATTGGCCACTAGTAATAAGCCCTAAAGACTCATCAATAAACGAATGCGTATGAACCCATCCAGTATGAAACGATATTGACTTTCGATACATTGAGTAAACGTCAAACGGCAGCGGATTGCCTCTGTATATGACGCCTGCAGTAGAAACACAAACACCAGCACGCGAGGTCGCCGCAATGAGTTCAGGAATTATCTCTGGAACTCCGCAAGCATCAACGGTTATATCAAATCCTCCGTCCAGGCTGCGCTTGTCTGTCGCGTATTTTTTTATCGCGTCTTTAGTAAGGAATATAGGTTCTGCGCCAAGCGTTGCTGCTATCTCTAGCCGTGTTTGACTGGTATCAGCATAGACAACTTTTTCGGCGCCCAATGCTACAGCGATGCCTGCTGCGTACAGCCCAATACTGCCTGGTGCCACAGCCGTAGTAACCAATACTGTACCTCCTGGCCGTTCTTTAAGGTGGGGAGCAACGGCTCTATACCCATCTGATATGTTATCTGCGACGCCACACGCCAATAGCGGGTCTACGCCTTCAGGCAGTTTTGTCAACATTGTGTCGGCCCAAGGTACAAGCACTGTATCAGAAATAAACCCTCCCCATTTCGGAATAGGCACGCCCCATCCATAAGCATCTTCAGAAGGCACAGTTAGGCATTGCGCTGAGTGATGTCGTTGGCAAGACTTACAACTCCCACACGCTATTTTCCACGGGATGATTGCGCGATCTCCGACCTTCCACTTTGACACACCACTTCCAACTTCAGTGATAACGCCTTCGCCTTCATGCCCAATTGGCGTGGGTCCTGGAAAAGGCACAATGCCTTGTATCGCCAATCCATCCATATCACAGGTCGCAACCGTCAAAGGGCGAATTAATACGCTATGCTCATCACTAATAATTGGCGAATCAACTTCCATCCATTCAAGATTTCTTTTTGAAATAAAGTTCAACTGGTGCATTAAAATCTCCTAACTTTGAGTCATATTCGGGTGGTCGCCATATAATTATATATATAGACCGACCACCATACAAGTATTGCATTCAATTAATACTTTAGTTCTAATGCACATCAAACTAAGTTCTCGAGTATCTCAAAAAAGTGGAAGAGCAAGAAAAAACTAGAACCCGCTTAATTGACTCTGCAATAAAGCTGTTTAGGCGCCAAGGTTATGATGGAACCGGGTTAACGCAGATTCTTAATGATAGTGGTGCCCCAAAGGGGTCTTTTTACTATCATTTCCCTGAAGGTAAAGAGCAACTTGCCGATGAAACAATACGACGTGCCGGTGCCAATGTGGCAACATTAGTAGATAACTGCTTCAATGAATGTGATTCTTTTGAGAAAGGTGTCTTAACCGCGTCAAGCACGATTGCTGCGTGGTTTAAAAAATCAGGTTACGCAGAAGGTTGCCCTGTCAGCTCCATACTTCTCGGCACGATGTCTAGCTCAGATACACTCCGAAAGAGCAGTGAGCTTGTGTTAAAAAGCTGGTGTGATGTCATTGCTAAACATGCGCGTCGCCATGGGTTCGACTCTCAATCAGCAGAATTAGGAGAAGCGATGATTTTAGGCTTAGAAGGAGCTTGGGTTTTATCGAGAGCCACACAATCAATCAAACCTTTTGAAGTAGCTGCCGCAATGGTTCTAGCGATGATCCGGAAATAAATAAATTTAAAATTGGATTGAGAGTGTGTAATCCCCCCGAAAATTAGTCTCCGATCCACCCAATGCCAACCATACCGTCCTAAAGAACTTATTTAGTAGACCAAATATCAACTGCCTTTTTATATAAAAAGTCACATCTCAAGTCTATTTGACTCTCGTCCCACGAATTTAACTCTAGATACGGTGTTAATGTTTCTATCCCTGCTGAAAAGTGTTTGAGACCACCTTTATTTGCCCTTCCCTCTTTCTTAACTGACCAATTAGAGTCTCTTATTGACGAGTTAAGTGACTGAGTAATAATTGCTAGGTTCCCCAGAGTTTTAAGCTTGAAGTTTCTGTCATTCTTTTTTTCATTGTTAGTAATTTTACCCCAATGATTTTCCCACTTTTTGGGCATTAAATGTTCAAGGCTATACTTATTTATACCTAGAAGCTGAGTTGCCTGTTTACTTCTGTCTCTTATTTTTGACTCTATAAAATAGATTATGCCAGCGGATTGCTTATTTGTTAAAACAGACCCTTCAAAGCCTGCTTTTAGTTCGATATCACTAGGTAAATAATTCACTTTATTCTCATTTCCCTCAATATATTTCAAAAAGCCTTTTTTCGTAACGATTTCATTTGATATTAATCTATCTGTAAATAATTGATTGTAATTCTTAGTTGTTGCTTTAACTGCAATTCTGCGCATTATGTAGGCTTCTAATATGCTAAAAATTTCATTTCTTTCTTCTTGGCAACCAACACTTTTAAGGAGAAATAAAACATAGGGAATGAGTGTTGATGTTTCTAAACCGAAAATAATGGCATTAATTCTCTCAATACTTGATTCATGTGTTAATTCGCTTTCAATAATACTGTAGTCAAAATTGTTTTTAAATAAATGAGCATATTCTCTAATTTCATTTAAAATTTCTTGTTTAGATAAATTATATTGACTGATAAAGTGTTTATACGATTCAAAAAGATTCTCAACTTTTGAAAATTCTAATTTGTCTTCAGATTTAACTTTCAATTCCTTTTCTTGTATTTTTATTTGCAGGTACGAGTAAAAAAATAAATCTATGAATGTACGCTTTAGTCTGCCAGTAGTTACTTCTTTATCCCAATACAGCTTTGTTTCATCGTCTTGCTCAAAAACACTTTTCCAATATTCATCATATTTTTCAATTTCATTTCTATTGAAAAAGTAATTTTTTAAGAGTTCCGCAGTCGTTAAGCGAACACCTAAAGAATTAATCGTATCAAAAATTTGCTGCTCATCCTCTTCAGGACTAAGATCAATGCCAACAAACAAAACATTATCTAAAATGTTGAAATAGTCCAAGTCACTTTCTAGATCAAAGCCATTTATGTTGTCACTAAAAAATTTAAATGCTCCTAAAATTTTATCGTTTTCAGATATATTTTCGAACGATTTAATTTCAGAGAGGTCTACAATTTCATTAAAAGATTTTTCATCATTATGATTGTGCAGAAGAATTATTGTCTTATCTCTTTGTTTTTTAAACGTCTCTCTAAATTCAATATCGGTGCCTTTCTTTAGACAGAGTACTTTTAGAAATATATTTAAAGTCGTTAATCTTTGCTGGCCATCAATTACCGTCAAAACAGAATCCTTATCAGATGCTGTTTCCTGTTGTTTCAAAATAACTGAACCGAGAAAATATGGTTTATTTGCTTTTGAGACCAACCTCATATCTACCAAGAAACGTTGCCATTGTTCTTTATCCCAAACATATGACCGTTGGAAGAAAGGAATTTCTAGGTTACGTCCTCTGTTAAAAATATCTCTCACCGTTCTTTTTCCTGCTTCCATATACTTGCCTTAACTGTGTTCGTTTTTGAATTGGCTTTAGCGCGATTTTAAAATATCACTGAGGTATTAAAAGTACAATGGAGGTTGTTTTTCTTTTTCACTGCAAAATTTCTAACCTATCTTAATCAAGTTAATAGATATGGGAGATAAAGCTAAAGGGTATAGTTAGACTCTAATAAATGTTCAGTGGCTTGCTTATTTATCAGATCTTAATAAGTTACAACTCACTCTCAACTACCAGTTTTACTGCCCTGCCTCACTCAGAACTAACTAAATTCTAGGGAAGCTCTGAATTAATCGTTTTTAAAAAAGCGTTTTAGCTTTGTTTAGCTTTTTCAGGCAATTTCGCCCCATTACTTGTTGATTTGTCCTGCAATCTGGCTGTTTTGCCAAATTGCAGGCGCACTGAGGCCTAGGCCATTAGTTC
>CALJWL010000014.1 GCA_937974565.1 uncultured Arenicella sp.
TACGCCAAATCATTCAGTGGCTTTGCCACTCGAATGATTTCTAAAATAACCGCGTTAACCGTCATTCAATGGATTAACAAACGCAGTGGAAACAATATCAATAACTTGAAAATCGTTATTTCCTAAATGCACCACGGGTAAACTCACATAATGTGACATTAGCGACCCGGCCACAAATCTTGTCAACGAGGGCAGAGGCGCTGTTGAACTGAGCCCCAACGCTGATTTTCTAACGGCTTAGGGGTGTCAACTAACTCTAAGAGAATCCTCAAATTCCCGATAGTCTGCAAAAGCCATCAACGCAACGCATTCGAAGGAAGAGGGCAATGCTCTATTACTCTTTGTCGAAGCTATCTACCACTATGGCTCCCATTGACGCTGGCATGGCAATCACAATTAAGCGCTTCAGAGCAATGAGAGGGTCATCAAGTATTGGAAATTTGTTCAAACAAAAAAGTGTGATGGCCACTACCAAACTTGCCAAGCCATAAGCGATAACTATTCTGAGAAAGTATCCAAACAACCGTCGCCTCACATTGCCTTGAAACACGCTCTGATATGTGAAGATAGAGAGAAAAATCAGCGATACAAACAGCAATGCAACAAGATTCATCAGAGGTAATGTTCTCACCCAGCCGCCAAGCTTCTTCAGAAAAGGAAATGGGCACTGCAAGCGCAAAAGCGCCAGTCATCACTTGACCAGCATCTTCCCAATTAAAACTAATCTCAGTTTTCATTGTTGTTGCTGTCGGAGTGTGTTCCTGTCTCTTGCTTGACTTTGCCAACCAGTTTAAACGTAATGAACGTCATAAAACTTAAGGCGATCGCTATTTCTAAGCGCCCAAGCCCCGCCGCGATACCCACGGCGCCAGTAGACCAAATGGCCGCGGCAGTGGATGTGCCACTGACTTGCGATTTGTCTTTTAATATTGCTCCGCCGCCGATGAATCCTATACCAGTGATAATGCCAGCAATAATTTTGCCTTGCGCATTGGGGTCATCAAACATGCTCATCGCGAGTAAAGTAAAGCTGCATGCAGCCATGGATACAAGGGGAAAAGTTCTTAAGCCAGCGGAGCGTGCTTCAGTTTCACGATTCCACGCTGTAAACAACGGTAATACAAAAGCCACCCCCAACTGCACCAGATGGGTATAAAGTTGTTGAAGGTTTATGTCGAATATCTGTAGCGGCATCTTAGGCTGAAAGCTGTTAATCTTACAAAACAACATTGTGTCAGAAATCAATGCGCTAAGCATCGAGAACTTTCCGACATTGTTATATTGATTTTGATAGGTAAGTTTAATGTCCTCACTCACCATGCTAGGCTTAATAGGCTTTATCGGTTTTTTGTGCCAATGGTTTTCTGCCAAGGTTAAGTTACCGGCGATTTTATTCTTGTTACTCGCGGGTATTTTACTTGGCCCTGTGTTTTCCGTGTTTGATCCTAACGTGCTGTTCGGAGACTTACTGTTTCCTTATATTTCTTTGTCAGTGGCGGTTATTTTATTTGAGGGTGCATTGACACTTAAACGCACTGAACTGGCCGAAATAGGCCGGCCTGTTAGACGTATGATCACCTCAGGTGTGATAATTAATGCTGGGTTAATGATGGTAGCAACACACTACCTTATGGGCTTAAGCTGGTCTTTATCAGCCTTGTTCGGCGCGATGATGGTGGTAACCGGCCCTACGGTTATTATGCCGATGTTAAAAACCGTAAGGCCGACGCCTAAAATAGCCAACGTTCTACGTTGGGAAGGTATCGCTATAGACCCAATCGGTGCCTTGATAGCCGTGTTGGTCTTTGAATGGATAGCAGTACAAAATGCCGCTGCTGAGGTCAGCGAAACTTTTACTGTATTTATCGGTACCATCTTAACAGGCCTATTAATAGGCTTGTTTGCAGGCTATTTGTTTGGTCTATTTTTGCGGCACCATCTCATTCCTGAGAAGTTGCACAACTTCGCAGCTCTCGCCTCTGTGTGTTTGGTGTTTGCCATATCCGATGGATTGATGCACGAATCTGGGCTACTGGCTGTCACTGTGATGGGAGTCTTGCTTGCTAATATGAAAGACGTACACATCGATCCAATATTAGAATTTAAGGAAGACTTGACCGTGGTTTTTGTGTCCACTTTGTTCATCGTGTTGGCAGCTAGACTTGACCTTAATGCGTTCTTGGCACTTGGTTGGGGGGCTGTGGTTCTGTTGTTGGTGATGCAATTTATTGCAAGGCCGTTGAAAGTTATTTTCAGCTTTCGAGGCTCAGATTTCAGTTGGCCAGAGAAGGCCATGGTGGCTTGGATCGGGCCTCGTGGAATTGTTGCCGCAGCCGTTTCTTCGGTCTTTGCTTTGCGTTTAAGTGAATTAGGCGTGGATGGCGCCGACACATTAGTGCCACTCGCTTTCTCAATCATTATTGGCACGGTTGTGTTACAAAGTCTAAGCTCCAGACCGCTAGCAAAAGCCTTGGGGGTTGCTATGCCAGCCACACATGGCGCGCTGATTATTGGTGCTAACGCGTTTTCAGTAGCCGTGGCTGAAGCTTTACGAAAGCAGGGCGTACAAACGGTTCTCTGCGACACCAGTTGGGAAAACTTAAAAAACGCCAGAGCATTGGGTTTAGATACTTACTACGGAAACCCAAGCTCTGAGCATGCAAGAATGCACTTGAATATCTCACCCTATGGATACATGCTCGGGTTATCCAGCCATTTCGAATACAACGTGACGCAAGCAAATGCCTTTCGAGATGAATTTGGTGCGCGTAACATTTTTACATTACCGCCAAATCAGCCATCTAAACGGTTCCATAAGCACGTAGTTAGCACACACAATGGTGCGCGAATTTTATTTTCAGAAGACTCTTCATATAAGGATATTCGCAAGAGTATGGGCAGAGGCTGCATGATAAAAGTGACTGAATTGAGTGCCGAATATTCTTATCAGCACTGGCAAAAAGATAATCAACACGCAACATTGTTGCTCAGTCTAAAACCTAACGGTGATTTAGCGTTTAATACTACCGATCAATTAGTAGAGGCTGAGCCTGAAGATAAACTTTTCTATTTGACTGGGTTTGAACACTCTGGCCTTGGTACTGAATCTGTTTAGCGTCATGCGTATTTTTTACGGCTATTGAGAATAAATGCACACCGTTTGCTGTAGAGTAAGCTAAATTCAAACCTAAACAAAATGCTTCGGGTTCGCGCAATGGCTGCCACTTTATTGTTAAGGAAACTCTGAAAAAAGCCGTTTTCAGCAAGCGCCACACTCGCTCAACGAATTTCAAGCAAAGCCACTCTTGTTACTAGTTAATTTGTCCCGCAATCTGGCTTCATTGCCAAACTGCAGGCACACTACGGCCTAGGCCGCTAACTCATGCCTCGACATACATAGGTCGACAACGTCAATAAGGTGAATGCCTAACATGCATTCTTATGTAAACCCTTGTACCGGGCCTTGCGATACCTCCACAGATTGTTAAGTACACTGAAGGCATGTTCAACCTTCGCTCGTCTTCGATTACTCTTTCGGTTAATAGCTTATCCGCGTAGCTCAACTTGCGTCCTCGACGCGCCTTTCGATTAACGCGCCAATTCACACCATCCGCTTCAGCTTGCGCTCGCTTCTCGTCGTTCACGTAGGCTTTATAACCGTAAGTCTCACTTTCTTCACTATGAAATAAATCGCCCATCACCACGCAATCATGAACTGAGGCGTCCGCCACAACCGCACTGTGAATGAGGCTATTCCTATTCGTGCCAATATGAGTCTTCATGTCAAAGTGCCAGTGATTACCTTTCTTGGTCTGTTTCATTTCAGGATCGCGCGCTCGTTTCTCATTCTTAGTCGAACTGGGCGCTGAGATAATATTGGCATCGACAGTCGCGCCTTCACTCAAGATCAAACCTCGTTCGGACAAGTATTGTTCAGTGAACTGAAATAGCTTTTTGGTGAAATTACGAGCTTCGAGGTAATGCCGAAAGCGGTAGATCGTACTCTCACCAAAGATGGGTTGTAAGCCAACTTTAGCGAAGTGGCGCATGGACTCAATGTCGTACAAATTGTCTTCCATCGCTGAATAGCTTAGGCGTACTATTGCGCATGAAATAAATGCGCGGCAAGGTTTCTATTGACACTGGTGGGTGCCCACGTGAGCCTTTCGGGTATTTGGTCTTGATCAGTTTAAGCATCACCGATCACGGTAACACCGAGCCTATTTCACCCAGAAAACGTTCCTTGTGGGTCACTTTCTTTTTGTTTTCGTAGGCTAAATCGGTGAAGTTGGGTTGTTTCATGGTCTTCAGTAACCCAAATTAATCTTATCTTATGCATTATACTTTAAGGCCTTTTTGCAGAGTTTTCTTAGGAAATTAAAGCACTTTTTATGGCACGAAGTACGTCATAATAACACCATATCAAAAACTACGATTTATCTTTTAATGATGAATACAACCCTAATTTTTAGAGTGATATTCATCGTAAGACTCTAATTTAAGTAAGAACCTAACTAAGTCGTATTACTCTTGTTCAATAATGTGTTCAATATTTAAGCATACCCTCTGGTTTTGCATTTTTGTTTACTTTGGAGTGGCGGCCACGGCGGATGGCAATGAGCTAAGACCAGAGATCAGCTCTGAGTCAAAACCAGCACCAATTAACCGCATCGAGTTTGCCGGGGTACAGGGCGAGGCCCTAAACAATGTGAAACTGAGCGTGCGCCTAGCCAACCGACTCCGTACTCAAAAGGCACTGACACCCTCAGAACAGCGTAGGTTGGTTCGCAGCGCAAAAAGTGAGATTAAAGCAGCGCTAGAACCATTTGGTTACTATCGAGCCACGATTAAAACACAGCGAGATACCAAATCAGGCTCTTTGAAGTATGAGATTAACGTGGGGCAGGCAACCAAAATCGCCTCTATCGATATTCAACTCAATGAACAGGCAAAGCTACAACCTGAGTTTGTCGAGTGGCAACGAACGTTTCCACTGCAAAAAGGGGAGGCGCTTCTGCACCAACAATACGAGCGGGCCAAAAAGGAGTTGTTAGCGATAGCCCTCAATTTTGGGTATTTTGACGCTCGGTATAAACGTAGCGAAATCATTATCAACGAGGCGCTAACCACCGCCGCAATTTTTATCGATTTTGATAGCGGAGCGCGCTATTCAATTGGGGACGTTAACAGTAATTGGAACAACTCGCTCTTGAACAAAAATGAACGCAACCACGCAATTGGGCAAACCATCGATGCCGAACTTTACCAGTCGTATCTGCAAGTGGCCAAAGGCCAAGTCTACAGTATAGATGCACTAAGGAACACTCAAACTGAACTTTCGTCCACCCCTTACTTTACGGCGGTCGATGTGCAACCGGGCAAACCAGATCAATCCACCAAGACAGTTCCTATTGATATTATTCTTACGGCTAAGAAGCAGCGGAGTTATACCTTGGAGTTTGGTGCCGGAACGGATACCGGTTTGCGCGGCGGTGTAGGTTACGAAAATCGATTGGTTAATCGAAAAGGTCACACGTTAAGCGTTCGCTTAGGAGCATCTGAGTTGAAACGATCTGTAAATCTTAATTACAGAGTGCCATTAACACGCAAACCCAGCGACAGTTGGGACTTTTTCGCCGCACTGGAAGATGAAAACGGTGATTTCCGAGATTTCTCTAAAACAAGAGCGGGCACACAGCTGTCCATCGCTTGGAGAGACTCTTTTCTAATCTTTGGAATCACAGCTAGCAGAGAAACATCGTTGCAACGAGACACTGACTTGGTGGAGCGCGAACAAACCACTGACCTCATTTTACCAAGCGTGAGTTGGCAATACACCACCGCCGACGACCTACAATTTCCAACACGTGGCTGGTCCGCATCACTGACCCTTAAAGCGGCAGATACGAGCCTTGGCTCAGACGTAGACCTGTTGCAAGCAGTGGCTAAAACAAATTTACTTACTCCACTGTATAAAGGAAGGCTAAAAAGTAGGTTAACACTCGCAGGCAGTGTGGTTGATGAGAGTGCTCTTCTGCCCGAATCACTCGGATTTCTAACTGGCGGTGATGAAACAATACGTGGCTACAGCTTTGAAAGCATAGGCGCTCTGCGCAATGGAGAAACCGTAACCGCTAAAAACTTGGCGGTCGCCAGTGTTGAATATCAACACCCTATTAGGAATGGGTTAGCGTTAGCCACATTCATTGATATTGGTGATGCTTTTGACAACAATGCCGATCTAAAACGCGGCGCAGGGTTCGGTTTACGCTGGCGTTTACCTTTCGGAGCTCTTCGTTTGGACGCCGCATCGGCGCTCGATTTAGAAGGCCGGCCGTGGCGTCTGCATTTTGGTTTTGGTACGGATTTATGAAGTTTGCCAAACGCGCACTTAGCGTGATGTTTGTCATTGCGTTAGTAGTCAGCCTTGCCGTACTCGTGTTGTTAAAGACACAGCTTGGCTTAAATATCACACTCAGTCTATTGCCCGATGGCATAGAAGTGGAGAAGGCTCGCGGCTCGTTAACGTCGCTCTCAATTGATAAACTGGTTTATCAACAAAACGGTATTGCCGCTGACGCCAAAGGCATCAAACTGGAGTGGCATGTGCTTTCGCTTATCAGCGGAACGTTCAACTTAGAGAAGGCTATCGTTAACAAATTACACTTGACAATAACTGAGTCAGACACATCAACTGAAGTGGCTTCGCCCAGTTTTCAAGGTTTGGATTTACCCATAGACGTAATAGTGAACCGACTTTCGATAGCAAACTTATCGTTGGCAATGAGTGGCGAAACACCGATAACACTTCAACGCATCGAAAGTCGATTTAGTTTGGACAACAATATTCTGCGAATAGACTCAATCAAACTGAGCAATCCTGACAGTTTGGCAAAAGTAAGTGGCAAAATTGACCTCTCAAATGCACAGGAAGGTCAGATCGAACTACTCTCTGATGTGAAATGGCGGATTGAGGACTATTCAATTATTAGCGTGGGGCGCGCGCAAGGGTCGTGGAAGAGTTTGAGTCTGACGCAACAACTCAGTGGCCCAGTTGCCGTTAATATCGAAGCTAAAATTGATAATATTTTAGGTGATACTATCAGTTGGAATGTGCGTCTTGATGATGCACCTGAGATTAAAGATGATGTCAAAGGAATACCAATCACGATACTTGAAGGTGGCTTTGAGTCTCAAGGCCAGTTCACTGCCGCTGAGGGGCTGGCTGGGCTTGAGTTAGACGTCAATGGTAGCGCTTCCATTGCAGCGGCCAACAATGCCTTATGGAAGGCGGCTTTCGACGTAACTCTTGCCAATCAAAATCTAACGATCCAAACCTTAAATTTACGCCAGCAAGACTCAAAAACTCCATCAATCAGCACCCAAGGGCAGATAACACAGTTCGTAAGCTTTTTAAATGCCAACGATGGATATGCTGATTTAAAGGGCCAATGGAGCGAGGTAAACCTTGATGTAGGCGCTCACTTTCAAACACAGGAAAATAAGCAAGCACTGGAAAATAGGCTAGTTACCTCTGGTTCATTCAGCGCCCAAGGTATTATGTCTGATCTGCAATTGAGATTGAAGTCGACAGGCGCATTGTTGGGGGTTCAACACCAAATTGATCTAGCTGCCCGTGTTAAAAACCGTGTACTAGCTATCACAAGCTTCAAGGCAATATCAGACAGTAGCACTCTTAAACTCAAGGGAAATGCTGACTTCAGCGACACTGAGCCCATTTACAACCTAGAGTGGTCGATAAACTCGACAAATATTGGAGATTTCGTGCCACTTACTTCAGGTGATTTGGTTGCCGAAGGTCGTATTGAAGGCGCTCAAAGCTTGCCTGAAGTCAAAGTTAAGGCACAATCTAAGTCGCTAAGCTACCAAGACTTAACTATCTCTTCTGTTACCGCAAACATCGTGTTCGCCGCAATTAAGGAAGATTCACCACTGTCTCTTAATTTGGCGTTTGATGAACTTATTCAAGAAGGCTCCACGCTTGTCGACTCATTTGACCTACTGTTGGGTGGCTCGATTGGGAAACACGAGCTTGAGATCAAGACGTCATTCAATCAGAACATAAACCTTCGCCTGGCTTTAACTGGAACTGCGAGTAATAACACTAATGACAGTACCAAGAATAGCACCAAACAACACGAGCCAAGTTGGCATTGGTCTGGCGACTTGGCTCGCTTGAGCCTTAGTAATACCCCCGCCGGAGACTGGTTACTTGACAATTCATCACAGATCGAAATCAATACTGAGAGCCTATCATTAACACCGCTTTGTTTACGTAATTTTGAACAGTCGATGTGTCTAGGCGCTGATTATATCGACGGCAATCAAACGGCTAATGTCCAACTTATTCGTTTCGACTTAGCCTCGATTGCCCCATTGTTTGAACTTGCCGATTTAAACTTATCTGGTTGGGTTGATGGACAGGCCAATTATCAGCTAGCGAATGACCAAACTGCACCGACGATTAAACTTAGGCTTGAAGCCCATGACACTCAATTGTCATGGGAAGAACTGGACGAAGAAACCTCTACATTACAAGTAGAGAATCTGGGCTTTGATCGATTTATCGTGTCTCTTGACCAAGACTCTGATCTAACATTGGACGCAGACGTTCTAATGAGTAATGGCAGTTCAATGCGAGCCCGATCAATGGTGAGCCAACCATTTGGGGCAGCGAGCTTTGAGCAAGCAAAGCTTAGTGGTATTGCAGATGTAACAATCACAGATTTAAGCGACATTCCACCTAGTTTGACCTCAGCAATAGACTTAAACGGCGCCTTAAAGAGCAAAGTTCAATTTGGCGGCACCGTACAGCGACCAACAATAAGCGTAAGCAGTTCGCTTAGTGGGGCTTTGGCTGAAATTCCTCAGTTAGGCCTGGCGATGAGAGACATCAATTTAAACATCGACAGTCAAAACGACTCAGTTATCACAGTGAAGGGCGATATGTTGTTAGGTGAGGGCACACTGAATGTTGATGGTCTTCTCGATTTGAGTGATTTCTCAAGCCCCGTTGTACAAGTTGATTTGTTCGGTACAGACTTGCAACTGGCCGACAGTACCGAGATTGCGATCTTGAGTAACGTGAACCTTAAAACCAACGTTACAAAAGAATTGTTAGACATTAGTGGAAACATCGATATTCAAAACGCACGACTTGATTTCGAATTACCTGATAGCGCGATCGTCGCTTCCAGTGATGTGGTTATCAAAGGTAAAGACACAAACCAAACAAGCATGGCGCAAAAACTCAATATAACCATAGATTTGGGCGACAACACACGAATACAGGCTCAGGGTTTAAACGCCGGGCTCACTGGTAGCTTGAGAGCAATAAAATCATCATCGGGCATTATTCGTGGTGAAGGGCGAATTAACGTAGTAAACGGAGAGTATCGAGCCTACGGACAACGGCTCGACATCGACAAAGGGGAACTCATCTTTAATAGTGGTAGCATCGATGACCCTAGCCTACAATTGCGGGCGCAGAAAACAGTGGATGAGTTAACAGCGGGTGTCCAAGTATCGGGCCAAGCCAGCGACCCAGTTCTAACGCTTTACTCGTCTGCCGGGCTTAGCGATCAAGATATTTTATCGGTTCTGATATTCAACAAGCCCATAAGCGAACTAGACACAAAAGATGGCCTTGTCTTATTGCAGATTGCTAACTCAATCCGCAGTGGAGGCACTAACCCTGGAACTCTGTTTACGGTGACCCAAAACTTGCAAAACGCTCTTGGCTTGAGTGAGCTAGAAGTCAATTTAACCGGCGATGAACCTAATATTCGCGCTGGCAAGCAGCTTTCTTCGCGATTTTATGTTGGCTACGGCTACGGCCTTCTAGACGCGGCACAATCGTTGATCTTGCGTTACAAACTCAGCAAAGCATGGTCGATAAAAGCAGACCTTGGTAATGATAGTGGCGCTGACCTAAGGTATCAGATTGACTACTGATACTATGCTCGCGCCTTCTAACCAAGCTTGACCGGCGTGTTTATACAACAGTATATTGAGTAACCACAGCCACTCGACTCAACGGAAAAATGACCATCACATATCCCAAACGCAATTTGGTAGCGTTGGTTTTGCACATAAGCACCTTATCCTTGCTTGTCTCTACTCAAGCCATTGCTCAACCTGTCGATGGTGACAAAACTATTTCTAAAAAGCAAGTATCTGCCTATCTACAGCGAAATAAAGGCGACATAATTCAATACAACTGTGATTCGTCAAACAATGACCATTGTACGATTGTTTGCAGTTCGGGAGGGAATGATTATATTAAAGCCAATAAGGTAAAAAGCGCCTTTTATGGAGAGCGCCGAAGCAGCCTGAATGGCAGTGTTATTGGTTATTATTTAGCCGTAGATGTTGAGGAAGAAAACGATAACAGAAACATCTGGGCCACTTTGCAAGTTGAATCGTCTTGTCTATTTAGTGGCATGGCCCCTGTGCTATAAGTGTTATAAAAGTATCTACACAATCCATTTCAACTGTGGACTTTTCAAGGGGCCGAGTGTTCAAGCAGCTCACCGACGCTGCAATCGAGAAAATCACATAGTGCTTCAAGCTCATCAAAATCTATGTGGTTTGCTTTCTCAGTCAAAAGTAACCTTATCGTTGCCTTACTCACTCGTGTTTTTTCATGCAACTTTTCAGGTGTGAGTTCGTGCTTTTTCAAAATCGCATCTAAATTATTAGTGATCATAACGATGTTTCCAGTATTTTCTAGTTTAGAACTTTAACGCAGACAGCTGTATTTACAGCGTGAATATTAAATGGTTCAAGGCCTCAAGCCCAGACATTTTATATATTTTATTAAGCGAGTTGGCACTCGATGAAACTTCTGAGTAGCCCCAAAAATAACGGTAATTATTACCCTTGATTAGAAAAATCAAGATAGCCTGAGAATATGCAAAAATTTAATCAAATTTGGGATTTTAATGTCATAAGCACCGCCAGTGGCGTCTCGATTTCGGTTGGCGACATCGTGCTTGTTTTGTTACTGATGTTGATCGGTTACTTACTATCCCGCTTGGCTGAAGTGATTTTGGCGCGGCGCTTAGAGAAGACTGACCTCAAACCAGACTCGGTTCAAGTTATAAAGCGGATCATCTTTTATGTAATCTTACTGATGATTGCTTTGACCATCATGAGCTTATTAGGCATTCCCATAACCGCCTTTGCTTTCGCGACGGGTGCAATCGCCATTGGCGTCGGTTTCGGTGCGCAAAACATTATCAATAATTTTATCAGCGGGTGGATTTTAATGGCCGAGAGGCCCATTCGAGTTAATGATTTTATTGAGGTTGAAGGGTTTATGGGAACCGTCAAACGAGTTGGCACACGTTCAACGCTAGTACACAGGCCTGATGGTGTTCATGTGTTAGTACCAAACAGCAAATTACTGGAAAATACCGTGGTTAACTGGACGCTGATAGACGGTTTAATTCGAAACTCGGTCAGAGTCGGTGTGGCTTATGACAGTCACATACCCGATGTAGTGAACGCGTTGGAAGAGGCCATTAACGGCTGTGAGGGGCCACTATCAAAACCAAAACCTGAAATTGTTTTTGAGGACTTTGGTGACAGTGCGTTGATATTTGACGTCTATTTTTGGAGTGATATGACTAAGTCTAAACCGCTTCGAATTATCCGCAGTGAAGTTAGAATGGCAATCGCTAGAGAATTAGACAAGCGTAATATTATCGTGGCGTTTCCACAGCGAGACCTCCACCTTTTCTCGGACAAACCGATAAAAATCAAAGTCGAAGATAAACCTTCGTCAAACGCTGATTAGGGTACGTTAAATGACTAATGAAATGCCAAAGTTCATACACCAAATATTGCTCGATGGGGAGGGCGGATACAACGTATCACCCTCGCTGAAAGACCACGCAACTAGCGGGGTTCAAGTTGTATGGCTGCACATTGATCTTAGTGAACCATCAGCCGTGTCATGGTTAGAAAACGAATCGGGCTTAGATAACAATATTATTGGGTCAATGACGGTTGAAGAAACTCGACCACGCGCATTTAAGTTCAAGAACGGATTGTTAGCGGTGTTGCGAGGGGTAAACCTGAACCCCGGAAACGACCCAGAAGATATGGTATCAATACGAGTTTGGCTTGAATCCAATCGCATCATCACTGTGCGTCGTCGGCCCATGGTGTCTATTCAAGACATGATTCATGACCTCGAACTAGGGGAAGGGCCTGCAACACCCGGCGAGTTTTTTACTCAACTCATCGATCAACTGGCCAATCGAATTGGCGACTTCGTAAGCACCTTGGGTGAAGAACTCAGCGACGTGGAAGACAATATAGAAACCATGGAAGCCTCAGAGTTACGAAACTCACTGGGGTCATTGCGGCGACAGATAGCGACTGTAAGACGCTATTTGGCACCTCAACGTGATGCCTTAGACCGCATGTTTTTAATCGAATCGCCATTACTGAGCGAACGAAACAAAGCCAGCTTGCGAGAAGAGTCTGATCGCGTATCAAGGTATCTAGAAGACCTTGACCTAGCTCGCGAGAGAGCCATAGTGCTGCAAGAAGCGTTTTTGTCACAGATAGCCCAACAGCAGAACAATCGTATGTATGTGTTATCGATAATTACCGCAGTGTTTCTACCATTAGGGTTTGTGACTGGCTTATTTGGCATCAATGTTGGCGGCATGCCAGGGGTTGATAATCCAATCGCGTTTTGGATAATTTGCGCTTTATTAGTAGTTGTTTCAATTGGAATTATCGTGGTGTTTCGAAAAATGAAATGGCTATGATTATTGTTATTTTAAAACTATTTAGACCAAAAAACGGTAGGTGCTGAAGCGTAAGTTATTCGAGCAGTTTTTATGTGTAAATGAGACCCCAGCATAGCTCAAAACTGACTAACTAAATTTGTTAAACTAAGGAATGCAAAAGCCCTTCTCAACCAAGAGCGAATTGTTTGTTTCAAGTACGGGTATGGAGCATCCGATATTGTGCGGCCTTGATCATACAGAGGCTATTTTGGTCTAAAATCGAACACGCTCTATCGTCCATCTATGCATCAGAAACGGGGCGTCCGAGCTATCCTCTGTTAAGCTTGTTCGCAGTATGTTGCAGGTATTTTTATCAACCCTCGGGCGTGCAATTGGCTGAGCTGTTATTGATGTATATTTTCGAAAAAAAGGTCAGTTGGTTAAACCCGTATTTAATAAACCCAAAACACGATAGGCAACCTGCTTACTGCTAGCCGTTGTGTTTCAACTAAGAATATCGGATGCGATCTAAGTAGGAGTATTGATTTATACGGCTTTTGTATTCGCGTGGTGTAACGCTCACCATCTTTTTGAATTCACGCTGGAAATGCGACTGATCAGTAAAGCCTAAATTATGCGCAAGGGTTGAAAGTGGTACTTCGTTTTGATGATCGATGTCATTAATAGCTAACTGGCACCGGATGATTCTACTAAACACCTTTGGCGACACACCAATATCATTGATAAATCTTCTGAATAATGTCCGTCTCGTATACCCAGTTTCGTGTTCTAGCTCCTTGGCTCGAATATTGCCATTACTATTGCAGATCAACTCGACTGCATGAGACGTAAGTGGCGATTGCTCATGCTGAGGCTGGTTTCCTAGAAACTGATTCAGTAAAACTGCTTGTTCTAAATGAGAAGTCTGGCAGACAATTTTCTCGAAAATTTCAGAGGCTTCTGGCATTAAATCTAATAGATCTATTTGCTGGTTTACCAGTAAGTCTGCACTTATATCGAGAAACTTCGGCATTAAGCCAAGTTCAAATCTAACTCCAAAATAATGATGATCTGCGGTAAATTTTGGATTAGTTGGTTCAAGTGTGGTGCCACAAATCTTCGCACTAGGATTTGTATCACTACAATCAAACACGATATCCACACAACCATCAGGAATTGCTAAGGTTAGCTCACTCGACTGCCCGGCAGTAAAACTATAAAAGTGCGAAATAGAAGGATCTTGAGACACAATCAGACGATAGTCCGATGCGGCATTCATTATGAACCATGGCTGTTTTGATTGGTGCACTAACACAATAGTTTAATTATAGATTTTTTGTTTTTAGGTTACTTTTCGTCAAGATTATCGTTAGCAATATTAGAATAATAAACAGGTCTTTCCAATGCCGAAACCATCAACAATGTCCCAAAAATACAATAATTGCATCTCAGCAATTGATATTGTCTGACGATAAATATTTAGCAGTAAAAAAATAGTAACCATTCATGCTACGAAAATGTGGGCCTAATATTAAGTGAGTAATAACCATGTCAAATACTAAAATCGATTTCATATACCTGTCGGAACCCGACATGATAAAAGCAGGCGTTACGGATATGCCCGGTTGTGTAGACACTATGGAAGAAATGTTTGTCTTGCTACATAAAGGCGATTATCGTATGGCAGGCCCGAATAGTGACTCGCATGGCGCCATGATCACTTTTCCCGAGGAATCTCCGTTTCCAACCATGCCAAAGCCAACCGCTGATCGACGCTTAATGGCAATGCCAGCTTACTTAGGCGGTGATTTTCAAACTTGTGGCGTTAAGTGGTATGGCTCAAACATCGCGAATCGCGAGCACGGGCTGCCACGTTCGATCTTAATGTTTACTTTAACAGATATCGTTACCAGTGCGCCTTTGGCCTACATGTCGGCTAATCTTCTTTCGGCTTATAGAACTGGTGCGATTCCGGGTGTAGGTGCCCGTCACCTTGCTCGTAAAGATTCAAAAGTAATTGGCTTGCTTGGCCCTGGTGTTATGGGCAAGACCACGGTTGCTTCGTTCATGGCCGCATGCCCAGAATTGGACACCATTAAAATTAAAGGTCGGGGTAAAGACAGCCTTGATCGTTTCCTTTCTTGGGTTAAAGAGGAGTTTCCGCAACTGGTAAACATTGAAATAGTCGACAACGTCGAAGCCGTTGTTCGTGATTCAGACTTAGTTACTTACTGTAATTCTGGTGAGACAGGTGACCCATCAACCTACCCAATAGTTAAACGCGAGTGGGTAAAACCTGGGGCATTCCTAGCGATGCCAGCCAGTTGCAGTTTAGATGACGGCATGAGCGACGGCAATATTCGCAAGGTGATGGATAGCATTGGTTTATATGAAGCTTGGTATGAGGAAGTGCCTAAGCCAGCTCATAACAACATTCCACTAATTGGCATGCGTTTCATGGACATGATCGCTGATGGACTAATGAAGCACGAAGAACTCGAAGATCTTGGTGCAATTATTGCTGGTGATACGCCAGCGCGTCAAAACGACGATGAAATCATAATTCTTTCGGTAGGCGGCATGCCTGTTGAAGACGTTGCCTGGGCTACAAAAATTTATCGCAACGCCCTAGAAAACAATATTGGCGTTAAGTTGAATTTGTGGGACGAGCCAGTTTTACGCTAACTCAATGACGTAAAGCGAAGCTCGTTACCAACAAAAACTTATTATCAACCTAGATTAAAAATCAAAGACTTATGCCAAAGATCACCAAAGTAAAAACAGGTTCTAAATTCGAAGACATCGCCAGCTACTCTCGCGTCGTTGCCGTTGATAATCTCATTATGGTCTCGAATACCGCTGGCCGTAACCCAGACACTCAAGAAATTCCAGAAGATGTGATCGAGCAAACTGAACAAGTATTTAGAAACATTGAACGTGCACTCGCTGCGGTTGATTCATCATTAGCTGATGTTGTGCAGTCTCGCGTATTTATTCAGGACCCCAAAGACATTCATAAAGTCATGGAGTACATAGGCACTAAGTTTCGAGGTATTGACCCCGCGAATACGGCAACATGCCCACCTCTTGGCTCGACAACTTATAAAGTCGAGATTGAAGTCACTGCTTATCGTGGCGCAGCCAAAGGTGATGTTGAGCGTATCAATATTGCGTAACTATATTGCGTAACTATCTCGAGAATCCAACATGTCTTTATTACTAGAACCCGTTAACACTCAGGATGAACTACCTTCCTCGTCAACGATAGTGATCATTGGCGGTGGCATTGTAGGTGTAACAGCTGCACTCACTTTAGCTGAACGCAATATCCCAGTCGTATTACTTGAGAAAGGGCATATTGCCGGTGAACAGTCTTCACGTAATTTAGGTTGGATCCGAAAAACCAGTCGACATGTTAATGATGTACCGTTGGCACAAGCGGCAGATCGTCTATGGGTGGACCTGCCTAGTCGCATTGGCCGCGATGTAGGTTATAAGCGACAAGGTATTATGTTCTTGTCTTCTAGTGAAGAGGAACATGCTGGTTACGAGGCTTGGCTAAAGTCTGTAGAACACCTTTCATTGGGTTCTCGTATGTTGAGTACCAACGAGATTGAACAGCATGCTCCTGGCGGAAAAGGCAACTGGTATGGCGCTATTCATACTCCCAGTGATGGTGTTGCTGAGCCAGCAATTGCGACAAGTGCGATGGCATCAGCGGCGGTAAAGAACGGCGCAGTAATCGTTCAAAATTGTGCGGTTCGAACTCTTTCTAGATCTGGTGGTAAAGTTACTGGCGTGATGACTGAGAAGGGTGAAATAAAGTGTGAACAAGTCTTGTTAGCTGGTGGTATTTGGTCTCGACGCTTTCTTGGTAACTTAGGCATATCCTTACCAATTCTGCCTCTGATTTTATCGGTACTAAGAACTAAACCGATGGAAGGACCTTCAGATATATCTATCGCTGGGCCTGATTTTTCTTTTAGAAAACACCGAGATGGTGGCTACATCATTACCCAACGTGGAGCGCTGGATTCTCCGATTCTTCTGGATCATCTTTTGGTAGGCACACATTATTTAAGCCAACTAGACGCTTTTCGCAAACTATTGCGTATCAAAGTAGGCAAGCCATTCATTGATGACTTTAAACTTGCGCGTCGCTGGAAAGGGCACGACAAGTCACCTTTTGAACACATCAGAACGATGGACCCAACGGCAAATTCGGCGTTAAACAAAGAAGCAATGACCAATTTGTGCAACGCGTGGCCAATATTTGAGAACGCTGAAATAGATGAAGCATGGGCAGGGAGAATGGACATTACTCCAGATTCAACGCCAGTGATCGATAAAATTGAATCCATACCCGGCTTGAGTATCGCTTCTGGTTTTTCAGGCCATGGATTCGGAACAGGGCCAGCAGCAGGGCAATTAGCCGCCGACATTCTGACTAATGAAACACCGATTGTTGACCCGAGCCCATATCGATTTGGCCGATTTTAAACGTTTAGCCAATAATTTATAAAATTAGGGCCGTCACTAGCAATGCAAGCAAGGTCAAACAAAAAAAGTTAATCAAGTAATCGAAGATCGTTTTATTAAAACGGCTAATAGTTAGACATTATTCTAACGAGGTATTATGAAATCGAGTAATTCACTAGACATCAATAGCATTAAGTCCGTCGCCAGTATGATCTATTTATCCGTAGTCGGGGTTTGTGTGTTTATTATTCAGCCCGGAATTGTGCAGGGTTTTGTAAGTGAATTAAGCTTTACTCCTGAACAGGCCGGTTATGCCGCATCAGCCGAACTTTGGGGATTAGCAATCACCACCGTATTGCTCACTTTTTTGGCCGACAAATTTGATTGGCGAAAAATCGCCTTAATTGCATTGTTAATTGCTGTGATCGGCAATATTGCTTCTACGTTCGCTACTGACAGTCAAACGTTTATTCTAATTCGCGCTCTAACAGGCCTTGGTTTAGGTGCGATGATTAGCTTGCCGTTTGCCATGCTCGGCATGACTAAGAAAATGGATTTTAATTTTGGCATGGCGCTCGTATTCATCTTATTGTACGGCGCCTTAGGCTTGTTTTTAATTCCTTGGGCTTTAGAAAAAATTGGGCTTGACGGTATTTTTGTATTTATTGCGGTATTTTGCGGTATTGGTTTGTTGTTGATTCCTAACTTACCGACAGGCGCTCATCAAGCAACGAATTTTGATGACTCAAACCCGAGTGAACTCGGCTTACAAAAAGTCTTAGCACTCATCGGTGTTCTCTCGTTTAATTTAGGCATTGGCGCAGTATGGGCTTACTTGTTCTTGGTAGGGCTTGAAGCCAATATTACCGAGCAGGGCGTTGCCAACGTACTTACTATTTCTCAATTGTTAGGCATGCTTGGTGCATTTGTTGTTGTCTTCCTCTCTTCTAGAGTCAAGCGAGGATTGCCTTTTGCAACATCGATTTTATTGTGCGCAATAGGCGTAGGCTTTTTATTGTTCGGTGTCGATTTCTTGAAATTCTCTATCGCCGTTTATCTGTTCAATTTCGCTTGGAATATGGTTGTGCCTTACATCATGGCCACTTTGTCCTCGTTTGCCGACAACAGCAAAACAGTAATCCGAGGCTCGTGCATGCAAATGTTAGGCGTTGCGACAGGTCCTTATATTGCGGCCAAAATTGTCGGCAGTAGTGCAACACAGGCTTATGATACGGTGAACTTATTTGCTGTCTCTATGTTTATTGTGGCCTTACTGTTGTTGCTGCCAGCCATTATTGCCCTCAAGGATCGCGATTAATTAGTTTGAATAATAGTTTTTGCTAAACCTACGTGTAATCGTGATAACTTAATCTTGTTATTACTAGGAGAAGAAGCAATTGAATTCATCGTCCCAGCAGCAAGAACAAGAACAAGTGCAATTTAATACCGCTGAGTTTTTTGACCAGCAGAAATTTGGCATACAACAATTTATTGTAATTGCCCTGTGTATGGTAGTTAACATGTTAGACGGTTTCGACATCACCGCGATGGCCGTTGTAGCAAATGATGTGAGTATTGAAATGGCAATACCGGATCATCAGCTTGGTTTAGTGTTTAGTTTTTCACTAGCAGGGATGATGTTAGGAGCCATGTTTCTTGGTTCTCTGTCTGATGTATATGGTCGCCGAAAGGTGATTTTGTTTGGCTTAATGGTTGTGGGACTGTCTGTATTGGCAACAGCCTATGCTCAAAGTATTGGCCTGCTGATATTCCTACGTTTTATTAGCGGCTTAGGTGCAGGTGCGATGCTCGCCAGTCAAGCAACCTTAGCATCAGAATATAGTTCTGTGCGCTTTCGCGCTCTTGCCGTTGCGGTGGTTACCGCGGGTTACCCCTTAGGAGCAATGTTCACCGGAGTAGTCGGTGGGTATTTGGTTCCCGAATATGGGTGGCGAAGCATGTTTTTCGCGGGCGGGGCGGTTACATTGGGACTTTGGTTTATTACCTTTTTATTACTGCCTGAGTCTCTGCAATTTTTATTGAACAAGAAGCCGTCTAATGCATTACAAAAAATAAATACCATTCTAGGGCGCTTCTCGGCCAATCCATTAACCAGTTTGCCATCGAACGATGAGCAGGTTTCAAAAAATGTTTCATCCAATATTCTCGCACTATTAGCTCCAAGTTATAGAGTTAAGACGATTACTCTTTGGGTGAGCTTTATGTTTGCTGTCTTTACCTTATATTATTTTTTGAGTTGGTTACCTAAGAGCCTTATTGACAAAGGTTTTGACGCAGAATTTGGGCGTCAAGCATTCACTCTCTTTAATTTAGGAGGTGTGGCTGGGATTTTCATACTAGGTACCTTGGCGGCACGCTGGAGGCTTTCAAGGGTAGTCAGTTTGTTTTTTTTACTTGCCGCATTACTGATGTTTTCGTTTAGTTTATTCAGTACTCAAGAAACCGGTATTCTTGTGTTGGTTACCATCATTGGCTTACTGATGTCTGGTGGCTTTGTTGGCCTTTATGCATTGCCTGCAAAACTCTACGCAAGTGATATCCGAAGCACTGGTGTTGGTTGGGCGATCGGGCTAGGTCGATTAGGCGCGGTTTTCGGCCCCGCCGTAGCAGGTTACTTAATTGCCAATGGCGTATCCATGGAAGTAAACTTTGCCATATTCGCAGTACCCGTCGTGTTCGCTTGCTTGGGCGTTTTAACACTCAAGATTTCTTGAGTTTTTTAAGCTGGAAACGGCAATAATGTTTTTATGGTTTCACACATAAAAAACAATCGTTAGTTAACTTGGTTGGTTGCTGCGTTTAAGTAATAGAGGAGAGACTAGCTTTAGCTATTTCGTATTTTCTTATCAGCTAATTAGATGATGGTTGAATCAATTGCCAGTTTGCTAAGCTGTATTTAACGATTCAAATTTTATGGGAAAAAAAATGCAACAAGCTAAATTTTTGATCAACGGCGTTTCAAGAACTTCGAAGATGACCGCAGATGTGATCAACCCTGCGACCGAAGAGGTGTTCGCAAAATGCCATATATCGAACAAAGATGACGTTAATGATGCGGTAAGTGCGGCACGTAACGCTTTTCCTTTTTGGAGTACCTTGAGCAATGATGAACGCAAATCCAGGCTGATGGAGCTAGCCTCTTCCTTAGAGGAAAACATGCCTGAGCTAATGGGACTAGTGACCAAAGAAAGCGGCAAGCCACTAGGTGGTTTAAACGGTATCGGTTCAGGGATGGAAGTAGGCGGATCAATTGCTTGGACACAAGCAACAGCCAGTTTTGAATTACCTGTAGAAGTTATTCAAGATAATGAAGAAGCTAGAATAGAGATCCACCGTAAGCCACTCGGGGTTGTGGCTTCAATTACTCCATGGAACTGGCCCTTGATGATCGCAGTTTGGCACATTATTCCCGCGTTGCATACTGGAAATACCGTCGTTGTGAAGCCATCGCCTTACACCCCAGTAGCAACATCAAGGTTTGTAGAATTGGCAAATCGCGTTTTACCTAAAGGCGTGTTGAATTTAGTACATGGAGACACCGAGGTTGGCTCATTATTGAGCACTCATGAAGACGTCAGTAAAATAATTTTCACGGGATCTACGCCGACGGGCAAAAAAATCATGCAAGCATCAGCGGTTAATTTAAAAAGACTGACATTAGAGCTCGGCGGTAATGACGCTGGAATAGTTTTGCCTGACAGTAATGTAACTGAATTAGCTCCGAAGATATTTGGAGCAAGTTTTCATAACAACGGCCAAACCTGTGCTGCACTAAAACGTTTATATGTTCATGAGTCTCAATACGATGAAATGTGCAACGCGCTAGCCGACCTTGCAAAAAATGTAAAAGTTGGCAACGGATTAGAAGAAGGTGTTGAGCTTGGCCCGCTGCAGAACGCGAGGCAACTACAAATTGTGAAGTCTCTGGTAGACAGTGCGCGCGAGAATGGTGGTAAAATTCTTGCTGGTGGTAACGAAGGTAATGGTGCAGGTTACTTTTACGAGCCTACGATTATCGCTGATCAAAGCGATGGCGATCGTATCGTTGATGAAGAGCAATTTGGCCCAGCATTGCCTGTGATTAAGTATTCTGACCTTGATGAAGTGATCGCTCGCGCAAACGCTAATGAAAATGGCCTCGGAGGCTCGGTATGGTCGAGTGATTTGGAAGCCGCATCTAAAGTAGCCTTACAATTAGAATGTGGCTCAGCCTGGATCAATGACCACGGTGCTGTGCAACCTGATGCACCATTTGGGGGCATAAAACAGTCGGGTTTTGGCGTTGAGTTTGGTTTACACGGCCTAAAAGAATACACCTCGATTCAAACGTTGAAAATTTGCAAATAGCCGAGCAAGTTGCCTTAAAAGAGTAACTTTTCGGCAAAGACCATGTCAGCTCACATTACTAAATAGGCGTTTTATATCATTGATGAATAATCCTCAGTCCCATGAAGAGTTTCAAACTCAATTGTTTAAACTATGTTCAAGCTTATTCGCTTTAGATGGAGTACGGTTCGATATCTACGTGCCCAAGACGAATCTAGATTACTACATGGGCTCTGACGGTGAGATTGATCTCATGAGAGATGGTTATAATAGAATATTTTGGGAGTGTGACCCGATGCATCCGTCACTGTTTGAAGGTAAGGATACGGTTGTGGTTACAAACGCAATGCTCATGACAGATTATGCCTGGCAAAAAACTCGAATCTATAAAGAGTTTTTTAAGCCCCATAATTATTATCATGATGCAGATGTCTTTTTCCGTCAAAATGGGGTAATTATTGCGGTGCTTACATTGCTAAGAAAAGACCCCGCAAAAATGTTTACTGACCATGAGGTTGAATTGTTAAAAAAGGTTCAGCCTTTCATTGAATATTGTTTGAAAAAAGTCTATCTGCCGAAAAGAATACATAATCGAGAAAGTTTATCAAAAGAGTTTGGCTTTACTGCAAGGGAACTGGACGTAGTAGAACTTGCTTTGACTGGCGCGAGTAACAAAGCACTGATTAAGCAACTTAAAATTAGCCTACCCACGCTAAGAACGCACATGCAAAATATCTACTCAAAAGTAGGCGTTCACTCAAGCAGTGAACTCATATCTACTTTAATGAGCATTTTAAAGTAGATGCGCGAATGCTTTGGATGAATAAAAATTATGACGCATAAATTACCTGAATAAGTACTGTGTTAATTGCATCCGAGAATGGGCGGGGTATTTCACCGACCGTCGTGTTTTTTAGTCGACCATTACCACATCTTTACTCATCTTTTTCCTTCCATTGTTACGTACAGATTAAACCCGAGAATCGTATAGAAAACGCCCATTAAGGCTGAAAGGTTCTTCGCCAATCGCCAGATTTTTCTTTCAAAATCAAGTGTTTATACGTCATAAATCATTCAATATAACCGATAAAAACAAGAGGATAAAACCTCTTTTTAAAATCACTCCAATTTCTGGGTATCAGCTTATTAGATGATACAAATATCTATCGAATATCGCTAAAGTAGTTCAATAACAAAATCTTGAGATGAGAAGTATGACCAATAAATCCAGAGCAAATATGAAAACATTTAAGAAGAGTGACAAGTATTTAAAATTAACTAGTGCGATAGCGTTAGCTACTTTTACAGCCAATTCAGCCTACGCTCAAGAGGCGCGTGTGCTTGAAGAAATAATTGTTACTGCGCAGAAACGTGAGCAGTCACTATCTGATGTGAATTTGTCGATAACTGCGTTTAGTGGAGATGACATTGAAGCACTTGGGATTGCTGACAGTGTTGGCATAGCCCAACAGACGCCTGGCTTATCGATTGGCACACCGGTAGGAGAGGGAAACAACCCAGCTTTATCGCTACGCGGCGTTGGTTTGAACGATTTTAATGATATTGCCGAAAGCACGGTCAGTTTATACGTTGACGATGTTTACTTAGGTGCGCTTGCAGGTCAAACGTTCCAGCTGTTTGATGTCGAGCGCATCGAGGTTCTGCGTGGACCGCAGGGAACATTGTTCGGACGTAATAGTACCGGCGGATTGGTCCATTATGTATCTCGAAAGCCGAGCAACGACAACAGCGGTTATGTTTCTTTGGATGTTGGTGAAGAGTCTTTAACTGAGATTGAATTTGCGCAAAACATTGCTTTTTCTGAGAGTGTTAATGGCCGAATCTCTTTAAAGAAAAGAGACCATGATGGCTACGTAGAAAATCGTGTCGGACCAGATGGCAACGAAGCCGATTCATTCGCATATCGAGCCCAATTGTCAGCTGATCTTAACGACAACTGGAACGCTACCTTAAACTTTCATGGTGGTGACTCAGATACTGTCGCGCCAATCTACCAAGTTCAGGCAACTGGTGCTGGCGGCACTGATGATTTCGGTTTCGTTGATACCGATAATGATGTTTTTGCAGGCGAGTCAGATCGAAATGGTGTTCTAGATATTGAGACAAGCGGCCAGACCCTAACATTCACAGGCCAACTGACCAACAATATCACTTTCACTTCAATTACTGGCTTAGAAGATGTTGAAAAGCTTCATGAGGAAGATACTGACAGTAGTTCTCTGCAAACCGTAGAAGGTACGTTTGGTTTCGACTATGACCAATTTACTCAAGAGCTTCGTTTAAACATCGCCTCGGGTGAACATAATTATACGATTGGCGCTTTCTATTACGAGCATGACTCTGCTGGTTTTCAAGATTTAGAGATTCTTGGTGGTAACTTTCTAGTTCAAGAGAGTCAATTTGATCAAGATCTAGAGAGTTTTGCGGTTTTTGGTCAAGCTGACATTCGAACTAACGATGCGTTTAGTTGGTCGCTCGGTTTACGTTATACCGATGAAGATAAAGATTTCTTCTACAGCAACGTAATTACTAATCTTGATTTCGGTGATGGAAATGGCAATTTAGGGCCTATTCCAATTGCTGATAACTTTAGCGATTCTCGCAGCACAAGTGAAGTTACAGGGAATATTACCGCCAGCTGGGATGTATCTAATAATACGAATACTTATGCATCTATTCGCCGAGGCATAAAAGCAGGTGGTTTTAACACCGGTTTTGGCGCTGGCAGCGAGTTTGATGAAGAAGAGTTGACGAGTTATGAAGTTGGCATCAAAACAAATTTCGGTACTTCAACACGACTTAATGCATCGGTTTTCTACTATGACTATGAAGACTTTCAAGCATTGAGCTTTAATAGTGAACTTGCCGCAGGTGAGATCGTGAATGCTGACGATACAACTGTATTTGGTGGTGAAATCGAGCTGGTTACGTATCTAACTGATAACTTATTATTCAGCGCTGGTGTCGCTTATAACGATAATGAAATTGACGCAATTACAAGTGCTCAAGGAGAAACCTTCGTTGATCGTCAACTAGTATTGGCTCCTGAACTAGAGGCAAATTGGATACTGCGTTATAACTTACCATTGGCTTCAAAGGGTGATATTTCGTTCCAACTTGACGGTAACTATAAGTCCGATCACTTTTTTGACGTGACAAATACCGATGTGTCTCGCCAAGGTGGATACACGGTCAGTAATGCGCGGATAGGCTGGGCTTCGGAGAATAAGAATTTAGAGATCTCTCTTTGGGCTAAAAATATCTTCGAAAAAGAGTATCAGGTTTATTCCTTTGACTTCACCGGTCTAGCTGGTTTTAACCAACAGTTTTTTGGTCAGCCACGATGGATTGGCGGTTCAGTTAAATATCAATGGTAATGTAATGCAGGGGCTTACTTAGTTGCCTCTCCCCCCAAATTTCACGTTTTGAAATTATAGGGGCAACTAGTAGGGTTGGAGCATAAAGGTCGTTCAATATTTGTATATTGAGCGGCCTTTTTGCGTTTTTATATAGCCCGATTCAATAAATTTTAAGACTATTAAACAGGGTGGGGCTCCAATGGCGTTGTTGGACGCTAACTCAACTCAATGGAATGTATGTAAAAGTAATCTCCTTGTATATCTATACGAATTCAAACTGATTTAAATGATTAACCTTCCTGTTCAAGGTTAGTAAACACCGTCTGAAGAAGTTCATTTAAATTGTCAGTTTTATCTTTATCTAATCCATCAAACGCTTGGTCAATGATTTTGGAGGTACTCTGAATCACCTCTTGGATAATATTGAGTCCTATAGTCGTTATATTTACCATTGTAACTCGTCCATCCCTTGAACTCTGATTTACTTCAACCCAGCCTCGCTCTTCCATTTTGTAGACCGACTTAGTAATTGTCGGTAATCGGCCAACCGCGTGTTTCGCTACCTCGGTCATGCTTAACCTGCCATTCTCTCTTAAGATCAAGCCAATTCGCCATGAAGTAATATTCATACCTACCTTCTTTAACTCAACCTCCATAGCTTGTGTGTAGCGGCTTCCTAGGCGCATCACCCAATAAAAAGGGTACTCACGGAACTCAAAATTTTCACTTGCGGGCTTGTACCTATTAAGGCTTTTTGTTTTGTTCAAAAGTTCACCGTTTTTTTGTAAGTGGCTCTTATTAAGGTTCTAGGCGCATTAAGTGCAACAAATCTAGAACAGCCTATCGTCCTATTTTACTCAATATTAACTCACAATATTCAATTGGTTAATTACTTGAAAAGTGTAATTAATTATTTGATAATAATTACATGAAAATTCAAGTAATTATTAAATAGCATGTTTGTGAGAAAACTCACTGAAAACGCCTCGGGCTTAACGTTTGCTGTTAAAGATAATATCGACGCAGCGGGGACAGCTTCTGGAATGGGCTGCGCAGCGTTTAAAGATGCTAATAATGCAATACGCTCGGCTAAGGTTGTACAGCGCCTACTTGATTCTAACTTCCAGTTGCTCGGCAAACTTGCGATGCATGAACTTGCGTTTGGCATGACTGGGATAAACAATTATTCAGGCACGCCAATCAATACGCTCTATCCTGATTTAATTCCCGGTGGTTCATCAAGTGGCTGCGCTGCAGCCGTTGCCTCCGGTGACGTAGATATTGCTATCGGAACCGACACCGGCGGCTCTATACGCTTACCAGCCGCTTGTTGTGGTGTGGTGGGCTTCAAACCGACTTATGGTCGTTTAAGCCGAGAGGGCGTCTCACCAAAGAAATCAAGCCTTGATTGTGTCGGCCCGTTTGCTCGCAACGTTACGTTGATTGAGCAAGCCATGCATGCAATGGATGAGTCATTTACTCCATCTAGGCAGCCTCGATCTATAACTCTTGGTGTATTAGACATCGAATGCGAAACATCAATTTTCGCTGAGTTTGAGTTAGCGTTACAAGGCATTGCTTCTTTAAGCACGGTGCGTATCAATAAAATTTCACTTGCGCACATGGACAATGCGTTTGCCGCTGGAATGGTTCTTATCGCAAGTGAAGCCTTCGCTGAATTCGGAGGCTTACCCAAAGATCAGCTAGGAAGCGATATAGCGCAGCGTTTGCAAGCAGCGTCTGCTATTGGCGCCTCTCAGATTGAGCAAGCTCAGCGCACACAAGAAACGTTTAAACGCGAGGTTTCTGAGGCCTTATTAGGTGTCGACGCGATTCTCTTGCCAACATTGCCATCTAAGCCGCTTTCACTAGATGCCGCTAAAAACGGCGCGATTGATCTGGCCTCCAGTTCGCTGGTTCGGCCATTTAATGTTTCCGGTCATCCTGCGATTACTTTGCCTGTTGCCTCTGTGAACCCATTTAGCGTTCAGTTAGTTGGCGCGTTAAATGAAGACGAAAAACTCTGCGCTATTGCGAAACAGATAGAAAGCCTGCTGCCAAAGCCGGTTTATCCAAATTAGATATCTTGAAACTTTGTCATACAGGCCATTAAGAGAACACATATGAATCATCAGCTAGACAAATCACTTTGGGGCGGCGAAGCCGTTTTTGATCAGTTACTGTCGGACATACGCTCTCGTAGAAAAGAAATTGAAGACTTGCGTCATATTCCGCAAGACATAATTGAGCGCTTCAAAGAAATAGGTATCTATCGAGCATTCGTACCGAAAGAATTTGGCGGTGACGCCCGTTCACCAAGTGAATTTTTACAAGTGATTGAAGCAATTTCAGCCGCAGACGGTTCCTCTGGGTGGGTAGCAAGTTTCGGTATGAGCCCCGCGTATCTTGCAGGCCTACCCATGTCATCTATTGAAAAAATATGGGGCGACAGCCCAGACGTCGTTTTTGCTGGAGGAGCGTTTCCTCCACAAGACGTGAAAATTGTTGACGGTGGCTATTGTGTAAGTGGTCGTTGGCCTTTTGGTAGTGGCTGTATGGGAGCGTCATTGATTGGCGTGTCGATCAAGATTGACGGCAAAGGTCCATTACCACAAATGGCTGTGTTACCAGCCGAGAAAGTATTCATCGATGAATCTACGTGGCAGGTTCATGGGATGGCTTCAAGTGGCAGCTACGATATGGTTGTAGACGATGTGTTTGTTCCTAATGAGTGGGTGTTTGAACGAGGTGGTAAACAGACTTTAGACTCGCCATTTTTTAGATACCCATCGCTCTCGATCTCAGCACAAGTCTTGTCGGTGACCGCTCTGGGTGTGGCACGAGAAGCCATTGATATGGTTGTTGCTATGTCAATAAGCCAAAAGACGGTTACAGGAGCCCCCAGAATTGGAGACCGTCATTACGCTCAGATTGAGCTAGCGAAAGCTGAAGCAAAGGTTCAATCTTCACGGGCTTTCTTTTATCAAACAACGGAAGACGCATGGCAGACCGTACTAGAAGGCGGCAAGCCGTCGCGCGAACAGTCCAGCATGTTGCGCCTGGCGACCACAAATTTGACCAGAGAGTGTGCCGAGGCTACCCAAATAGCGTATCGCTTAGCGGGCATGTCTAGCACCTATTATGACAGTCATCTTTCTCGCTGTTACCGCGACGTAAACATGCCTACCCAACACGCTCTAATGGGTGAGGTTACGTATCAAAACGCCGGCGCCATGATGTTTGGTAATGACCCGTTTCCTGGCTATATATAAATTAAAAATTTTTCCTTATCGCTATCCCAACTATTTTCGAAATACAGCAATAAGCGGCATTAACTAAATAATTAAGATTATCAGAGGATTTAATAATGAATGTAGAAAGCAAACACAGAGTTTTATTTTGTATCGGCGTAAGTCAAAACTTCATGGATTCAACGCAAGAAGTCATGGGAGAGGTTTGGGTTGCTTTCCAGGCGATGATTAAGGGCATCAGTGATTTGCCGGGCGTTGAAGTACTCGGTGTTCTCGACGATGACCGTATCCAGGTAGGCCCATCAGAAAACGCTCCTTGGACCGCTTACATTATGGCGGATGTGCCTGACTATGAAAGCGTTGTCGCGGGTTGTGATTTCTTTCGTAACACCCCCGTTGGTGACGGTACTTACAAACTTTGGAAGTTCATGAAGGTTGAAGCGCGCATTGGCCGCGGCTTAGAAGTGCCCGAATAATAGAAGTGCCCGAATAATAAAACCATTCTCTGACCATAACTGGAAACACATAATGTCAAATAGTCTCTCCACACAAGACGCCATTTTACTGCGTTTGGAAGCCCTCGAAGCAGAAAAAAAAGTTCGCCATTGTATGTCTCGATATATGTTGCTATGCGATGAGCTCGGTGTTGACACCCAGTTAGATGAGCTAACTAAACTATTTGCTGATGATGCTGTATGGCAGGGCAAAGGCAAGCGCTACGCTAAAACGTTTGGCCGATACGAAGGTCGTGACGCGATTGGCGACATGTTTGCTAGCTACACCAAGCCACCAGCACACTTTTCCATGAATGCACACTTTCTTTGTAATGAGTTGATTCACATTGACGATACCAACACGTCAGCTAAAGGCACGTGGATGTTGATTCAACCGTCCAGCTTTAGCACTGGAAAATCTCAATTGAGCTGCGCGCGCATAAGCGCTGAGTTTGTGCTGGTAGATGGTGCTTGGTTAATGCAGGTGTTTACCACTGAAAATATATTTAGCCGCCCGATGGCTAACTCGTGGGATAACTCTGCGAGCTTGGGCGTTCCGACAAAGAACTCTTAATTTGGAGGATTTTATATTATGAATAAACCAATTGATAAAGAAGCGATCGCACAGCGTGCCGCTGACCTAGTACTCGAAGACCGAGTACATAAAGATTTGTATTCTGACCCTGATATCTTCGAAGAAGAGCTTGATAAAGTATTTAACAATACCTGGGTATGGGTCGCGCATGAATCTGAAGTGTCTGGTAAGAACAACTATAAGACGGCGAAAATAGGCCGCCAACCGGTGATTGTTGTTCGCGAACGCAAAGGTGGCATCAATGTGCTGCTAAATCGTTGTCGTCATCGTGGTGCAACCGTTTGCGAAGGTAACGCTGGTAAAACCAAAGCGTTCACGTGCCCTTATCACGGCTGGGGTTATGGCTTAGACGGTTCTTTGAGAGCACTCCCTAAGCCTGAAGAATACGAAAACCTAATGGATAAGTCTGAGTTTGGCCTAGTTAAATTACGCCATGAGTCTTATCAGGGAATGATCTTTGCAACCCTTAGTGATGACATTGAGCCCCTCGAAGATTTCTTAGGCGGCGCAAAGAAGTGGATAGACCTATTCATGAAGCAGGGCGCAGGCTACCCATTGAAGACCTTAGGCGAACAACGTTTTCGCTTTCCGGGTAACTGGAAGATTCAGTTGGAAAATACTACCGATGCCTACCACTTTCCGATTGTGCATAAGTCATTCTTATCGTCAATGGACGAAACATCGGCCGAAATTTTTGATTTTCTAGATGGCGATGGATTTGTTGAAGATCTAGGCAATGGCCACAGTGTCATGGTGATGATTCCTGAGTTAGTCGACTTAGAAGAAAAGTTGGATGATCCAATACCAGAACGTTTTGCAGATCTAGCTACCGAGTTAGCAGCTGAAGGTCATTCAGATGAGGAAGTTCGTCGTTTAGTACGGGCAGTTGGTGGCAGTGGCTTTAACCTGAATTTGTTCCCAAATATTTCTTTTTCTATGGCGTTTTTCAGAAACCTGGTTCCGATTAGTGCGCAAGAAACCGAGATTCATCACATTGCTATCGGCGGTGAAGGCGCGCCCGACGCTTACAACCAAAAACGCATGCGCTTGCACGAACATTTTCAAGGTCCAATGGGCTTTGGCACACCGGATGACGGCGAAGCTTGGGAGCGTGTACAACGTGGCTCGATGGCCGGCGACGATGGGTGGATTATGGTGAACCGCGGCATGAGTCGAATGAAAACATCGGCGGATGGCAACCCCCAAGGCGCCGTGTGTTCGGAGACGGGTATGCGCGCTGCGTACCAGCAATATAAAAAGCAAATGGCGAGTTAGCCTCATTTTTTAGAGACGATTATCGATGACTATAAATAACCAATTATTTAATCAAGTTTCTGAATTTTTGAGTACAGAAGCTGACATGCTCGACCATAGAGAATACCAAGACTGGCTAAAGTTGTGGCAGCCTGACGGCGTTTATATTGTTCCTGTAGATGTGAACGCAGATGACTATAAGAACACGCTTAACGTGGCCTATGATGATGAACATATGCGTCAACTGCGAGTCGAACGCTTAGAGGGCGGTGAAGCCGTTTCGACAGCTGTAGCTATGCCAACAGTACGTTCAATATCGGCTCTGCGCATCGTCAGTGCCTCTGACGATGAAGTGACCGTTCGCTGTTCTTACATGCTGTACGAAAACAAAGAGGGCGATTTAAGGCCTTACCCAGCTAAAGCAGAGTTTGTCTTAGTGCCGAATAGCGACTCATTTTTGCTAAAGAAAAAACTGGTCAAGTTAATGCGCGCAAGCCAATACCTTGCCACCATCAGCTACATTTTCTAGGGGATAATCTAATGAGTAGGACAGTATTAATTACTGGCGCCACCAAAGGGCTTGGAACAGCCATGGCAGAGCGCTTCTTTAATGATGGCTATCAAATTGTTATTAGCGGAACTAGCGAGGATGTTTCAAAACAGCTTGCCAGCAAGCTTGACCCTAGTGGTGAATATGTAGTTGGCATGGAGCTAAATGTTAGAAAAAAAGCGGACTTCGAAGCTGGCCTTGGACTCGCCATCAGTAAATTTGGTAAGTGCGATGTGTTGATTAATAACGCGGCAATGACGCCTACAACATCGGTAATGGATATTTCAGCCGAAGAGTTTGATGATGTGATTAGCACTAATCTTCGTGGCACCTTTTTTGGTTGTCAGGTGTTTGGACAGTATTTTGCCGATCAAAAATACGGGCGCATTGTTAACCTAACCTCGCTTGCCGGTCAGATGGGGGGAACCGCTTCAGGCGCTCATTATGCCGCGTCAAAAGGCGGCATCATTACCTTAACCAAAGTCTTTGCAAGAGCATTAGCTGCCGACGGTGTGACCGTTAACGCAGTGGCTCCTGGGCCGGTAGACATGCCGTCAACGCGAGAAAAAGTACCTGCGGAAAAGCTTGAGCAAATCATTCAAACAATGATTCCCACCAAAAAAATGAGTTCAGCGGGGTTTATCGCCGATATGGTAGCTGCACTCGCGAGTGATGATGCAGGTTGCACAACCGGTGCGTGCTGGGATTCCAACGGCGGCATATTTATGCGTTAACAGGCCTTTAAAAAACGCAAAGCCCGTAGCTAAAGCCAGTAGTTGTAGTCAGTAGTTGTAGTCAGTAGTTGTAGCCAATGATTAAAATATTATGTTAGAAGAAAACACCATCGATGTACTGATCAAAAGCCGCCAAGACCAAGGTAATGGTGTGGCTGTTTTAGAGTTGGTATCTGCCAGCGGCAAAGACTTACCTGGTTTTGATGCCGGTGCCCATATCGACGTTCATATCAACTCAGAGTTCACACGCCAGTACTCATTGAGTAATGCGCCAAGCGGTACTGAGTCAGCTCAATGTTATCGAATTGGTGTTCTCAATGACCCAGACTCTCGAGGCGGGTCAGTTGCTCTCTTTAATGAATTTTATGAAGGTAAAGAGATTCAAGTTAGCGCCCCGAAAAATTTTTTTGAAGTTGCTGATCATAGTAATTCAGTTATTTTAATTGCCGGTGGTATCGGCGTAACGCCGATTCTTTCCATGGCGCATCAGTTAAAGAAGGCTGGACGGCCATTTGAAATTCACTACTGCTTAAATAAATTGAGTAATGGTGCTTTTGTCGATGAGCTTAGCCAAGAGTTTCCTGATCAGTTAACAATCCACTGCAGTGCCGACAAAAAGTTCGACCCCAGTGAAACCTTCTCTAATCGCGGTGATGCGCATATCTACGTGTGTGGTCCCAGCGGGTTTATGGACTGGGTGATCGAGTCGGCTAAGGAGCAGGGCATAGCAAACGACAATATCCATTTCGAGTACTTCAATGTCGAGGTGGAACTGTCTGGCGATTCAATAGAGGTGCATTGCGTCGATAGCGATAAAACCGTGATGGTTGGCCCCGACGAGAGTATTGCTGCCGCCTTATCTAAAGCGGGTATAAAGGTCGATGTGTCATGCGAACAAGGAGTTTGCGGAACCTGTATTACCGATGTGCTTGAAGGTATTCCTGATCATCGAGACCAATTTCTAACCGATGAAGAAAAAGAAGACAACGACCAAATGGCTTTGTGCTGTTCTAGAGCTAAAGGCTCAAAGCTGGTTATCGAAATCTAATATTTGATAACTGGCAATAAAACTAATTTTGTTGATATGTCATTTCACGAAAATGATCTTTCAGCAACCCAATAATATTTTTAAAGAGTAAGAACAATGTCAAGCATTCAAGTGAACATGATCGAAGGGCAATCTGAGAAATTACCTGCACACAAAGCCGGGTGTTGAACTCACATTTAAAGAAAAAACTACCTGTAAACGAGATATGGAGACAAGCATGAGCACTACCGATAACAAACAAGAATTCGATATTAAGGACTTTCGTCGTGCGCTTGGGCAATTCCCGACTGGTGTGACGATTATTACTACTCAAGATGAAAAAGGTGAACCTATTGGCGTTACTGCCAGTAGTTTCAATTCGGTATCTATTTCGCCTGCACTGGTTCTATGGAGTGTTGATAAAAGCGCATTCAGTGCATCAATCATGGAAAACGCCTCTCATTTTGCAGTGAATATCCTAAGCAAATCTCAAATAGATATGTCGAATCGCTTTGCAGGTAGAGGTGAAGATAAATTCGGCGGTATTGACTACTCTGAGAGCCCACATGGTTCGCCACTTTTTAAAGGCTGTTCGGCGCAGTTAGAGTGCAAAACGTGGAATGTGTATGAGGGCGGCGACCATCTAATTATTGTTGGTGAAGTACTTGATTATCGCCATGATGAGTCGCAGCCTCCGTTGGTTTTTGCCTGCGGAAGTTACGCAGTCTCGATGCAACACCCAGCAACAACTGCTAGCAACACCACAAAAGTTCCAGGCGATGGCGTCTTGGGCGACTACATGCTGTATCTATTACGCGTTGCCTACAGCAATTGTTCAGCACAGTTGTATCCTGAATTAATGGCCAAACACGGAATTGCGCCTGAAGAATGGCGCGCGCTTACTTTGTTAAGTGATACTGGTAAAGCTGAGTCTGCGTACTTAGCGAAGATGATTGGTCAGCCGACCGACGTATTCAATTCAACAGTCGAACGTATGCAAAGTAAAGGCTACTTAGATTTATTGCCTGAAGGCCAAGTTCAGTTAACCGAGCAAGGCGGTGAAATGTCAGCAAAGTTATTTGAAATTGCTAAATCTCAAGAAGAAAGTTTGCTGTCGGGTTTGAACGAACAGCAGCGTAATGACCTAAAAGCGAGCCTAAAGAAAGTCGCTGGAATGGGTAGTGAGGCGAGTGCCAGCTAATGAAAGTAACTCCTCAAATACCTCTGGCCGAGGCTGCTGAATTAGTTAATTCTGGCGACACAATGATTGTTGGCGGCTTTGGAATGACAGGCAACCCAGTGCACTTATTGCATGCAATTGCTGAAACTGATGTTCGTGACCTTACCTACGTTGGTAACAACGTAGGCGAAGCGGGCTTGGGCGGTGGAAGGTTGCTGCGTAACAAACAAATTTCGAAAGCAATTGGCTCGTTCTTTACCTCAAACCCTGAAGCCGTGGCGGCGGCTCAGAGTGGCGATATAGACGTAGAGCTATTGCCGCAAGGCACATTAGCCGAAGCTATTCGCGCGGGAGGCACAGGCATTGGCGGGTTTTATACCCCAACCTCGGCCAATACGCCTCTCGCAGATAATCGCGAAGTTAGAACATTTGATGACACCGATATGGTTTTCATACCGGCGATTAAAGGCGATGTGTCACTCATACGAGCGTGGAAAGCCGATACCGCAGGTAATTTACAGTATCGAATGACTGAAAGTAATTTCAACCCAGCAGCGGCGATGGCGTCTAAACTCGTTATTGCTGAAGTTGAAGAAATAGTTCCTGTCGGCGAGCTTGATCCCAACCTGATTCATACTCAGGGCTGTTTTGTCGATTATTTAGTACAAGCCACGCTCGAGCTTGATGATCTGGGCTCATCCGCTTCGGTTAAATCCAGTGATAAAAAAGTAAGCGAAACCCGCATGAATATGGCTAAAGCCGCCTTAGCTGAACTCAAACGTGGTGACTTGGTGAACTTAGGTATTGGTATCCCGACCTTAGTTGCTGATTTGATTAGTGACAAAGACGGCATTATTTTGCATACCGAAAATGGAATGTTAGGCGTAGGCCCTGAGCCGGAAGAGGGTGGTGCTATGGACTACCCTGTGAACGCAGGCAAGATACCGGTAACCGCTCTCGAAGGTTCTAGCTACTTTGATAGCCCAACGTCGTTCGGCATGATCCGTGGAGGGCATGTTGACGTAGCCATTATGGGAGGCCTTCAGGTAGATCAAAAAGGTAATTTAGCAAACTGGGCTGTACCCGGAAAACCCTTATTAGGAGTAGGCGGTGCGATGGATTTAGCGACTGGCGCTCATCGTTTAATCGTCACCATGTTGCATACTGACAAAGCGGGCAATTCAAAAGTGCTACCTGAATGCACATTACCACTAACCGCTGTAGGCGTGGTCGATGTACTAGTTACTGATCGTGCTGTGTTCCACTTTAAAGATGGAAACATGGTACTAACTCAACTCTTGTCTGGCTTTACGCTGGCCGACGTTGAAGAGTCAACCGAAGCTGAGTTTACGGTGGCCTTAAGTGAGTGATAACAGTTTAAAGATCGAGAGAGTTGAGACGTTTGTATTAGATGTCCCAACCACTCGCCCTCATGTTTTAGCTATGACGACAATGAATCACCAAAGTATGGTGATTCTAAGGCTCACTTTTTCTGATGGTACTCAAGGCATTGGAGAAGCGACAACCATTGGCGGCTTAAGTTATGGTGATGAAAGTCCAGAGGGTATTCAGCTCACCCTTGATAACTACATAACGCCGATGCTGTTAAAAAATGAGTATAAGAGCGTTGGCGCGACCATGGCGTTTATTAATCGCAATATTGTTGGCAATCGCTTTGCCAAAACAGCGATTGAAATAGCTTTGTACGACGCATTAGGTCATCGTTTAGGCGTGCCTGTTTCTGAGTTATTAGGCGGCCGAGTCGTTGATCGTTTATCAGTGCTATGGGTCCTCGCAAGTGGCAATTTAGATTCCGATATAGATGAAGCGCATAAGATGATTGAGTCTCGCCGACACAATGTCTTTAAAATCAAAATAGGTAAACGCAGCGTTGAGGAAGATGTCGCTCATGTAGCCGCGGTTAAAAAAGCAATTGGCGACACCGGTCGAGTTCAAGTTGATGTAAATCAAGCATGGACTCGTTCTCAAGCAAATCGAGCTGCCCCAATGCTGGCTGATGCTGGCATTGACTTAATCGAACAACCGCTTGCATTCAATGATATTGAAGGTGCTCAACATTTGGTTAATCAAGGCGTTATCCCAATTATGTTAGATGAAAGCGTGCAAGGACCGAAGGTCGCGCTTGATCTGGTTCGCGCAAAAGCAGCCGACATTTACGCAATAAAAATACTTCAAGCAGGCGGGCTTACTGAAGCACAAAAAGTAATCTCATTCGCTCAAACTTCAGGCGCTGCTCTTTATGGCGGCACCATGCTGGAATCGCCAGTATGCACTATTGCGTCCGCTCAACTGTTCAGCACCTATGAGCAATTTGAATGGGGCACTGAGCTGTTTTCACCATTATTGCAAAACGACAGTTTTATTAACGAAACACTAGACTATTCAGACTTTCAATTAACCGTGCCCAATACACCGGGCTTAGGTATTTCATTGAATCAAGAAAAGGTCGATTTTTATAAACGCTAATCTTGAGATCCAACGTTAACACTTCGAATAACGTTAAACATAAGAATAGAGACAAAGAGGAAACTACCCATGCTGTTCAAAGTAGAAATGGACGTAAACGTACCGCAAAACATTGACCCCAATGAGTTCGAGGCGACCAAAGCGAAAGAAAAGAAGTACGCCGAAGAGCTGCAAAAAAGTGGTAAGTGGCGTCACTTGTGGCGCATCGTTGGTCAATATAAAAATATAAGTATTTTTGATGTTGAGAATTCGGAAGAACTGCACAACATATTAATGGCCTTACCGCTTTATCCATATATGACTGTGCGCGTTGAAGCCTTATGTCGCCATCCGTCGTCCATTCATGAAGACGATCGATAATTAAATAAGAAAACCAATCAAAGGAGAAATACGCTATGAGCATCACTCAAAGTGCCGAAATACAAAGCTTGTTAGACGCCATTGCCGGAGTTAAAAACGATAAAGGCGACCCTCGAACTAAAGAAATTGTGCGCCGAATAGTTGGCGATTTATTTGCCACGATTGAAGACCTCAATATTACTGAAACAGAATTTTGGAAAGCACTTCACTTTATGCAAGCTGCCGCACCAGAATACGTATTGATCGCCCCGGGCTTAGGGTTTGATCATTTTCATGATGTACTCATGGATGCAGCCGATGCTGAAGCCGGAAAAACAGGTGGTACACCACGAACCATTGAAGGCCCGTTGTATGTTGAAAACGCGCCAGTCGCTGACAATGAAATCACCTTAGTCACCGACGAAGAGGGCACACCAATGCATTTAAGTGGGGTGGTGAAAGATCTTGACGGCAAGCCAATCAAGGGCGCTGTTGTTGAAGTTTGGCATGCTAGCAAAGACGGTGGTTATTCGCACTTTGATCCTTCGTTGAAAGAATTTGCGTTCCGCGGAGGTATTCGCACGGGTGATACTGGTAGTTATACCGCTCACAGCATCATGCCATCAGGCTATGCCGCCCCTCCAGGTGGCTCAACCGAAGGCCTTTTAGATCAACTCGGTCGTCATGGTAATCGCCCAGCACACATACATTTCTTTGTGTCCGCTCCTGGCTATAAGCATTTAACAACCCAAATCAATATCGCTGGCGATCCGTTTACGTATGACGACTTTGCATTTGGCACACGTGACGAACTAGTAGCTGAATCAAATTCAGTTGACGGAGTCGAACACGTGAAGTTTGACCTTATTATGGTTAAAGCAAGCGATGCTGATGATGAGCAACGCGCTGAACGCCCTCGAATGGTTGGGTAAATTATGTCTGCTGATGTCAAATATCTGGTCGCGCGTGATGGTTGTAAAATCGCGTACGAGTATCGTGTGATCGACCCAAGTTTCAAAACAGTGGTACTAGCGGGTTCGCTCGGAACCACTTTTGAAATGTGGAATCCACAAATAGATGCCTTAAGTGAGCGCTTTAACGTGGTGCGTTACGACGCACGCGGCCACGGGCGCTCAGATGTCTTTCCAGGCGCTTATTCAATTGATCGTCTGGGCTCAGATGTTATTGATTTGATTGACGCCTTAGACCTGAAAGCAGTCCACTTTTGTGGGCTGTCAATTGGCGGCATACTAGGGCAATGGTTAGCCTTGCGGCACCCTGAGCGTGTAGACCGCTTGGTACTCGCGAACACAGCGGCATTTATAGGTTCACCTGAGTTCTGGCAGCAACGCATTGAGTTAATCAATAAGGATGGTGTTGCCTCAATTTGGGAAGGCATTCGTGATCGATGGTTTACCACTGAGTTTATAAGCTCAAATACCGAGCTAATGAATCGGCTGCAAACCATGTTCAAATCCATTGATACTCATGGTTATGCCGCGTGTTGTGCCGCTATTCGAGATATGGACTTACGTCCTTTCGCGCATATGAATGAACTCGCCACATTGATCATTGCTGGCAGCGAAGACATGGCGACCCCGCCTGAGCAGTCAGAAGAGTTAGATAAGGCTTATTCAAATAGCCAACTCTTGGTACTCAAAGCCGGGCACCTATCCAACCTTGAACGCAAAGACGAATTTAACCAGGGTTTATTGAATTTCTTAGGTTGAAACAGACTAAGCACACTACATGTCGTCGCTTGTATGGTGGCGAATAGACACTCCACACAAGAAACTTATGATGACTGACGCTTTTATTTGTGACGCTATTCGCACGCCTATCGGCCGATACGGCGGTTCTTTATCAAGCATTCGAGCCGACGACCTTGGCGCTATACCATTGACTGAGCTTATGGCTCGCAACCCATCTGTCGATTGGACTCAAGTTGATGACGTAATCTTCGGTTGTGCTAACCAAGCAGGTGAAGACAACCGAAATGTCGCTAGAATGTCGACCCTATTGGCCGGTTTACCTAACAATGTACCGGCTTCTACAATTAATCGCTTGTGTGGCTCTGGTTTAGATGCAATGAGCATGGCTGCAAGAACAATCAAAACCCATGAGGCCAGTTTGGTTATTGCCGGTGGTGTTGAGTCAATGTCTCGTGCGCCTTTGGTAATGGGAAAATCGTCTTCAGCGTTTGGCCGTTCGCAAACCCTATATGACACAACAATGGGTTGGCGCTTTATAAACAAAAAACTAAGAGCGCAATACGGCGTAGACACTATGCCCGAAACTGCCGAAAACGTTGCAGAGCAGTTCAACATAAGCCGTGAAGACCAAGACCTATTTGCCTTAAACAGTCAACTAAAGGCGGCGGCGGCGCAAAGCAATGGCTTTTTTGAAGAAGAAATTGCGTCGGTTGAGATTAACCAACGTAAAAAGGACCCAATCATATTTAACCAAGACGAACACATTCGAGCCAACACTAATCTAGAAGGCCTGGCGAAATTACCAACACCTTTTCGTGATAATGGAACAGTTACAGCTGGCAACGCATCTGGCTTAAACGATGGCGCATGCGCCATATTGCTCGCATCAGAGGCAGCGATTACAAAACACGGTTTAACACCCAAAGCAAAAGTGTTAGCAACGACTGTAGTAGGCCTCGAGCCTAGAATCATGGGGTTCGGACCAGCACCTGCCGTTAACAAGGTGCTTGCGCTCACGGGTTTAAACCTAGACCAAATAGACGTTATAGAACTCAACGAAGCGTTTGCTGCTCAAGGCTTAGCCGTTATAAGAGAACTCGGTTTGGCCGATGACGACCATCGAGTTAACCCAAATGGAGGAGCAATCGCATTGGGGCATCCTTTAGGGATGTCTGGCGCACGTTTAGTAACAACCGCTGTTAATCAGTTAAACAGAATCCAAGGTCGTTACGCGCTTTGTACAATGTGCATTGGAGTAGGGCAAGGAATTGCCACTCTCATAGAGAGGGTATAATTTGTAAAAGTTCTGGCCTACGATAAGGTAGGTTATTGTAGGTCAAAACAATGTAACTTACTCCTTTCTCAGTAATTGATATTCTGTCTTTGGCATAAAATTAAGGTAAGCGTCAAGTAACCGACACCCTAGCGCATAATGAAGATCACGATTATGTTCCTGACTTTAATCAGGAGCAAATGATGATCAGACGAAATAAAGCACAGTGGTTAGATTTAATTAGTGAACAGGCGAGCAGTGGCTTGA
>CALJWL010000015.1 GCA_937974565.1 uncultured Arenicella sp.
ATTTTAGAATTTGAGAGAAGACAGTGTTATGATGGGCCATGGCTTAAATCCTCTTGCTGTTACAACGTTTGTCTGCACTCACATTGTACAACGAAGTTGGGTTTAAGCCTTTTTATTGAACGATAAGTGGGACAGCAATGGACTTAGCCCGAATCTGCTTAGTTGATCTTTGGCTTGGTGCCGACTTGTTCGATTTTATCCGTCCATAAGATGCCGTGAAAATCTTCAGCTAATTCAGCGACGCGTTTCGGGTTGTCAATACCATCAAGGTGTCCCTCAGTTTGACCCATCAAAATAACGTCGGTACCTGCCTTTTGCATACGCGAGGTGAACAGCCTTGGCCAGCCCCAAAGGTAAGATGCAAATCGCTCAGGAATTCCAAGAATGGTATCGTGACAAGCTTCTGGTATGTAGCCCGTCCAGCTAATAAGCGCATAGTAGATGGCGCACTTTTTAACAGATGACTTGGTGAATCCTTTGATTTCAGGTTCTAACTGCAATAGCCGTGATGTTGGCTTATAACCGCCATAGAACCATAGCCTTGATAAGTCTTCGCCAGGCCGGTTATCCAAAAAATGCATTATTAAGTCAGCTTCAGAGGCGCTGTTACTTTTAATGTTAATCAAAAATTTTTGCGTAGGGAATTGATCAAGAACCTCAGTTAGACTTGGTAACTTGCCCACCCCCTTACCTCTGAATGGGTAAGTTTTACCGCCATCAGGTGTATACCCATAGCCAATGTCTAGACTCTGCAAATAAGCCAATGAATGGTTTCGAGTCTTGCCTTTGCCATTGGTTCTGCAATCGACTTTCCAGTCATGAAACACAGCGAATTTTTCATCAGAAGTAGGGTGAATATCTATCTCTACGATTTTAGCACCATAAGCATAAGCCTCTTGAATCGAAGCGATGGTATTTTCTAAGAATAAGTGTTGTGGCGGATTGATGCGATCGGCGGTGCAGCCTTCATGACGATCTAAATTTTTCTTAGAGTACGTTTGATGAACACCTCTGTGGGCCAAGAGACTCAATTCACCATCTGGCTTGCTTCTCAACCAAGAAGCGTTGTAAAGATAGATCATTGGCAAGACCGCAATTACAATTGTCCACTTCATCACCACCTCGAATGCGTTGCTGTTTATTTATCAATAATATAGCCGCAAGTTGTAAGATACCCGCGAACCTGACAGTGTTTTAAGGTATAGCATCAAAACCTAATTAAAATTAGACCACTGTTAATAAGATAAGCAACTCCGTTCTAAAAATTCGAAGACACCAAACTTTTCATTTTCTTTTTTGTATTACTCAATTTATCTCTACCGGCTATCTTATTATTTTGATATATAGTGCCGATATCCTTTTCAGGGTCTTTAATCAGTACTAGGAAATTCCAGTTCATTGCTAAACAGGCTTTCTCCCAGATATGCCAAAGGTTGGCTCTGTCTTTTTCGGTAATATCAAGGTAGCCCTTTTTCAACGCACGTTGATAACTCTCCCTTTCATGCGACCTTAAATAATGACCGACTGATCTTGAGCCAATGTTGATACCCGAACGTTTTCCGTGGCTGAGTCGTTCTACATGATCGAGTTTTATTCGTTTCATTTTAGTTCATTAATTTAAATTTAATGGCCCCGACAATACGCTACGGCATCAAAATTTAAGTGATTTTAAAAGTATGCTTAACAACAGGCATGCTGTTGACTCGCGCTACGCTATTATAAACAGTCAAATATAAATTGGCTTATCATGACAACTCTCAAAACAGGCATCTTTTGGTTTACCAATGATCTTCGTTTGCATGACAACCCGGCGCTCATGCGAGCGAATTCGTTGGTTGATCGTTTGCTCTGTATTTACGTGATCGATTTTGGCTGGCGAGCGTCGAGCCAATACGCTTATGCCAATGAGGCTAAAAACCCAGCGCTTTTTTTGCGCCAATCGCTGAATGACTTAAGTCAAAGCCTTGAAGGCCTGGGTCAACGTTTAATCGTTTTTGACGGGCAAACGCTAGCCACTTTGAATGAATTAATTAGGGAGTTTGATGTCACCGATGTTTTTCGAAGTGACAATGCCGGTTGGTATGAGAATCGAACTTGGGCCGTACTAAAAAATTCCAATGCAGGGATTCACTTTCATTCAGTCGATTCGCATACGCTTTTTGATCTAGAATCACTGCCGTTCAGCGTGGATGCTCTGCCTAGTAGCTTCACTAAGTTCAAGAATGCGATTGGCGATCTTAAACCGTTAAAACCGATTGAAGTACTACATTATCTGCCTGAGCCTCCGTTGAATAATTACTCAGAATTAGAGAGGGTTGATCATAAAAATTTGAATCTCTTGTTCAAAGGTGGCGAGACTTATGGGTTAGCGCAACTAGGTGATTACTTTTCGACTGAAAAGCCGATGTCTTATAAACGGGTTCGCAATTCTATCGATGGCTGGGATAACTCATGCAAACTGTCGCCATGGTTGGCAAATGGATGTCTATCAGTTAGAGAAGTGATCTCAACTTTGTATGATTATGAAAAAAACATCAGTGCCAACGAATCAACCTATTGGATTTATTTTGAACTGTTATGGAGAGAATATTTTCAGTGGTACGCACATAAGAACGGCGCTAGATTATTCTCACTAAGCGGAATAAAGCAGTTAAACTCGCTCGGCAGTTACTACCCAGAGCGCTTTCAAAAATGGCTTAACGGTTCGACACCATACCCGCTGGTTAACGCCTGTATGATTGAGCTTAAAGAGACTGGTTATTTATCGAACCGTGGTCGTCAAATTGTTGCCAGTTGTTTTGTTAATGAGTTGGCTATGGATTGGCGTTATGGCGCGGCTTATTTTGAACAAGCCCTTATCGATTATGACGTTGCTTCTAACTGGGGAAATTGGCAATACTTAGCCGGTGTAGGCGCTGATACGCGTGATAAACGACGCTTTAATCTCGAAAAGCAAAGACAACAATTTGATCCTGACGGCCGATATATACGTTTGTGGAGCGCTGATGATGAGTTGCGGCCACTTGATTCAGTTGACGCAGCCGACTGGCCGATTAGTTAGTTGTTTAACACGTGTTTCAGAATAAAGAAAAAATCAATGTTGTCTGGCTTAAGAGAGATCTAAGGCTGACTGACCACCGGCCGCTCAAACTCGCGGAAGCGTCTGATTTGCCGACCTTGCTGTTATATGTATTTGAACCAATACTGCTCGAAGACCCTCACTATTCAGAGCGGCATTGGCGTTTTGTTACTGAGTCGTTAACAGATATGAACCGTCATCTAGCTCGCAAAATTTCGGTTGCCCATGATGACGTAGTTACAGCGTTAAATCAGATTCAAAGTAACTACCAAGTAGCGTCGATTTTTTCTCATGAAGAGGTAGGCTTGGCAGCAACGTATACTCGAGATAAAGCAGTTTTGACTTGGGCTAATGAACACTCAGTAAATTGGGTAGAGACCGCTTCCGGCGCTGTGATTCGACCTTGTGCAAATCGTGATTCTTGGGACAAAAACTGGCAAAAGGTGATGCGTGCGGACTTGGTTGATAATCACGTTGATCTGATCAAGATTGTGTCATTCAAATTTAATACCAGTAAATTGCCAGCGACCTGGAAGCGAGCTAATCCTGCAATGCAAGCCGGCGGTTCCAGTCAAGCACGGAAGGTACTCAATGATTTTTTTGATTCTCGCGGCGTGGATTACCATCGTCTAATTTCAAAACCAAGACAGAGCCAACTAAGTTGTTCGCGTATGTCGCCGTATTTAGCGTGGGGTAATATTAGTCTCCGTGAAATGTACCAACATTTATTGAGACATTGGAATCGCACAGGCTGGCGCAGGCCTTTGATAGCATTGTCTTCGCGTTTGCATTGGCATTGCCATTTTATTCAAAAATTTGAAAGCGAATGCAATATGCAGTTTGAGCCAATAAATGTCGGTTATCGCAATATGCCTTATCGTCACGATGCGCAATCTGATCAAGACTTAGTGGCTTGGCAAACTGGTAATACTGGCTACCCATTGGTTGATGCTTGCATGCGTTGTTTGAACAAAACTGGCTATATCAATTTTCGAATGCGGGCCATGTTGGTCAGCTTTCTATGCCATCACCTACAAATCGATTGGCGGCGTGGCGTATCGCATCTGGCGAGCGTGTTTTTAGATTTTGAACCTGGCATTCACTATGCCCAATTTCAAATGCAGGCCGGTGTAACGGGCATTAATACCATCCGAATCTATAACCCCACTAAGCAAGCTCAAGAGCATGACCCAGACGGACTGTTTATTTTGCAATGGTGTTCTGAGCTTAGTTCATTACCGAAAGCCGTTTTATTCGAACCGTGGACGTTAACAGCCATGGAAGAGATCATGTATGGCTTTGCTATTGGCCAAGACTACCCCGCACCGATTGTTGATACCCAAAAAACTTATCGACAAGCCAGTGAACGATTGTGGTCTTGGCGTAAACGCATCGATGTCAAAACCGACGCCAAGCGTATTCTGAGGCGACACGTGAGGAGTAATTGATGGCTCACCATAAAGAAAAATTACCGAGTAAAATTTGCATGGTTTGCAATAAACCATTTACTTGGCGTAAGAAGTGGCAACAAAATTGGCGTGACGTTAAATATTGCTCTAAACGTTGTCAACGTAATCGATCCTCTGTCGCACACAGTCAAAGCTAGGTTTATGAACAAACACTATACAACCTTGCGCCTGGTTATGGGTGATCAATTAAACGCATCACACTCGTGGTATCAACACAAAGAAGACACCGTTTTATATGTACTCGCCGAACTTCACCAAGAAGTGAATTATGTAAAACATCATGTACAAAAAATAGCAGCATTTTTCTTGAGCATGCAAGCCTTCGCCAAGGCCTTACAATTGGCTGGCCATCATGTGCTTCATCTTAGGCTCGAAGACACAGCACTTTATGCCGACTTACCAGATTTGTTGATGCAGCTCTGTGACCGCTTTAATATTGAGCGTTTTGAGCATCAGCGCCCCGATGAGTATCGTTTACTAACGCAGTTGCAAGGCATCAATTTTCAATCGCAAAGTATTGACTACGTTTGTGTTGATACTGAACACTTTATTGTGCCATTTGACGACATGAATACATACTTCAAGCAAGGTAAGGCTACTCGGCTTGAAGGCTTTTATCGAAAGATACGCCAAAAACATAACATCATGATACAAGGTAGTGAGCCACTTGGCGGTCAATGGAATTTTGACGCGGACAACCGTAATAAACTCAAAAAAAGCGATTTAGCCTGCATACCTGAACCGCTTATTTTTGATAACGAGATATCTGATCTACTGCTGCGATTAAAGAATCATAAAATCGAGCATTTTGGCGAAATGGGCAGTACGTTAATATGGCCAGTAACGCGCAAGCAAGCATTGGCATTATTAGATTATTTTTGTGAAAACGGTTTGCCGCTGTTTGGAAAATTTCAAGATGCCATGACCGGTAACAGTGATTACGCTTGGAGCCTTTATCATTCGCGATTGTCTTTTGCCATTAACGCCAAAATAATCAGCCCTATGCAAGTGGTTAATCGGGCGATTTCTGAGTTTGAATCACGCCCCAATGAAATCAGTCTGGCTCAAATTGAAGGTTTTGTTCGGCAAATAATCGGTTGGCGAGAATTCGTACGTGGCATGTACTGGGCGAATATGCCGGGCTACGCTGAGCTTAATTCTTTAGATGCCAAACGCAATTTGCCTAGCTATTTCTGGTCAGGCGAGACCAAAATGAATTGCATGCAAAAGGCACTTAGCCAATCGCTTAAATATGCCTATGCTCATCATATTCAACGGTTGATGGTAATTGGCAATTTTTGCTTGCTTACTGGCATTGATCCCGACCAGGTGGATCAATGGTATCTTGGTGTTTACATTGATGCCATTGAGTGGGTAGAAATGCCGAATACTCGAGGCATGAGTCAATTCGCCGACGGAGGCTTGATTGCAAGTAAGCCCTATACTGCAAGCGGCGCTTACATAAATAGAATGAGCGACTATTGCTCTGACTGTCATTACTCAGTTAAAGAAAAAGTAGGCGAATCTGCTTGCCCATTTAACAGCCTTTATTGGCATTTTATGGATCGACATAAAGAACGGCTTTCTAAAAACCCTCGCATCGGAATGGTTTATCGGAACCTCAACAAAATGGAAAAGCAATTACGAGTTGACACCATTGAGCGAGGCCAGTGGATTCTTGAGAATTTGCATAGTCTTTAGCCATCAATGAAGGTTATTGTACAGACATCACAGTAGGCCTAAGATTAGACTTCTTTGAGGGAAATTTGAAAATCAAATCATTGGGCGGCACCAGGTAAGAATATTGTGCTGGTGCAAATATGGGTTGTGATGTGCGCTTATTTAAAATTGCGTACTCAGTGATTATCTCAACTTACGCAATCAAATATTGGTACTGATCAATCAACACAAAGCATGATTTAGGAATTCAAACATGAAAAGAACGATTTTAATTACTGGCTCCACAGATGGTATTGGTAAAGCAACGGCAGAGGCGTTGGTAGATCAGGGTCATACGGTTCTGATACATGGACGCAATCAAAGCAAGCTCGACACAGCCAAAGCTGAACTTAGTAAGCGCAACGCATCAGCAGGCATTCAGGCCTATGCGGCTGACTTGTCTGATTTCGCTCAGGTTGAACAGTTTGCGTCGACTGTATTAAACAAGCATCGAAGTATTGATGTATTAATTAACAATGCAGGTGTTTTTAAAGTGCCGAATAAAACGGCCGATAACGGCATTGACATTCGCTTTGTGGTCAACACCCTTGCTCCTTACCTGATCACACAAAGGTTGCTCGAATGCTTAGGCGCTTCTGGACGCGTAATTAATCTCTCGTCAGCGGCGCAAGCGCCGGTGGACATTGCAGCCTTAGGTGAGGCGAACCGTTTGAGTGATGACCAAGCCTATGCGCAGAGTAAATTAGCGCTCACCATGTGGTCACGTCAGCTTGCCGATATATTAGGGGAGCAAGGGCCCGCAATTATTGCCGTAAACCCGGCGTCTTTTTTGGGTAGCAATATGGTTAAAGAAGCCTATGGAACACAAGGCAAAGATCTGCAAATAGGCGTTGATATTTTAGTTAAAGCATCTCTGTCAGATGACTTTTCCTCAGCAAACGGCTTGTATTTCGATAACGACAAAGGTGCATTTAGCAACCCTCATCCAGATGCTCTAAACGCGACTAAGAATAAGGCGGTTCTTGAACGAGTCGAAGAAATTCTTGCTCGATACTAAACGTAGCTTAGAAACATTTGACTCGATAAATTTTTAGAGAGACTCTGCAACAAAGCATGAGTATGCAATTGATGATGGGTCACCGCTTGCTGTGTGCGGTCTTATGCGTTGTAACAGCGTATAAAAAGAACGTTATTAAGCAATAATGAGTTTGGGTTTTGGCTTTACGTTAAGCATTACTGCCTAATTCAAGTGAATGCCCAGCGCAGCCTTATAAGACTTCCAGCTGATTGGAATGGCGTAAATTCGGCTGTGATCCGCTCGGGTTGGAGTATCGCAAGGCCGTCCTTTAGATATTGTCGGCGTTGAGATATTGAAGCCCTTACCAAGTTTCTGTCTCGCATTACCGGATAGAGTATTAGCCACTTCGCCTACGGTATCTGAAATCATTGATTCGGATGTGTCCGTTTCTCCAAATGAAAGAATGAGGTGGCGCACCAGCGCCGATGGGGCCGTGAAGTGACATGCGCCTTCATATGAGCCAGAAATGGCGATGCTGCCAGTGTAGTCACTGCTTATTTCATCAAGATCATTGATTAAATAAGGGCTGCCAACGAATACTGACGAGTCGTTGGTGTGGTGAAAATAATTGACGATGCCATCAATAAAAATTTTAAGTTGGTTTTCCATCATACTCTCTGCCTCGTGTTGCTTTGCATCATGCTTGTTAGGTTAATAACTTCGTTCTTAGTCTTCGATTACCATATCCATCAGCGCGATTCTCAAATCGTTTTCGTTGAATGGTTTGGTAATAAAACCCATCGCTCCTTCTTCCAACGCTTCCATGCCTGTGGCTTTATCATTTAAGGCCGAAATAACCAAAATTTTTACAGTATCGTCTATTTCAACCAATTGTTTTATGCACTCAATGCCGTCCAGCATTGGCATGGTCAAGTCCATGGTTACAACGTCAGGGTTAAACTGCTTGAGCATGTCAACCGCTTCTTCGCCATTGGCCGCACTGCACACCACATCAAACAATTTTTGATCGCTCTGTCGCGCAATTTTATGCCTAATAAGCTTGGAGTCATCCACAATCATTAGTCTATGCACATTTGCTCTCCTGTTGGTCATTGTCAATTGTTGTATTAATTAAGCTTCAAAAACGGACCGTGAAACGCGACCCCTCTTGCGATTTGGTTTGTAACGCTAACTTACCACCTAAGTCTTTTGTCAGATCGTTAATGACTTTCAAGCCCATGCCACGTCCGGCATCTTGATCGGCAGAGGGTTTGCTCGACAGGCTGTTGTTGATTGTGAGGCTAAGAAGTTCGTTAGGCTTAAGCTGTGTGCGGTCTTTTTCTGAAACTAAGCCATTAGCAAACGCTTTTTTGCGTAGAGTGTCAAAATCAAAGCCATTGCCATCGTCTTCGCAGACTAATTTATAGTCATGGTTGTTCTCTTCAAATAAAGCCAGCGTAATTTTGCCTTCTTCATTTTTACCGCGCATAACTCGTGTCGCTGGCTTTTCTATGCCGTGTGATAATGCATTGCGCAGCAACTGGCTGGCCATTGATATAACATTCAGTCGTGTTGAGGAAGGCAGGTTGAGATTTTCCAAGCCAGCTAAACTTAGATAAACTTTCTTACCTTGCCTGGCCGCGATGGATTGCGCGAGTTCGGTGAGTGATGAATGTGTATCACTTGACTCGCTGTTGGGCGTAGCTTTGTCTATGGTCGGGGTATTGAGCGCATTGAATAACGAATCAATCTGCTCGTTCGTTGACATTAAACGCTCTAACATCACAGTAAGGCTAATAAAGTCGTCGCCAGATACTGAGGGTTTGTTTTGAAGGTGTTCAATTTCGTCTTCAAATTCATGACAAAGGCTGCTGATGAAATTGAGCCCCATTGCGGCACTCTCCCCTTTTGTCTTATGAACCAACGCTAAGATCGATACGGCCTTCTTTTTGAATGCAAGACTGGTGCGCGCTGGGTCTTTCAGAATGTTGTTGATTTTTTCATAGGTATGGCTGCTGCTCTTTAGAAAGTCGGGCAACAGTTCCCCGTCTGCGCTCAGTAATACTTTTATCATTTCAAACTGTTGTTCATTTCTGACCGTCTCGGCGGCTAGCTCTCGTTCCAGTTTGACTTCATTAGTGATGTCGGCCACCGAGGTTAAGATGCCAATAATTTTCCCATCTCGAGACACACGATTAAATGTGAAATTCAAGTACTTATTTTTAATCAGGCCACGCTCTTCAATTTGGATAGGCAATTTATTGAGAGGGTTAAGATCAACGAGGAGCCGCTGTTTTTTATGAGGGTCAAATAGTAGTTTCAAATATCGCTCTACCTTGGTCAAATCATCAACCGATAAAAGTGGAGCAATAAAATTTTTAAAATTACGCCCCGCATCAAGCTTGACGCCGAAAATAGACTCTAATGCTTTGGATTGTTGACGACCCATAGCGCCTTCTCGATCAATCAAAAACAACCCCTGACTCACCGTCTCGAAGATTTGATCAGTTTCTTGGCGCGCGCGCTGTCTGGCCAAGTCGGCTACTCGTAATTGGCCTAAAATCAAATACATAATAACCGTAAAGCAGATCAGGCTGGCAAGAATCCCAACGGTTTGAATCAAGCGAGATCGATCCGCCGCATCGTTTGCAATGCTCTCTGAATGATTGGTAAGGTCATTCATTAGACCGAGTAATGCGTTAATGTTTTGGTCGGCATAAGCGTGGGCCGTCGATAACAGTTGGCTATTTAACTCGTCGTTTTGCGCAGTGTTGGTTTCCTGTAACGATAATGATATCTCGCCAATGCTAGCGTTTAATGGTTGCCAGAGAACGAGGGCGTCTTCAATAGCCGCGATACCCGCTGACTCGGATACGGGCGGTAATCGAGTTAAGCCTGATTTGGTGCTTTGCGTTACACCTCCGTTTTTAAAAGCCAGCAGTGTGGTATTAAAAAGGTGAGCGGCATTTTCCAACTCCGTTAATTGTTGGGTGTATTTCCTTGAGTTTTGATAGCGCGAGTTTACATTGCTCAACGACTTTGCAATCCGTTGAGACAACATGCGTTGCCGGCCAGCAATGTTAACAACCTCTGCATTCGCTTCAGTTTGAAACGACAGATAAAAATTTGTACCCAATACACCAATTACCAGTGCCAAAAAAATAATGGTGGTAATAATGATTGACGTATATCTACCCAAAAAGTTCATAATTTACTTCTCCCGATAAGTGTGCCAACCCAGGCTGTGTGACTCAAACTAATTCTTTGGTCTATTTGCACGAAATTTGTGCGGCCCGGCACTGTAAAAGAGCGAATTTGCCCTGCGTTTGTCGGACATATAAATAATTTGGTTGAGTCACTGATCATTAAGCAGCTTTCGTGCCAACATGCGAAGCGACAACGTAGCCCTTGATGGGCTGGTGCCCGTTAGGCATTAGGGCATGAGAGTGTTTTGTCGTGTTTTGGCGGCGCAATGCCTAATATTCGAGCGCAATGAATAGGGACGTTTGGTTTATTTCTTAATCAAATTGGGTTTTTTAGAACCCAAATTACCGCTAGAATACGCGCCCGCTTGTAGTGAGCCCCTGATTTAACAACAGTAACGACCACTAGCTAAATAGCACTATTATTATGACCGACCAAATTACTATTCAGCCCGCAAATATAGGCAAGGCTGCTGATCTGAAAAAGGCGCTGGAAAACGAGACGGCTAACTTAGACATTGCAAAGGCCAGCGCCACCCCTGATGGCACTCAAAAAAAAGTGTTCATTAAGACCTTTGGTTGCCAAATGAATGAGTACGATTCGAATCGCATGTTGGACTCACTGAGTGAATCTCACAACGCCATAAAAACCGATAACGAGGCTGATGCGGATATTATTTTGCTGAACACCTGTTCGGTGCGTGAAAAGGCGCAAGAGAAAGTGTTTTCACAACTGGGGCGCTGGAAGAATTTGAAAGATCAAAACCCTGATCTGGTGATTGGTGTGGGTGGGTGTGTGGCCTCGCAAGAGGGCGATAATATAATGAAACGCGCACCGTATGTGGATATGGTGTTTGGTCCACAGACATTACACCGCTTGCCAGGCATGATCGAGGAGGCCATTGGCTCTAAGGAATCACAGGTGGACATCACCTTTCCTGAGATTGAAAAGTTCGACAAACTGCCGGCACCGAAAGTTGAAGGCGTAACGGCTTTTGTTTCGATTATGGAGGGTTGCAGCAAGTATTGTTCATTCTGCGTGGTGCCTTATACGCGAGGTGAAGAGTTCTCCAGACCGTTTGATGATGTGTTAGCCGAAGTGTATGGCTTGGCGCAACAAGGCATTCGCGAAGTCACGCTATTAGGGCAAAATGTCAATGCGTATTGGGGGCCGATGCACGATGGCTCCATGGCTGATTTTGCCTTGCTTATTCGTTATGTGGCGGAGATCGAAGGCATTGAACGCATTCGTTATACCACGTCTCACCCGCTGGAATTTACCGACAGCCTGATTAATGTCTACGCTGACGTGCCTAAACTGGTGGACCATTTGCACTTGCCTGTACAGTCGGGCTCAGATCGCATTTTGGCGGCGATGAAACGGCGCTATAAGGCCGAAGATTACGTAAAGATTATTGAGAAAATTCGTAAGGTTCGCCCGAATATCAGTATGTCATCAGACTTTATCATTGGTTTTCCTGGCGAGACTGAGCAAGATTTCGAAGACACGATGAATTTAATCGAAACCATTGGTTACGATTTGTCCTTTAGCTTTATCTACAGTACGCGCCCTGGAACGCCAGCGTCTGATTTGGAAGACGATGTGCCGATGGATGTTAAAAAAGCGCGCTTGGCACGCTTACAAAAGCGCATTACTGAAATGGCGGCGGACATTAGCCGCAACATGGTCGGCACGGTGCAAACCGTATTGGTGGATCGCCCTGCTCGAAAAGACGCGTCACAAATATCCGGGCGTACTGAAAATAATCGAGTTGTTAATTTCGATGGTGATCACTCGTTGATCGGGCAATTTGTGGACGTGAAAATCACAGAGGCGTTGCCAAACTCATTGCGAGGTTGCATGATTTAGGCCGTTCTTTGCGTGTATAAAACCGGTCGTCATCGAATCTTCAAAAAAATGCACTTGTTTTCTGTGCGGTGGTGTTCTATAAAAGTTACATGGAACACCGTTTTATTTTCGAGACACCACACATTGTATAGATCGAGATATAGGCCGCGTTTTTTACTTTGGCCAATTAGCTCTGCTATTTGTCTCGTTCGCACATCATCAAGGTTGATATGCGTGCCCAAAGAAACACCCGCGATACTGAACTTTCTTGCAAGCGTGCTTAACAGATCAGATGTTAAATCATTAAAAGCGCTCGTTAGCAGTCAATCGCCCACCTTGCACCCAAACTTACACTTCTCAAATCTTTTTAAAAATTAGGGAACCCACATTTGAATCAAGCATTGCCAGCTAAAACTCTTTCACTCGATTCACCTGAGGCGCCGGTTGACAACGCCCGCCTTTCCGTCTTGTGCGGTGAGAGACACTCAAACATAAAAATTATTGAACAGGAACTAACCGTTAAATGTTATCAGCAAGGCGGTGATTTTGTTATTGAAGGCCACTCTGACAATGTGCGTGTGGCGTATCGTGTGCTGGAAAAACTCTATAAACTCACAGACAAAGGTAACAGTTTGGAAGAATCTAAAGTCTATCAAGTCATCAATAACATGTCAGAGCCAGACGAGCAAGATCAAGAATTCGAACGCGTGCGTGCGCCACTAAAACAAGTGGTTGCAAAGTCTAAAACGCAGAGCGAGTATATGAAAGCCATTGATAAACACGATGTTGTGTTTGGCGTTGGCCCTGCGGGAACGGGTAAAACTTACATCGCTGTGGCCAAAGCGGTTGATGCCTTAGTCAGTGATGAGGTCAAGCGTATTATTTTGATTCGCCCTGTGGTTGAGGCGGGTGAACATCTTGGTTTTTTGCCGGGTGATATTGGGCAAAAAATCGACCCCTATTTACGCCCGCTTTATGATGCGCTATATGAGTTACTTGGCCCAGAAAAAGTGCAAGGCCTAATCGAGCGTAAAATCATTGAGCTGGCGCCGTTGGCGTATATGCGTGGACGCACCTTATCCGATGCCTTTGTCATCATGGACGAAGCGCAAAATACCACCGTGGCACAGATGAAGATGTTATTAACGCGAACCGGCTTTGGTTCAAAAGTTGTGTTAACCGGTGATTTATCACAGTTAGATTTGCCCAAAGGCACTTATTCTGGGTTGAAACACGCACTAACGATATTAAAAGGCGTGCGTGGCATCAGTGTTACTAAATTCACCGGCAAAGATATTGTGCGTCACCCTTTAGTGCAACGTATCGTTGAGGCGTACGAAAAACACGACCGTAATGACTGATCACGTTGTTTGTTTTGCCGTGAACACATTAAACAGCGACTCTAATTTGTGTGTTGACGTGCAGAATGCACTCGAATTCACAAATGAGGCCGGCTTGCCAACCGAAAAGCAGCTTCGTCAATGGGCGTCAATTGCTTATCAATCCGTTTATCAACTGAGCGATGATTTTCCCGCTGAAAATGAAGTCAGTATTCGTTTAGTTGAGGTCGATGAAATAGTGGCGTTAAATAACGATTACCGTGGTAAAAGCAAGCCAACGAATGTGCTTTCGTTTCCATTTGATGTATCAGAGGAAATCGATATTGCGCTATTGGGCGATGTGGTTATTTGTCATGATGTGGTGGCCGAAGAAGCATTGGCTGCGAATAAAACCATTGAGCAACATTATGCACATATGGTCACTCACGGTATTTTGCATCTGTGTGGTTACGATCATCAGTGTGATCAAACGGCAAATGAAATGGAATCATTAGAGATTCAAATTTTGGCCAAATCTGGTTTGCCCAACCCATACGTAGAGTGATCTGCAACTTAAATAAACTGAATGAATAATAACGAAAAACCTCCATCGATCATGCAGCGCTTGGGCGCTGCATTACTGAATTTAGTACCCGCCAGACGGGCCGCATCGCGCAAGGACGTACTCGAGAGTTTACAACAAGCTGAAGAAGACGGCATTGTTGAACGTGATTCTTACGACATGATTCAACGCATACTCTATGTCTCAGATATGCGCGTACGAGACGTCATGCTTCCTCGTACTTCAATGGTGATTATTGAGCGCGAAGCCAGTTTGGATGATTGTTTGGATGTGATGGTTGAGAGCGGGCACTCGCGCTTTCCTGTGTTGGATAACGAGAAAGACCAATTTATAGGTATTTTATTAGCCAAAGATTTGTTGCGTTTTTTTGATGAAGATAACAAACAACGCTTTAATCTACGCGACCTAACCCGACCGGCGGTTTTCGTGCCAGAGAGCAAGCGCTTAAATGTGTTGCTCAGCGAATTCAGAACGTACCGCAATCACATGGCGTTGGTTGCCGATGAGTTTGGTGCCGTGGCCGGTGTGGTTACCATTGAAGATGTGCTTGAGCAAATCGTGGGTGACATTGAAGACGAACACGATGTTGATGAAGAAGAAGGTTTTATTCGCATGATGAGTAATGGCGAAACTATGGTTAAAGCCTTGTTGCCGATTGATGAATTTAATGAGCATTTTAAGACTTATTTCAGCGAGACTGGCAGTGACACTATTGGTGGTTTAATTTCACAAACGCTGGGGCACATACCACAGCCAGGTGAGTCGGTGGATATCGATCACGTGAATTTTGAGATCATTCACGCTGACGCCAGACGCATCCACTTGGTTCGTGTTATTAAAAAGGCTCCGAATTAGTCAAAACCTTCCTAAGCAGAATCAGACAGAATGAGCAATTATCCTGAACGGGGTGCGCCCACCGTATACCTAATCGACGCCAGTATCTATATTTTTAGGGCTTGGTTTTCAGTGCCTGACTCCATGCGTGGCGAGGACGGTTCGCCAGTCAACGCGGCATACGGTTTTTGTCGCTTTTTAACTGAATTTGTTGAACGCAGTCAAGCGCATTATGTGGCCGTTGCGTTTGATGAAAGCTTGACGCAGTCATTTCGCAATGATTTGTACCCGCAGTACAAAATGAACCGAGAGTTGCCGCCTAAAGAGTTGTCTGAACAATTTAAACTTTGTCGTCGTATTGCCGAAGCGGCAGGTTTGCATTGTCTGGCTCATAATCGTTATGAGGCGGATGATTTGATTGCCACAGCGGCTAAAAGCATGCGTAATGACGGTTACCGAGTCGGCATTGTGAGCGGCGATAAAGATTTGGCTCAAGTATTGCGTGGGCATGATTTTTGGTGGGACTTTGCTCGTGATCGTCAACTCGGTGCAGTTCAGGTGGTTGAAAAGTTTGGCGTGCCGCCAGAAACAATACAAGATTACTTAGGCCTTTGTGGCGATGCAGTGGATAATATCCCTGGGGTTCCAGGTGTTGGACCTAAAACAGCCACGGCGTTGTTGCAAGAATTCGGTGATGTTGAAACCCTTTATGAACGATTGAGTGATGTGCAGCACCTTAAAGTTAGAGGGGCCAAAAGCTTGGCGCCAAAGCTGCGTGAACACAAGGATCAGGCTTTTCTATCCAAAGAGTTAGCAACGGTTGCTTATGATGCCCCGATAGAGATATCGCCCCAAGCCCTTCGTCGGAGTGCGGCTGAGGTGCAATTGCTGCGTCAGTTAGGTCACATCATGGGTGGCCGTGGCGATGGTTTATTTGAACGTTTGATTAACTCTGCCCGCCGCTCCCTTGCGCAATAATCCGTCATCTGCAATGATTCTGCGCTAATCACACAGCGCAGTCTGTGTTTTATAATAGGGAGACTCCCTTGGATTTGAATCGCATCTTATGTATCTAAATTACTTTGGTCTGACAGAACGCCCGTTCTCCATCGCCCCAGACCCACAATACTTGTACATGAGTCAGCGCCATCGAGAAGCCATGGCGCACCTGAGTTACGGCCTGTCGCAAGGCGGTTGTTTTATTGTGCTTACGGGTGAAGTGGGTACCGGAAAGACCACCCTATGCCGTAACTTATTAGCAGATTTGCCCAGCAACGTGGATGTGGCGTTGATTCTCAATCCCAACATTAATCGTCGCGAACTTTTAGAAACGGTTTGTGATGAGTTGAAAATTGCGTATTCGGATAACCAGTCAAACAAACCCATTGTGGATTTGATTAACGAGCATTTACTCAAAACTTACGCAGATAATCGCCACACGGTTTTGATTATCGACGAAGCTCAATTATTGAGCCGAGATGTGCTTGAGCAAGTGAGGTTGCTGACTAATTTAGAAACCACCAAAGCTAAGTTACTGCAAATTATTTTGATTGGGCAACCTGAGCTAAACGACGTGCTGACCCGTGAAGATTTGCGTCAGTTAGCCCAGCGTGTTACGGCCCGTTATCACTTGCCTGCCATTGGTCGAGATGAAATACAAGATTACGTTAATTTTCGCTTAAGCGTTGCGGGTTGTAAAAAGCCTTTGTTTAGTGCGCAGGCGCTGAAGCAGTTGCACAAACTCACAGGTGGAATACCTCGAAAGATAAACGTGTTGGCTGACCACGCATTGTTAGGAACGTATTCAAAGTCTCAAGTTTTAGTGGATTCAAAAACGCTCAAACAATCAGCGCAAGATGTGTTTCTCTCGCCCAATTCAAAAGTGCCAACGAACATCAAACCGATTTGGTTGGGTGGCTTAGTTGTGGCCGTACTGCTTGCGACTAACATCGGTGTTTGGTGGTGGCTTTCGGCTGCTCAAGCGCCGCAGATAAGTAAAAATACGACCACTGAACCGGCGCCGCAAGCCTCTAACGCTGTAAATGCCGTGCGAGAAGTTGGGCTTGATAATGAGGCGACAAACGGCGGTGTCGATGCCGTGAACACGGTTAACGTCGCGGGGAAAAATACGGCCGAAAGGCTAGCTAATAATGGCTCTGCCGGACTTCGTAGTGACGCTTTAATTGATCTGAGTGATTTGTCGGCCTCCACACCAACCGCAAATCGTGCATTAACGCCCGCCAATGCGGTGCCTGGCTCGGTGGTTATTTCTGAAGAATATTTAGACGACAGTCTTGCTTTGCTGGAATCGGGTGAGCCTCAAGGCGTCACAACTTTATTATCAGAACCGGTGGCGTCACCGCCCGCTTATTTAGATTCCACGACCTTTGGCCGCGTGCTTGAAGTGTCACCGGACAGAACTGGGCGAGTGGCCACGTTCAAAAATCTAGCGTCTGCGTGGGATGTTGAATTACCTGACCAGCTGTTGGCCCCTCTTTGTGACGAACTGGCGGCAAATAAGGTGCGCTGTTTATCCGTCTCAAGTTGGGTAGGAGTACGCCGCTACAACAGGCCAACGATTATGGTGCTTCGACATAAAGGTGCGGATCATCGAGTGATTTTTTATAAGTTGGAGGGCGCTGTTGCGAGTGTGTTGGTGGGCGAGCAGAGTTACGACTTGCCAGTGTCCGAGCTGCGAGACCGCTGGTCAAACGATGGCATTGTGTTTTGGCGGCCCAGCGACCTTGGCGATGAGTTTATGAAAGCAGGCAATCAAAATAAGAACTTGCCTAAGGTACGAAAAGCGTTGAACCGATTGTTTGAAGAACTTGATATGCCCTTGTTATCCAATGTTGATTCGTCATTGTTCGACGATGAACTGGCGGCTAAAACCAGACAATTACAGCTGCGTTTTGATATTGTGGCGGATGGCAAAATAGGGCGCGAGACCTATTTGCTGATCAACGAGTTGCTTAATAGTGACGGTGTACCAACGTTAACCGTTCGTAGATAAAGAAACCATATTTATAAGAAACTATAATTATAAAGCGTGCTTTAAAAACAGTTAAGGCACAGGCGAAATTAAAAAATAGCTATGTCGACCATACTTGATGCACTGAGAAAGTCTGAGCAAGAGCGTAAGCGTACAGATGTGCCAACGTTATCAGACATGCCGACCCCGCAAGAGTCGGCACGTTGGCCGTTGTACGCAATCGCCATTTTGAGTTTGGTGTTGGCTCTTGTTTTAGGTGTGCTGTTAAGTCAGTGGTTGTCTGCCCCCAGATCCAAAGAGCCGAGTTCTAGTGGCGTTCTGTCTGCACAAGAACGACCTTTGCCTGATTCGGGGCAACCCACTAATCAAAGCCTCGACACAACCAGTAACGTAAGCGCAGCGGATGACTTGGTTGTTAATGTGGTGTCTTATTCGGACTCTCCTGAGCAACGTTTTGTTGTGCTTAATGGCAAGATGCACAGGGAAAATGACTTTGTGCAAGCGGGTATGAAAGTTCATGAGATTAAACCCAGCGCCGTGGTACTTAACATTCGAGGCGAATTGGTGACTCGTACGCCGTAGCTTTCTCGAAAACCAATTTCATTTAGGTGGTGAATAATGTTGGCACCGCTAAAGAACTCACAATTTAATATTTCGTGCCAAAAGCGAACTTTAATCCGTTAACTTAGTCATGGCTTTCGTTATAATTCGCCGTTTGTAAGCCTAAGAGATTTCACCGCCATGACCCAATTACCTCCTGAGGTGGCCAATCGCCGCACCTTTGCGATTATCTCACACCCGGATGCGGGTAAAACCACCTTAACTGAGCGTTTGCTGTTATCAGGCGGCGCCATTCAAATGGCGGGCAACGTCAAGGCACGTAAAACGGGTCGTCACGCCACATCGGATTGGATGGAGTTGGAAAAGCAGCGCGGCATCTCAGTGACCTCATCGGTTATGCAGTTTGAGTATGGCGACAAAATGATCAATCTGCTTGATACACCTGGTCATGCCGACTTTTCAGAGGACACCTACCGCACGCTGACGGCTGTGGATTCAGCCTTGATGGTGATCGATATTGCCAAAGGTGTGGAAGAGCGAACCATTAAATTGATGGATGTATGTCGATTGCGCACGACTCCTATCATGACCTTTGTTAATAAGATGGATCGAGAAGGCCGTGATCCAATCGAGGTGATGGACGAGGTTGAATCGGTACTCAACATCCTGTGCGCTCCGATGACTTGGCCGATAGGCATGGGCAAACAGTTTCGTGGTGTGTACCGAATTTACGATGATGTGCTGCATTTATTTGCAGGGCGGCCTGGGAATGACCCCGAAGAGGATCAATTTATTCAAGGGCTTGAGAATGTAGAAGTGGACGAATTGTTGGGTGCAATGGCGGCAGACTTGCGTGATGAACTGGAACTGGTAAAAGGCGCGAGTAACGAGTTTGATTTAGATTTGTATCTTAGTGGTGATTTAACGCCTGTGTTTTTTGGTTCGGCGATTGCGACTTTGGGCATTGATGAATTGATGGAGAATTTTGCGAAGTACGCTCCAGCGCCGCAAGGGCGCGCGGCAGAAACACGGGAAGTAAGCTCTGACGAAAAAAAATTCACTGGCTTTGTGTTCAAAATTCAAGCCAATATGGACCCAGCTCATCATGACCGCATTGCGTTTATGCGGATTACCTCAGGTAAGTTCACTAAAGGGAAAAAGCTTCGTCATGTCAGGCTTAAGCGTGATATGGCGATTAACAATGCGAGTTCATTTATGGCGTCCAAACGCGATGCCACAGACGAGGCTTGGGCTGGCGATATTCTGGGGGTACATAATCATGGCACCATTCAGATTGGCGACACTTTCACCGAGGGTGAAGATTTAAAGTTCACTGGCATTCCCAATTTTGCGCCAGAGTTGTTTCGTCGTGTGAGGCTGAGAGACCCTTTGCGAGCTAAAGCATTGCAAAAAGGCTTAATCCAGTTAAGTGAAGAGGGCGCAACGCAAGTGTTTCGACCCCTGCAAAATAACGACATGATTCTCGGTGCTGTCGGCGTGTTGCAGTTCGATGTTGTTGCGCATCGTTTGAAAGCCGAATACAACGTAGAGTGCAGTTTCGAGGCGGTGCAGGTCGCAACAGCAAGATGGTTAAAGTTTCCTGATGCGAAGATGGAAGAAGAATTTCGTCGTAAAAACGAACAAAATTTGGCAGTGGACGGCGCCGATGAGTTAACTTACGTGGCGCCGAATATGGTGAACCTGCAGCTCACGATGGAGCGTTGGCCAGATCTGGAATTCCGCACCACACGTGAAATATAGCGGCAAAGCCAAAGCTAAGTCATCAGCGAACGGGCGCCTTAAAAGCTTAATATGCGTCGAAGGTCAGTGCCATTGCGGCGGCTAGTTTCGATGCGCTGGCCATCACTCATTGTTAGGTCGTAACCATCAGTGATGCTTTCGCTGATAGATTTGATGTGGTTTAGGTTCACGATGAATTGCCGATTAGCGCGAAAAAAATGGCTGGTGGGTAATTTTTCTTCCACATTGCTTAAGGCTTTTTTAATAAACGCCTTGTTGGAACCGAAAAAGGCGCGGACGTGGTTTTTGCAGCTTTCAAAGTAAAGCACTTCTCGCAAGGCCACTAAATGGCAGTCGTCGCCATCTTTGATGAAAATTTTGCTGTCGATTTCAAAGCGCTCAGTTTCGCTGCTGGCCGAATCCGATGGCTCGGCGCCCAGCTTATCAATGGCTTGCCCCAATCGTTCAGTGCTGATGGGTTTGAGTAAATAATCAACTGGGTTGTAGTCAAATGAGCGGCATGCGTATTCAGAATGCGCGGTGGTGAAAATTACCTTAGGGATATAATCAAGTTTGTCGAGTAAATCAAAACCACTTTCTCCTGGCATGTGGATATCCAAAAACAGCGCTTCCGGCCGCAATTCTTTGATCAGTTTGAGTGCGGTTTCAGGGTGATTTGCATCGCCGATAATCGTGATTTCATCGAATGTGTTGAGCATGCGTATTAAACCCTCACGTGCCAACCTTGAATCTTCTACAACAATCGCTCTCATTGATTATTTCTCTTTAAGTGGGTTTTCGTTTGTTTTTTGAGTGCCCTGGGGTGGTTCTCTATCATCGTCTAACGGTTGTTGAGGTATGTTGAGTATCGCGCAATGGCGCCCGTTCAAGGTGTTTGTTTCAAGGCTCGCCAGGTTTCCATAAAGCAAGTCAAGCCGCTGTTCTATGTTAAGCAAGCCTATGCCAGATTCACTGTTTTTGTGCTGATGGTTTGCTGATAAGTCATTGCAAACGGTAAGTGAGAGTACGTTGTTTTTAAATTTGGCTGATACCGAAATTTCACCGCCTTCTGCAATGTTTTCGATGCCGTGCTTTACGGCATTTTCCAGTAACATTTGCAATGCCATGGGTGGCACAGTGCATTGCATAAATTCGGTTGGCACATCCATAGAAAACGTCAGGCGTTCTTCAAATTGTATCTGTACCAAGTCGATGTATTTTTGACTGATTTCAACTTCTCGTTCAAAGGTCACCTTGCTTTGCTTTGAACTGTCTAACGAGTATCGTAATACATGGGATAATGACATCAGCATGACTTCGGCATTGTTTGCGTCCTCCTGAATCATAAAACGAATGTTGTTAAGGGCATTAAACAAGAAATGCGGATTTAATTGATTAGACAAACTGCTTAACTCAGCTTCGCGTAGGCTGTTTTGCAGTCGCAGATTGGCGATCTCTATTTCTTTGGTTTGTCGGCGACTGGTCACACTCATGTAAAGAGTCATCCAGCACAGTAAGTGAAAGCTTGTGATAAATAGGTTTCTAACGCTAAATTCAATCAGCACTTCAAAGCCAGATGCACTGGGGTTATGAAGTTGAAAAAAACGTTGTACATCATCTAAAAAGATAATGTTGATTGTGACCAAAAGTAGCGTAATAGGCACAGAAAAAAAGACGGCGCAGCCCACGCATTTGATTAGAACGGGTACTTGCGGTTGGGTATCCCAGTGCGCTCTTTTGTAATGGCTTCTGAAGATCAATGTCGCCAAGGAAAAGCCACTAACCCACACCGCTAATGAAAAAAATTGATAGTCCCAAATGAAGCTTGGCCGCAACAAAAGACTGAGAATCATGTCCATGGCCACCAGTGCTGAGAGGCCGCCTAGGTGATAAGCCCAAAAGTCTGAGCTGGCTTCAAATAAATCTCTGTTGACGTTGTTTTTAATGCTGCTTAAGAACTCAGAGAAATCGCGGCGAGCCCGTTGCACTACAACGTGGTTTTTGATTTGTTCGAACATAGTGGAAGCGAGCCTCTTGTACGTGTTTTGGTGAAACTCATCGCGCATTTGAGATAAGAGTCAATGCGTCAACACCTGCGGCTGTTAGCTCAAATACAACTTTCTCGACTTTAAAGATAAGGTTTCGTGTTGCGCAGTCTGAATCTTGCGATGATAAGCGTTGTATCGCAAGGTTTGCCGGGCGGTTGACATTGATAGGGTCGCTGAACATTGAGAATAGTGGCGTTCGGCTGTGTTCTCCTTCTTTAATGCGGTTTATTTGCCATACTGAAGTTATCAGCCCAGCAATAATGATAGTGGTACATACCCACTCTTGCGTCTTCATTTTTCACTCCACCTAAGATAAAAAACAGTGTCCTAGAAACCGGTTGTTGAGGGCTTCTGGTAATAACGTGGAGGCAGTGTCCCACTTTTTAATTGTGGATGAGGAAAAAGGTGCCGAACGGCGACATGATTGGATGAATGGTAAAGAGTGGCTAAGCGTAAGTAGGTCGGCGACCTGATCAACGAATTGATTCTGCGATGGCCCCTTTGCCAATGCCTTCGAAAGCGTGTACTTTGAAATGCGCATCTGATTCGGCTTCCAGCAGTTCTAATACATGCTCGGCAATGCACTCGACAGTGGAGTCGCAGCGCATCATGTGCACGCGTTCTTCGTTGATATTGAGCTTGAAAGCGCCTTGTTCACTCATGTAGGAGAATTCCATGCGCCCGCGTTTTAGCAGGGTGACGTCTTCGTCCGTTCCTAAGTAAATGTCGCGCCACAATCGCGCCATCTTCTTCTCTAAATATCGATTACGACGTTTGTTTTTCCATATTTTGATGGTTGAACGATGGCCGTGAGCGATGCGCTGGCAGTTACCATCGTGTTTTTTAAGCCCATGACTGTAAGTGTAAAATGCACCCAAGCCCGATTCCTTTCTTAGGTTTATGGTTAGATCAGTTACGTTTTTTGGCAGAGCCGCCAGTAGTTTCGCTTTTAAAAAAGCGGCAACGTGTTTTTTTGAAACCCTTTTTTTCTCAATCAAGCAGAGGGCCGATTGCGGTGAGATGTGTCGTACCCAGTCACTGTCTTTTAATGTGAATTTAAGCTCGGTCGCCCCTGTTTTTAGGTGGTTGAGCGACAAGCCGTTGTAATTCTTGGGTATCAGCAGTTTATGGTCAACCTCATTATCGATTACTTGTTTGATGGTTTTTTTAACCTTAGAGAAATCGAATATCATGCTTTGGTGATCCAGTTCACCAACCAGCTCTATATCAACCGACCAGCTTGCTCCTATTAGGCCACGTTTTGGATCCAAAACAGAGCAGTCTATTGCGGTGAGATTATTGACAAAAAGGCGAGGCATTGACGGTTCCTGAATAGTTCCTAACTGTTTCTCACAAATTTTAGTAGGTTATTGACTTTAAAGATGTCAGTATTGCTTTAATTACCACTGAAAATACCTTAGATACCTTTATTTCACCTTGGAAAGAGAGCTAATAACAACGCCGCAGGTGTTTGCCTCTTATAGGTATTTCTCGTTTCAATTAAGAATATTGTAGTCTACGTTTCTTTCGCTCAGCAGATAAGCTGAGGTTTTGTTGAAATTATACTACAATCCGCAGCGTACAATTTTCTTGTTTTTGTTTTATGACCGTTACTCGATTTCCCCCTAGCCCGACCGGCTATCTTCATATTGGTGGTGCCCGCACCGCGCTTTATTCTTGGTTGCACGCTCGCCAAACTGGTGGCAAGTTCGTACTTCGTATTGAAGACACGGATTTAGAGCGTTCAACTCAGGAGTCCGTACAAGCCATTTTAGATGGCATGCAGTGGTTAGGGCTTGACTATGATGAAGGCCCGTATTATCAAACGCAACGCTTTGATCGCTATAAAGAGGTGATTGATCAATTGTTGGTTGATGGTCACGCTTATCATTGTGAGTGCAGTAAAGATCGCCTCGACCAAATGCGCGAAGAACAAAAAGCCGCTGGCGTGAAACCCAAATACGATGGACGATGCAGGTCTTTAGGTTTAACTAATGCGGATAACACGGTTGTTCGATTCAAAAACCCTTTGGGTGGGGATGTTATTGTTCGAGATTTGGTTAAAGGAAATATCGTCATTTCAAATCAGGAGTTAGATGACTTGGTTATCGCGCGGCCTGACGGTGTGCCGACGTACAATTTAACTGTGGTGGTCGATGATATGGATATGGGGATCACGCATGTGATACGTGGAGACGACCATATTAATAACACGCCACGCCAGATAAACATTCTTGAAGCTTTGGGTGTTCAATTGCCTTTGTATGCCCATGTGCCGATGATTTTGGGTGAAGATGGTGCGCGTATGTCTAAACGTCATGGCGCCGTTGGGGTAATGCAATATCGCGACGATGGGTTTTTGCCCGATGCGTTGTTAAATTATTTGGTGCGTTTAGGTTGGTCACACGGTGATCAGGAATTATTCAGTCGCGCTGATTTACTTGAGTTATTCAGAGTAGAAGACGTCAGTCGTGCGTCATCTACCTTTAATCCTGAAAAATTATTATGGGTAAACCAAGAAAAAATAAAAGCCCTGAGTCCTAAAGAGTTGCTGGCCGCCAGTCAATGGCATTTTAAGCAGGCCGGTTTAAACATTGAAGCGAATGATTATGCTCATGACGTTATTGCCTTAATTCAAGAGCGCTGCAAAACATTGTTGGACGTGGTTGATCAGTCGCGTTGGTTTTTTTCAGCGGTAAGCGAATACGATGCAAAAGCCGTTAAGAAATGGATCAAAGTGGGGTCTGATTCGTTGCTGGCGTCATTGATTGCTAAATTGGAGAGTTTGGATGAATGGAAAGCCGAAGTGATTCAAGCTGTCGTGCAGGCGGTTGTGGATGAAAATGATGTTGGTTTTGCAAAAGTGGCTCAACCCGTGCGCATCGCGGTTACCGGTGGAACAATGTCACCCTCAATAGATCAAACTTTGGCGCAACTTGGGCGTAAAGAATCCTTGTTGCGATTAAAGGCTGGGCACGCTGAATTTTCAGGCCTTATTGTACGACGATAGTGCGCCACCCTTGCTGATTTATTTTAACGCCTTCATTTCAATGAATAAAATGTAAATGGGGGTGACCCTGGCGGCTCAGGCTGCTAGAATTTGTTACCTTGGTTTAGCCTGCAATTTAATTGACACAATTAAATGTGTCGCCGATAGCAGGCGCTAATTAACTCTGCGTAAGACGGAGTGTTGTTATAAAAAATAAAATAATAGAAACGATTTAGTCTAGGCCGTGGTTTGCTGGCACGATAACTGTGTTAGGTAAACCTCGGATGGCTGCCTTAGGAGAAAAAGTGTGCAATGTGGCACATGGGCTCTTTTTAGAGCTTTGATCTGGTCCGTTGATTTAGGTGTTATGCCTTTGCAATGCGCATCACAACGAAAAATTTACCGTAAACCCATTTTATTTTTTTAGGATGAGGTTGATTGTGCAATTTATGCACTGCAAAGAGTGATTTTTTGTTGTGTGGGTGTGATTGGTTGGATTTCAGTAAAATTTCCTCTCCATGTCTCTTTTTTCATACATAGTGTCTCGAAAAACAGTAAGGCAACGCAACATAGTTGGTGTTTGGTTAATAGCCAGTTACTCTCCTTGTCGTGTTCAGCGGTCTAGTCAATGAAAATCTATTGTTATTGCTGGTTGTGAATTGCAGCTTAGTAGTGTTTACTACGGGGCTGGCATCATTAATTAAAAAGATAGTTGGTTGAGGCAATGAGGTCGCAACCGCGCTATTAAAAATAAAAGTGCCACCTCAGCAAGCATTAGTGATCAGTGAGTGAGCTGATTTGTTAATCGAACCCAAACTGTTTTATTGTAATAGTGGCATTAGGGTTTGAGTCTTGCGAAGAATAAGTTTTAATTTGTAGTTGAGTCTGTTGTTTGAGTTTTTGTCTGGTTGTTGTCGATGTGATCGCAATGTACGGGCGCCAAGGATGCCAACAAGTCAGCTGTGAGTTTTAAATCAATCAGTCTCTGCTGGTGCAGGGGGTGGTTACCATTGAATCTAGCTAAGTAGATTTCATTACAAGAGGTTAAGTCTAAAATGAGAAAATCTGTGTTGAATTGGATTGGTCGAGTCGTAGCGGTAGGCGCTATTGCTGCGACCGCTGCTACCACCGGGTGGGCGCAATCATCAGGCGGTCGGTCGGTTGATAGCGAGTTTGCGCGCGAATTGAAGCTGGTAGAAGCTTTAAAAGTGTATAACGCTCAACTGCAAGACCAGTTGACAGCGCAAGCAAAAGCCAACTCTGAAATTCAAGCGTCCATCGAGTCAGCTAAAGCTCTAGAGCCACAAGTTGCCCCGTTGTTGGAGAAAATGTTGACGGCATTGGACAAATTTGTACAAGCAGATTTGCCGTTCAAGCTTGAAGAGCGTCAAGAGAGTATTGGTCGTCTGAAAGCCCTAATGTTAGACACCACCGCCACCACATCGATCCGCTATCGCAGCATCATGGATATCTATGCTGCTGAAATGGAATATGGCACAACGTACGAAGCGTATGATTCGGTGATCAATGAGACGCCAGTCGATATGTTACGTGTGGGCCGAATTGGTTTGTTTTATCAAACTAAAGATCAGCAAACGTCCGCTATGTACGACAATGTCAATAAGTCGTGGAAAATTTTGCCAGAAAGCACTAATCGCAATGTTCGTAAAGCCATTAAGGTGGCTGCGAAAACGGTAGCACCAGAACTGTTGAGCTTGATGACTAATGCTCCGGAGGGCTCGTAATATGAAACGCTTACTATCCACTGTTGCGCTGGCCGCAGCATTCATTGTCGCTCCGGCGCACTCTCAATCAGTTGATCAATTGTTGAACCAAATTAAAGACGGTTCATTTGCAAAGAGCGCTGAAGCAACCGCTTTGGAATCGCGTTTTGCCGGTGCTGGCGCAGGGAAAGTTAATTTGCTTCAGCAATTGCGCACACAGCGCGCGGCTTTAGAGGCAACCAGTAATGCACTGGAACAGCAATACGAAGCAAATGATCAGGCCCTAAATCAAGTTCGTACTGAACGCGCCAACTCACTAGGCGATTTAAAAGACTTGTTTGGTGCTATCCAGCAAGTGGTTGGTGAAGCCCAAGCGACGTTTGACGGTTCTATTATCTCCGCACAATTCCCTGATCGCACTGACAGCTTTGATGAAATTTCAAAGAAAGTATCAAATCAATCAAACCAGTTAGTGACCGCAGGTGAGATAGAGTCACTATGGAAAGCGCTGTTCAACGAAATGGTTCAACAGGGTAAAGTGGCTAAGTTCAGCGCGTCTGTGGCAACAGCCGCGGGCGATCGCGAAGAGCAGCAAGTGGTTCGCGTTGGTACTTTTAACCTAATTGGTGACGGCAAGTTCTTAACTTACGGTGCTGGTGGTGTTGCAGATTTGCCCAAACAGCCCGACGGTCGTTTCTTAAATCAAGCGTCGTCTCTGTTTAATGCAACTGGCCCAGTTGAGTTTGCAGTAGACCCAACATTGGGTACGTTGCTTGAAGCAGCCGTTGAAAGCCCAGGTTTACGTGATCGTGTGGCCCAAGGCGGTCTTGTTGGTTACATCATTCTAAGTGTGGGTGCTTTCGCTGCAATCATTGCAATCATTAAAATTATCATTCTGTTTGGTGTTTCAGCTGCGGTTAAAAAACAAGCGGCAAACCCAGGTTCGCCAAGTGATAAGAACCCGTTAGGTCGTGTGTTGAAAGCGGCAGCGGACACCAAAGGTAATGACAGCGAGGCTGTGGAATTGAGACTGTCTGAGGCGATCATGAAAGAAACGCCTAAGTTGACGTCTTGGTTGATGTTTTTGAAAATCGTATCGGTAGTCGCGCCACTTGGCGGCCTATTAGGTACTGTGCTGGGTATGATTACCACGTTCCAATCGATCACGCTGTTCGGCGCTGGCGACCCAAGGCTAATGGCTGGTGGTATTTCAGAAGCGCTGGTAACAACGGTGTGTGGTTTGGTTGTCGCGATTCCAATCGTATTGCTTCACACGGCAGCGGCTTCTAAAGCCAAGCGCGTAGAAGAAATACTGGAAGAGCAGTCAGCCGGTATGGTGGCACGTAAGATCGAGGGCTAAACGCTCTCGGTCTCTAAGTTCAGCTGAGGCGGGTCAATATTTAGACCTGGCCCGTCCTGGCTAATAACACGAGAGACAGAGGTTCAATAAGATGGATATTAAAGCTATCTTCGAGTACATCCGCGATTTTATGGAGCTCGGTGGCCCGGTACTCTATTTGATTGCCGCTTTGCTTATTATCATGTGGTACATGATTTTAGAGCGCATCATGTACATCAACGGCCCTCATAAAAAAGCAGTTAAAACTGCTTTGGATGAATGGGAATCGCGAAGCGAGCGTAGCTCATGGGCAGCGCATCAGGTTCGCGAGCAGTTGGTATCTAGGGTGAGTTCCAAGTTGCGTGAAAACCTATCGATGATTCAAGCGTGTGTTGCCCTGGCGCCATTGTTTGGCTTACTAGGCACGGTGACCGGCATGATTGAGGTTTTCCAAGTTATGGCGGTGACTGGCACCAGCAATGCTCGCGCGATGGCGGGTGGTGTGTCGCGTGCAACCGTTCCAACAATGGCCGGCATGGTCGCAGCATTATCGGGCTTGTTTTTGAGCTTTTGGCTGCAACGCAAAACTGAGCAGGAAAGGGAGCTAATCAACGAGCGCCTGACCTTAGATCACTAACGGGTCATTGATTGACGCTGAATCATTAACGAGATTTAAGTGTAATCAACGAGCATCCTTATTATTTTGGGTGTGAAGCATTAAATCGTGTTTCATGCCCAATTTAGGAGAAACTAAATGAGACGAGCATCTAGAAGAAGACAAGAAGAAGACGCTAAGATCGATATTACGCCGATGTTGGACGTGGTCTTTATCATGCTTATATTCTTTATCGTCACCGCAAGCTTTATTAAAGAGAGTGGCGCTAAAGTTATTAAACCAGAAGCGGTCAATGCTGAACAACGACCTAAGGCGAGTATTTTGTTGGCAATCGACGAAAACAATGATATCTGGTTGGATCGCCAGCAAATTGACCCGCGCGCTATTAAGGCTAATTTGGGTCGCTTGCGGGCTGAAAACCCAGAAGGCGAGATAATGATACAGGCCGATATTAATTCCGAAGCCGAAGTGTTATTAGAAGTGGTTGACAAACTGCGTGACGCTGGCATTGAAGTGAGTCGCGTTTCCACCTTATCGGAGTAAATTATGGTTAGATTATTTTCATCATTCATTGTCGCCATCTTCATTACGTTAGGTTTGATTGTTGCGATGTACGCACTTATCAAGATGGATGAACCAGAACTGGGTGAGGCGGAAGCCTTTAAGGTGCCCGAGTTCTCATTCATTCCCAAGAACGAAGACGTCGAAACTATTACCGCCAAACCTGATCGCCCAGATGAGGTTCAAGAAGCTCCTGATATTCCAGAGAGTGACATTATTCCCGATGAAGTGGATATTGATACCAACTTATCTTTAGGTGCGGTAAAAATTGGCATTAATACCAGCACTAAAGGCTTCAATTCTAACGATGGCGAGTATCTGCCTATCTTCCGTGCCCCACCAATTTATCCACGACGTGCGCAAGAGCGTGGTCTGTGTGGTTGGGTTGAATTGTTGTATACCGTAACGGCGTCTGGCGGCACCAAAGACGCAGTTGTTACTTCTAGCTCGTCGCGAATTTTTGAGCGTGCGGCTGTAAAGGCGGCTGAAAAATACAAATATAAGCCACGCCAAGTGGGTGGTAAGCCCGTAGACGTACCTAATGTGCCAATCCGTATCAAATTTGAGATGGAAGGTGGCAAATGCTAGAGCTTTGTCGTGCAAGGTGCTTGTCTTTCTAAGACAAGCTTTAAGCGCATCCAAGCAAAGGCTCATGCTATTAGGTTGAAATAATTAAGCTGAACATAGGTGAACAATATGACTGGTATTAATACAGTAAGTATCACGCAAGCAATCAGAACTGCTATCAAACCGCTGCTTATTACAGCGTTGGTGTTGCCATTCTCGGCAGGCTTAGAAGTGACGGTGTTTGAATCGCAAGTTGCTCAAGCACAGAGTGACGCGCCCAAGAAAAAAACGCGTCGTGTGGAATCGATTCGCGCGAAACACGTTAAAACGTTTGAAAAGGTCAGCGAACTCTTTGATCAAGAAGACGTCGCTGGTGCTAAAGCCCAATTGGATAAGTTGGCCAGAGAAACCGACTTAAATAATATTGAAAGTGCTTATCTTTGGAACTTTCGAGGAAGTATCTGTTTGAATGAAGACAACCTCAATTGCGCTTTGCGTGAGTTCAAAAAGGTAGCCAACATTCAAGAGGGTATCTCAGAAGGTTTTCAAAACCAGATATTATACCAAGTTGCGCAGGTGCTTTTCTTACAAGAAAAATATCGTGAAGCTTTGCAGTACGCCCAACGTTGGTTTAAAACGCAAGAAGACCCGTCGGCGGATGCCTATATGTTGATTGGCCAAGCACACTATCAGCTTAAAGAGTTTGACAAGGCACTGCCTAATGTTCAAAAAGGCATTCAAAAGTACGAAGAACTCGGCAGTACGCCTAAAGAAGGTTGGCTTAATTTGTTAAGCAATATCTACCGCGAAAAAGGCCAATATAGAAACATGTTGCCGGTGGTGAAGCAGTTGGTTAAGTTCTACCCTAAGAAAAATTACTTATTATCTTTGGGTTATATCTTTAATGAGTTAGAGGATCTTGACAGCATGTCGGCTCTTTACCTTGGGATGTATGATCAAGGTTTATTAAAAAGCGAATCTGAGCTGAACACGGTTGCCTCATTGATGATGAATTTGGATAACCCATATAAGGCCTCCAGGGTGATGGAAAAAGGTTTTAATGATGGGGTCTTCAAAAAGACATTAAAGAACTATCGCTCATATTCACAGGCGCTTTACGCTGCACGTGAATACGAGAAAGCGTTAGAGCCATTGTCTCAAGCTGCAAAGTTGTCTAAAGACGGTAAACTTGATGATCAACTTGGTCAGGCTTACATTAATTTGAATCAGTGGCGGAATGCTGAAACAGCACTGCAACGTGCTCTTAATAAAGGCAAGTTGCGTGATACAGGTCAAACTACCATTAGCCTTGGTTTGGTGCAGTTTGAGTTGAATCGCCCTGATGCTGCGTTGAAGACATTCAATAGAGCCTTGCGTTATGAAAAGGTTGCCCAAGCAGCCGATAATTGGATCAAATACGTCAAAGCTGAAGTGCAGCGTGAAGCTGAACTTAAAAAAGAAATTGTTATTAACACTGATGTCGAGCCTTTAGACGCATAGTTTAAAGTCTGGATTCAGCATCAAGTTAACAGTAAATAGGCTTATTAAGCTGCGGCTTAGAGCATAATAGAATAAGAGGTTAAGTATGAGTACATCAGTACTTAAGGCTAAATTAAGGGCTAGCGTGGTAGGTGCTGCGTTGGTTTCCTTAGTGCCATTAAGCGTGCCATTAAGCGCTTCGGCTGACCAGGTAGACGATATCGTTAAATCCGGTATTTCACGAGCAAAGTCTGCAGCGGCTTCACAAAAGCGCATCGATAAAATCTCAGAAGACACTGAAAAAGTGATCTCTAAGTATCATCAGCAACGCAAGAGTGTTGAAGTCCTTAAAAAGTTTAATGATAGGTTGCGCCGCACGCTACAAGCGCAAGAAGTGGCAATGACCTCATTAGAGCGATCAATTGAAGATGCGTCTTTGATTGAGCGTCAGATTGTTCCGCTAATGCTAAGAATGATCAGTGGTTTAGATCAGTTTATTGCGGCAGACATACCATTTAAGCTAGAAGAGCGTAAAGCTCGAGTCGATCGCATTAAAGGGTATTTAACTAACGCAAATATTGCGGCAGCCGAACGCTTCAGGCAAGTTCTTGATGCCTATTCGATCGAAAGTAATTATGGAAAGACGATAGACGTTTATTCCGAAGAATTAGACCTTGGTGGTAAAAAGCGAACCGTGAATGTGTTGCAGGTGGGTCGCGCTGGTTTGTATTATCAAACGATAGATGGCGCAGAGTCGGGTTATTGGGACAAGGGCGACAAACAATGGAAACAGCTTGATTCGTCTCATAACGAGGGAATCACTAAAGCCATTAAAATAAGCCAAGGTAAAGCATCCAAAGACCTTATGACCTTGCCAATTATCGCGCCGGAGAAAATTTAATATGAAACATCTATTAAAAATCGCCGCCGTTACGGGTGCATTGATGATTACATCGTTGACCGTAACCACAAGCGTGACAGCTCAAACGTTGGATATTGATCAAGTTTTGAGTGCGGCCAGATCCGGTGCAACCAAAGACCGTAATGCCGAGCGTGCCCGTGAAAATAAATTTAGAGCCGAGCTTGGAAAAGAGCAAGGTCGCTTAAAGTCAATGACTAACGAGCGAGTTAGGCAAGAGCGCATTTCACGAGAACTGGAAGCTAAGTTTGATCAAAATGACGTTGAAATTGCTCAACTGCAAGAAGAGCTGCAAAAAGAACTGGGTGACCTGAAACAATTGTTTGGCGTGATTCAGCTTTCTGCTTCAGAAGCACAAGAAGACTATAAAACGTCGATTATCAGTGCCCAGTACCCTGAACGCGCTGAAAATCTTCGCCAAATGGTCGAAAAAATGGCCAGTTTGACTGAGCTTGTGTCCATTGATGAAATTGAGGACTTGTGGCTTCAGTTGCAGAATGAAATGACAGAGCAAGGCAAAGTTGTTACCTACAATACGAACGTTAATTACATTGTTGATTATGAACCACTGCTAGACGGAAACGGTAACCCGGTTACTGATGACAAAGGAAAGCCAACGGGAGAAACAAAACCCGTGTATGAAGTGCGTGAGAAACCCGTCACTCGAGTTGGTGTGTTTAACGCCGTGACGGGCAACGATATCTTGACGTATTCAGACAATAAAGGTTTTGTGGCATTAGAACGACAAATGGGGTCAGATTTCACTCAAGCATCGCAAAGCCTGCAAAACTCAACGTCTGGCACTACGTCGTTTCAGCTTGACCCTGCTCGCGGTGGCTTATTGCAAGCATTGGTGTTAAAACCATCGCTTGATGAAAAAGCCGAAGAAGGTGGGATAGTTGGTTATGTGATTATGGTATTGGGTGCCATCGCCTTGTTGATTGCTGTGCTGCGCTTCTTGATTTTAATGGGCGTAGAGTCTTCTGTTAAAAAGCAAGCCCGTGATATGAAGCGCCCGTCGCTCAAGAACCCGCTAGGCCGTGTGCTGAAGGTTTATCAAGACAACCCTAAATCTGATCCAGAATCTCTTGAACTTAAGTTAGGGGAAGCCATGCTGAAAGAATCGCCTAAAATCAACAGTTGGGTGATGTTCATTAAGATTATTGCTGTTGTTGCCCCGTTACTTGGTTTATTAGGTACGGTAACCGGAATGATTCAAACCTTTCAGGCCATCACCCTGTTTGGTGCCGGCGACCCACAAACGATGGCCGGCGGTATATCGCAAGCTTTGGTTACCACTGTGCTTGGTTTGGTTGTGGCAATTCCAACTGTGTTTGCTCACTGGTTGGTGTCTAACAAAGCCAAAAACATTGAAGGCATTTTGGAAGAGCAAGCGGCTGGCTTGATCGCTCAAAAGTACGAGGGCCAAGCGTAAGCTTGGTTCCCGAGATAGAGGATAAATAATGAAAAGATTAGGCAAACAACATAACGAAGAAGAAGCCGATATTGACATCACCCCAATGCTGGATGTGGTGTTTATTATGTTGATTTTCTTCATTGTGACTGCAAGTTTTGTTAAAGAATCTGGCTTAGATTTGAATAAGCCACCAGTCACGGACACACCGCCTGATGCAGACGCAGCAAGGCCGATCATTGTTGAAATTAACAATCTGAGTGAAATACGCATTGATAACCGTTTGTTAGATCAACGCGCTATTAAGTCTACTGTAACGCGTTTGACGGCTGAAAGGCCTGACGCTGCGGTTATTATCAAAGCTGAGAAGAAAGCTAAAACGAAAGCAATCATTGCTGCAGTTGATGGCATTAAAGCGGCGGGTGTTAATTCGCCAACAATATCGCTGGCAAAAAACTAGCGCTTATTGAAATTAATTTGATCAGCCTTTACAAAAAAGCACGCTTAGGCGTGCTTTTTTTATGATTTTCATTACGGCTGACACGAAACCAGTAAGTACCGAAAGAAATACGTAATGATGGTTACAGTCTGTCATCACAGCGAGCATCTATTTATACTTTCCAAATGAGAATGTCTTTGGCGTTGTGCATTGGATACTAACTTGAAAGCATACAATTGCGGGATTCAATATGTTGAAAATAGCGATTAATGGGTTTGGCCGAATTGGTCGAAATGTATTACGGGCAATATATGAAAATGGTTATCGAGAACAGGTAGAGGTTGTTGCTATAAATGATTTGGCACCAACCGAATCAAACTTGCACTTACTGGCTTTTGATACGACCCACGGACGTTTTAACGCCGACTTGAATTACACGGAAGACACCATAACCGTTAATAAAGACACCATCCCTGTGTACATGCAGCGAGACCCAAGTCATTTGCCTTGGGCTGACTTGGGCGTTGATATTGTATTTGAGTGTACTGGGTTCTTCCGCAGCCGAGAAAAGGCGGATCTTCATCGCCAAGCGGGTGCTAAGAAAGTACTGGTATCTGCGCCAGGGAAGCAATTGGACAAAACCGTTGTGTTCGGCGTGAACGATGGGGTGTTAATGCCCGAAGACGTATTGGTTTCTAATGCGTCATGCACTACTAACTGTTTGGCCCACGTAGCCAAAGCGATGAATGACAGCGTTGGTGTAGAGTCCGGCTTAGCTAACACGGTTCATGCGTACACCAATACTCAAAACCTGTTGGATTCGTATCACAAAGATAAGCGTCGCGGCCGTGCAGCGGCGTACTCCATGATCCCAACGTCAACGGGCTCGGCCAAGGCCATCGGTGCGGTCATTCCAGAGTTGGAAGGGAAACTGGACGCTGTGGCAATACGAGTGCCAACATTGAATGTGTCGTTGTTGGATTTTACGTTTACTCCCAGTAATGCTGTTTCTCTTGACGAAATAGAGGCGGTATTTGCCAACTACCAAGAAGGCCGAAAAAATGTGTTTGAAGTTAGTCGGGACCCGTTAGTGAGCATTGATTTTAATCACAACCCGGCGTCTTGCGTTGTTGATATCCAGCAAACTCGCATAGCTGGCGGTTTGGTTAAAATTCAGGCTTGGTACGATAATGAATGGGGCTTTTCCAATCGAATGTTAGATACAGCGTTATCAATGGGAGCGTGACCGAGAGTCACCTTTAGACTAAATCCGAACCGCAGACAGAAAGATGAAACACGCTGCCCAGATCAAAGAAAAATCATCAGATTGGCTTCTATAATAGGCGCTGATGCGTTATTTTTTTCGAAATCTTTGTAATAAATTCAACATGCCGACGAATACGATGAAATCTTCCGTGCCCGAACATCTAAAAGACAGCCTTACAGCCTTAGCCCAGACCGACCTTACTGCAGGGATACAACGTAAATTTGATAATGATAATGCCAGGGTCGAAAAGCACAGTTTTCAGTTTAGAGAGCTGTATTTTGATTTGAGTAAAACTCATATTTCGGACCCGTTGGTTGAACGGTATTTGGAGATTGCTGAAAGTCAAAAAATAGAACAAGCGCGTGAAGATTTTCTTTCCGGTGATCTAATCAATAACACCGAGCAACGCTCTGTTTTACACACATTGTTGCGTGATACTGAAAATCAAGGAATCACCATGCAACAGCCGGTTGTACTTGATCAAGCCCAAGATGCAAGAGCGCAATTTACCGAGCAATATAAAGAAATAGAGCAATCATTAGCGCGTCGAGAGACCCCGATTAAAGACATTATTCACGTGGGTATTGGTGGTTCTTCATTAGGCACTCAGTTACTCTATGAAGCCTTACAAGTGATCGGTGAGCGGCGTAGAATTCATTTTATTGGAAACATTGATGCGCACCAGTTAGTGTCTGTTCTTGATCAGTGCGATGTTTCCAGTACGTTGGTAATCGGTGTTTCGAAAACCTTCACGACAGCCGAAACACTGCAAAACTTAGATTCAATTGCCAATTGGTTTAAAAGCAATGGCGTTGATAAGCCGTTGGATAATTTTTACGGTGTGACAGCGAACCCTACTCAGGCAAACCAATACGGTCTAGCGTCATCGAATGTCGTGTCTTTTCCGGTGTGGGTAGGCGGTCGCTATTCAGTTTGGTCTTCAGTCTCGCTTTCCGCTGTGCTTCTTTTAGGCAAAGAGAAATTTGATGAGTTTCTCGAAGGTGCGGCCGAAATGGATCGGCATTTTTACACAGCACCTTTAGCGAAAAATGTGTGTTTTAAGGCCGCGATGCTTGATCATTACTACGCAAATCATATGGGCGTTGGTGCGAAAGCAATTTTTGCGTATGATTATCGTTTTCGCTCCTTGGTTGATTACTTGCAGCAATTAGAAACGGAAAGTAATGGTAAGGATAAACAGCGTGATGGCCACCCGGTTGACCAAAAAACATCAATGGTGGTGTGGGGTGGCGTTGGCACAGACGTGCAACATTCGGTATTCCAAATGCTGCACCAAGGCACTTCTATCATTCCTGCTGAGTTTATTCTGGTTAAGAAACCCGATCATGGCTTGCAAGAACATCATAATGAATTATTAGCAAATGGCATTGCGCAAACGGCCGCACTGTTGTCTGGGCAGACGTTAGAGACGGTTAAAGAATTGCACGGAGATGAAGGCTTGTCGGACGAAGCTATGAAAGCCAAAGTGTTTTCAGGTGATCGGCCTTCCATGACCATTATGCTCGATAAGCTCAGCCCCAGTGCGTTGGGTGGTTTGCTGGCTTTCTATGAGCATAGGGTGTTCTTTGGTGGGGTGTTGACGAACATTAACTCCTTTGATCAAATGGGAGTAGAGTTGGGTAAGCGTCTTGCAAAGAAAGTTCGGCCACTCATTGATAGAGGTGAAGCAAACGATACGGGTTTTGATGCTTCAACCGAAGGGTTGCTTAAAAAATTAACGGAAAAGTAGCCAATAATTTTGACACGCTTGTTGCAAAGTATCGATATTTCTTTGCTTCGCCGTGATTGTAATATTGTTTGGTTGCTGAAAAAGGTTGGGAATATTTAGGAATTAATACCGCTGTTCTATGCAATAAAAAGCCCGACAGGCAGTATGCTGTCGGGCTTTTTTATGATGCGCCTCAGTGGTCGTAAAGGCAGTTAATTCAGGCGAAATTGCACCTTAGTTGAAATGTTCTGGCTTTCAACTGGCAAGCCTGTGCGTTGGTTTCTTGCTGGTGAGAAACGCCATTTCTTCACAGATTTAATCGCGGCATCGTTAAACGTATCACCAGGTTCTGAATCCAACACTTCGATATCAAATGGAATTCCTTCTTTGTTGATTGAGAACCTCACCTGCACCCAACCTTCGGTGCTATTTTTTAAGGCACGGCTTGGGTAACGTGGTGAGGCACGAGAAATGATTTTAGCCGGAATGATTTTGGGTGGTTCAGGCTTGCTAGTTTCAACTTTGGCCACTTCCTCAAGGGGAGCTGGTTTTGACTCTTCCTCTTTTTCCTTAGATGCTTCGGCAATCGCGGCACGTTTGCTCTGAATGCCTTTGTTTAATTTATCTAGAGCGTCGTTGCCATCTGTAAGATTAATACGTTTAACCAGCGCCGAAAGTTTAACCGCTTCTTCAAGGTTGTCGTCATTCAGATTGGTGTTAGCCAAAGCCAAGAGCTTATTACTTAATAGTTTAACTCGAGGGTCCGAGTTTGCGCGACTGATTTTATTACCTTTAAGAGCCGATGATACTAATTGGTAAGCGTTGCCTTTCTTTGGTGGCGTTAAATTACCAGCGGCAATAGCGCTGTCGATACTATCCAGCAACGCCTTTTCGGCTTGCAATGCTTTGCTTGCGCTGTTGTCGCCACCCAGATCGCCTAGCCGCTCTAATACAGTCGATGTCGCGGCGATCTCTTCTTGCGTTCCTGTTTCACGTACTTTTTTAACGTGACTGTCCACGGCTTTGGCTAACTCCTGACTTAATTGGTCATTTTCAAGATTCAGCGGTTCAATTTGACGTAATGCGTCTATTGCGTTCAACGCTTGATCGAACTTGGCTTCTGACACCAGTGTCCTATAATTGCTGCGAATAGCCGCGGCTACGGTCTTTTTACCTTCATAAGCCACAGAGTCGTAAGGGTCGATCTGTAATGATTGGTTGTAATACTCCAGTGCATTGTCCCCTTTAGGCTGAATGTAACGTCCATCTAGAATCGCGTTTGAGGCTAGTTGGTTAAGCTCGTTGGTTCGACTTACCGCTTCGTTAATTTCTTGCGTGACTTCTTGCTCAATATTCAGAGAGTTGTCTACCACGACCTGTTGTTTGGGAGCCTCATCGCCACCTAAAAACAAGAAGGCGATTAAACCTAATACTACAACAGCTAAGCCGGCGTATATCGCGGGGTTGGTTTTACGTTGCGCGGCCAGTTGTTCCAAATTGGCTCGGTTTTCTGCTGGGCCAACGATCATGATGTCTTCGCCAGCTTTTTGCTTGCCTACCAATTCTTCATGCAAAGATAAGGCTGATTTGAATGCCAAAAATACTTGATTGCCGCCAACGGGTTTATTAAATGCTCGATAGACAATAGGCTGAATGTTTGATTTCAGAATTTCAGAAAGCGGGTCCTTTTCGCCTACCAGCATCAAAACTTGGGTAGGGTCCGTTTTTTTTAAACTGATTGCCTGGTCAATGGCCTTTTCTACGTCATTGCCATTGGTATCGCAATCTAAGATAACAATGGCGTTGTCATCAAGTAAGTCCGGTTGCTTGAGAACTTCGTCAACCGTTTCGCGGGCGTTTATTTTTAGGTCCGTTGAGTTGCCATTAATAATAGCTTCAACAACATTTGAATCATCTGAAATAAGTAATACAGATGGGGCGGGAGCCTGTTCCGACATATTGCCTCCGGTTTGTCATATTAAATATAGTTGTCCAATAATAGCACTCGTCAAACAGCTAGGCATGTTTAGAAGGGCGTTTATCAGGAATTTTGGGTTATCAGCTTACTTTTGGGTCCGCAACTAGTGCTTCTTAAGGTTAGCTTGCTTCATTTGGTTCAGTTTTTTCTGGTATCGGCTTTGCACAATATCACTCACGATAAGTACGGCTAACACGAAGTAGAATGTGGTTTTAGACATTTGCACCACTTCATTGCCAAACAGCGTCATATGAGAAAGGTGTCCGCCCTCGGAAACCAGCATGACTCCTACTAGGAATAATATGAATAAGCCCATCACTTCGTACATGCGGTTTTTCTGAAGAAATTCAGAAACTGTGTCAGCCAACACAACCATGAGAACACCGCCAATGATGATGGCCGTGGCCATTGTATAAAAGACTTTGGTTACGGCCATGGCGCTAAGAATAGAATCAAACGAAAACACAACGTTCATTGCCACAATCCAGAAAATAATACGGCCTATTGGCTTAGCATCGCGCTGCTGTGCGTGCGACTCTTCTAATGTCATCATGTGCAAAATTTCTTTCATTGCGGTATAGAGTATAAAGGCCCCACCGAACAGCACAATAATGGCGTGCAGATTAAAGGTGGCATGAATCACACCTTCCCAGTGAATCGCAAACAATTGCTCTTGAAAGGCCTCTATCATTTTGAGCAATAAAAACAACAACACAATGCGGAAGACCACCGCTAATACAATGCCCCAAAAACGGACTTGTTTTTGTTTGCTCTCAGGAGCGCGTTGACTCTCTAGGGAGATGTATAATAAGTTATCGAAGCCAAGTACCGCTTGCAAAGCGATCAGCAACGTTAAATCAATAAGATTCGCGATAGTGAAAAATTCAGCCATTAAAGTCCCCAGTTATCAGCTTATGATGGGTTTAAAAAGGCTTCGGGTTATTCAAAGACCGAGTTAATTAACAGTTTAAGGCTAACGTTGAGTTGAGTGTTTAGCTCAACGGCTTAGTCGATGCCGAGGCCAGTTTCTTGTTCTATGAATGTTGTAACATACTTAAGCTAATAAACAAACAAGCTTAAGCTATTGGTTTTACTTGTTGGTTATGAAACTAACTTCCAGTCTAAGGTTTGACCAGCAAAAAATGGGACAATGTCATCGCCGTTCGCTAGTGTGATTTGTTCGGGTACTTTCCATGCTTCTTTTGCAAGCGTGATGGTGTCGGTATTTCGAGCCAGGCCGTAAAAATCGGGCCCGTAATGACTGGCAAACCCTTCCAATTTCTCCAGCACTCCTAAGTTCTCAAATACTTTTGCATAAAGCTCAATGGCACTCCAAGCTGAATAACAGCCGGCACACCCACAGCAATTTTCTTTAGCGTGCTTTGTGTGTGGTGCTGAATCCGTTCCTAAGAAAAAGCACGAAGCGCCGGAAGCAACCACTTCTTGTAGTCGGCGTTGGTGCGTATTGCGCTTTAACACGGGTAAACAATAATTGTGAGGCCTGATGCCACCCACCAATAAATCGTTGCGATTTAACAATAAATGTTGAGGGGTGATGGTGGCAGCCAGGCTGTCGCCGCCTTGTAATACATAGTCCGCCGCATCGGCCGTGGTTATGTGTTCGAACACCACTTTCAGGTCGGGAAAGCGCCGCCTAATCGGGTCTAAGTGCTGGTCAATAAATTGTTTTTCACGGTCGAAAATGTCCACATCTGTTTCGGTTACTTCGCCGTGAATTAATAACAGCATGCCCACGTCACTCATGCTTTCAAACACGGGATACAGCGCCTCAATGCCACTGACGGCCGCGTCTGAATTGGTCGTGGCTCCTGCCGGGTAAAGTTTTGCCGCCGGAATCTCAGCACTTATCGCCTCACGAATGGTGGCGGGCGTTGTATCGTTAGTCAGATACAATGTCATTAGCGGCGTGAAGCTGGCTGCATTTGTATGGCTGTATTTATGTGCGGCAGCCAGTATTCGTGATCGATAGTCCAGGGCTTGAGCTTTCGTTGTCACGGGTGGCACTAAGTTCGGCATAACAATGGCCCTCTCGAAACACCGTGCGGTGGCCGGCACGGTTTCGTCTAGAAGGTGCCCATCGCGAAAATGTAAGTGCCAGTCGTCGGGTTTGGTGATTGTCAGTTGGGTCATAATAATGCGTTGCGTGCAGAGCGGTTGAACGGGCAGACTCAATTTGGCAAATTCAATAAGATAAAAGAGTCTTTCAAGGTTTTGTTTTGCGCCGGTTAGGCTACAATAGCCTGCTTGGCGATGATTGGCCCCAACGCAATGAAAAAGGCGTTCAATAAACGGGCTTAAACATGAGCTACCAAGTTTAACAAAAAACACACAGTGAATTCTAAAATGTCGATAAGTATTACCTTTCCAGATGGCGCAGTTAAGCAACTTGAAGCGCCAGTCACTGGGGTTGAAATTGCCGATGGAATCAGTAGCGGTTTACGCCGCAATGCGGTGGCCATCGTTGTAAACGGTGAGTCGTGGGATTTAACACGCGAAATTACCTCTGACGCCAATATTGACATTATCACACGCGACACCGACGCTGGCTTGGATGTGTTGCGACACGATGCGGCGCACGTTATGGCTGAGGCCGTAAAAGAATTGTACCCTGAAACTCAGGTAACTATTGGTCCGTCTATTGAAAACGGCTTTTACTACGATTTTGCACGTGAAGAAGCGTTTACCCCAGAGGATTTAGGCAAAATAGAAACGCGTATGAAGGAGATCGTTAAGCGTAACGAAACCATAGAGCGAGAAGTATGGGATCGTAATGAAGCGATTGAGTACTTCAAAGGTATCGGCGAGTTGTATAAAGCCGAGATCATTTCAGATCTGCCAGAAAACGAAACCATAACCGTTTATCGACAAGGTGAATTCTTAGACCTTTGTCGTGGACCGCATTTGCCCAGTACCGGTGTGTTACGAGATGGTTTTAAGCTCACTAAGTTGGCGGGTGCTTATTGGCGTGGTGATTCAAATAATGCGCAGTTACAACGTATTTACGGCACAGCATGGTCCGATAAAAAACAACTGAAAGCGTATTTAAAGCGCATGGAGGAAGCAGAGAAACGCGACCACCGTAAACTGGGTAAGGCTCTGGATTTATTTCACATTCAAGATGAGGCTCCGGGCAGTGTGTTTTGGCATCCCAAGGGGTGGGCGATTTACCAAACCGTTCAACAATACATGGGCGCTAAGCAATACGAGCGAGGTTATCAAGAGATTAAAACGCCACAGGTAGTGGACATTTCCCTTTGGGAGAAATCGGGGCATGCTTCTAAATTTGGCGATGACATGTTCACGCTTTCCGCGGATGACAGAAATTACGCGATCAAGCCAATGAACTGCCCTTGCCACGTTCAAGTCTTCAATCAAGGTTTGAAAAGCTATCGTGATCTACCGCTAAGACTGGCTGAGTTTGGTTCTTGTCACCGCAATGAAATGTCTGGCGCATTGCACGGTATTATGCGAGTCCGTAGTTTTGTGCAAGACGATGCGCATATCTTTTGCACTGAAGAACAGATTCAAGAAGAAGTAAAAGAATTTATTGATTTTTTGCATGAAGTTTATACTGACTTTGGTTTTGATCAGGTAGTTTATAAACTCTCAACTCGCCCAGAACAACGGGTTGGCAGTGATGCGGATTGGGACCGTGCGGAGCAGGCTTTAGAGCAAGCGTTAAATGAAAACAATTTGGAATGGGAGTTGCAACCGGGCGAGGGTGCGTTCTACGGGCCTAAAATCGAGTTTTCTTTAAAAGATTGCATTGGTCGTCTATGGCAATGTGGCACCGTTCAAGTCGACTTTTCTATGCCTGGCCGTCTTGGCGCTGAATACATCGCCGAAGACGGTTCTAAGCAAGTGCCAGTGATGTTGCATCGCGCTATCCTTGGCTCATTGGAGCGTTTCTTGGGGATATTGATCGAGCAACATGCTGGGGCGTTACCCGCGTGGCTAGCTCCACAACAAGTGATGGTGGCAACCATTGTCACTGATGCCAATGATTACGCCCAAGAGGTTGCCAATGCTCTGCGAAATGCCGGTATGCGTGCAGACGTAGACCTTCGAAACGAAAAAATCGGTTACAAAGTTCGTGAACACAGCTTGCAAAAGATCCCTGCAATACTATGTATCGGTAAACGAGAGGCAGAAGAAGGCGCGGTGGCTGTGCGTCGATTTGGCAGCAAACAACAAACAGTGATGAAATTAGAGGACTTTATTGAGCAATTTCATGTTGAAATTAGCGAAAAACAAGTGACTTTGAATAACATCGAGTCCTAGTGGTTTCACCAGTAATGAAATCAGGTTACAAAAACGCGAGAATGGCGGTCTTATTTTACTGTGGCGAGTATTGTACGCCCACACGACTGGCATTAAGCTCATCGTGTAACTGAAAAAGCAAAGATAAAAGGTTTAGGCCGCTACTGGCGAGACGACTGGTATTGGTAAATGCCTAGGCCCTTGAACCCAAAACACCAATTATGGAGAAAATAATGAACTTTCAAAAGAAAATGGCCGTTGTTGGCGGTATGGTCGCCTTAGTAGGTACGGCTTACGTTGGCCTCGGTTCCCTTGCTGTCGAGACAGCTCACGCTGAAGATAAATTACTAAAATCTGGCGGTGACGGCCCCGATATGACCACTGATGCTGCGCGTTTAGGTTATACCTTTGGCGTGCAAATTGCACAAGATATGAAACGTTCTGATTTGCAAGATTCGATTGACGTCAGTGCTATCGATGCGGCATTTCGCGATGTGTTTAGTGGCGCTGAGTTGCGCATGACCGAAGCCGATATGCAGGCTGCGCAAAGCAAGTACCAAGAAAAAGTTCAGCAAGAGTATTTCGCAAAATTGAAAGAGAATGCGGATAAAAGCGCGGCATTTATTGCGGCCAACGGTAAGAAAAAAGGCGTGGTTACCACCGACAGTGGTTTGCAACACAAAGTCGAGCGTGCTGGTAAAGGCAAGCAACCGACGGCCAATGACACCGTTAAAGTACACTATGAAGGCAAGTTGATGGATGGCACTAAGTTCGACAGTTCTTATGACCGTGGCGCGCCCGCTGATTTTCCTGTGAGCGGGGTAATTCCTGGTTTCAGTGAAGGCTTGATGTTAATGAAGGAAGGCGGTAAGCGCACTCTGTATATTCCCGCAGGCTTGGCTTATGGAGAAAACGGTCCGCCATCCATTGGCCCCAATCAAGCATTAGTTTTCGATGTTGAGTTGATTGAAGTGGTAAGTCAATCGGAAGCGACTACTAAGAAGGCTCCTTAACAAGAAGCCTATGGTAAAAAAGCGTCGTAGCGCGCTTATTTTATGTATGGAACAACTTGCTTGTTGCCAAGTACTATATGAGTGCAACGCAAGTGCTGCAGCAGCAAGCTGTTCTAAATAATTAAATTCACCCTTGCCTTCCATGCTTTCAGTTATGGCGCAAGGTAGTTCACTGACTGATTTAAATGACCAAACAATACGCCCTGTACTACAGCCGATACTGTTATTTTTGCCAAAAGGTGCTGATGAATTTGCGTAATCGTGATGACTTGAACGTTGAGTTACGCAGCACTTCAGACCGCCAACACTCGGCTGATTTGGTGAAAGGTGGCGGCAAGTCTCAAGTGCCTTGCTTACGAATTGATGACGGCAGTGGCAATGTGCAATGGATGTATGAGTCTGACGATATCATTCGGTATTTTTCCTGACGCTTGCTCTTACCTTATTAAATTACCCGCACTTAATAAAAAGGCCTCAGACGCGCGCGCATCTGAGGCCTTTCTTTGCTGTCTGGCGGTGCTAAGGGTTGCTTAGCACATCAAAAATCTTACCTTTAATTTCATCAACTGTACCAATGCCCTGAACCTGGGCGTACACCGGTGCAGCCGTTTCGCCACTGGCCGCAAAACTTTGGTAGTAGTTTATTAACGGTTCAGTTTGCTCATGATAAACAGCTAAACGTTTTTTTACGGTTTCTTCCTTGTCGTCGTCGCGTTGCACTAGCGGTTCGCCGGTAACGTCGTCAACGCCTTCCACCTTTGGTGGGTTGTAAATTACGTGATATGTGCGGCCAGAGGTCAAGTGCGCGCGTCTGCCGCTCATGCGCTTGATAATTTCTTTGTCGTCTACGTTCACTTCGATCACGTAATCCACATCAATGCCAAGCTCTCGCATTGCATCGGCTTGAGGAATGGTGCGAGGGAATCCGTCTAGCAAGTAACCACTAGCGCAATCTTCTTGTTGCACCCGCTCTTTGACCATGCCGGTAATAATTTCGTCAGAAATCAGGCCGCCTTTATCCATGATCTTCTTTGCTTCTAATCCAAGCGGAGTGCCCGCTTTAACGGCCGCTCTTAGCATGTCGCCGGTAGAGATCTGCGGGATTCCGTAACGTTCTGTGATAAATGTTGCCTGTGTGCCTTTGCCTGCACCGGGGCCACCAAGTAAGATGAGTCGCATAGTATCTGCCTGTTTGCAATATCTAAAAAACCGTGGAGTGGTCAGAGATAAGGTTCACTGGATCGTACGCGCGTTTTGCGTGTACGTTAGAGAGCCGCGTAATTTAGCATAAAAATTGGGCAATTCCCAAGTCAGCATAACCGGCATTTGCGACATTAATGTGTAATGAAAGTTGTTTTTCGAATACCTTGTCCTGCGGGCACGCTCTTAAAGCCAACTTACCATTCGAAATGCTAAGCCTATTGCAATAAATCAGAGCTTCTCTAGATGACCTATGTAAAGGGACGTTATAAACTAGACGATTGAGAAATGCGTGACGAATGATATGGTCATTGCATTTGGCGTGCGAGATCAGCGGAACGCTTAGAGTGGTTAAAAATGCTAAAAGCTTGCCTCTTATATTAAGAACGTTTTAGTGTGTTTTTTATTACCCTGGCGTTTTACTGTGATCTCTAGCATGAAGAATAATTGCGTTTGATGTATTTAAGTTTGGCGTTATTTGACGTTACTTAATTTTGATCATCAAACAGAGTGAATGGTTGATTTTGTAACGTGCACACTGATTCAAAAAATAAAATTGCGAGTAATTACGCACAGGATGCCCTACTTAATACCCCCAACGTAGACATGATTAACAGCCAAGATGTTCGCACCTTGGATGAGATGTTTCGTGAGCGCGTTAGGCGCAGCAGTGATCATGTGGCTTATACGCAATTTGATAAGGCGCAGAAGCAGTGGCACAGCGTGACATGGGCTGAGTTGGCGCTTCAAGTAGAACGTTGGCAAGTTGCATTCAAAAGTTCAGGCCTTAAAAAAGGAGACCGTGTCGCGATCTCGTACCAAAACAGCATCGAGTGGGTGATTTTTGATCAAGCTGCTTTACGTCTTGGTTTGGTGGTTGTGCCTCTTTATACCGCCGACCGTGTGGACAATGTGGGGTACGTCATTGGTGACTCTGGGGCTAAGTTGGCTTTGTTTGCTAACTCGACCATGTGGGAAAAAATTGACCAAAGTGAAGAGCGCACTCATTGCATTGAGACCGTGATTGTCATGCAAGGAGAGAGTCAAGGCATGATTAAAAACATCAACGACTGGTTGCCTGAGCAAGGCGCGCATTTAGAACGCGGGATGGCGCAGCCTGATGATTTGGCATCCATTGTCTATACATCAGGTACCACTGGGCGACCCAAAGGCGTTATGTTGTCACACAACAATATGTTGTCTAACGCTTACTGCGGCATGCGTAGCGTGGCGCTGACGCCCGAAGATCGATTACTCAGCTTCTTGCCATTATCTCACACCTTTGAGCGTACAGTAGGTTACTACGCCGCTATGATGGCGGGTTCTCACGTGAGTTTTAATCGCTCAATTCCAGAGATGGCGAATGACCTTAAAATCATTAAGCCTACGGTGATGATTTCGGTGCCGCGCATTTTCGAGCGAGTTCATAATAAGATTCATAACGGCCTTAAAAAGGGCAAGCCAATCAAACAAAAGCTCTTTAAATTAGCCGTGCAGGTGGGTTGGGCCAAATTTGAATATCAGCAAGGCATTCGTGGTTGGCAACCTTTGTTGTTACTGGCGGGTGTGTTAGACAAATTGGTTGGCGCGACGGTTCGTGAACGATTGGGCGGTGAAATGAAGTACGTGGTCATTGGTGGCGCACCATTATCATTGGATGTGGCAAAAACCTTTATCTCACTGGGCGTGCCATTGTTGCAAGGCTTTGGTTTAACCGAATCCAGCCCAGTGGTTAGCGTTAATACCCTTGAAGCGTGTCGGCCCGATTCGATTGGCCTGCCATTGCGCGGTGTGAATGTGAAACTTGAGGAAAATGACGAACTTTGGATTCAAGGTGACAACGTGATGATGGGGTATTGGAATAACCCAGAGGCAACGGCGAATGTGGTCGTTGACGCTGAGGATGGTCGATGGTTGCGTAGCGGTGACCGCGCCTCAATTGATGATGAGGGTTTTATCCGGATTATTGGTCGCATTAAAGATATTTTGGTGTTGGCAAACGGTGAAAAAGTGCCGCCAACGGACGTCGAATCCGCGATTATGCAAAATCCACTATTCGAACAAGTGATGGTTTTAGGTGAAGCTAAGTCGTTTTTATCGGCCTTAGTGGTGTTGGATAAGGAGTTGTTCAACGAATTATGTCAAGAACGTGGCTGGGATGAGGCAGACCGATCTTCTGCCAAATTAAACGCCGAGTTGGTAAAACAAATAACCGCACAAATGGATAAGTTCCCAGGTTACGCCAGAATACGCAAGGTGCATGTTTGCCCAACGGAGTGGACAGTTGAGTCTGGCTTAATCACGCCCACGTTGAAAATAAAGCGCGCAGAGTTATTAGCGTACTTTGCTGATGAAGTTGATAGGCTTTATTCAGGCCATGGCGTTGCTAAGTCCTAATGGCTTTAACGCAATACAAAAGCGACGGTTTATCAATTTCATCAATCACCTTGTTGGCATTCATGGCGTGTTTATTAACGGCCTGCAACCAGCCAGACACGACTAAACCAGAAGCCTCGGCTGAGCGTCAAAATAGAACCACAAGTGAACAGCACCAAGCCTTGTTAGGCCGCCAGTCATCGTTAGTCGACTATGAGACGGCCAGACGATTGTTCTGGAGCAAGCTGTACAACGGTCAAGTGACCTCTCTTTATTGTGGTGATGAATTTAGCAGCCGAAGTCGTCGCGGCTATAATGTGGAGCATGTGTTTCCAATGTCGTGGGCTACCAATGGCCTGAATTGCGGAAAACGAAAACAATGCCGTCAGCGCTCTAAGGACTTCAATCAAATCGAAGGCGATTTGCATAACCTCTTTCCAGCACGAGTTAACGTTAATAAAGAGCGATCCAGTTACCGTTTTGGTATTGTCAGTGGTGAAAAGCGAGAATTTGGGCGTTGTGATTTTGAAGTAGACTATCGGGCTCGCGCCGTTGAACCCTCTGAAGCCGTGCGAGGCGATGTTGCCAGAGCCATGTTTTATATGGCCCATCAATATAAGAACAAAGGACTTAAGTTATTTAATAAACAAGCCGCATTATTACTGACGTGGCACAAACTTGATGCGCCGAGTGCCGAAGAGCGCCGTAGAAATGATGTCATTGAAACGCTTCAAGGTAACCGTAATCCGTTCATTGATGAACCGAAGTTGCTGAACTCCTTATATCATGACGGCGCTTTTAGGTGACGCCGTTAAGAATCAAGCGTGGCTAGCCTAAACCCTAAAAATTCGTCATTTCTACGGAATAAGTCTGCCAAAATGTTAGAGTCTGTTGTGAATAACTTAATCGTTTGGGGAATCAATGAAATCTCTATTTAAATTTCCATTAGCCATCGCCATGCTGCTCCTTATTTCCGCTTGCAGTAATGATGGTGTTTCCGTTACAGCCAAATTTGAGAACACGCAAGATATTGGCGAAGGCACCTCGGTCTATTTAGGGCATAAACCCATTGGCTCGGTTACTGATATTTCCAAAACCGAATACGGTTCAGTGGTGCAAATGTCATTAGATTCTGAGCTGGCGATGAAAGTTGACAGTAAAGCCGCGGTTGTGGTGAATCGTTTACGAGAAGGCGCGCCATTGGAGTTTCATAACCCGCCTGGTGCTATTAACAAAGCATTAGAACACGGTCAAACGGTTGAGGGCTTGGATTCCATGTTGCAGCTGATTGGTTGGGGCGTTGGTAGCTCTGTCGAAGTCGGCAGAGAAAACATCAGTGCTTTTAAAGACTATCTGGGCAGTGATGAATTTCAGCGTGATAAAGCTGAAGCTGGCGTTGCTCTTGATAAAGGCATGAAAGCCGCCAAGGACAGTTTAGAAGAAACCAGCAAAGCGCTGGTGAGAACCATTGATGACATTGACTTTTCTGAGGAAGAATTGGCAGCCATGATTGAAGAGTTGGGTGGTGAGTTTGCGCCGATGGTCGAAGACCTTGCGCAAAGCGGCACTGAGTTGATGTTACAATTGGAGCGGTTCTCGCAGAACTTAGAACAATCCAATTCCCAAGAAAAGCAATCAGGCGAGCAATTTTTAAACAGCTTAACCGAAGCTTTGGAGGTGTTGAATCAGAGTTTTGATGAGGGTGTGGAAAAAGGCTTAAAAGAGCAATAATTGGCTATGCCAGCGGCGGTGATAACTTTATAAAGTGGTTTGCGCTGAGTAGAGAAAGCCGTTCTTTTGCATGTTTAAGAGCGTTAGAATTTAATTTCATTGAATTTCAGATGGCGCACAAAACGTAATAAATTACTGATCGTCAAGACAGATAATATGAACGTGTCTAGGACCATGAGCGCCTTGAACCAACTCGCCTTCAATGTCCGTAGTGCCGCTGGCTCCAGTGATGAGCGTGGTATTTCGGGGGGATTTATTTGGCCCAAACAGCCTTAGCGCTATTTCCGAGTAGTCTTCTAAGTGACGCAGAACAGTCGATTTACGAACCGTAATGATTTGATAGGTTGATAGAAAATTCATCAGCACGGGCATTGTTTCGCTGGAGTGAATGATTACCGATCCAGTTTCGGCAATGCCCAGATCGGCCATGCAAACCGACACGGAGTTTTCTTGATCAAGGTTAGCCAACAAACCCATGTCACCCCAGCTTAGCCGAGTTAAAGGCGCACTCGGTTGCAGTAATATGCTGTTGGGCAAGTCGTGCTTGTCCAAAAAAATCTCAACGGCTTTGGGTAATAAGCTCGTACAGTCAAGTCGCTCTATTGTGGTGCCAATGACAACGCCTGATGTAATGCGCCTTACTAATTCATCGGCCGGTTCGTTTGAAAGTGCAAAGGGTCGATCCTGAACGTAATTGTCCAATAGTGCTTGGGCTTCACGCTCAATTTGTTCAGGTTTGATCGCTTCGTTTGAGGCCGGCTTCCCCTTTTTTATGTCTGCAAAAATGTCCTTTCGGTGTTGATCGCTACGCGATAACTCATCACTTTTATGCTTCATGACGTTCTCTGTTTTTCTGATATTGCTGAATGAAGCTTTGGCCTTGCGGGGCCAGAAGGTCTCGATTCGTCGTCCAGCTTCCGGCAAACGGCATCCAACGAATCCAGCCACGTCGAGAAAATGGTTTCATCATCAATATGGCCATGTTAGTAGTAAATTGAAATAGCCTTGGCCGCTGTGCTAACTGCGAAAAGCACGCCACTAAAAAGCGGTTACGAATCGTATCAACCTTTTTTTCCCATGCTTTTTTTCTCCAAGCCCTAATCAGGGTCGGCAACGGTATGTTCACTGGGCAGACTTCTTGGCATTTTCCATTTAAAGTGCATGCACTGACGGGTTCAAATGCGTTGTTCAGGCCGTCAATGTTTGGTGTGATCACAGCGCCCATGGGGCCAGGGTAAACACTGCCGTAAGCATGCCCGCCTATGTGCTTATAGACAACACAATGGTTCATGCAAGCGCCACAACGTATGCAACGAAGCATTTCTTTCATATCGTCTTTCAGCATGTTGGTGCGACCGTTATCCACCAAAACGATATGGCAATGCTCTGGGCCGTCGAGGTCTGTACCTCGTTTTGGACCATTGTGGAACGTGGTGTATTGCGTTATGTCTGCGCCCGTTGCCGAACGCACTAAGAGCCGCAACAACGGCATAGCATGAGCGATGCTTGGAACCAGTTTTTCAATGCCTGCTGTGACAATGTGTACCTTGGGTGGCGTGGTTGTAAGTTCTGCGTTACCCTCATTTGTCACCGTGCAAACTTGCCCTGTATCGGCGACTAAAAAGTTAGCCCCGGTAATGCCCACGTCGGCCGATAAAAAATGGTGACGGAGTTCCCTCCTGGCACTTGATACTAAATCGACAACCTGAGTTGATTCGATTGGGTTTTGATGATTTTCTCTAAAGAGGTCAACAACATCTTCACGAGTAAGGTGCAGTGCTGGCCAAACAATGTGTGATGGTGGGTCACCGGCAAGTTGGATAATGTGTTCGGCTAAATCCGTTTCGACACGTTCAAAGTCTTCTCGGTCAAGAGCGGCCGGCAAACCAATTTCTTCACCTAACATGGATTTGCTTCGGGTGATTTTTTTGGCGCCTTGTTCGTGACAAATATCAACAACTATTTGAGACGCGTGCTCGGCGTTTTTTGCCCAGTGAACAATCGATCCGTTGGCGATTGCATTTCGCTCGAACTCGGCAAGATAATAATCGAGGTACTCGATCACGTGATCTTTAATTTTTTGGCCTTGCTCACGTGTTCGATCAAAGCCTGGAAAATTTTTAACCGCCGTTGCCCGCTTCGCATCAGCTCGATCGGTCGTTCGACGAATGGCAACTTTCAATTTCGGATTATTCAATGCGTCCGAAACATTGCGTTTAAACTTATTCTGTTTCATGGCTGTTGTTTCTCAGCGTCTCTTTTTACGAGTCATTGCTGTTATGAATCATTGCTGGGCAACAGGTCAGCCAGTAACTCGGCCGTGTGCATGACCGAGGTGGGTTTCTCGCGAGCCTCTTTATCCGTTACGCGGTTCATTTTACCTTCAATGTTCATCAAGCACCCCAAGTCACCGCCAAGTAAAATGTCGGCATTTGCGGCAAGTATGTTATCCACTTTTTCACTTACAACTTCATTTGAAATGTCGGAATACTTCACGCAAAAAGTGCCTCCAAATCCGCAGCATTCGGTGCTGCCCTTTAAGGGCTTAGCTTGCAATCCCTTGATGTCTTTAAGCAGTTTCATCGGTTGTTGATGAACATTGAGTTCGCGCAGCCCTGAACAACTGTGATGGTATGAGTAGGTTGCATCGAGTGTCGAATCCACTACAGTGTAGTCACAAATGTCAACTAAAAACGAAAGAAGTTCAAAGGTTTTTCCTGCCAGCGACTTAGCTCGTTCAGCAAAAGGGTCGTCGTTCTCAAATAACTCATCAAATTTTCGAATCATAGCCGCACACGATCCTGATGGCGCAACAACATAATCGAAACCTTCAAAGCGCTCAATCAACTTGCGAGCAATTGCTTTAGTGCCTTCATCGTCGCCACTGTTAAACGCGGGCTGACCGCAACAACTTTGGGCGGAAGGCACACTTACATTGCAATCAGCGTCTTCTAATAATTGAATCGCGGCAAAGCCGACCGATGGGCGTAAGGTATTAACCAGGCAGGTAACAAATAGCCCGACGTTCGCTTTCATTGTATGCCTCGTTGAGATTTTTTCATGACGTTAACCGAGATAGAATAACGAAGGGAGTTCGGTTGTAATAGGGCTGTTATCATCATTTGTCTCCATAATGTCTTTCATGTAGTTCCACCATTTTTGGCACACCTGAGACTCGGCGATGTCCAACCACATTGATTCGCTAACCAGTTCAACATAAGCAAATAGTTGTAAACTGTCTTCGTGCAAAAATATTGAATAGTTGCTAACCCCTTGACGTTTGAGCAGCGCAACTAAGTCGGGCCATATGGCATCATGCCTATCTTTATAGACTTCTTGTTGCCCTTGTTTGAGTTGCATTAAAAATGCTTTGCGAATCATGACTGATGTGCCTCACGCTCATTTAATGTGTCGGTATTGGGCGTTGTTGCGAGTTTGAGCCATGTTTCTTGATACGTGGTTAAACCGCTCAGTTGGCTTGCTTGGCCGTTGTCTAAACTAACGTTAGGTTCACTCGGCCAGTTGGCTAACAGTGCCGCGCCGCGAACGGTGCCACCGGTATCCCTTGCCAGCTTTAAGGGTTGGCCGGCGCGAAGCTGAGCAAAAACTTCGCATAGAATGGGGTTTTGAATAAAACTGCCGGTGATGACGATCTCATTATTTGCGTTAAGAAGGTCAGCGCAATAATTCATCATTAATGCACAGTAGAGGCTTGCCAGTGCCGGTCCGTCTGAACAATGGCCGATTACCTCAGGTTGTTTTTTGCCAAATGGCCCACTGCCATTACTGAAATTGGGCACAGCAAAAATATCATTATCGATGAGGTGTTGAACTCTCGCTTGGCTTAGTGGTTTATCATTGGGGTTGCCAACAAAATCACAAATTTCTGAATATTCTCGACCGCCCATAAAACGGATGCAACGAACTAATTCGCCTTCCACGTCGACATTGGCGAGCATGTCTTTGTCTTGATGGAGCGTTAAGGGGTCACCGCCTTTCGACATCCCGATCACCCATGTTCCTGTTGACATAACGCAAAAGTCACGGTTCTTGTAATGTGGAATAAATCTCAAAAAACTGGCACTGCTATCGTGTACTCCGCCATGCACTTTGCACTCTTTTGGTAAGCCCGTCAGATCAACAACGTCGGCTGATACCTGTGAAACCACTTCCCAGGCGTCCACCCGTGGTGGAAACAGCGCATCCCAACCTCGTGCCTTAGCAAAAGCGGTAAACCGGTTTTTTGTGGGTGACCATAAGTCGGTGTGACAACCTAAAGACGTACATTCTGAAGTCAATTGCCCAGTCAGGCGCCAAACCCAATACTGCGGATACAGTAAAATTGACTTAACATTTTCGAACTGGCGAGCGAATTTCTTTTCAAGCCAGAAAAGCTGGCGACCAATATTAAGGCCGCCAGGCAGGCTTGGTGAAAAGCTTTCGTAAAATTCGGGTCTGATGACGTTGTATTCATGATCAAATTCTTCAACACCTTGAAACTCATAATCTAAAACCGGCAACGCTAATCCATTTGGTTGTTCAGGATCAAAAAGAACGGCCGTTGCACCATGTGTGCTTACCACGATGGAGTCTATGCAGTAGACACGTGTTATAGAGTTCAATACCTCGATTACCCATTGCCAAATATCATCAATATTGACGTGAGGGTACGGGCCCGAATTAATCACTGAGTTTTTTTTTGTATAAACCTTCTTTGAGTGTTGATCACTGTCGAGAACGTGTATCTTTATATTGGTTTTGCCGATGTCCAGCACTAAAAAATATTTCTCTCGCATACGCCCAAAGCTGCACTTGAATTTCAATCAATAGGCTCATTATACTAACATAGTTTCCAGTCAAATAAAGTCATGTCCGGTCATTTTTAGTCATGATTGTGTTTTTTGGAAATAATTTAGCCAATATACTTTCATAGTGACCGAAAATGACTTAGGTTTAGCTGCGCCTTATGCGGAAGTCATTCTTAAATTAACGCACACCATTAACACCCATATTGCGGAACCAAGCCTGATGTTAGAAAAACAACGCCATAAACTATTACTCGATATTCTAAGAGAGCAACACTTCGTCAGTGCCCGCTCACTTGCTGAACAATTGAACGCATCGGAAGCCACGATACGTCGAGATATCACTAAGCTTGCCAAGGAAAATCAACTTAATAAAATTAGAGGGGGAGCCGAAGCGATCAATAAAACGGAGTTTAAGTTTCAACAAATCCCGGTTGCGGGCTCGGTTTTCTTGGCGGATAAAGAGCGCCATACGCAAGATAAAAGGGCCATTGCAAAAAAAGCCGTTGAGCTGTGTGATGAATCAGATTTGATCACCATCAACGCAGGCAGTTCCACCTATATGATGGGCGAATTTTTGCGTGATACCCAGATGTCAATTTTAACGAATTCGTTTTCGTTGGCGCACGACTTAATTGAAAACACAAATAATCAAATTACGATCCCCGGAGGGGAAATTTACCGTAAACAAAATATCATTCTGAGCGCATTCGAGGACGACATGATTCAACATTACAGAGTGTCGAAAATGTTCATTGGGTCACCCGGTGTGAGTCATTACGGCGTAATGGAATCGGACCCTTTGCTGATAAGGGCTGAGCAGAAGCTAATGAAGCAAGCGGACAAAGTCGTTGTTTTGGCCGACAGCTCGAAACTCGGGCAACGAAGTAACTTTATTCTGTGTCCACTCGAGCAGGTCGATATATTAATTACCGACAATAAGGTCAGCCAGGAACACAAAGACTTGCTCGAAGAACATGGGATTGAGGTGGTTATTGCGTAGCAACGTTGTATCGTCAGCCTGCGCCGTTGATTCGAGCGGACGCGAAAATAGAAAAAGCCTCTATTGTTTGTAAGACAGAGTCGATTTTATAACTTGCTTTTCAATCACGCACGAGATGGCTCATCATTTTCTTGTTGCTGGGCTCACTTGTATCATAAATTTTTCGTGCGTGTGCCCAGCACTCAAGTTGAGCTGGTCTGTTCTTAGAGAACAGTTTAATACGTCTTCGTAGACATCGACCAAACTCAGTGCATTTAAACGGTTCTATTGCGACCGCCACCCAAGCGTTGCGTTTTACCCACCTTTTCGGACTGCGGTTGTTGCGAACACAAAATACGCCAGAGTGGGCAGAATTAACCATGACTTGAACCACTCAAATTCGCCGGACCCCGATACTAAAAGATAAACGGCCATCAGCGCGCATATCAGCAGCATCAACCATGACAAGATGCGATTTGTGGTCCACGCTTTCGATGATTCTTGGTGGTTTCGATTTTCGGCTAAGTAACGTTTTTCAGACTCTATTCGTTCAGCCAGTTCTTGTTCATGCGGCTGCGCTTGAGGGTAGTGTGCTTTTGCGCCGAATCGGCCCGCTAATAACGTATATATCACGGTGGTCAGAATCCACGTTGGTATCAATAAGAAAAACAGGTGTAGGCCGAGTTGGCTCTCGAAATACCAGCCAGCCAGTAGTGACACGCCCCACGTAATGATGGCGGGAAAGTTCATTTTTCTCCCAGAGTAGGTTGTCCAATAGCGAGTGAATCCTATTCTAGGGAAAATCCAGTGTTCCGTTACTATTATTGCACCCACCGGCGTTAATATTAGCCCCATAATCCCAACAAATGACAGCAGCTTAGTAAAGACAAACGGGAAGCATGCGATGATCGTGGTTGCCACGCCAACAACGGCGGTGACTTTGGTTAGACTCCACTTTTTATTTAATGATTGAAATGCCAGCCCCGCCCGATAAATTGTCGGGTTTGATGTTGTCCAACCCGCAATGATCACGGCGAGAATTCCAGCCGATCCAAGTGCTTGAAAAGCAACCTCGCCCGCATCCAATGAGGTGATGCTCGACGATAAAATGACCGCGGCCCCAGCTCCCATTATGCCGGCGCAGATCCAAGCTACGTAGTGGCCAATGAACATGCCCAGAGCCGAATAGTAACCATAGCTGGATTTTCGAGCGTATCGCAATAGGCTCATATCCGATAGGCTTCCGTGCATGGCCAGATTGCAGATCCAAGCAAAGGCCGCGACATGCCAAATACCAATATCAGCCCCGTCGTTTTTCCAAATGTGGGTGTCTGCAATTTTAAAAAAGCGGTCAATGCTGTTAAGAGAGCTGAGACCTTGAGTGTTATCCGCGAGTATGGGGAAGGTGGCCAGTGCCCCAGCAATAAACATAAGAATCATCCAAGGCGCACAAACTTGAGCAAACTGAGCGACACCTTTAAAACCGCGCATTGCGATGACAACGACAACCGCGCCAACAGCAAGTGCTACTGCTATAAAGCCCAGGCTACTGGGGTACCAATTGACTTGTGGTTCTATGCCAAAAAGTATGCGCACGGCGGACGCGGAGACGGTTATCATTGCGCCGGCTAAGACGCAAAACAACACACCGTTAACCACGCTGTAGATTTTAACTAAGTTAGGCCCGCCTATTTTCTCCAGATAGGCGTAAAGCGTTAGCCTTGTTTGGGTGGCAATCGGCGCACAAATAAGAGCCCACGTTAGAACGGCTAAGAAGTTGCCCAGTAGTAAACCGAGAAGGATGTCGCTGGTTGAAACGCCCCAACTCACAAAAAGCGCACCAATCACAAACTCTGTGCCAGCAACGTGTTCTCCAGCGTAGCTCGCCGCAAAATATCGACCCGGTTGGAGTTGTTGAGGGGTAACCGCTTGAACTTCGAACTCGTTGCTGTTCGACATGATGATTCTCCTAGGTGTGGCCCGAGTTGAGAGGACCTTCTATTAATTAATTATTAGTATGTTTTTTGGTTTCAACAAAAAGTCAGCGATTTTTCATCGTAAATAACCCAATGCGTATTCGCCGCGCTGAAATCAAGAGGCAAATATTAGCTGCAAAAGATCAATTAAGCAATATATTGATTGAATATGATTGGTTATGATTTTATAATATTCACTAACAATCACCAATTACTGGATATACGCAAATGAAATTCTTAGATGGAGACTATAAGCACGTCAACTACATGTGGAAGGATGCAGTGGCTGATGGCTTAAGCCCAATCGATAATTTGGTCTATCGTTCAAATTTGCTCGGAGCTGATGGCCGAATCACGAACACTGGTGGCGGAAACACGTCAGCCAAATTAATGGAAATAGACCCGTTGACGGGTGAGTCTGTTGAAATTTTGTGGGTTAAAGGGTCTGGTGGGGATCTGCGTACTGCGGAGAAAGCAAACTTTGCATCTTTGTATGAAGGAAAGTTGCAAGCGCTAGACCAGATCTATCAAGCGAAGCCCAATAAAGGCTATAAGTCAGACGCTGAGGACTCAATGGTTCCGTTGTTTGGTCATTGTAACTTTTGTTCGAACTCCAGAGCCTCATCCATTGATACGCCACTGCACTCAATGATTGATGAGAAACATATTGATCATTTGCACCCTAATTCTGTGATTTCAGTGGCGTCTTGTAAAGATCAAGAAAAATTGACGGAGGAAATCTGGGGTGGAGCCTTAGCTTACGTGCCATGGATGAGGCCAGGTTGGGAGGCCGCAAAAGTCTGTGAGAAGGCCTATGAAGATAACCCAGGTATTGTGGGCATTCTATTAGGGCAGCACGGACACACAAACTGGGCATCGGAAAGTAAGAGTTGTTATGAAACCTCTCTCTGGGTGATTGAGCGTGCCGCCCGCTTCATTGAGGAGTCAGATCGAGGCGAAATGACATTTGGTGGAGCTAAATTCAAATCGTATTCTGATGATGCAAAATCTAGCTTACTTGCTCAATTCCTGCCAGTAGCAAGAGGCATGGTGTCTGCGAAGGCAAAGTTGATTGCTACCATTCAAACCGATGAGCAAATCATGCGATTTGTTAACAGTGTGGATGCGCCACGTTTGGCTGACCTAGGCACTTCATGTCCAGACCACTTTTTAAGAACCAAGATCAAGCCACTTTACGTTGATTGGAATCCTGACAGTGGAGATATAAACCTATTAATTGAAGCTTTCGAATCTGGGCTGGTGGAATACCGAGCGGCTTACACTCAATATTACAATGAGTGCAGGCATCCAGACTCTCCGCCGATGCGAGATGCCAACCCGACGGTGGTTTTGATTCCAGGGCTCGGCATGATCGCGTGGGGCAAGAACAAGAGCGAATCGAGGGTCACGGCTGAATTCTATAACTGTGCCGTAGAAGTGATGCGCGGAGCAGAGGCGATTAGCGAATATACGGCGTTGCCAACTCAAGAGGCCTTTGATATTGAATATTGGTCGCTTGAGGAAGCTAAGTTGCAGCGTATGCCTAAAGAGAAACCACTTGCTAGGAGCGTTGTTGTGGTGGTGGGCGCCGGTGACGGTATTGGTAAAGCGACAGCGCATCGTGTTGCGAAAGAGGGCGCGCATGTCGTGTGTGCGGACCTTCGGCTTGAAGCCGCCGAGGCAACGGCGAGTGAATTGACGGAGATTTACGGTCCAGGTATTGGCGTTGCTGGCTCGGGAATTTCCGACTGCGGATCGTCAATTCCCATGCAAGTTGATATAACCGATCGTCCCAGCGTACAACGAATGTTTGAGTGCGTGACATTGGCCTACGGGGGAGTCGATTCAGTGATTGTTACAGCGGGCATATTTTTGGCGCCGGGAGAAGATCAGAAAAAAAATGACGACATGTTTACCAAGAGTTTCGACGTTAACGTTAAAGGAGCTTATATTGTGGCTAGCGAAGCGCAAAAAATTTGGGAGAAACAGACGCTGGATGGCTCTTTAGTACTAACCACAAGCGTGAATGCCGCCGTCGCAAAACGTGGCTCGTTGGCGTATGACACGAGTAAGGCCGCTGCAAACCATTTGGTGCGTGAGCTTGCGATGGAACTGGCGCCAACGATTCGAGTGAACGGTTTAGCGCCTGCCACCGTAATACAAGGAAGCACGATGTTCCCGCGCTGGCGCGTCATATCTTCACTGGAAAAATATCAAATTCAGTACGCCGAAAATGAAAGTGAAGAGTCATTAAGAAATAAATTAGCCGATTTTTACGCTCAACGTACATTAACAAAAAAAGCCATTACCGCCGAAGATCAGGCCGAAGCGGCCTACTTACTAATCTCGGAGCAATTGAGTAAGACCACAGGTCAAATAATCAGTGTTGACGGTGGCTTGCATGAAGCATTCCTACGCTAGGCCTACATGTTAGATAAACAATATAAGGAAAAATCATGAATATTTTTAATCAAAATTTTATTGCCGAAAGCAATAAAACCGCTCTGGAAGCGGTGAATCGAGATTATGACGCCTTAGGGGCTCATTTGGAAAGACGAAATATTGACATCGAAGAAATTGTTGCGAAAGCGCAAGGTTTTTCAATTGCACTGCCGAGTTGGGGGGTGGGCACAGGCGGGACACGTTTTGCGCGTTTTCCCGGTCTAGCTGAGCCGCGCAATGTGTTTGAGAAAGTGGAAGACTGCGCGGTGATAAACCAACTGGTTCAATGCACGCCCGCGGTATCGCCTCATTTTCCTTGGGATAAAGTGGATGACTTCTCAGAACTTCGAGAGTTTACTGGCAGCAAGGGTCTTTATTTTGATGCGGTTAATTCCAATACGTTTCAAGATCAAGTTGGGGCCTACGCCAGTTACAAATTTGGCAGTCTTTCAAATACCAGTCAAGAATCCAGAGAACTCGCAATAGAGCACAATCTTAAATGCATTGAATGGGGCGAATTGATCGGCAGCAAAAGTCTAACTGTCTGGGTTGGTGATGGAAGCAATCATCCTGGCGCGGCGCATTTCACAAGACAGCTTGAACGTTACCTGGAGAGCATGAAACAGATTTATGCGGCGCTGCCTGATGATTGGCGCATGTCTATTGAACACAAAATGTTCGAGCCTGGGTTTTACTCAACGGTGATTCAAGATTGGGGCACGAATATTCTTTGCGCATTAGAGCTGGGGGATAAGTGTATGTCGTTGGTTGACCTTGGTCATCATGCTCCAAATACAAATATTGAAATGATTGTGGCCAGACTGATTCAATTCAAAAAGTTAGCTGGCTTTCATTTCAATGACAGTAAGTACGGTGATGATGATCTCGATAGTGGGTCAATAAACCCTTATCAGCAATTCTTGATTTTCAATGAACTGGTCGACGCTGAATATCGAAAAGCCGACTCGTTTTCACCGATGTATATGCTCGATCAATCGCATAACGTCACTGACCCCATCGAGAGTTTAATGGTCTCAGCGGCTGAAGTGCAGAGGTCTTATATCCTGGCGTTGCTGGTGGATCGTGAAGCGCTGAGTGGGTATCAAGAAAGCAATGATGCGCTAATGGCATCAAATACTCTCAAGTTAGCTTACAACACCGATGTCTCATCGATATTGTCAATGGCAAGGATTCGGTCTGGGGGAGCAGTCGACCCTATTTCGACATATCGCAGTGCCAATTATAAGAAGCAAATTGCCACAAAGCGACCGTCATTAGGTGGGCAAAGCTCTGGAATAGTTTGATTGAATATTTAAATTAAGTTAGTCATATGTAATAAAAAAGCATGTCAATGTTGATTAATGCACGTAAAAAGATTTTATATGATTGATATTGATTCAATATGCTTGACATAGACCGATAATGGTAGAAAAATAGTGACTGCATTTAGGAGTGGAAGTCTGTGCCTAGTTTAGGGTGGCGGGCTTCCTAATAAAAAAATATCGGATGCAGCATTAAAATAAAATAAACGCCGAAGGAGGCAGAATATGAAGAGTTGTAATTATGGGGTGTTAAAAATTCCATTGATAACTGGGTTGACGGTTATTGCAACATCAGTAAGTGGTCATGCTTTTGGACAGGAGAACTCAGAGGCAACCGAGCTAGAGGAAGTGATTGTTACCGGTGTGTTTAAAGCATCGGGAAGGCAGGGGGCAACCGTAGCGGTTACGGGAATAAGTGAAGAGGAATTAGAGGAAAAGGTGGCATTCAGCGCGGCTGATATTTTAAAAGATGTTCCTGGCGTATTCGTCAATCCGGCCTTGGGAGAAATTCGTAACATTGTTTACACGCGCGGGATTTCAGCAAACTCACTGGATGGAAATAACGGCTATTTTTACGTTTCACTGCAAGAAGATGGGTTGCCAGTTCAGAATGCAATTCTGACAAACTTTGGCCCTGATTACTTCTCTCGCCCAGATTTAATGACTCGACGAGTGGAAGCTTTACGAGGCGGATCTGCTGCGATTACAGGGCCGAATGCACCAGGCGGAACATTCAACTACCTAAGTAAAACTGGCCTGTCTAACCCTGGTACTGAGGTCAGTGTTCGTGTTGGCTCTGAAGGTGGCGAATTTGGCAACCCCTATTATCGGGCGGATTTTTTCCATGGCGGTTCTTTTAATGATAATTTACATTACGGAATTGGTGGCTTTTATCGTGACGGAACCGGTTCTAGAGACCCTGGCTACTCAACAAACCGGGGCGGGCAACTTCGTGCTAACCTCATATTTGAATATGAGGCCGGTAGTGTTCAAGCTAATGTAAAGCTGTTGAATGATCACAATATCTGGGATGAGTTCACGCCGGTATCGGGTTTTAGTGATGCGCGCCCAATAGGCGCATTTGATTTTGATAGCTCTGTCAATCCACCTAGAGTGCCACATTGTTTTCCGTCGATTGCCGGAGGTGGCTCAGGCGGTTATCAACAAGGGCGCTTAACGGATGAAGATTGCTGGGACCCTGCCGATGGCGTTCATAGCACATCCGAAGTATTGAGCCTCACCTGGGATCATGAATTTGCTGACGGGTGGTCCATCAATAATAAGTTTAAATACTCTCAAAATGAGGCGGATTGGAATTCCGGAGCCGCCATTTTTTCTATGTCACTGGATGTGCCAGGCATTTATGGCCCAGCCCCGTTTGGTAATGGTATTTTGGCCGTTGGTGTAACCGACCCAAGTCAGCCGTTTGGCTTTGACCCATTTGAAGGGGTGATTTCATTTAGAGACAGCGAAACAGGCAGCCTTCTTGCTCAAGTGAATTCGGACGGCAATGGCGGTTACAGTGTGCTTAATTCAAGCTTGCCTGACGCTCCAGAGTTAGAGAACGCCGTTTTGATTCAAACCGCGTTTGCACCAGAAACGGGTTCAGATGAAATCATTAACCAGTTCACGGTCAGTAAAGAACTCGACAATATGACGTTTAACCTGGGTGCCTTTTACTCTACTTCTGAACTTTTTTGGCGCAGTGGTGAAGGTGGTACAGGCTTAAGCCAATTTACACCAAATCGAGAAATATTAGATATTTCTATCGAGCGTGCGGACGGCAGAATTCAACAAGTAACAAGCCCGGATGGTTTTGCCGGAGCTGGGCGTGTGGGCGCATTTCAAAACTTTGCCAGCTACGCAGAACAAGATCAGTTTTCAGTGTTTTTTGGCCACGATTGGCAGATCAATGACAGGCTGAGTCTTGATTGGGGAGCCCGGTATGAAAAAATAGAAGTGGAGGGGTTAAATCAAGTTGCGAGCCAATTCACCGATACATCAGGTGGGCTTGATGGTAATCCAGACACGTTATTTGATAATACTATCCAAGAGCTGGGTGCGCCTGTTCGATACAGCAGAGATTTTGATTATACGGCATTTTCGGCGGCGCTTGGCTATGAATGGAATGATCGTCATACGACGTATATTCGCATCGCGAATGGTGAGAAAGCGCCTAGTGTTGCAGCGTTTGTAGATCCTGGTGCTGGCGTTAACGACGGCCAATACATCCCTCAGACTGTTCGACAATTTGAAATTGGTCATACAATTTCAGGTCAATTCTACGATATAACAATAACGCCGTTTCTGAGTGAGCTGGAGAATATTGGTGGCTTTGGGTCACCCGTGCAGTTTACTGATATTGATGGAACGACCTATGTGCGAGAATCGTTGTTGTCTTCACAAGAAACGTTTGGTGTAGAATTGGAAGCAAGTATCGATGTATCAGATCGCTTCAATGTTCGATTTTCTGGCACTTTGCAAGACTCTGAAAGCATTGATAATGCTGTTTGGCGAGCCAATAACCCAGGTCGAAGCGATGATACGATATTACAGCTTCCAGATGGCGATGCTGCGAATACAGCTAAAGTTCAAGGGGCCATTACGGGAACGTATTCCCGTGATTTGTGGAGCACGTTTATAACGCTCAGACATTTGGGTGACCGACCAGCGAATGCCAATAACACATTTGACCTTGAGGCATTTACTACGATAGACGTTGGTGCAAGTTATAAAGTAAACGACGATCTGACTTTTCGATTGAATGTCAACAATCTCACCAATGAACATGGAGTGTTGAGTTGGCAGGGTGCAGGTGATTTCAATGGCTTAGATCGTTCTTTTACGCCTGTAAATGAGTTGTGGAGCGTGGTTCATCAGCAACCAAGAGCGATATTTTTCACGGCATCAATTGATTTTGATTAAAGCCGTATGAAGCACTATTAACCTAACCAATTATCGCGTTCCATCATGCATTTTTAAGTGGCGCCTTGGGTCCGTGAATGATGGGTGCGATTTACATTTGCCAATACAGTTAAACCTGTATTGGCATTTTTTTTGAGTGGATGTGTAAGCCTTCGCATTAAACGCGTAATGCGTGCTGTGCCTATCTTCAAGTATGCGTGGGTTTTACCAATCAACCGATTTCAGCGTTGCTGCTGCCGTGTTACTTTGTTAAGTAACACGGCAGAAGGTATGGGTGTGCTTTAAAGGGTTGTTATGACGTGGGTGTTAGTCTTTAACTTAAAACGGCTTAGGAAATTTCCGTATCACCGTCGAGATATCGGCTTGAACTTCATCGCTCAATGCAATGTCGTAAGCGTCTAAGTCTTCGGTTAATTGTTCCAGTGACGTTGCGCCAATAATCGTGGATGTAACGCCTGAAAATTGGTAAACCCAAGCCAAACACATTTGAGTTAATGACAGCTTGTGTTTATCAGCAACGCCTTGATAGGCCTCGATTGCTGAATGGCTTAGCGTTGTGTCTCGGAATATTCCGTTGCGCTGATTCAGGCTCCAACGTGAACCATCAGGCTTTTGCCCATTGGCGTATTTGCCCGACAAAGCGCCGCCAGCCAATGGTGACCAAGGTAAATAGGCCATGTCGTGATATATGGCGCTTTCAATCACATAAGGCCAGTCCTTGAGGTTAAGCAGGCTGAATTCGTTCTGGATAGACACCATCTTAGGCAGATTGTGCATGTCGGCCAAACGTCGATACTCACCCATGCCCCACGGCGTTTCATCAGATAAACCACACTCGCGAATCTTGCCTGCTTTTTGAGCTTTGGCCAATTCTTCCAAGACTTTCAACATGTTGTCTTGTTCTTGCGTTATGTCGGTGTCTTGCGGTTTAATGTCGCCGGGCCAGTGATTGGAAAAGTGCGGGTGGGGGCGATTCGGCCAGTGCAGTTGATAAAGATCAATGTAATCGGTCTGTAATCGCTTGAGGGAGTTTTCGATGGCCGGCATGATTGCTTCGGGAGTAAGACCTTCACCGTCTCGAATCCACGGAACGCCGATACCAACGATTTTAGTCGCTAATATCAACTCTTCTCGTTTACCAGGGTTTTCTGTGAACCAGTTGCCAATGTATTGCTCAGTGAGACCCTGCGTTTCTTTGCTGGGAGGCACGGCATAAACTTCGGCGGTGTCGATAAAGTTAATATCACGCTCTTTGGTGGCGTAATCAAGTTGAACGAAGGCTTCTGCTTGTGTGTTCTGTGAGCCCCAAGTCATGCTTCCTAGGCACACTTCAGACACTAGAATGTCACTGCTTCCTAATGTTACTCGTTTCATATATCTCTTATTAAGGTTTTGGCTAATGGCTGTTTAGTTGCCACCTTTTATGGCAACTGACTCTGGAAGGTTAAATATAATACCTTGCTTTAATTAAACGTCACTAAAAAAGAAGTGACCTAACCTAAGCAGGCTGCCCTATTTATAAACAAGGCCCTAACAGCCTTAATATTGATGCAATGGTTCTTATTTTGGTTTCACGAATTTCAATGTCATGCGATCGCTCTCACCGATCGCCAATACTTGTTCCCTTAATGCATCGTCACTTTTCGACCCTCTCAGGCTAGGGGGCAATGAGTAAAGACCGTTGGGGTAATCTTTGGTGTCTTTAGTGTTGGCATTAATTTCAGCGCTCGCCACCAGTTTAAACCCAGCCGAGTATGCCATAGCGATAACATGAGACTGATTTACATAACCATTTTCACCGTCAGGGTCTTGTGGTATAGACTCATCACCTCTGTGATCGACAATGCCAAATACGCCGCCAGGTTTAAGCATTTTAAACAACGCGTCGTAGTATTTTTGAGTTGGTTTATCGTAAATCATGAAACCGTGGGCGCGAAATACCAACACGCGATCAGCGACATTATCAGGTACTTTTTCCATCGGGTTTGGAAAACTGTCACGCGAGCGAACGGGAATATAATGACCTGATTCTTCTAAGTAAGGTTCAAGAATGCTGCGATACCAACCGCCTTGGCCGCCCGGCCAAATCTCAACCACTGTCTGATCTTGTTTAACACCAAAAAAGCTCAGGGTTTGGTACGGGTTGCGGTACTTATTACGTTTACGGGCTTTCTCTGAGCGTTTTTCACTGTCAATTAATTGCAGCAAAGTGGCTCGTTCAGCTTGGCTAAGAACCACTTCGGTATTTGCTTTTACGTTGAATGAGAAGAGAACGCTGGCAAAAAGAAGTGTACTGGCTAGTGTTGGTAGACGTGATTGAGTGATGTGCTGAAGTGATTTCATATGAGTGCTTTATGATTGCGTGATGTGACATATAGAACGCTTAAGCAGACAATGGCTTACATATTAATAGTGAGTGCCAGAACACGGTATTACGGCCGCCGATTTTTTAAGAGAAATGGTTTCGCGCGGTTATGTTTGTATCAGTAATATGCAAAGCTAAATTAGCGTTTAACTTTAGCCCAAGTGTCGCGCAAACTAACTGTGCGGTTCATCACTATTTTATTGGTCGAATTATCTTTTTCGTCGAAGCAAAAATAACCCACACGCTCAAACTGATAACGGTCTTCTTGTTTGCCTTGTGCCAAGCTCGGTTCAAGTTTAGCGTCTGCAAAGACGCGCAGTGAATCTGCGTTTAATAGTGTGATGAAATCATCAGCTGCACTGGGGTTTGGCTCGGTATACAAGCGATCGTAAACCCGAACTTCAGCGTCTAGAGCATGCGTGGCACTCACCCAATGAATAATGCCTTTTATCCGACGCCCATCGGAGGTCTGACCTTTCGCGGTTAGCGGATCGTATGTGCAACGAAGTTCGATTACATCGCCTTTATCATCATGAATCACATCATTGCAAGTGATTGCGTAACCATAACGAAGGCGCACTTCTCGACCTGGGCCTAGGCGGAAAAACTTCTTTGGTGGGTCGAGCATGAAGTCGTCATGGTCAATGTAAATTTCGCGCCCAAAGGGTATTTCGCGTGTTCCCATTTCGTCGTCTTTAGGGTGGTTTTTGACTGTGAATGTTTCCGATTGGCCTTCCGGGTAATTGGTTATAACCACTCTTAAGGGCTTGAGAACGCCGAACACCCGTTTTGCTGACGCTTCTAAATCATGGCGAATGGCGTTTTCCAGCACGGTCATCTCGATCACGCTGTCTTTTTTGGTAACGCCAATTTCGGCGCAAAAATCACGAATGGATTTAGGCGTATACCCTCGTCGCTTTAAGCCAACCAGCGTGGTGAGTCGTGGGTCGTCCCAGCCTGATACGTGGCCGTCTTTGACCAGTTGAATAAGCTTGCGTTTGCTGGCAATGGTGAACTCGAGGTTCGAGCGCCCAAATTCAATTTGACGTGGCATTAGTTTGCCTTTCTCTCCATTGAGGTTCTCATCAATGGTGATGTTGCTTAATACCCAATCGTAGAGCGCACGATTGTCTTGAAATTCTAATGTGCAGAAAGAGTGAGTGATGCCTTCCAAAGCATCTGAGATGCAATGGGTGAAATCGTACATTGGGTATATGCACCATTTATCGCCCGCGCGATAATGATGTGCGTAACGAATGCGATAAATAATCGGGTCGCGCAACGTCATGTTGGGCGATGTCATGTCAATTTTGGCGCGCAGTGTGTATTGCCCTTCGTCAAACTCACCTTTGCGCATGCGTTCAAATAGATCCAAATTCTCGCTAATGGGGCGTGCCCGACTTGGGCTGTTTTTTCCGGCTTCGGTCAGCGTGCCGCGATATTCACGCATTTGCTCAGCGTTTAAGTCATCAACATAGGCCAAGCCCTTTTCGATCAGTTCTACGGCAAAGCCATGCAATTGGTCATAATAATCAGAAGCATAGCAAAGTTTACTCCACTTAAACCCCAGCCACTCTACACTTTGGCGAATGGACTCTGCGTATTCTTCGTCTTCTTTTTCGGGGTTGGTGTCATCAAACCGCAGGTTGCATTTACCATTAAGGTCATTGGCTAGGCCAAAGTTTAGGCAAATAGACTTAGCGTGTCCTAGATGTAGATAGCCATTGGGCTCGGGCGGAAAACGCGTGTAAACGTAATCGTGTTTGCCGTTTTTAATGTCGTTTTCCGCAATGCTGCGTAAAAAATGATTTTTACTCATTTTGAAATTAAGTGAAATTTGCAGTGGCGCTCTTACACAGTAGGAGCCTAATCGTATAATTATACGCTATTTATTGATGCGTCCCGGATTAATAATACGTCGAACCTGTTATAGGTATGCAAGTTAAGGGTGGTGCGTTATTGCGCGATTTTGAATTCGCCGGATTGCAAATCTGGCGTGGCAAGAGAGATATTAGAGCGAATCGACTCTTCTAAAATATACGCGCGAAATATTTGTTTGATGGCCAACAGGCGTTTTACGTCCTTGATGTAATAGTAAACGGCCCATGTCACGGCGTAATCCGCCGTGTCATAGACTGTGATTTCAGGTGCGTATTGCTCTTCACGCCCCCCTTCGGCTTTGTCGATGGCATCAAAAGCACGCTTTATCATGGCGGTGACTTCTTTCTTTGAATGCTCGTAGCCAATATTAAACAACATGCATTCGCGTAAGCCGCGTGCCGAAGCAAAGCGAGATAGGTTTTGAATGCCATAGTCGCGTAGCTTATTATTGCGAATCATCAATCGATGGTTATTGGCTAAATCCAACAGTTCAGTATGGAACAGTTTGGTTCTAAATACACTGGCGACGATTTTATCACCATCCATATTAAACTGAATTACATCACCTTCTTCGCACAACCGACTGTTTAAAATGATGAGTCCGGCAATAATGTCGGGCGCCCAAGCGGCCTGGGTCATGGCCAGCGCCAACCCCGCAATGCCAAGTGCGCCCCCGGCTTCCAATAGAGAATCAAACCCTAAAATCCGCAGGCAAGAAATCAACGCGATCAGCGTGACCACGGTGGTAACAATTAAACTCAAACCTCGGCTCGAGTAGGTGTCCGAGATGCTGACCAGATTGTTGCTAATGCGCTTTTTGCCAAAACGTTGCCGTACAAAATAATTGATGATCTGAGTGCTAACAACGGCAAAGTACAGCACCATCAATGATCGTGTTACCTTTGAGGCCATTTCGCTTTTTTCTTGCAGCAAGTAAACATCCGATAGTACCGCAAGAATAATCAGAGCGTTTAATACACGCATCATGCTGACTCGGGTTACTACGCCGTGACCGTCGTTCAGCAATTTGCAGATTGGGTTTGCAGCGAAAAACAGCATTGCGCTTATCGCAATGGTGACCACATTGATTTGGCTGAGTGGTTCGAATAAGGAACCTAATAGCGAAGAGATATTCATGGGTTTAGAGTATACGGCAAGCGATGACCGAGTAAAAACAGCTCGTATTTGTTCATCTTAATTTACTTGGCTAAGTGTTATATTGCGAATAATATTTTGCCCTTACACATTACTATACGGAGTGCCTTACGATGGTAAAGCTAACTATAAATGACGAGGTCGTGTCGTTAGATGCCGATCCAAATATGCCGCTGCTCTATGCAATCCGTGATATTGCGCAATTGACCGGCACCAAATTCGGTTGTGGTTTGGGCTTATGCGGTGCATGCACCGTGCATTTAGACGGGCAGCCTATTCGGTCTTGCGTGACAACGTTGGCTGCCGCACAAGGTAAAACCATTACTACCATAGAAGGATTGGAAAACGACGGCGAATTGCATCCTGTGCAAGCCGCATGGATTGACCATAAAGTACCGCAATGCGGGTATTGTCAGAGTGGGCAAATGATGAGCGCGGCGGCGCTGATCGCCAAAAACCCCTCCCCTTCAGATGAGCAAATAGAAACCGCGATGCAAGGCAATATTTGTCGTTGTGGCACTTATCCACGCATTCGAAAAGCGATAAAACAGGCCGCTAAGATGAGCGTGGCCAGTACGCCAGTGTCCGCTCAGTCAGCCACAACGTCGTCGATCATTACAGAGCTTGGAAATAAACGCGAGGTATCGTCATGAGTGTGATTAAGCGGTTAAATCGTCGTCAGTTTTTATCTTTGACAGGCCGCACTGGCGGTGCGTTGGTGTTGGCGAGTGCGATGCCGATGGCCATCACGGTGAATGCCAACGCGGCCGGAGCCGTAGAAAATGAACAGACGGGCTCAACAGATTTGGGTGTGTTTGTCTCCATAGACGAGGATGGTGAGGTGGAAATCGTATGCCATCGTATGGAAATGGGGCAGGGCATTTTAACCAGCACGCCGCAGATTATTGCTGAAGAACTCTGCGCGGATTGGAATAAAGTGACCGCTGTGTTGGGTGAGGCTAATACGGCTTACGGCGACCAAAACACCGGTGGTTCAGCGTCAATTCGGCATCACTTTGAACACACTCGTCGTATGGGGGCGGTGGCTAGGGACATGTTAGAACAGGCCGCTGCACAACAGTGGGGTGTGGCAAAATCGGACGTAAAAGCTGAAAACCACGTTGTGATGAACCGCAATAATGGTAAAAAGATTGGTTTTGCTGAGCTAGCAACGGCCGCCGCGACATTGCCCGTTCCTGATGCAGACACCGTAAGTTTAAAGTCAATGGAAGACTTTTCCATTGTTGGTAAAGACGTTCAACTGCAAGGGCTTGAGAATATTGTGCGCGCGAAAGCGGTATACGCGCAGGATATCCAACTGCCTGATATGTTGATTGCCAGCATTGAACGCCCACCAGTGGTGGGTGGCAAAGTCAAATCTTTCGATGCCTCAGAAGCTAAGAAAGTGACCGGTGTGATTGACGTATTGCCGTTGAAAGATCGCGGCTTTCCGGTAGTGGTTAACCCTAAATCTGGCATTGCTGTAGTGGCAACCAACACATGGGCGGCGCTTGAAGGGCGTAAAAAATTAAAAATCGAATGGGATGACGGCGAACATCAATCGCATGATTCACAAGCCTATAAAGCCGACCTGGTTAGTAAGGTAAACACAAAAGCCAAGACCGTGCGAGCCGTTGGTGATGTTTACCAACATGAATTCAACCCAGAGCGGACGTTGGAAGCCACGTATACCGTGCCTTATCATCATCATATGTCAATGGAAACACCTGCGGCTACGGCGCATGTGCAGAAAGATCGCACGGTGGTCTGGAGTGGCACTCAGGCCCCACAATGGGGTAAGCGTTTGGTCTTAGCAGAACTGGGCCTGGATGAAGAAAAAGACCAAGATAAAGTCGAGTTCAACACGACATTGATGGGCGGTGCGTTTGGTCGAAAGAGCAAAAATGATTTTACTCTTGAAGCCGTTGAGTTGTCACAAATGACGGGTAAACCGGTCAAAGTGGTTTGGAGTCGTGAGGATGACGTCAAACACGGGTTTTATCATTCGGTGGCGGCCAATTATATGAAAGCCGAGTTAACCGACGACAATCGCAGCGATTATTGGATTCAACGCGTGGCGTGCCCGCCAATTGGTTGGATTTTTGATGACAAAGCGAAAGTTCAAAGCGACAATTTATTGTCATTGGGCTTTGGCGATGTGCCGTTTACCGCGAAAAATATGGCTTTTGAAACGCAAGAAGTTTCTACCCATGTGCGGACCGGTTGGGTGCGTTCCGTGGGTAACATTAATAACCATTTTGCTCTCGGTAGTTTTGTTGACGAATTAGCCGACAAAGCAGGTATTCCCACGCGTGTTATGTGGATGAATTTGTTTGGTGAAGACCGTTTATTTAATCCCCGTGAAGAAGGCTTTGAAGGTTATTCGCATTACGGCCAAACAGTAGACAACGAAAATCAAGGTTACATCTTAGATATCGCACGATTTAAAGCCGTGTTGAATCGTGTGGTAGAAGAAGCTAATGCGGAAGAGGCTTTGCCTGATGGTCAAGCTTGGGGCATCAGTGTGGCCTACAGCTTTAACTCTTACGCGGCGGCAGCCACTAAAGTTGAAGTAAAAGATAACACTGTTACACCACTGGAGATGCACACAGCCATCGATTGTGGCCTTGTTATTACTCCGGATCGAGTTAAGTCGCAAATGGAAGGTGCGATGATCATGGGGTTATCCATGACACTGGAGAGTGAGATCACCGTAAAAGACGGTAAGATTGTACAAAATAATTTTTACGACTACCCCGTTTCACGTATCGACAAGGTGCCCCCCATGTTCGTGCATATTGTGAATTCAAGTGAGGCGCCCGGTGGCGTGGGAGAACCTGGTTTGCCACCAATTTTACCCAGCATTACCAATGCCATCTATCACGCCAGTGGTGTTCGGGTGCGTGATTTACCAGTCAATAAAACGCTTAAAGTCTAAACTCTTGATTGTCCTCAGCCTATTAAACCATTAGCAGATTAATAGGCTGATTTCAAAAACCAGCAAGCCGAACAAAAGAGGGCTCGTTATGAGAAGAATCGTTGCAAAAATTGTATGTGTGGTATTACTTAGCGACTATTTTTGCGCAAGTGTAAGTGCGCATGAACAGAGTAACCGTAGGCCATTGATGAACACGACATCAGTGCAATATTTAGGTAATGAAGCGCTGTTGTTTACTGATGGTGATCGCAAGGTTCTGTTTGACCCGTTTTTTCACAATAACTATGGCAGCTATCAATTGGTGCCAGAGAGTATACTTAAAGCTATTTTTTCAGGCGAAGCGCCGTTTGATAATGTGACTGCGATTGTTGTGAGCCACGCTCATGGTGATCATTTTGCGGCCAGTGATGTGGCGAAGTATTTGGCTAAATACCCAAAGACGAAATTGGTTGCTCCAAGCCAAGCGACTGAAAAAGTGTTATCTGAAAACCCCGATGTGGCTAGCCAATTAGTTGAAATTAAGCTTGAATTTGGTGATAAGCCAGTAACAAATGTGGTGGGCGATGGGGTGCAGGCTTTGACGATTGATAGTGTTCGGATTCCGCACGCAGGTTGGCCCAAACGACAAGACGTGGAGAACTTAGTCCACAGAGTGACATTGCCGAGTGGGAAAACAGTTTTGCACATGGGAGACGCGGACCCAATTGATGTGCATTTCTCCCCTTTTGCTGAGCATTGGCGTGCGCGCCAAAGTGATATGGCTTTTCCGCCGTACTGGTTTTTTGTTAGCCCAGAAGGGCCCACGATTTTAAAAAAACGGATCAACGCTCTGAAATCCGTGGGAGTCCACGTACCAACAAGTGTGCCAGTAACCTTACAGCAAAGTGGGGGCGATTATTTTTCTGCCCCTGGTGAGGTTAGAAAGCTGAATTGAGGTGTGGTTGAGTTCATCGCAGAAAAAGAGCGCAATCAACCTCATCTCGCTACCCTCATCTATACAAGTGAGCAAAAGTTCACATTTGTTTGTTCAATATTTAACATCTCGTCTATCAAGCGAGTTAAGCACTGGTCATGGCCCTATTGGCTCGTATACACTCAACGCCGGTGTAAAAAAAGCATTCACAGGGCTTTGTATTAAGATTCTTTTGCCCGTTATTTGAGCAATTTTTTAATACAAAGACCTCATTTTATTTAAATCAATGATAAACAGATCGATTTGGAGCTATGAAAGATGATCATTAGTATTCCCAAGGAGTCGTATAAGGGCGAAAAGCGTGTAGCGTTAACGCCTGAGTCTGCCAAACATATACAAAAACTTGGCCACACACTTCGTATTCAAGCGGGCGCGGGTAAGTTGGCTGAGTTCTCTGACGCTGACTATAAAGAAGCTGGCGTTAAGGTTGTTAAAGGCAATGCAATATGGACTGATACCGATGTGGTGATGAAAGTGCGTGGGGTAACACCCGAAGAGGCCGACCATTTAGCGGAAGGCACAACGCTAATCAGTTTTTTCTGGCCGGCTCAGAATGAAGACTTTTTAAAAACCATGGCCGATAAAAAGATCAATGTGATCGCTATGGACTGCGTACCACGTTTGTCGCGCTCACAAAAAATGGATGCGTTAAGCTCAATGGCCAACATCGGTGGTTATCGTGCTGTGGTTGAAGCGGCCACTCAGTTTGGGCGTTTTTTCACAGGTCAAGTGACGGCGGCGGGCAAAGTACCGCCCGCTAAAGTGTTGGTGATTGGCGCTGGCGTGGCGGGCTTAGCGGCCATCGGCGCAGCAAAAAGCATGGGCGCTATTGTGCGAGCTTTTGATACTCGCCTTGAAGCCAAAGAGCAAGTTGAGAGCTTGGGCGGAGAATTTCTCGTGCTTGAGTTTGAGGAAGACGGTTCTGGCGATGGTGGTTACGCTAAAACCATGAGTAAAGAGTTTATTGATGCTGAAATGGCCATGTTTCGTGAGCAAGCCAAAGAAGTGGATATCATCATCACCACCGCCTTGATTCCCGGCAAGCCAGCGCCAGAGTTGATTACCAAAGACATGGTAGAAAGCATGAAATCCGGCAGTGTGATCGTAGATTTGGCTGCCGAACAGGGTGGCAACTGCAAGCTCTCTGCCGCGGATAAAATTGTGACCCATAAAGGCGTGAAAATTATTGGTTATACCGACCTGCCTAGTCGCTTGGCTACGCAATCGTCGCAACTTTATTCGACTAATTTACGCCACATGTTAACCGACCTAACCCCAGAGAAAGACGGTCAGTTAGTGTTTGATATGGAAGACGACGTCACCCGTTGTTCAACCGTTGCCTATGAAGGCGAAGTGGTTTGGCCATCAGAGCCTCCTAAGTTATCCGCTGCGCCACAAGCAGCCCCAAAAGCGGCCCCAACGCCAGAGCCTGTACCTGAAATGAGTACGGCGCAAAAAGCCAAAATGACCTTCGGAGCAATGGCGTTGGGCGTCTTAGCCTTGTTAAGTGTCGGCAGTGTGGCTCCGCCCGAGTTCATGAGTCATTTCACGGTTTTTGTGTTGGCGTGCTTTATCGGCTACCAAGTGATTTGGTCTGTAACACCGGCCTTACACACCCCACTGATGAGTGTCACTAATGCCATTTCGGGGATTATCGTGGTGGGCGCTCTACTGCAAATATCCTCGACATCCGGTCTGGTGGTGTTTCTCGCTTTTATTGCGGTACTGATCGCGTCAATCAATATCGCGGGTGGTTTCTTAGTCACTCAGCGTATGCTGAAAATGTTTAACAAAGGTTAAGGGGGCAAGATTATGGAAATGGGAACTATTTCAGCGGCCTATATTGCATCCGCTATTCTGTTTATTCTGAGCTTGGCTGGCTTAAGCAACCAAGAAACATCACGCAAAGGCAATTGGTACGGCATCATTGGCATGGTCATCGCGATTGTCGCCACCATCTTAAACAAAAGCGTCGATGCCTATGGCTGGCTAATCATCGCCATGGTTATTGGCGGTGGCATTGGCGCGCGTCTTGCGGCTCGCGTTGAAATGACGCAAATGCCAGAGATGGTGGCGATTTTACACAGTTTTGTGGGCATGGCTGCGGTGTTGGTGGGCTTTGCCAGTTTTTTCGACCCAGCTTTGGATTTATACGGTGCTGCCGCAACTATCCATAACGTAGAAGTGTATTTGGGCATTTTGATTGGTGCGGTCACCTTCACTGGCTCGGTGGTTGCCTTTGGTAAATTAAGCGGCAAGATGGGCAGCAAGCCATTGTTGCTGCCAATGCGGCATCAGTTGAATTTGGGTTTGTTGGGTTTGTCGATCTTGCTAGGCTGGTGGTTTTTAAGCGTTGGGCATGATGGTGGCACCTTGCCGTTGATCATTATGACCTTGTTGGCCTTTGCTTTCGGCGTACACATGGTGATGGCCATCGGTGGCGCAGACATGCCAGTGGTGATCTCCATGTTGAACAGCTATTCGGGTTGGGCCGCGGCGGCCACAGGCTTTATGTTGTCCAACGACCTATTGATTGTGGTTGGTGCTTTAGTGGGCAGCTCAGGCGCCATCTTAAGTTACATTATGTGCCGAGCGATGAACCGCAACTTTGTCTCAGTGATCATGGGTGGTTTTGGTACCACGACCGGTGGTGGTGAAGAAGAAGGTGAGCAAGGTGAAGCGGTTGCTATTCAAGCAGACGAAGTGGCTCAATTGATGACAGACGCCAGTAAAGTTGTGATTGTGCCGGGCTATGGCATGGCCGTGGCCAATGCGCAGCACGCCGTCAGCGATTTGACTAAGCAGTTGCGCGACAAAGGAATAGACGTGCAGTTCGCGATTCACCCTGTAGCGGGCCGTATGCCCGGCCACATGAACGTGCTTCTGGCCGAAGCCAATGTGCCATACGACATTGTGCTGGAGATGGATGAAATCAATGACGACTTAGGTGAGGTTGATGTTGTGGTGGTGATTGGTGCCAATGACATTGTTAACCCCGCCGCATTGGAGAACCCCAACAGCCCGATTGCTGGCATGCCGGTATTGGAAGTTTGGAACGCTAAGACTGTCATCGTCTCTAAGCGTTCAATGGCGACAGGCTACGCTGGCGTAGAAAATCCGTTGTTCTTTAAAGAGAATACACGTATGTTGTTCGGCGACGCCAAAGACAGCGTAGACGCGATTAAGTCATCCATTTAGACAAATAAAGTCGTTACCGTCTACCGTCTTCAAAAGCCGCTCAATTGAGCGGCTTTTGAGCTTATTGCAACGAACAAACTGTGTTAGCTGTATTTTAGAATGTCTTGGTGCATTTCTGTTGTCTATAAGCGGGGCGCGTGAGAGCAACGGTTGGGCGTTTATGACTGCCCCCATCTTGAGTAACAGAAGTATTGGCTGGTAAAATTGTTATACTGCTAAATTAACAGCCCATTATTATTAGGAAATAATATGGGCCTTAAAAGAATTTTCGTAAAGAACAAGAGACACACTTCATGAAAATCGCAAACAAGATATTGATCGCATTTGCCATACTGTTCTTTGCGTTTTCGGCACAAGCTCAGCAATACAGCAAGGTCACCTACATTCACACCGACCCAGACGGAACGCCGTTTGCCGCCACGGACGAAGAGGGTAATCTTGAATGGCGAGTCGAGCATTATCCCTTTGGCCGAGAGTTCGAAAACACCAGCCAAGACCGCAATAATAACATCAGCTATGCAGGTAAACCTTATGATGAGGAGATAGGCTTAAGCTACTTTGGTGGGCGTTGGTATGACCCAGATGCGGGTCGGTTTACTGGGGTTGACCCGATGCCCGTGCAAGAGAACGATTACAAAACCTTTAACCGCTACGCATATTCCTTTAACAATCCTTATAAGTACACCGACCCAGACGGGAATTTACCATTTTTAGTGCCCTTGGCTATTTTTGTGGCAAAGGAGATTACCGCTGAAGCAGCAAGCAGAGCCACGTATGGCGCAACCGACTTTTTATCATTTAGGAAAGTCGCTCTTAAAGGCGGTAAGCTGGCGTTTAACAGTTTCAGTAAGATTGATAACGTTCCAACGGCTGGGGCTAAGACTAATGCTCCAGGATTGAGTGGTGG
>CALJWL010000016.1 GCA_937974565.1 uncultured Arenicella sp.
TTGAACTCTTTAGAGGTGAGGCTTTACGTTACCCGTTTTGGGTTATTTGTCATTACATTAGAATGGCTCACCTTGATTGGAAAAGCCTTAAGTTGGGTAACGTAAAAAGCTGCCAAAGTCAAATCAGCTAAACCAGAGGCCCTTTAGGTTGCTTCACAACACGCAAATAAGGCTTGAGAGTCTCAAACCCATCGGGGTATTTCACTTTAGCCTCTTCATCGCTGACGGCTGGAACGATGATCACGTCATCGCCGTCTTCCCAGTTTGCCGGGGTTGCTACTTTATGCTGCGCCGTCAATTGCATAGAATCAATGACTCGCAGAATTTCATTAAAGTTGCGACCCGTTGTCATTGGGTAGGTCATCATTAACTTAATGTTTTTATCTGGGCCAATAATGAACACCGAGCGAACCGTTGCGTTGGTCAGCGCTGTTCTGCCTTCGGCACTGCCGGATTCATCAGCGGGAAACATGCTGTAAAGCTTTGCCACATTAAGGTCCGTGTCTCCGATCATGGGGAATTTGACTGGGTGGCCTTGAGTTTCCTCAATGTCTTTTGCCCATTCATCGTGGTTATCAACTGGGTCAATGCTCAGGCCAATGACTTTGGTATTGCGCTTGGCAAACTCGTCTTCTAAGCCGGCCACATACCCCAGCTCTGTGGTGCATACGGGAGTGAAATCTTTTGGGTGTGAAAATAAAACGGCCCAAGAGTCGCCAATCCAATCGTGAAACTCAATTTCGCCTTGGGTGGTTTGCGCTGTAAAATTCGGTGCTTGGTCGTTAATACGTAGAGACATGGTCGGCTCCTGTGATGTTATTTAAGGTTGTTATTGGGTAATGAGTCTTTTGAGTTAGAAAAAGTGATTAAGAATAAAGTCGTACATTAACTCACTTGTACGTGTTCAGGATAATAAGCCGTAGCGATGCGTTTTGTGAAACGCACCAAATTTCGATAGGTTTGTGCTTGCGTGCCTAATTCTGTGTCCAGGCTGCTCAGTGTAAAGCCGCTTAGCATAGCGAAGGCCGTTGCATCAAACGTACACAGCCTATCGCCGAAAAAATAGGGCTTATCCCCAAGCAACGTGGACAGGCTGCGCCAACTTTTGTGCGCAATTTGAATAATCTCTTCATTGCTGTGTTTACCCATGCCGTGCCCCATAAATTGCTTTTTAGTCGAGTTGCGGGCATGCCTAGCAATGATTTTGTTAATTGGAAACGGCAATGGGTCGAAGAATTGGGCTTTAATTTGCGGCCATACATCGTCTTTAATCCAGCGCGAATACACGAGCGCCCAATACAGGTTTTCATCGAGTGACTTTCCTAAGAGCTGCGCAGTAGCGGCTTGTTCTGCGCTCATCCAGTCGTCAAGGCTCAAGCCATGTTTTGCAATTAAATGATCAATAATAAAAACACTGTCGCAAATAATTGTGCCATTATCGTCGATGAAGGGTAGCTTATTTTTCGGTGCTTTTTGTAGGCTGCTCATATCGTTAACTCTTTCGAAATCAATACCTTGAGCTAACATGATTAAGTCGATCTTGGTAACGAATGGGCTAGGGTCAATGAGATTAAAGGCTGGGCCAAATCCATGCAGTTTTATCATGATAGGGTTTCCATAAGTAAGGTTAAATCGCTTTCACTCACATTGCCCTGTTGAGCCGCGAGTTGCACGGCTTGTTGGCCGAGTATCAGGTAGGCATCTTGCACCTGCTGAGGCGTGTTAGAAAGCGCGTTTAGGTGTTGGGTGATTGTGTCTAGGTCACCTCTGGCAATTGGGCCGCTTAACGAGGCCGTTGTGCCGTTATTAGCAATATTGTTCAGTGTGGTTAGCATTAATGGTTGAATCGCTTTGATGTATAGGTCGCGATCAAGACCCGCTTCCTCAGCAACAAGCAAACTGGCTTCGGTTAACGAGGTTAGGTAGTTAGACGCAAAGACACACGCGGCGTGATAGGCCACTTTATTTTTTGCGTCTAACTTGGCAGGCACAAAACCTATTTTGGAAAACAAGGTGCCAAGAGGTTCGGATGTGTTGTCATCGGCACTGATAAAACAATAAGATTGATGAGATGTGTTGGCAAGCAATGCTTTGCCGGACTCGATACTCGGGAAAGTATTAAGCGGATGAACTGACGCTATTCGGCAGCCTGCCTGTTCGGCCGATTTAAGTACATCGGTGCCCAGCGCTCCAGAGCAATGACACACGATGGCATCTGTTGGCAACCAAGGGCTGATGGCGTCACAGGCCGCTTTGATGTTGCTGTCTTGCACTGTTAGTAATACACAGTCTACGCTCTGTGAGGCTTGATCTGGGTTTTGAGTTAGGGCTCGACGTTGAGACTCTTGGTCTTTGTTGGTCAGCGTGACGTGCATGCCGTTGTTCGACCAAGCGTGCGCCAAACTGGTGCCCAAATTGCCGGCACCAATAATTACGATGTGTTTCGGCATTTTGTTGTCAGATACTTTGTTTGAAGCGCTCATATGATGCCTAACCTTTTTTGCAACTCTATTCCACTGAGGCCCAGCGTCAGCGTACCTTGTTCGACCTCATAGATCAGTTGCACAATGCGCTCATTGTAAGGGCAGGCAACCTTCCATTTTTTACCTTCATCCACCACGGCTTGGTTAAGGTAGTTTATCTCAGAAGGTTTATCTTGGCTGAGGTCCCACCACATTGAAACTCTGGCTGTTGGGTCAATCGCCAACGTTTTCTGCGCCAATATCAAGTATAACCAATTTGGCAGGCTCATTATTTTCGGAAGGAACCGTGCAGGCAAGGGGGTTAATTTGGGCAACTCAATGCCCTTTGCTTTTGTAACCTCAAGTAACTCTTTCATCAGCGCAACAATGACTTTTCGGTATTCTGGGTCTTCGACCATGGCTTTGGTGGGAATGTCCGCTAACGCATTAACCGGATTCGCAAGATTAAGCTGTAATTTAGCCCATCGCTGAGCCTCAATATCATTAACAATATGAGTGGGCATAGTATCGGTATTAAGCGTCAAAAAGATGTCATTGAGCTTTGCGTGTGACTCTAATACTAATGATCCGTCCGTTGAGCGGTGCAAGTGCGACCCTGATTTCTCCGCAACGTTGAAGCCGACGACTGCGCTCAGCACGGTGTTTTTAGGAAATGTCGATCTAAGTAAGCAATCACTGCCAAACCCGTTTTGGCAACAAATAATAATGGTCGCTGGGGTGATTAGTTGTTCAAGTTGCGTTAGACAACGCTCTACCGCTGTGGCCTTTACTGCAAGCCAGACAATGTCAAATGTTGATGTTTCATTTGCGTTTGAGCCGTCACGTAATGTTAAAAAGGATGGGGCGGGCAGATTTTTTGAGTGCCCGTTTAGGTCTGAAATGACCAACCCTTTGCACATGGCTTGTTGGTGTTTTTCACGCCCCAGCAGTTGCGTTTCAAAGCCAGCTTCAATTAGCCCACCGGCGATGAAGCCGCCGATTAAACCCGTACCAAATACTAAGTGTTTCATATTGTCAGAGCGTTCAAGTTTGCCACATTTACCCATTATCTTAGACCTATAAGCATCGCATGAAACCGTCGTTTGAAGCCATCTTCAGATAACAATGGGGAGTGCTGATTGGTTGTTTTATTATCACGGTTCGGTCTTTTTTGAAAATTCAATTTAGATTTATAATTAATCAGAGGCCCTCCAACAACATTGATGGTATTCTCAGGCCGTACACACAAAACTTTCTTGGGTTGCGAGAATTAGGCGCGAAGTTAAAGGAGCGTTATTATCTAATGAATTTCCGATTTATGGTCGTGCAATGGCGCGTGCCGACACTGGCATCGCTTGCCGCACACGCAAGTGTGTTGGCTTGTGTTTGTTTTTCGCTAATAGTTGCCCCCATTGCTGTGGCCGAAGAAGATTTTTCCAGTTATTACGATTTAGTTTATCAAATTCGCGTGGTGTCGCCTCAAGCTGCAAGTAAATCTTCCATTGGTTCGGGCTTCCAAGTATCAAGCGATGGATTATTAATTACTAATTATCACGTAGTGTCTTCTTATGTGCAGCACCCAGAGACACATCACATTGAGTATCAGTCTTTTCGTGGTGATCAGGGGCGGCTTGAGTTACTTGACTTTGACGTGGTGAATGATTTGGCTGTTTTGCGACTTGATAAAGCGCAAAGTGGCTTTTTCAAGTTAAACAGCGTGCCCATGAAAAAAGGACAGGTTGTGTATGCCTTAGGTAATCCGCGAGACTATGGAGTGACAATGGTGCCCGGGCCGAATAACGGCATGGTTGAACACAGTTACAATGAACAGATTTTATTCTCCGGCAGTTTGAATCCAGGAATGAGTGGTGGCCCAGCGGTTAATGAGCTGGGCCACGTTGTGGGGGTGAATGTGGCTACCGCGGGCGCGGCGCTCAGTTTTTTGATTCCTGCAAGTAAGGTGAAAAAATTAGCGCAGTCGCCACGTAATTTGACATCAGATAGTTATTCTGACGCCATAGCTGCACAGTTGAAAGCATGGCAACGAGATCGCATACAACCATTGATCGATATTGATTGGTCATCGGAAACGTTTGCTGGTGAGTCGCTGTTTGGTGAATTGCGCAATGATTTTCAGTGTTGGGGTGACACTAATGAAGATCGGAACCGGCGCTCCATAGACTGGGTTAGTAAGTCGTGCCGCTCGGCGAATTATATATACTTGGACAACAGTTTGAGTACAGGGCAAATTAACTACTCATTCGAGAAACGAACATCAATAAAACTGTCTTCGACTCAATTTTTGGCGAGCATTGAAAGCGGGATGGGGGCGGATAATGATTCTAACTTTGATCACTCCACGAATTATCAATGCCACAACGACTTTGTCGACCGCGATGCGAAAAACGGTTACCGACGTGTAACCACGTGTGTGCGAGCTTATAAACGTTTATCGGGTTTGTATGACTCCCTCTTACTGGTTGAAAGAATCAGTGGCGAGTCGTCGTTAGTGACGCATTTATCCATTGCTGGAGCAGAGAAAGATCAAATTGCCGCGTTGAATAGAAAGTTTGTGGAGGCCTCTAGTCATGAATGAATCTCATGCCGCCCCAGACGTGTTAGATACTCAGCCCAATGAATTGGTGTTCGAAGTACAAGGGAAAAACCAACGACACGTTGAACGGGTCAGTATTAGGCCAAATCAAACGATAAATATTGGCAGAGCTTGGAACAATACGATTATCGTGCAAGACCAATATGTCGATGCCAATCACCTATCGATCACAATGCCCGAACAAAACCGCTTCAGTGTTGCTGATAACAACACGCTTAACGGCAGTGAAGTTAACGGGCAAGCAGTGTGCGGTGGTGTGCAGTATTGTGAGCTGAACCAAGTTATCCGTATCGGTGATACGTCGATCACTATTCACGATGCAAATCGCCCTGTGGCGCCAGCGCTTGAGCGCTCCGCATGGTTTAGCCCCAAGCTGCGCTCGGTGTCTATTGGGTCTATATTGGCGTTGACGTTTTTAACCATTGTGATTGCATTGACCGAATCCTGGTTAGGCAGCGTCAAAGAATATCAGTTTAGAGATGGAGCCACAGTGGTGTTAGGGTTGGCCTTATCATTCTTTGTTTGGGTTGTTTTATTTGGCTCAATGGGAAAGTTATTGCGAGCTGAGTCTAATATGAAGATTCACTGGTTATTGTGCTGTGCGTTTTACATTATCCTGGCGTTGATATTTGCCGTTTCGACAATAGTGCATTTCAATACGCACTCAATGCTCGCAAGTCAAATATTCAGTTACGCTCTAAGCAGCGTTGCTGCCATAATATTTTTATTTGGCACGCTCTCTGTTGCCTCAAATCTGGGCTCTTTGGGGCGCTGGGTTTGGTCAATTCTATTGGTTTCTACAATGTTATTGAGTATCCACAGTAATTCATTGTTTTTAAAAGAACATCAACGTTGGAGTTCTTACAGTGATAAAAAGCTGGTTGCGTTACCCGATTTTTTGCTTTTTCGCCAAGCGTCAAGTGTGGATGCGCACTTTGATAAAGTTGATGATTTATTTGAATTTGACGAACTTAATTAGAACGGGCTCCTAACGTTTCTAGTCATCCAACAATGAATTTGCCGTTTCCTCGTACTCTTCACTGGCGTTTAGCCATTGAGCTTCGGCCTCATCCAACTCTTTTTGTAGGTAGGCTTGGTCGGCGAGCAGTTGTTTGAGCTTGTCTTTATGTTCGTCGGTGTACAGATCACTATCAGACAAGTGTTTTTCTATTTCGGCTTTCTGATCGCCGAGTTTTTCCATGACCCGTTCAGCACGTTTGATGCGACTGGTTATCGGTTGTAACTGCTTTCGGCGTTCAGCGTCCAAGCGCTTTTGCTCTTTTTTCGCACTGGCGGTGTTCTTAGGTTTGTCCTCTTCTTGCTTACTTGAAAAATCCGTTACGATTTCACCGCGTTTATGTTCAGCCAGCCATTTTGGGTAGTCGTCAACGCTGCCTTGAAATTCAGAGGCTCGGCCATTGGCAACCAATATGAGTTTGTCTGAGTTAACTTTAAGTAAATGGCGATCGTGAGACACCAACACCACGGCCCCTGAATATTCCTGCAATGCAACCGCGAGCGCTTGGCGCATTTCTAAATCTAGATGATTGGTGGGTTCGTCTAATAACAATAAATTGGGCCGTTGATAGCATAATAAAGCAAGGGCTAAACGTGACTTTTCACCACCGGAGAACGGACCAACTTTGCTGGTGGCCTTAGTGCCAGTAAAACCAAAGCTGCCTAAGTAGCGACGCAGTTGATTGTCAGTGGCTTGCGCGTTATTGCACTCTTTATCCAAAATCGCCATATGTTCCATTGGCGTGTGTTCCATTTGCAACTTTTCGATTTGGTGTTGAGCGAAGTAGCCAATATTGATCTCTTTAGAGCGGTGGTAATTACCACCCGTCAATTTTAATTCGCCAGCCAACATCTTAATGACGGTGGATTTTCCTGCGCCATTGGGGCCAATCAAGCCCACTCTATCGCCCGGTGTCATTGCGAATTCAATGCCTTCCACGATATTAAAGCCGTCATAACCAACATTCGCGTTGTGTAGGCTCAACAGAGGACTAGGGTTCTTCTCTGGGGTTGGAATCGAAAAATCAAACGGCGAGTCCACATGAGCCGGTGCAATGCGTTCCATTTTTTCCAATGCTTTCAAGCGACTTTGGGCTTGAGTGGCCTTGGTCGCCTTTGCCCGGAAACGTCGCACAAAGTCTTGCATATGAGCGATTTCACGTTGCTGTTTTTCATACGCGGATTGCTGGTTCGCGAGTTGATCTGCCCGAATGCGTTCAAAGGCCGAGTAATTCCCTTTGAAGAGTTGTGCTTTTTGGTTTTCGATGTGCAAAGTGTGGGTGGTGAGCGCATCTAAAAAGTCACGATCATGAGCAATCAGAATCAGCGTGCCTGAGTAGCTTTTCAACCAGCGTTCTAACCACAGTACAGCATCCAGATCCAGGTGATTGGTTGGCTCATCCAGTAATAAAAGATCAGACCGACACATAAGCGCCTTAGCAACGTTAAGCCGAACTCGCCAACCACCCGAGAACTCTTTGGCGGGTTTATCTATATCGTCGTTTTTGAAGCCCAGGCCGCTGAGCAATTGAGCGGCACGGCTGTGGGCAGTATACCCATCAATTTCTTCGTAACGGCTTTGAAACTTTAGAAAACGAGGGTGGTCCGTATCAAGGATTTTTTTATCTAATTCGCGCCACTCCTCATCGCCGTCTAATACGTGTTCTATGGCCGCCCTTTCGTTAGCGGGAGCTTCTTGTGCCACATGCGCCATCACCCAGTCTCTGGGTATTTTTACATCGCCCTTATCGATTACCAGTTCATTGCGTAACATTGCGAACAAACTCGACTTACCACAGCCGTTTGCACCTGTGAGGCCGACTTTTTGACCTGGGTGTATTTGGCAGCTGGCCTTATCAAACAATAAGGTCTCGCCGCGACGAATGCTGAGGTTGTCGAATTGAATCATGCGCGTAGTTTAATGCGAAAACAAAACATAGCAAGTGGCTTTCATTATGGAGTGTCGTATGGCGTTTGATTAACTTTGTTAACATCGGGCTGGTGGGGAGCGTTGATTTAATCGAATTTAGGCTTGGTTGAGCTTTAAACGAGGTTTAATTGAGCGGCCCAAGCACGATAAACTTTAATGAGCAACGACTGAACTGCTAAACTTGATTGGATAACTTAAAAGCCCCACTAGCGGTAACATCGGTTAAATCAAAAGGTTTCGCAGTCTGGTGCAAGCCGGTCGTATTTTTATGGATGTTGGCATTGAATGAGGCACGGAGTATCCGCATTGGTGTAATGAAAAAATTTAAATTGATAGAAGAGCAAGCAATAAAGCGAAAAGGCGGCAAAGCTCAATTGCGTCGCCTGCTGGCCACACCAGCCACTGAGAAGCAACTGGCGGCCGTGGCGGATGAGCGTTATTTGGCGCAAATTACGCGTTGCGTGTTTAATGCAGGCTTTCATTGGCGAGTGATCACGGCTAAATGGCCAGGCTTTGAAGACGCGTTTCATGGGTTTGACCTTGGAACGCTATTGACCAAGTCGCCTGAAGAGTGGGAAAGCTATCTTGAAGACACAAGAATTATTCGAAATTGGCAGAAGATTGAAACCGTGTTCCAGAACGCTGTAATGGTTGATGAGGTGGCGGCTGACCATGGCAGCTTCGGGCAATTTTTTGCGCAATGGCCTGTCGACGATCAGGTGGGGTTGATGAAGTTTTTGCATAAAAATGGCGCGAGACTTGGTGGTAAAACAGCGCAATGGTTTTTACGTTTTTCCGGTAAAGACAGTTTCATATTGACGGGCGATGTGATTTCAGCATTGATGGCCAATGGGGTTGAAACCAATGAAAAAGCAACCAGCCAGCGCGATCTTAAAAACATTCAAAGTGCCTTTAATCATTGGCGTGATGAAACGGGCATGCCAGTGACGCACTTAAGTAAAATTCTGAGCTATTCGGTGGGTGATAATGTGCCTGTCGATGTGCTTGAAGGCTATCAAGGCTCACAAACGGTGACACAATAATGAACGGCATTTTAAAAAAGTACGACGATGTTTATTTTGCGGTTGGGCGAACCCTGCTGGGCGTTTATTTTCTGCTGCCTGGGTTGATGAAGGTCGCACAATTTTCAGGCACGCTTGAGTTGATGCAGACCAAAGGCGTGCCATTGGCCGCCGTGCTGTTACCGCTAACCATCCTTATTCAAGTGGGGCTGGGTTTGATGTTGATTGTTGGCAAACAACTCAGGTTAAGCGCATTGGTTCTATTTGGTTTGACGGTTTTGATTAATGTTTTCATTCACAATTTTTGGACTCTACAAGGCCAACCCGAGTATGGGCATGAGTTGCAAAACTTCATCAAAAACTTAGGCATTGCCGCGGGTCTGCTGGTATTGGCAAGCAAACAGAAGGCGTAATTTGCAGTATTGACCTTTAGGGCTTGGCTTGCTGGTAATGAAAATTGCTTGATCCTTTTGCTTGATCCTTAAGGGGTGAGCATTGGGATAAGTGCGGTCATGTCATTAAATGTTCGGTGCGCTCCGGCGGCAATGAGTGTTTCCTTTTTGTTCAATTCACTGTTTTGTTCAATTCACTGTAACCGAATACCGTCATTCCGGCTCCACCTCGCCTTGCACGCCTAAAGGGCTGTCTTCTATTACCAAACAGCGCTTAGGGTTATGTACATTCATGCGTTTAGCGGCATGAATATACATGTCCGGAGACGGTTTGTCATTCGGCACATCGCTGTGCTGTTTATCTTGCCTTCAAAGAAGGGCAGCAACCCCGTTTTACCTAGCGTGAGCCGCATCTTCTCATGCGACCCGCTGGACGCAACACAAAATGGCACCTCCAATTGTTGTAAAACGGCATCAATTCCTTTTACAGCCCGAACGGATTTTGATAGCGCTTGATTGATCGTGTTTTGATATGTGCTTATGAAACTCTTTGGTACTTTTCGGTTAACCAAGGCTTCGATGATGGTTAGACATTACTCGGAAGAGTGGCCGACAAAGGTCTCAAACATGTGCGCCAGTGACAAATCGAATTCAAACTCTTGATGTAATAGTTTTGCGAATGCTTGGTTGGCAACGCGCTCGCTATCAACCAGCACGCCATCACAGTCGAAAATGATTAAATCATACATCAGTGCAACGGGTTTGTTGAATTGGCGATCAGTGAGAGTCGATGGACGGATCAATCAGTGCGGATACCCTGACGGGCGAATGGCTTGGCGAGCCATAAGGCTTTTTAAGCCCTTGCTTGTGATGGACCTTGCTAAGGCGTGATAGCTCACTATGAAGACCGCAATGCTTCCTAGCAGCGCGAATGTCATGGATATAAACCGAGGCAACACCAGTGCTGATAGAGCCGCTAAGGCCAAGCTTACAATAAGAAACAGAATGCCCCTCGTGCCTAAGTTCAAGGTGGTATAGGCCTCATACTTGGCTTGTTGTATTGCGGCTTCTTGTTGTTTTCGACTTAAGTGCTGTATCTCAGAGTAGTTGTTAAGGCAGTTTTGTATCATTAATTACCCATTGTTTTATTAAGTATAGCGCCCCAATGTGAATAAGGCTTTGAGGCGCACGTTCTCGGTCTTGCCTATTCAGTCTTTGCCTATATAGGTTTAACAACAAACAATAAGTCACCCGCATTAACTTGAGCGCCGTTTGCCTGATTGATGCGAATCACTTCGTAACTGTTCTCGGCGGTGAACACCTCGCCAGAACCTGGAACACTGGACAATGAAATGTGCGTAAACAGTTTCATTGCTTCAACCTGACACAACGTTTGGCTGAGGTTTACTTTATCGCCCACCTCAACGAAATTTGGCTCGCTTGGTGTTGGCGTTGAATAATAGATGCCAGTCATCGGTGAGATAACTTTAATCTCTTCGGTGCCTGCAATCTTCAGGCTTGCCAAATCGCTGTCGTTTTTTTCTACGCCGGTGTAGGCCATTTCTTCGACCACCTCATCCTTATCGAGAGTGTCTAAAAATGAGGGCAGATACCCCGTGTCATACTCACCTTTGACGAAGGTTTTATCGTTAAGAATTCGCTTGAGTAAAGAGATATTGGTACACACGCCTTTGATTGTGGTCTGATCCAAGGCGGCAATTAACTTCTTAATCGCGTCTTTACGATCTTTGCCATAAACAATCAATTGCGCAATCATGCTGTCGTAAAAAGGTGAGATGGTTTTACCTTCTGCCACGGATGCAATGACTTCAATATGATTGCCTTCTGGGAATTGGCACTCGGTTACCAAACCAGGCGTTGGTAAGAAATCGATGGTTCCATCGGTATCCAGCCTCGCTTTCTCGGCAGTAATACGAGCCTCAATCGAGAAACCTTTGCTTTTTGGTTTGATGTCGGCGATGGAGCCGCCTTCGGCAATTTCATATTGCTTACCGACAATATTCACGCCTGATGTCCATTCGGTTACCGGGTGTTCAACCTGCAGGCGGGTGTTCATTTCCATAAAATAGATGGCGTCTGATTTTAGGTCATAAATAAACTCAACCGTCCCCGCACCGAAATAGTCAACCGCGTTGGCTAAGCGTTCTGCACACTCATACGCTTGCTTCTCGAGCTTTTTGGGCAGCATGGTAGAGCCGGATTCTTCGAGTACTTTTTGATTGTTTCGTTGTACTGTGCAATCACGCAAGCCAAGAATGCGAGTGTTTTCATGGGCATCGCGCAGAATTTGCACCTCGATATGGCGCATCGACTCGACAAACTTTTCAAGATAGAGATCGCCATTACCAAAGGCACTGCGTGCTTCGCTGTAAACATTGTTGAAGGCGTCTTTGATTTCCGTTGCGCTGCGAACCACTTTAATGCCTTTACCGCCACCGCCATGCACCGCTTTCAGCAATACCGGATAACCTATTTCGTCGGCCACTTTCGCCGTGGCCTCCGCGCTGGTTAAAATGCCGTGCGAGCCCGGCACTACGGGCACCTTATTTTCCATGGCTGTGTTGATGGCGTTTGACTTGTTGCCCATGGTGTCCATGCTGCTGGCTTTGGGGCCCACAAAATTCAACCCATTGGCACGACACAGGCGAGCGAAACCCGCATTTTCAGATAAGAAGCCAATCCCAGGATGCAACGCTGTAACGCCTCGGTTTTTTGCAATGGTAACCACTGATAAGCCATTTAGGTAGCTCTCGCCAGGCGTTTGCCCACCAAGACAAACCACTTCATCCTGCTCGGTGAGCATATCGCACGCGACCGAGCCCATGTCAGGGTCGGACTGCACAAGTAATACCTTATGACCTTGGGCTTGCGCCACGCGAATTAATTTAACCGCGGTGCAGCCGCGGGCATGGATCAATACGGTGTCTATCTTGCCCATGCGATCAATGGCTCGATATATCTTGTGTTTACGGTCGGTCTCTTCAACACTGGCGATGCCCGAAATTACTTTATCCACCACTTCGCCTATGGTTTGTTCCGGTAGACTGATATTTGGGTCTACTTCACGCAGTTTGTCGTCAAGGCCTTCGGCAAACGGGTGTGCCACCAAGCCTTGCATAGCGCCTGGGGTGTTCACCAAATAATTAGAAGTGGTCGCCATTGAAGGTAGGAATGAGGGAACAACCACACGACCGGCAAACGGCATGTCTGTGCCGCTAAAATAATAAGTATGAACCAAAGGGTGAGTCACGAAGCTGGCTTGTGAGCCGCCGGTGCAGTCACCGAAGCCAAAAACAACAATCGGTAAACCGGTTTCGGCTATAAAGTTGGTAATGCGGTCATTTACGATTGCCATTGAGAACAATGAACTAGGGCCTTCTTTGGTTTGCATGCCTCCAGAGGACACAAAACACACAATCGGCAAGCCTTGATCTGCGCAGTCAATTAATAGGCTGCAGAGCTTTTCAGCGCCTGCCATATCAAAGGCACCGGCTTGAAACGCAACGTTTGAAATCAACGCGCCGACTTTGGCTGTTTTTCCGCCTTCAAGTTTGAGTTCGCCAATGCCAGTAACCACACCGCAAGGAGTGATGTTGTTGTTAAGTGATTTTTCGATTGACTGCCTAAATCCAGGAAACTGTACTGGGTTGGCTGTCATTTTATTGGCGTTGGTTTCTGTGAAATCGGCAAATAACGTTGTTTTAAATGCGTCTACGGTGGCCAGTTTTTGTCGTTTATAAGATGTCAATACACGTTGAATCAATAGGTCCTTATAGGCAATATCTAATTGATTCCAAAAATCTTTACGCTTGCCAATACGCCACGGGTTAATTTGACCATTGTAACTTTTTCCACTCATTTGTGAGTCTATGAATCTGGGAACCAGAGTTTCGAAAAAGTACGTAATCAGTACCAATAAAGAATCCGACATTCTTGGAAAGTTAACGCGTTTCCATTCTTCCACATCGGATAAAAACGCGCCACGTTGATCGTACTTCACAAAATGATTTAACCACTTTGCGAATTCGGACTTAATATCACTGTCGACCACGTTGTTGTTCATTGAACCGCCAACACTGTTGGCCACTTTTTCAAGCGATGTATCTAGTATTCGTTTTAGAGTGTCTTGCGATAGAGACTGAAAAGCCTGCGACTCTTCAGCAATTTCGCCAAAGTTATCAACAATATTGTTATACAGCGCATCGAACACTAAAATGTCGCGAAACTGGTCTTGCATGACCTCTTTCAGGCTGGGTTCAATCAACGTATCCAATAATGTTAAGTCAGACTCGTTTTTGTCTATAAAACTCGGGCTGTCTTTATCGATGTCATCAAGCTTAGAGTTCATCTCGATGAAGTTGAATGACGCATCGGACTTCCAGCGATTGTATAAATACAAGCATAATACAAAACAATAATTTTTTTGGGCACTGCGATAATTCGTGCGCGGGTCACCCAAAATAAGTGCGGTGATTTTACTTCTGTCGTTGCTTAATTCTTCGTGCTTTTGGCGAAGATTGCTCCAAGCCTTTGAAAGTTGATCGTTGTAGACCAGCTTCTCAGGGTCAGATAACCATCGACTGAACGCCACCTTACGCATTTGTTGATTTCGAGTATCCAAATCGCCTGTTGGTATCTCTTCTTCTGCTAAACGCCCGTAGGTTTCCACTGTTTCAGAATGAATACGGCAACGCATAGACAGTGACCGCAGATATTGCATTGCGTGAGAGTACACACTTGGGAATTCACTTAGTTCGCCGTAGAGTTCAAAGTGGGCGGCTTTTTGTAAGTCACTAAACGCTTGCTTGTGCAGTTTCTCCGTGCGGACGTTATTCACATAGTCTGCCGCCACTAATGGGTTTTCTAAGACTTCTCTTTTGGCATCCACTTCTATTTCTTGAATGCCAGTAAAGATAGCAGCCACCAAATTGGCGGTGTCCTCAGACTTTGCTTGCGGAGTCCAATCAATGACGCCGTCAATGGCGCCACTACGATAAAGCTCAGACGGTGAAACCCCAACGTAACGCGCACTTTCTTGCCAAGACAAGTTGTATTGACGTGCGATGTTAGCTAGGCCCTTGGGTTGAATGGTGTTAAAGGCCGCATCTTTAACGGAAAGCAGTAAGTTGGTCGTTGCCAATGGAATGGCGCCACCTGAATAACCGAGTCCAAAGATAATGCCGAGGGTGGGCACTTTGACGGCCGCCATTACGGCGATTAATCGCGAAATCGTGTGCGCTTGATTAGCGGCATTTGCCTCTGTACCAGCATCTGCACCAGGCGTGTCCATGAATGTGATGATGGGCACGGCGCGAGCAGAATATTCGGTGGCAAGTCGACAGGCTTCCAAATGATGCTCTGGGCTCCATACGCCGTTAGCCACATTACGGTTTTGCACGATAAAAGCCAAGCGACGAGTTTCATTGTTGTACTCTAGTGAAAGTTCTACGCTGTAAAGTGGCCCTAACTCAAATTCGCTGTGTATTTTGCCGCGAAGTTTGCTTACCACAGACTTTGCATCAGGGCGAGTGGCCGATTCGGCGCCATCAAGCACTTGGGCTACATAGTCGTCAACCGCCAATTTTTTAAGACGTTGGCGGATCTGTTCAACTTGTTTAACAGGAATCAACCCATCAATCTTTTGATGCCATTTGAAGGGGTGTTTGTTGCCGTTAAGTGATAGGTTGTTGGCTCTGCGTTCGACGTCAGCAAACAAGCTAGTGGTAATGCCGTCTGGCGTAATTATTTGGTTTTTAGTATTCAAGGGGTCTTACCTTTGTCTAAAACTTACCCTGCGAGCAGATGGTTTCATTATCGTTATGGGCACAATCTAGGTAACCGGTGGATAATAAAAGCAATCGGCTCTTCGTAAACGTTATGTTGTTTACTGATTAGTTATTATTTAAAAACTGCATTTCAATAAAGTGCGCTATTTTATGTAAAGCGCGCCTTTGTGTTTAATTGTCACTGTTTATGATTGCTATACCAACGCAAAGCAATCGGCGTTTTGGTTGCAGTCGACAATTATCTTAATCAAAACCACCTCACACAGACCGCCTTCAATGACGCCTGCTTCACGAGAAGCGACTATTTGCATTGGTGTTTCTGATAAGTTAATGGCCATATTGGCTATTAACTGAAGAGGTTTTTGATTGAATCTAATGAAAGTCTAGTTTCTTTTCTGGACTACTGAGTATGCCATGAAACTACCACAAATGCCGAGTAGTAAATCACGGGTTTCCATACCTCTGCCTATTATCTGTTGTGCGAACTCGGCGGCTAAGCACGCTAAACAAACCAGAATCAATGGAGCTACTTTATAATTTTTTAATAAGGGCAGTGCCGAGCCGTATAAAAGAGCCGTTAGAGAAGCTGCGCCTAAGAAGTGCAACGCAATGTCCGCGTTTTGTTCTGCCCATAATAAATTTTCATAGCTAATGCCCGCCGCTCGTAAACTGTGATGGGGTACCCAGTGAGCAAAATTGTAACTCGGTTGTATTACCACGTACCCTATTGCCATGGTTAACCCGATTAAGGTAATGCGACAAAACCATTTCATTATTAAGTGTGATTGCTCCATAATTCTACAATGCTTATTTAACCTTCGACTATAGCGTGACCAGCATTCAAATCAAGCCTCGCCTTGCATCATTCGATGCTTCTCAATCTAATTTAAACGGTGTCAGCCCGGTGCTGAAGAGGGTGCTGGCCGCTCGAGGTGTGACGGCTCCAAATGATTTGGATCTGGGTTTAAAGCATCTTTTGCCACCACAGGGTTTGAGTCACATAGGCGAGGCAGCGGAATTATTGGCTGATGCGGTGATCGCTGGTGCTAATGTGGTGATTGTGGGGGATTTTGATGCCGATGGGGCTACCAGTAGCGCCTTAGCCATTAGGTGTTTGCGTGCTTTCGGTTTAGACAACGTCAGCTACTTAGTGCCGAACCGTTTTGAATACGGTTATGGCTTGTCACCTGAGATTGTGGGTGTGGCTGCAATGCGTCAACCGGACGTAATTATTACCGTCGACAACGGTATTAGTAGCGTTGATGGCGTGCATGCCGCGCAAGCATTGGGGATGTCTGTGCTAATTACCGATCATCATCTGCCAGGCGAAGCAATCCCCAGTGCTGATGTGATTGTAAACCCGAATCTGCCTGAAGATCGCTTTGCCAGTAAAAACTTGGCCGGTGTAGGAGTGATTTTTTATGTGATGCTTGCCCTGCGAGCCCAGTTGCGGCGTTTGGATTGGTTCGCCCAAAATGGAATGCAAGAACCCAATATGTCGCAGTTTTTGGACTTGGTGGCGTTGGGCACCGTGGCCGACGTAGTGCCCTTGGACCGTAATAATCGCATTTTGGTTCAACAGGGCATGCAGCGTATTAGGCAAGGCCTGGCCTGCCCTGGCATTAATGCGTTGCTGACCGTTGGTAACCGTAATCCATTGCGTTTAGCCTCCGCTGATCTTGGGTTTGCGGTGGGGCCTCGGTTGAATGCAGCTGGTCGACTTGATGATATGTCGGTCGGCATTGAATGCTTGCTTTGTGACGATAATGATGAAGCTCTGGCTTTAGCGTTGCAACTCGATAACTTGAATAAAGAGCGCAAACAGGTCGAACAATCGATGCAACAAGACGCATTAGCGATTGTTGAAAGTTTGCAGCTTGATTCGGACACAATGCCGTCGATCTACGCGCTTTATGATGAATCTTGGCACCAAGGAGTGGTGGGTTTAGTGGCATCTCGAATAAAAGAGCGCACCAATCGGCCGGTATTGGCGTTAGCGCCTGGTGGCGATGAATGGAAGGGGTCCGCTCGCAGTGTGGAAGGGTTGCATGTTCGTGATTTATTAGCCCGAGTCGATGCTCTGCACCCTCAATTAATCAGTAAGTTTGGTGGGCACGCAATGGCGGCCGGGCTGTCGGTGAAAACAGAGAAACTGCAAAAACTAATCGCCGCGCTTAATGAAGTGGCTGATGAAATGACGCGAGGTCATGACTGGGACCAAGTGTTATGGACTGATGGTGTCTTGCCAGCTTCCGCTTTCACTGAGGAGTTGGCTGATGAATTGCGTCAATGCGTGCCTTGGGGGCAGGGGTTTCCGGAACCCATCTTTGACGGCCAGTTTGAAGTGATGGAGGCTCGCACAGTAGGCGCCACTCATGCCAAACTGGTGTTGCGCCCAGTGGATGGACAGCAGGCAATCGATGCGATTTGTTTTGGCTACCTTGAGGCGCACGATGAACTGCCTTCGGGCGTCATTCAAGCGGCATTTAAACTCGATATCAACGAGTATCGTGATAGGCTAAACCTACAATTAATGATTCAACATATTGAATAGTAATTGATCGTCTTCATGTTATTATTTGATCATTATTAAACACTACTCACTTTATAAACACGGAGAATTCGAAATGAGTTATCTAAATGCCGGTTCCGGCACCGTTGTCAGTCAACTGCCTGATGAGGCCAGAGCGGGGTTCATTCGTCGCACCTACACACATTTAGCGGGCGCGATTGCAGCGTTCGCACTGCTTGAATCCGTTCTTATTAATATGGGGGCGGGTGAAATTGCCATGAGCGTGCTTGCCACAAGTAAGTGGAGCTGGCTCATTGTGTTGGGTTTGTTCATGGGCGTAGGTATATTGGCTGATAAGTGGGCGCACTCAGGTGCATCGCGTGAAATGCAATACGCGGGTTTGGGCCTTTATGTGGTTGCTGATGCAATCGTATTTTTGCCATTGATTTATATGGCAAACACTTTTGCACCCGGTGTTTTGCCTAATGCCGCGTTAATTACGGCTGCTTTGGTGGCCGGCATTACGTTTGTGGCATTCACAACCAAGAAAGACTTTTCGTTCTTGGCGCCGGCATTGAAAATCGGTAGTTTTGTTGCTATGGGCTTAATTGTGGCCTCTATTGTGTTTGATGCGGGTTTAGGCATGTGGTTCTCAGCGGTTATGATTTTGTTTATGGGGGGGTGTGTCTTATACACCACGTCAAACATTATTCATCACTACAACGAAGAGCAACATGTGGCCGCTTCTTTAGCGTTGTTTGCATCGGTCGCAACCATGTTCTGGTACGTTATTCAGTTTTTGATGGCGTTTTCTGGCGACGATTAATGCGCTAATTACGTTTTATTTACCTCGTTATATTTTCAGAGGTTGTGTTTTTTCAGCGAGCGGCTAATTAGCCGCTCGCTTTAATTTAAGCGCAGTAAAAGCAAGCCGTAACAGACATTATCAACAGCCCCTAGTGGCGTCATTCAAAGCGAGAAATAATTTTGGCCTACTTACATCTAGAAGATTTAGTTGGAAACACCCCGTTGGTTAAGTTAAAACGCCTATGGCAAGGTGAGTACGTCACTGTTCTTGGTAAACTTGAGGGAAACAACCCCGCGGGTTCAGTGAAAGACCGCCCAGCGTTAAATATGATCAACAAAGCTGAGGAGCGCGGTGAAATAAACCCTGGTGACACATTGATTGAAGCCACCAGTGGTAATACGGGTATTGCATTGGCTATGGCGGCCGCGATGAAAGGTTATAAGATGACCTTGATCATGCCGGACAATATGAGTGAAGAGAGGCGGGCCTCAATGCGTGCGTTCGGGGCTCAAATTATCTCTGTATCGCAAGCTGATGGCGGCATTGAATTAGCAAGGGACATGGCCTTGCAGATGCAGGACAACGGAGAAGGCCGAGTGCTTGACCAATTCTCCAATGATGATAATTGGAATGCCCATTACCACAGCACTGGCCCAGAAATTTGGCGTGATACTGCGGGCAGCGTTACGCATTTTGTAAGTTCTATGGGTACCACAGGAACAATTATGGGGGTGTCTCGTTACTTAAAAGAACAAAACGAGAGCATTGAAATTATCGGTGTGCAGCCTGAGGGTGAGTCTCAAATTCCAGGGATTCGTCGCTGGCCGGTGGAATATTTGCCGAAAATTTTTGACGCTAAACGAGTTGACCGTATTATGGATGTCGAGCAATCACTGGCCGAAGAGACCATGCGCGCCTTGGCGACTGAGGAAGGCGTTTTTGCTGGCGTATCATCGGGTGGGGCCATGGCCATTGCATTGAAAGTGGCGGCTGAGTTAGAACGTAAAAAACAAGAGGCAACCGTTGTCTCTATCGTTTGTGATCGTGGTGACCGCTATTTATCCACCGGCGTGTATTAATGAATGTACTCGCCTTCGATATTGAGACCATCCCAGACGTTAATGGGGCTAGAAAGCTCTATGAGTTAGACCCTGAGCTTAGTGATGCAGACGTGGCCGAAGTTATGTTTGCCAAACGAAAGGAAAAAACCGGCAATGATTTTATTGCCACACACTTACAACGAGTGGTGGCAATTTCAGCGGTCTATCGAAACACTCAAACTGATAAGTTTTCAGTCTGGACCATCGGTAAAGAAGACAGCCCTGAACGTGAGATAGTGCAGAACTTTTTTGATGGGGTAGACAAACACACGCCAACATTAGTTACTTGGAATGGCAGCGGTTTTGACTTGCCCGTATTGCATTATCGAGGCCTAATTAATAAAGTGCAGGCGCCTCGGTATTGGGATTTGGGCGACGATGATCGTGATTTTAAATGGAATAATTACATTGGTCGTTTCCATATGCGGCACACGGATTTGATGGATGTGATCGCGGGTTATAATAACCGTGCGTTCGCGCCACTGGATGAAATTGCTGTCTTACTTGGGTTGCCAGGGAAAATGGGGATGAGCGGCTCTAAGGTGTGGGAGCAATACAAAGCGGGTGAAATAAAAGCCATTCGAGACTATTGTGAAACAGACGCACTTAACACCTATTTGGTCTATTTGCATTGGTTGCACACCCGCGGTCATTTGACAGACTCGGCGTTAGAACATGAGTACGGGGTGGTTAAGTCTGCGTTGCAAAACGCAGAGCCACATCTGCAAGAGTTTCTGCAAGTATGGAGTGAGGCTTAAGTTCACCTTTTCTATTCTTGATACGCAAAATATGGACTTGGCAACGGCTTCCAAATTACTGAAAGCCGCTGTTTGATGTATCGTAAGAAGAGGCTAAACAAGTTGGCTTACTACGCCCCACAGTGATGCTAGGATGAGTATCACATTGGCAAGAAAGCCTATTACAAAACCGGCTGCGCGTTTTGACGGGGCTTTTACATACGTAGCGGAGTAAATAAAACGTCCGATAATAAACGCAGTTCCAAGAATGGCAGCAAGGTCAGCGCGAAAAAAATGCGCGCAGAGCCACATGGCTGGCAAAGTTACCATCATTTGTTCCAGTGTATTAAGTTGAACGCGCAGTTTGCGCTCAAATACTTCATCACCCGTGGTGGCCGGGGCTTTGATTTCTGTACCCCGGGCCATGCCAGCGCGCATGGTGAAATACATGTATTGGATCAAGATAAGTAAGGTAACTAATGCAACGGTTAGCATGACGGGGCTCCTGTGTTATGTTTTAGCCTAGGTCGTGGCGTCAAACTTCGATCTAGGCCTTTAATGACGGTCTTTCGTTGTGTCACTGGTGGTGCAAAGTAATGCAAGTTCTATTTTTTTACTGACAATGTCATCAAATTTTATACCTAATGCTCAAAGCTTGCACTAAAATGCGCGACACTAAAGACTCGTAGGTCGAAACTAATTACATTTTGGGGTGCTTTATGGCTAGACGCCGTCGTCAACGCAAACAACTGGATTTAACCCCGCAGGAAATAGACATTGAATCCATCGCTCATGATGGTCGAGGTGTGGGCCGTGATGCTGAGGGCAAGGTAGTGTTTGTCGACTACGCCCTGCCGGGCGAACGGGTGTTGTTTGTGCCAGTAATGCATCGCAAGAGCTATCTTTTTGGTTCAACCATAGAAGTGCTTAAACCTTCTGAGTTTCGTGTTGAGCCTCGTTGTGAGGTGTTTGGACAATGCGGTGGTTGTGTGTTACAGCATTTAGATGCCAATAAGCAGATCGACTACAAACAGCAGCAGTTGTTGGAAAATTTTAAAAAAATTGGCAATGTAGAACCAGACAATTGGCTTGAACCCATGACTAGTAAGCATTGGGGCTACCGTAGGCGGGCGCGATTAGGCGCTAAGTTTGTGCCTAAAAAGGGCGGTATGATTGTTGGTTTTCGTGAGCGTAATAGCAGTTTCATTCAGCCAACATCAAAGTGCGAAGTATTGTACCCAGAGGTGTCTGTTTTATTGCCCGACTTGCGAGAAACGTTAGAAAAAACATCGTGTAACGATAAAATTCCTCAAGTTGAAATTTCCGTTGCGGATAATGCCACGGTAATGATTGTTCGCCACCTTGAAACTTTTGTGCAAAATGACCTTGATTTGTTAACTGAGTTTGCCAAACGTAATGACGTGCAAGTGTTTTTGCAACCTGGAAACCTGAAGAGTGTGCATCCGTTGTACCCGGTGAAACCTGAAGCGTTATTTTATGAATTCGCTGAGTTCGATATTAAAGTCGAATTTTTGCCAACCGATTTCATTCAGGTTAATGGTGCAATTAACGACGCATTGGTCAGTAGGGCTGTCGACTTGTTGGACATTCAAGAATCTGATTCTGTGTTGGATTTGTTTTGTGGGGTTGGCAACTTCACTTTGCCGCTGGCCCGCAGAGCGAATAAGGTGGTGGGCGTAGAGGGAGATCAAGCACTGGTTAATCGGGCAAATCACAATAAAGCCTTGAATGCATTAGAGACCGTTGAATTTCATTTTGGTGATTTGTTTAAAGAAGACATGACGGCCGACTCGCACGGTGGTTGGCTTGAGCAAAGCTTTGACAAAGTGTTACTTGACCCACCTCGCTCTGGGGCAATGGAAATGGTTCGACGGATGCCTAAGTTAAACCCCAGTAAGATTGTGTATGTATCGTGTGGCCCAGCAACCTTGGCTAGAGACGCCGGTATTTTAGTTAATGAACATGGCTACAAAATGACGCACTCAGGTGTCATTGATATGTTTCCGCACACCGCGCACGTTGAGTCCATCGCGGTTTTTGAAAAAGAATAGCTTGAAAGTATAAAATCAATTAAGTCAGAGGCCCTTTTTATAGGCGCTAACATTCAGACAAACAAAAAACGGTAACTGTCTATCAGTTACCGTTTCAGACGATCGAGCATAGTTTTTATTGTTTTTCGATTGTTCGGAAGGCCGTGAAGCCAGTCCCGATATTTATTATTTTTATATTGTGTTATTGCACACTGTGTTTGGTTTTAATTCAGTTATGGCACATCACCTCACGGATAAACCCAATGCAACAACTTACTGACAATCTAAATTGAGCTATTTTTATTATTGCTTTAGATAAACAGGATTGCTCGAATTACCCGGCGATACCATTGCTTTTATTATAGGTAACAGCCATTTAATTTTTATATGAGTAATTGTTGAGAGTCATCCTGACTTTATTCAGCTTGCTCTAAAGTCAGTAGGGCTAAGGTATCATTCATTGCTATGAGTATCAATCATAAGGAGTATGAAAAAAGGTTATTGTATTTAAAATGGACTTGATCATGAGAAATAACAAATTTTTTCGCGATCAAATACAAACCGAAGTTGTTTTAAACGCTAAATGCATTTTCTATTTTCCATTTCCCGGTGCGATGGCGTTATTTTAATTACGTCGTTGTCTGTGTTTTAATTAATGACTCAAATCTAAAAAACACCGAGGGAACGTTACCATGACCAATTTGCAACAAGGCCTGAGTTCACTTCTTGATGCTTTATTGTCGAAGGCATCGGATTATGTGGAGGAGGGGCAAAGTGTCGCTAAGAAAAAATTGAATATTCCAGAGAGCGGTTCAGAGCGAGACGCCATGCTTGATGGTATGAAAAAAGGCGCGCTTGCTTCAGCCGTACTGGTCGGTTTATTCGGCACTAAAACCGGCCGAAACCTCACTGGCACGGCGCTCAAATTAGGCAGCCTAGCGGCTTTAGGAACGGTGGCCTATAAGGGCTATAAAAACTGGAAGTCTAGCGGTGACCCGCTGGCGTCTGATCAGAACACTTCAGAGCCAGCACCACTTAGTTTATACGCCTCTGAGCAACACAGCTTGATTATCTTAAAAGCATTAGTCGCGGCTTCTTATGCTGATGGGCACTTAGACGATCAGGAAGTCAGTCTAATAAGACGCGAGCTTATTGAGATGCATTTACCGGATTCACTGGCCCATGAAATAGAGACGATACTCGAATCCCCGCTTACCGCCGATGGGCTGGGAGAGTTGGTCCAAGGTGAGGCCATGGCATCGGAAGTCTACGTTGCTACTCGATTAATTATTGATGACTCTGCATCGGCTCAAGAAAAAGGGTATTTGTTGGACTTAAGGCGCTCACTTGAGATGGCAGATTCGCTGGCCGCATCATTAGATCGCGAGATAGCTGCAGCCTAATGCGAGCTAATAAACACTGGCGCTAGCGAACACTTATTGATATTATTTATATGATTATTTGGTCTGTGGTATGACTGAAATGGTAAAGTTAAACCTTTCTAGGGTCCTGCAAGAAACCATCTAATATAATATCGGAGGAAACCTATGCCACTGCAGACCTTGCAAGTCGCAATTTTTGTGTTCGTCACAGGCCTAATTGGCTTTTTAACGTATCGGAAGTGCCGTCAGGCTATTTTGAATGAACGGGCCAGCGCTCATGAGCGTACCCATGAAGAGAAAAATAAAGAGGTTTTTCTCGCGGGTGGGGGGCTGACTTGGATTTTCGTTGCAGGTTCAATCACCCTAACCAACTTGAGTACCGACCAGTTGGTGGGCATGAATGGCAACCAAATGGCTTTACTCGCGTGGTGGGAGTTTGCCGCGGTCTTCGGTCTGGTCATCTTGGCTAAAGTTTTTCTTCCTATTTATTATCGCTATCAATGCACAACGACCACTGAGTTATTGGAAAAACGATATAACAATCATCACATACGCGCACTCATTAGTGTGATGTTTTTGCTGGGGAATGTTTTTATATTTTTACCATCAATTCTTTATGGTGGTTCGCTGTTTATGAAGGAGATGTTTGGCTTAGAAAACGTGCCTATGATGGTTTTGGCCATTGCATTTGCGATTGCAGGAGCCGCTTATGCGGTCATTGGTGGTCTTCGTGCGGTTGCAATTTCAGATACGTACAGTGGCGTTTTATTGCTTAGTTTGGCCTTGGTTGTGGTTTGGTTGTGTTTGAGTGCCATTGATTTTGACTTCAGTGGCATACCCACTGAGCGACTCACTCTTATCGGTGATACAGAGTCACCGATTCCTTGGCATACCTTAATCACCGGCATGATCTTTATTCAAGTCTATTATTGGAGTACTAACCAGACCATCACTCAGCGAGCCATGGCATCACCGTCTGTTAAAGAGGCGCAAAAAGGCGTGTTGACGGCAGCTGCAATTCGATTATTGATTATTCCTCCCATTATTGTGTTGCCAGGTATCGTGTCATTTAAGTTGTACGGTGATATCGGGGATGCGGCCTATGGCCGAATTGTTGGTGATGTGTTGCCGCTGTGGATGTCAGGTATGTTTGCCGCGGCCTTAGCCGCCGCCGTACTTACCAGCTTTAACAGTATTTTGAACTCTTCAGCGGCGTTGTATATTTGTGATATTCATGAAAAGTACTTCAGCAATAAGGTGAAAGCTGACGTTCCGAAACTGAATTTATTTGTCACGGCGGTGTTTATCGTGATTGCGTTGTTGTTGGTGCCGGTCTGGGCTAAGTCAGAAAGCTTAATTAATCTGGTTCAAAAGTTGTATGGATTGATTAGTATGCCAATTCTTTCATGCTTTGCGGTTGGGTTGCTGTTTAAAAACGTCGATTATCGCGCGGCAATGTGCGCGGTATTGATTGGATGTGGCTACTACGGCTTTACTCAATTCAGGCCTGAGGTTGATGGTCAGTGGCACTACATCCATCATATGTTTATTACATTGTGGCTTTCGATAGGGAGCGCATTGACGCTGAATAAGTTTGTGTTTGGTAATTCTGCTGAATTTTCTTGGGCAGCAAGCACTGACCTGCAAGAAGCCTAACAACAGCATTGATGAGAGCGCACAAGAGAGCGCCTCTTAGGTTAGCCGTTGCGTTATTTTTGTTGATTAACCGTTTGATATAGCTGTTTGATATAGCTGTTTGAGTGATTCAGCAATGGTTTCCCACGAGTAACGTTCCGAAACGCAATGTGTGATTTTTTTGCGATCACTGACTTCAATAAGAGAGTTTGACGCACGCTTTAGGGCACGAGTGACGGATGCAACCTCGACCTCACAAGTAAACCCAAGCCCTTGGGTATCAATGAATGTAGACAGCGCCACACCATGGCTAACTAAGGCGGGCGTGCCAGCCGCCAATGCTTCAAGAACGGCAATACCGAAATTTTCAGAGTAAGAGGTCAAGACGTAAAGGTCCGCTGCATCCAGCAGGGTATGTTTATCGTCACCGTCGACAAAACCGATGAAATGACAAACGTCGTTTAGCTGATTTTGTGATGCTTTGTTTTTGAGTTTATCAATGTATTCTTTATCACCATTGCCAGCAATCACCAATTGCCACGGGTTGGGTGTTAGTGAATGAAGAGCATCTAATACAAGCTCAAGTCCTTTCTTGGGGTGTAAACGTGACAGAAACAGCAGTGTTTTTTTATCGCGTTGCAAATGGTAGCGCTCGATAATGCTGCTCTTGGCATCGGCCTTAGGCTTAGGCTCCGGAATACGTACTCCCAGTGGAATTACCGACGCGATCACGGACTTTCCAAGCCCAGGAATGGCGTTGGCGGACTGATGCATTTCTGATTCAGCGGTAAACTGAATAGCACTGGCTTTGGCTAAACTTTGTTTATCAAATAGACGAAGAAAAATCTGTTTTCGCCAACGAGATTGAGAGAGAGACCAATTCTCTAGTTGCCCAATTGGACGCACGATGTATTTGACGTGCTTCCTTCTGGCCAGCCACATGGCATAACTACTTGGAAATGAAAACAGAGCGTGAATGTGAATTAAGTCGTAATCGTGAATGTGCTTGGCTAACCATAGGCGAAATGAGTTTGAATAGGCGAACTCGCGCAATGGCCTAATGCCCGATGAGAAGCGCTTGAAAAAACGAACGGGCACTCCATGATGGTTCTCTAAGGTGCCTAATGGAACATTAAGCTCGATATCGCCATGATCGTCTGTTGTTGCAATTTCCACATCCATGCCCGCGTTATTTAGAGCCGCAACCATTTCAAGAATGGCCTTACTTGGCCCGCCTCTCAAAGGTGAGACCGATGGGATGATGTGCAGAACCTTCATTGCGTATCGGGCTTGGTTTGTGGTGGTTGCACATACCGAGTAAGCCAATGCTCTAAGACGGTAATGCTCCAGCGGCGATACCATGGTCGAAGCTTTATCCAGTGCGGTGTAGCTGGTTGTGTTTTTATAAGCTGATGCCACTCGTGATTAAACCACTCATCGAACGGAAACCGGAAGCCTTGTTTGGGGCGATTGCTGACCCAAACAGGTATCTCTGGCACGGCCTTAATCAACAGCTGTTTGCCAAGATCGAGCCGGTACGTTGCAGGGACTTTGCTAATGGTATCGATTAGCTCTTTATCAACGAATGGCACTCGCAATTCTAAGCCGCAGGCCATGCTCATGACATCGCTGTCTCGCAGCAGTTGGTTGCGCATATAGGTTTGTAACTCAAGCTGGCTGATTTGGTCAGCCTGCGTGGGGGCGCTCATGGGGGTGTGAATGATGGGCGAGTCTGGGCTGTGCGCCTCTCTGGTTTGGTTATAGTGGCTTGATCGTGACCCGATTAAACTTGTTAATGCATGAGACTCTTGCTGTGAGAAAATGCCCCTAAAGCTTTGGTGTGCCTTTGCCAACGATTCAGGTTGTTTGAGATAATCCAGTATTCTAAGGGCCTTACTTGGCAGTTTTTTTCCTAATGAGTGGGAAATCAGATCGAACAATTTAGACGCAGTCCGCAGTGACCTTCCCCACCTCATCATTGTTGGAATAGTGCTAAATGATTGATAGCCGGCAAAGAGTTCGTCGCCGCCAACGCCTGATAATACAACTTTTTCCCCTGAATCACGGGCGAACTTAGACACACAAAACGTATTAAATCCATCAATAGTAGGTTGATCCACCGCAGCGATAAATTCCGCAAAAAGAGGTTTTGCAAGCTCAGCTGTAATTAAAAACTCGGTGTGATGGGTGCCAAAATGCTCTGCCACGCGTTTAGCAATATGACCCTCATTCCATTGCGGAGATTCAAACGCGATAGAATAAGTGTTAAGTCTCGCGCCAGTGATTTTACAGGCAAGCGCCACCAACGCGGTTGAGTCTATGCCGCCACTTAAGAAAATGCCTACGGGCACATCGCTAACAAAATGCGCTTTAACCGTACTCTCTAATGCGTTGCGGGTAAGGGTGATGGCTTGCGACTGTGACATCTGTTGAGGTTTAAATGACAGCGACCAATACGGCGTTTTTTTAAGCGTGTTCGAAGTCCAACGCAATGTATGTCCCGCGGGCAGCATGAACACGTCTGTAAGAAGGGTGTTTGGTTCCGCTATCGTACCGGTTAAAAAGTAGCTTTTTAAGCCATCTTGACTTAGCTCGTTTGTGTGAAAGTTAGCTTTAAGAAGGCTTCTAACTTCCGAAGAGAATGCGAAAGAGTGGTCGTTTTTATGAGTGTAGTAAAACGGCTTAATGCCTAACGGGTCTCGGGCAGCGAAACCCGATTGCGAACGCTCGTCCCAAATAAAGAATGCAAACATGCCTCTTAAATAAGTGACGCATTGCTCACCATACTTTTCATAAAGCCTAAGTATCACCTCGGTATCCGAGTCGCTAGAGAACTGAACCCCTTGGTCTTCCAGTTCAATCCGAAGTGCTTGGTGGTTATAAATTTCGCCGTTAAACGTAATGGCAATTTGGCCATCAATAACCATTGGTTGGTGACCTGACTTGCTGAGGTCTATGATGGATAGCCGAGTGTGGCACAAAGACGCCATGCCTGATTTAGACGTGTAATGGCCTTTACCGTCCGGCCCGCGATGGGCTAAGGCTGTTTGCATCGCCGTCAGGGTTTCGCGTGTTAGCTCTGCATTAGTGCCAGGTTCTGACGTGATTATGCCGGCAATTCCACACATAAAATTTCTGATTGGCCTCTAAAAACAGTTGGGGGTGAGAGTGAAAACTCGATTAAAACACGAAACCAACGATAACATGCGATTGACTTTTCTTGATCGGCTGCATTGCGACTTGCCACCGTGAGAAAAAAGAGCCGCTCTGGCTTATTAACCAAAGCGGCTCAATTACGGCTTTGAACTCTAAGCGTTACTCGTTGTCTTTGTTTTGTGGCTTAGAGTCTTGATTTTTGCCTTGGTCTGTTCCGACATCGTTCTTTTGGTAGTTTTTGTTTCGATTTCGATTTCGGTTTCGATTTCGGTTTCGGTTTCGATTATCCGCAGGCTTTTCCGTTACACCACCTTTGTCTTGACTAGGGCCGCTTTTCTGGTTTTGTTTGGCGTCTTTTTGGTGTTTGTTACCACCGTGGTTCTGCCCTTGTTTGGCATTGGGCTTGTTGCGGTTATTGTGTTGATTGCCACGGCCACCACGGTTACCACCTTGGTTGCGCCCACCACGGTTATTGTTATTGCGGTGAGCATGAGGGGTCTGTTTTTTCTCTTTTTTAGGCTCTTCTTCTTGGCCTGTTCCAAATAAAGCGCGCCATAACCGGACAAACAAACCGGGTTTAACGGGTTCAGGTTTGGGTTCAGGCGCGGGTGGTTTGTCGCCCATCTGCACTGACTCAATGCCGACCGCTGGCGGTGTGTTTGCCGCAATAACCACATTGTTTGCTTGATTTTTTTTCTGATACTTCGCCTTGCGCGGGTCTTCTTTGGGCTCTTGAATCTCAGTTTTGTAGCTTGGCAGATCGGGCATTTCATCCAAGTCTTCACTGCGCAGACGTTGGATTTTAAAGTGCGGTGTCTCAAGCTCAATGGTTGGTATGATTGTGATGTTGGTGCCCAAACGATTTTCCAACAAACTGACTTCATGACGCTTTTCATTGAGAAGATACGTTGCTGTTTTTATTGGCAAATGAGCAATTACGGCTTCTGTATTCTCTTTTAGCGATTCCTCTTCGATGATGCGCAATACGCTTAATGAAGATGAACCAACGCTACGAATATGCCCATTGCCTTCACATCGTGGACACACATGATAGTTTGAATCTGAAATGGACGAACGTAGACGTTGACGCGACATTTCCAGTAAACCGAAACGTGAAATGCGGCCCACTTGCACACGAGCCCGGTCGGCTTTTAATGCGTCTTGAAGTCGCTGTTCAACAGCTCGTTGATTTTTGGAAGCCAGCATGTCAATGAAGTCAATGACCACTAAGCCGCCCAAATCTCGTATGCGAAGTTGCCGTGCTATTTCTTCGGCTGCTTCAAGGTTGGTTTGCAGGGCGGTTTCTTCAATATCGCCGCCTTTGGTGGCACGCGCGGAGTTAACGTCTATTGATGTTAAGGCCTCTGTGGGGTCAATAACCAACGCACCGCCTGACTGAAGGTTTACTTCACGTGCATAGGCAGATTCAATTTGGTGTTCGACTTGGTAGCGAGAAAACAGTGGCACAGTATCATCATAAAGCTTGAGCTTAATAACATTGTGCGGCATTACTTGATTCATGAAACGAGAAGCGCGCTCAAAGACTTCTTTATCGTCGATAATTATTTCACTGATATCACTGCGAAAATAGTCTCGGATCGAGCGAACGACTAAGTTTGTTTCTCGGTAAACCAAGAACGGTGCTGGCTCAGCTTCTGCGGCTTGGTCTATGGCTTCTGAAAGTCTCTGAAGGTAGTCTAAATCCCATTGTAATTCTTCGGACGATTTGCCGATGCCTGCTGTACGTGCAATCAGAGCGTGTTCGCGAGGGATGTCTAGCTCAGACATGGCCTCTCGTAACTCTTGACGTTCTTTTCCTTCAATGCGACGTGATATGCCACCGCCCTTCGGGTTGTTAGGCATAAATACTAGGTAACGCCCAGCTAAGCTGATGAACGTGGTTAGGGCTGCACCTTTGTTACCACGCTCGTCTTTTTCAACTTGCACTAACAACTCTTGACCGTTCTTTAATACATCGGCAATTTTAACTTGAGAGATGGGCGTTTCAGAGTTGTAATTTTGAAAGTAAGCACGCGACACTTCTTTCATAGGCAAAAAGCCTTGACGATTACCGCCGTATTCGACAAAAGCAGCCTCTAAGCTTGGCTCAATTCGAGTAATTTTGCCCTTGTAAATATTGCCTTTTTTCAGCGCGCTATTGGCTGACTCAATATCCAAATCGACTAATTTCTGGCCGTCGACGATTGCTACTCGCAACTCTTCAGGGTGAGTTGCATTAAATAACATTCTTTTCATGATCGTTCTCTGGTGCCCAAGGCACTTTAATGGGTAATCATGAGATAGTGGAGTAATACAATCACCGCGCGATATTGAGCGCAGAAATACAGACGGGGAAATAGGTGGACAGTAATAAACAAATTGTGTTTGTTATCACTGAATCCATAAAAAGTCATCAGCGTTAAGGCTGTTGCAGGTGCTAAATACCACACCACTATACCTAAGACTGCGATTAAGCGTTACCAATGAAATTTACTAACGTAGGTTAGCTTTTCGATATCTCATTGGTTGCTCAAAATTTCAAAAAGAACAATTGAGTCAATAATTTACTGTTTTCTTCGCGCTATTGGCGCTGCCAGCCTAAACAATTCTGTTTGCCGTTAAAACTAATCCGCCTTCAAATAAACTTAGGGTACAAGACCAAACCATATCTGTTTAGATAGCGGGTTTTGCGTTAATACTTTGCGAATGCTTTGTCAGTACAAGCGCAGCACTAAAGTTAATTGAGTTACGCGTTTATACAAAGCGTGTAAAACAAGTGTTTAGGTTATTGGTTTTCATGTATTTAACCGCCGCTGTTTAATACAGGAAGCCAGATAAATAGACAAAAACGTGTTCTTCAATCAATCTAATGCCGTCAATTAAGAACGCCATCAGACTCATGTTGATCGCTGCCGGATAACGCACTGTAAGTTGATGTGCTTATACATAGGCCAATATACATTACGAAACCGAAAACCGGTTCGTTAGATACATTGGCGAGCAGTGATCGAAAATTTTACCTTTTCCGATATGTGTGTCGTCTGGCCTAGTTAATTAAAATGTATAGACCGCTTGCACCGACACCCATCTGTCGTATTGCCCGTTTCTCCACCGTGTATAGCAAACGCTTAACACGGAGATTACCGAGTGGGCTCTTTCAAGCCCGCGCCTCCAAAGTTCAGGGTGGAGGACATACCCCGTTCCAATGTTTCTTTACTGTCTGCTGAAATCAGTGATTAACACTGAGCTTGCTATTTAAAAATAACCAGCAGTGGCCATTTGTTGCCAAAATCGCTCGTCGTCGCCTTTTTTTGCGAACCGTGACATAACAATTAAAAAGAAACCTTGGATAGTCTGGCTTTGAATGCGTATTTTCATTAGCATCGCCGCCAAGTTTACCAATATTAAGAAAAACTGAGTGGTACGCTATCATGAAATAACGCCTGCTTAGATTTTCCTAGAATTTTTTCTCGTTAGGCTGACTCACCCCTGTTTCTGGGGCAAACCCTGATTTGAATAAACAGTCATTCGAATTAAAAATTTAATCGATAGTAAGACCATAATAAAACCATAGGCCTGATGATTGTCTATGAAAAGACATTCAATACAGCCGCCTGTCGCGTAAATCAAACTAAATCGCTTATATATACGCATTCTGAATGATATCAGTCAGGCCGCCATGGTGCAATTAATAGAAGGCATGCGAGACGTGATTAATTGTCGCTAAATCATTTAATTGGGTACTCTTGATGCTGATAGTTCGGGTTAAACACCCTATAATTACGCCTAGAATTCAATGAGGCTCAATTTTGTCAGCGAGTAAGTTACGATCACGGTCGGCTAATAATCAAAAGAACACACCTAACAGCAGGGCGAAAGGCGCGAAAAAGCGAGCGAGGAGGAGTGCGCGATCAAAACAAGAGGAGGCTGTCGTCGATAGAGGTAATAAAAAAGCCAACAGCCATAAAGCTAGAAAGAAAGCCACCAACAGCAACACTTCTGCTAGTAAGGCATTCAACCCGCTAAAGAGTGCTACAAAGAATGCTAAACGACGGCCGCATCACCAAGACGCTGATTCTGGTCGCAACGCCATTCGTTCAAAAAAAACTAAGGAACCATTACTAGGAAGAGCCAGCACGGCCACTCGTGATAACACGAAACCTTATTTTATTGAGGTTGACTCAGAGCATGCGGGTCAGCGGGTTGATAACTTTTTAGTGGCTCGGTTAAAAGGCGTTCCGAAAACACACATTTACAGAATCATTCGCAAAGGCGAAGTTAGAGTGAACAAAGGAAGAGTGAAACAGACGTCTCGACTGGCTGAAGGTGACTCGGTTCGGATTCCGCCAATTAGGCTAACTGAGCCAAATCAGGCCGTGGATGGAGCCCGATACTCCTTTTTAAATAAAGCGATTTTATATGAAGACGATGCATTGCTGGTGATCAATAAACCTTCAGGTATGGCGGTGCATGCAGGCAGTGGAATTAAGGTCGGCGTGATTGAGGCGCTCAGAGCGTTGCGGTCAGACATCGCTTACTTGGAGCTGGCTCATCGGCTTGATAGAGAGACGTCTGGTTGCTTGGTTATGGCGAAAAAGTCCAGTGTGTTAAAGGCTTTGAACGAAGACTTCAAAACCAATTCATTAAAGAATAAACGCTTAGATAAACGATACTTGGCTTTGGTTAAGGGGAGGTGGAAGCACGGCCAACGCCGCATTACCAAACCGCTGAATACCGATGCGCGTCGACATGGCGAGCGGCATGTGGTGGTTGATGAGGCGGGCAGTTATGCCAGCTCAATAGTAACGCCAATTGATGTGTCACCCGCCGCCTCATTGCTTGAAGTTAAACTGTTAACCGGCCGCACCCATCAAGTGCGAGTACACGCACTCTCTGAAGGACACCCGATTGCTGGTGACTCTCGCTACGGTGATATGGCGTTCAACAAAGAGCTTAAGCAAATTAAGCTATTTCGTTTGTTTTTACACGCCTGTAAATTGACGTTTACTCACCCAATATCAGGTGCTTTGGTTATGGTTGACGCGCCGTTACCAGACGATTTAAACGTGGTATTGGAGCAGCTTAGTTTATGTACCAACTCGTAATTTTTGATTGGGATGGCACCCTGATGGACTCAACCCAAAAAATTGCCAACTGCTTACGCGCCTCTGCCCGTGACCTTGATTTGGTTCTGCCAAGCGTAGAAGCAGCAAAAAACGTCATTGGCTTAGGGTTAGAGGAGTGTATGCAGATTTTATTTCCTCAAGCCAGCAATCATCAACATCAAGAATTAGTTAAACGCTATCGTTATCACTTTGTAACCGCAGATGGCACTTCACAAGATTTGTTTTTGGGTGTTGAAGACGGATTGAAACAGTTGGATGAACAAGGCGTCTTATTAGCGGTGGCAACGGGTAAGTCACGAGTGGGATTGGAGCGGGTGTTTAAAGACAGTGACATCCAATCATTGTTTACCGTCAGTCGGTGCGCTGATGAAACACGGGGCAAACCACACCCACAGATGTTGCATGAGATCCTTGATTTTACAGCGATCAACGCCAATAAAGCTATTATGGTTGGCGACACTTCCTATGATATGCAGATGGCCTTGAATGCGGGTTTGGTTGGCTTGGGTGTTTCCTACGGAGCGCACAGCGAACAAACCTTGCTGGATCATCAGGCAGCGGTTGTTCTGCCATCTGTGCAAGCCATGATTGACTGGCTGCTAGATGGGCGGGTTGAGCAAGCGTATTGTTAATTGGCTTTTCAATGAAAAAATATGACAGAAGAAATAAAATTGGGCGTCCTAACACCCGAACAAACTCAGCAAAGTAATGTGATCGGTTCCACCTCTGGTCTAGAAGAAGGCGGTAAAGGGTTGAGATTTGATGTGATTGATGCGAAGGGCGAAACTATTCCCGCGTTTGTTGTGCATTTTGATTATCATTACTTTGCTTACCTGAATCGCTGTGGTCATATCGCAGTGCAATTAGACTACATGCCCGGCGATTTTTTTAGTGATGACGGTCAAACGCTCGTGTGCGCTACTCATGGTGCTGAATACGCACCAGACACGGGTGCATGCCTTGGTGGCCCCTGCTATGGCGTTGGCCTAGAACCGTTAACCATTCGAATTGACGGTGACGTGATTTTGCTGGAGACCAATGGTTACAGTGTGGCGCCGGTTGTTTAAATGCGAGCATGTTCTGATATGACAAACCCCAAAATAGGAACTTAACTTAGAGGAAATTTAGATGTTTGGTAAAAAGAAAGAAAGTGGTGCCTTACCAGGCAGTAATCGTGTTCCGGTGACGTCGAGCGAGGTGCTTGAACGCTTGGCGGTTGACTACATGAAAGACCGTAAATGGAAACGTTTTTTTCGCTTTATCCTACTCGCTATTTTCGTGATTTATATTTTCAGCGTGATTAACATGGCCAACAACCAAAGCGGCATGGTTAATGCGACAAAGCCACATACCGCGCTGGTTGACATGGTTGGTGTGATTGGTTTGGAAGGCGGCATCAGTGCTGACCGAACTAATAGCAGCATTCGTAAAGCCTTTAAAGCAAAGAACGCAAAAGGCGTGGTACTGAGAATAAACAGTCCTGGTGGGTCTCCGGTGCAATCGGATGAAATTAACGCTGAAATAACTCGGATGCGTAAATTGTACCCGAATAAGCCAGTGTACGTAGTGGTGTCGGACGTATGCGCTTCGGGCGGCTATTATATTGCCGCCGCCGCCGATAGCATTTACGCCAACCCGTCATCAATCGTAGGTTCCATCGGTGTGCGTATGGACAGCTTTGGTTTTGTTGATGCCATAGAAAAATTAGGTGTGGAACGACGCTCGCTGACCGCAGGCGAGAACAAATCGATATTGGACCCGTTCTTACCAATAAAACCAGAACAACAGGCTCATGCTCGTGAAATGCTTGGCGTGGTACATCAAGAATTCATTGATGTTGTTAAACGTGGTCGAGGTGCCAGATTAGCCGATAATCCAGAATTGTTTTCCGGTTTATTCTGGAGTGGCCGGCAAGCGAAAGAGTTGGGCTTGATTGATGAGTTCGGCGGCCTTGATTACGTTGCCAGAGAAGTGATCGGCCAACAGCAAATAGTTGATTACACTTATCGACCTGATTTTTTAGAGCAATTTTCACGAGATTTAGGAGTGTCAATTGCCACCACATTAAGTGAGGTTTTTGGCGGTAGCGTAAACAGCAATGCGTTTAATTTACGTTAGTAGTTTTGGTTTCAGTGGTTATGGTTAACGGCTTTGCCCAAACCAAGCTTTTAACAAGTAGGCTTCAGCGATAAGCCGTTGCCATGTGTATTTAAAGCCCTTGCGGCCATCAAAAATAAGGCCACGAACCAACAGCGTATACGGCACCACCAGAAGCGGCCCTAAATAAAGGCGTCTGGCTTTGTCGTTTACGCTGAGCGTTCTAAACGAGGTTTTCCTCAACTTGCGTGCTTCTTGCTCAGCGTATTTTTTCTGCGAGCTGTGCCACCTTGTCGAACTCTTGCGATCATCGTGATAGATGCAATGGGTTAGTTTTAATACTTGGCCTTTAATTTTAACTCGTTGAGTGTGTCCGTCTTGCTCATATTGCCCCTGCCCATGTTTGAATAAGGTCACAACCGGCGGGTACAGTGAGCCACGCAGTGGTTTACCGTCGATTTTGTAAACAAACGAAGCTTCAAATCCACCTACATCGTTATCAGGGTTAAGTGTTCTCAATTCGTTGATCAGTTCATGGCTTAAACAATAGTCTGCATCTAAAGCCAGTATCCATTTCGTTTCTATCTGTAGGTTAATCGCGGCGTTCCACTGTTGTGCGTGGGTGTCAAAAGGGCGTGTTTGAAAGTCTACGTTTGCATACCCTTGGCAGATACGCTGAGTTGAGTCATCACTGAGGCTGTCAAGTACCACGATTCGTTTGGCCCAACTAAGCGCGTCGAGTGTGCGCCCAATATTAGGCGCCTCATTGTAGGTGAGTATGACGGGGGTGATTTGGTTTAACACTTAAAGAACCTCTGATTAATTATATACCCTCACTTTAAGAATGATAACAACGTAAGTGGAGACTTCAGACCATGCCCTACGTGCTGGCCAAGTGATGACGTTTTTTCGGGTGTTAAAAGGAGTATTAATGGGGCTATGAGAACAGATCAAAACCTTCTTTGTTCAGCATTGAAACAAGTTTTATCAAGGGTAAACCAATGAGCGCATTAGGGTCCTCGCCATCAAATCGTTCAAACAACGCCACGCCCAGACCCTCTGACTTTACGCTGCCAGCACAGTTGTACGGCTTTTCTTTTATCAGATAACGTTCAATAACATCTTCACTGAGTACTCTAAAGTGAACTCGAAATGACACAACTTCGGATTGAACGTGGCCGGTTTGCGAGTTCACTAGCGCCAGACCGGTAAACAACTCGATCTTCTTGCCAGAAGCTTCGCGCAACTGTTCAACCGCGCGTTCGTGAGTGTGGGGTTTGCCTACGATTTTGTCACCATGCATGGCGACTTGATCAGAACCAATAATCAGCGAATTTGGGTAACTTTTAGCCACTTCATTGGCTTTTTCAACAGCAAGGCGCTCGACCAACTCAATGGGGTTTTCATTGGCCAGCGGTGTCTCATCAATATCTGGGCTGCATGTTTCGAAGGGCAGCATTAAGCTTGATAATACCTCTTTTCTAAATGCAGAGGATGAGCCTAATACCAGTGTAAGATCAGTCATAGCTAAAGCAAAGTAAGGTGTGTGTTTCTGATACTTTGGATTATGCGACAATAATGAGAAATGTGCATTGATGATACGTTAACGATTTTTGTATTATAAATATGATGTATTTTACGTGTTTCCACATTCAATCACGGTGCGTCTATGAGTGACTCTAAAATAAAGCTTGCGATTGTCGGTGTTGGTAAAATCGTTCGAGATCAACATTTACCATCGATTGAGAAATCAAACGCCTATGATTTGGTTGCAACGGCCAGCCGTAATGCAATGATAGAGGGAGTGAATGCTTATAAAGACATCGAAAGCATGTTAATCGCACAACCTGAGATTGAGGCGGTTGCGCTGTGTATGCCGCCACAATACCGTTACTCGGTGGCGAAGTTTGCGCTTGAGCAAGGCCTTGATGTGTTGTTGGAAAAACCACCTGGTGCCACGGTGTGTGAAGTTGAACAACTGGCAGAGTTGGCTAAACAACATAATGCTCGACTGTACACGACTTGGCATTCACGGCACGCCGCTGCGGTTGAGTCTGCCAAGCTTTTTCTGGCGACTGATGGCGTGAAGATCAACGGTGCTGAAATTCGTTGGAATGAAAATGTGAGGAAGTGGCACCCAAATCAAAATTGGATTTGGAAAGCCGGTGGTCTTGGGGTGTTTGACCCAGGCATCAATGGATTGTCGATACTCACTCACGTCATTCCTGAATCTTTTCACGTTGAGAGCGCCCATTTATACTTTCCTGAAAATAAAGCCGCCCCCATTGCCGCAGAAATTGGATTCAGAACGGTCACCGGTGAGGCGGTGAATGGTGTCTTTGATTGGCGCATCAAAGGTGATGAGCAATGGGATATTGAGATACACACAAATCAAGGTGTTTTAGGGTTGACCAATGGTGGCAGTAAGCTATGGCTGGATCGTGAACTGATCGAAGAACCTCAGCACTCTGAGCATGGTGAGTATGAAACGATCTACGCGAATTTTGCAGAGGTGGTAAATAACCACGTTAACCACATTGATCTGCGACCACTAAAACTGGTGGCCGATGCATTTTTGTTGGCTAATCGAACCACCGTTGAAGCATTTGAAGATTAGGTTTTTTGCAGCCATTCGAGTGAGAGAAACGGTCAATCTACTTAAGAAAATCAATCAAACAACTAACCGATTTTGAGGTACTTTCTATCAAGTCGGACTGCAAATTTAGGCCAGTTCTAGGCTGGGTTGGTTGATGGTTGACTGGTTGATTGGTGGTTTAATAGGTTAAGGAATGCTCAAAACCGTCGTTCATGAAAATAAAAAACATGCAACGATAAAAATTGTCTTGACATCTTAAGTACATTGTCAACCTCGAAACAGGAAAAAACCATGAAACGTCTCTGTATTTCAACCGTTTTGCTATTCTTCATTCTGACTATGAGTGGTCAAGGTTATAGTCGAGATGAAATGCCGGTCTTAGAAGGGCCTTATATGGGGCAAAAGTTACCCGGCTCAACTCCCGAACTATTTGCGCCTGGTGTTGTTTCCACGGAGGATTGGGAAGTCGGTGGCGCTTTTACACCGGATCTTAATGAATTTTATTTCATTAGAAAGAATAAAGAAAATGGAAAGCAAGAGATAGCGGTATTTCAAAATAAAAATAATTTGTGGCACGAATCCGTTTTCTCACCCAGAGTAGGCTCACCACTTTTTTCACCAGACGGCAATACGATGCTCTTGGCGAAGCGCTACAGAGAACGTACTAAAGCGGGCTGGTCTGAATTAAAGAGCCTAGAATCGCCCTTTGATAGCCTGCCCATAATGCGACTGTCTGTTTCTTCTAAAGGAACTTATTTTTTTGATGAATTTAAACGAGATTTTACCGGTGCTATTCGATATTCACGGTTAATCGATGGAAAATATGAAGAGCCGAAGCTGCTAGGCAGCGAGATTAATCAAGGTAAAAGCTTTCACCCGTTTATTTCGGCAGACGAGAGTTATCTGATATTTGATGGGCATAGAGAGGGAGGGTATGGTGACTCAGATCTCTATATCAGTTACCGAAAGCCAGATGGCTCGTGGGGTGAGGCTATTAACTTAGGCGATAAAATAAACACAAAGGGCTGGGAAGCCGTTGCCAGTGTGACCTCCGACGGTAAATATCTTTTTTTCAGTAGAAACGAGACCCCTGGAAATCATAAAAATGTAGATATATTTTGGGTAAATACACAATTTATAGAAACACTAAGGCCTAAGTCAGAATAGAGACAAATTCGAAAACCGCCCCTTTCAACTTGGTCACACAGAGTACGCACAAAAAGCAGCGTTAAGCCTTTCGTTTTGCCAATAGCTGGTTAAGACAGCGTAGAGCCTTTTCGTTGCGTTGATTTGAAGTAGGTGTTTGTCTCTGAGAGATTCAAAACAGACAGTTGATGTTTAAACTATGTCAGTTCACATTGAGCTGATTTTAGTATTCAAGTTATGCATGTTGCTGTTGTAACAAGATATCTGATCATCATCGAGTTAATTAAAATCGATGTGGTTTTATTCATTTTTTACTGAGTAAGCCGTCGTTATTTAAAAAACAATCAAGCAATTATGTCACAAACATAAAGGCTATTTCGTCATAAGAGTAAACAACCGCTCTATGTATGGCATATGAAAAAAATTATTGTTGGCTTAGGTCTCTATTACGCTCTTACAGGAATCTATATGTTATTTGTGCCGACTCATTTCTATGCAAACACACCCGGTGTTTCTTTGATAGGGCCTTATAACTCACATTTTATTACAGATGTGTCGTTTGCGTTTTTTGCCAGCGGCATTGTCTTGCAACTTGGGGTCTTCCAAGCAATCAAATCGACGATTATTGCTGGGGCTTTATGGCCGTTTATGCATGCCCTGTTTCATATTACGGTGTGGGCCAATCGTGAGTTCATAATTGATCGTGTTACCGTGTTTGATTTTCTGGCGGTCATTATTCCAGGGCTGCTTGTGATGCTATTGGCAATTAAATTTGGTGAGGCACGCAATGTTTAAATCACTTCTGCGCAAGATGATACGCAAATTTGAATTGAGTTACGATTATGATGCCAGTTACATGCACAAAATCAATTCGATTTCTCCTAGTGCAACGATTCGGTTAATGATGTTGTCTGGCATGACAAATTTTCAAGGGCCTGAAAAATCCATTTGGGGTGGCGCGGCTTTAGCCGCAACCTTGCAAGAGAACTGTGGTTCATGTGCGCAATTAATGATCGACCGTTTGCTAGAACAAAATTTGGATTCGGCAGAATTAATTGCCTGCATACATAAAGATTGGCCTAATGCCTTAACCACCGGTCTCGGCTTCCGTTTTGCTTATGCCACTCTTAATAATGAAGCGTGTTTAACGTCTTTGCGTGCCGAGATACTGGAAAAACATGGCGAAACAGCATTAATAGCGGCCAGCTACGCAACCGTTAGCTACCCAGTTTACCCGCTGCTTAAGCGAGCATTAGGGGCTGTGGAAGCGTGCCAAAATTTTGAAATAGGTGAATACAAAAACAGTAAAGTAAGCGAATATTTATAATGGAAAATTACACCAACAGCTTTGAAAAAGAAAGGCCAGCGCTTGTTGCTATCGCCTACCAAATGTTGGGAGAACGGTCTGCTGCGCAAGACTTAGTTCAAGATACTTGGGAGGTCTGGAATAAGGCGGACAAAGCCAGTATCGAGTCTCCTTCGGCATGGTTAAGGCGAGTCATTAGTCGCCTAGCTATAGATGCGTTAAAATCGGCAAGAAAGAAAAGAGAGGTTTACGTTGGACCATGGCTGGCGGAACCGATTTTTGATGATGCGCAAGCTGGGCCAGAAGCTCACTTTGAGTTAGCGAAGGAATGCGAACTAGCATTAATGTGGGCGATGGAACGCTTAAGCGCGGAAGAACGCAGCGCGTTCATATTGCGAAAGGCATTCGACAGCGATTACTCAGAGTTATCCTTCTTATTAGGGAAATCAGAAACGGCCTGTCGTAAAATTGTGAGTCGGGCATCGGCTCGCATTACTGACACTAAGTTAAAGTTTAATATTACGCCACAAGAGAGCGGCCTCTTACTCCAAAAGTTTTCTCAGGCGTGTGCGTCTATGAATCATGATGAAGTGTTATCTCTTATGGCACCTGATGTGGTGTCCGTATCCGATGGAGGTGGCCGTGTTCGTGCCGCACTTAGGCCACTGCTTGGTGCTGATGAAGTTACCAGTGTGCTGCTTTCTATTTTGAGCAAGCAACCGTGGGACAATGCGGTAGAGGCCGCTATGGTTAACGGGCAACCAGCAATTGTAATTTCAGGCACCGAGCAACAAAATACAGTGCTTACTATTTGTGCTGATGAAATGGGGCGTATCGCTTGGATATACATTATGAGAAACCCCGATAAGCTCGACTTCGAACAAATTTAATAGAAGCAGAACCGAGTAAATTTGAACTGGTAGCAGTTGCACAAAGTCAGAATATCGATCAAGGAAGGTAATAGTCATGCTCTGTAGTGGTCTAATTTATAAAAAAGCAGATAGCGGACAACCATAATGCGGATATAATTAAAACTTTGCGGCGAGGTTTGCCTGGCCAATTGTAGATTTGCACTTGCGGTTTTATAAGCCTGATTAAGCGCATAAAATAACAAACATGATTAAGCCCGAATTAGACCCGCAGTTTCATAAGTATGTCGCTGATGCGCCGCGCTTGACCTATGTAACGGAAGATGACGGTACCTTGCGTAAAGGGATTATCAACATTCTGGAGGTCATGTTTGGCCGACGTAAGTTGGAAAGAGTTTATCGAGATTTAAAGCGACAAGACCTTGAGCCTTCCCAGTTCTTCTTAAACGCAATCGAGCTAAGTGGCTTGCAGGTTAAGTATAAGGGGGTTCAGCCGAACCAAATTGACGTAAGTGGCCCTTTGGTTATGTTGGCAAATCACCCCTTTGGTATCGTTGACGGTCTGTTGTTTTGCGACTTGGCGCTTCGATTACGAGGTGATTTTAGAATTATGATTAATTCGGTTCTGTGTCAAGACAAGGAGCTTGCGCCGCACTTTTTACCCGTTGACTTCGAGCAAACAAAGCAGGCGATGAAGACGAACATTCGCTCTAAACAGCTCGCATTAGAATGTCTTTCAAATGACATTCCAGTGCTTATTTTTCCTTCAGGCATGGTTTCAACGGCGCCGAAAATGGGGTTTGGCAAAGTTAAAGACGGCGAATGGACAACCTTTGCAGCGAAATTGGTCAGAGAGGCTCAAGCCACTGTTTTGCCGGTATTTTTTCATGGGCGAAACAGTCGAAAGTTCCACGTTATGTCGCACATCGCGGAGCCATTGCGAATGGGGCTGCTAGTGCATGAAGCCGTCAATAAATTTGGACGCAAGGTGAAGGTTTCCATTGGCGAACCTGTTGGGTGGACATCAGAGCTTGAGGCATTAACGCGCAAAGAGTTGACTCAAGTGTTATATGATGCAGTGAGTTCGATTGGTTCCCGTCGCGTGTAAAGTGAACTATCTAGTGATAGTCAAACAACATAGATAAGTCCAATGCACGCACGTGTTTGGTTATCGACCCCGATGAAATAAAGTCCACCCCGGTTTCTGCAACGGCGGCGATGGTGTCCATATTAATGCCGCCTGAGGCTTCCAAATCGGCCTGATCACCGGTTAATTCAACGGCTTCTCGCATGTCTTCCAAACTAAAGTCATCGAGCATTATGCGCTTAGCGCCGGCATGCAAACCACGCTCTAACTCGTCAAGTGTTTCCACTTCAAGTTCAACTAAGGCTCCCTCAGGCATTGAGGCGATGGCGTCAGTCACAATACGTTCTAAGCTTTTGCCGCTGCGTAGGTGGTTTTCTTTAATGATGATTCCGTCATACAAACCCATACGGTGATTAACTCCCCCCCCGCATAAAACGGCGTACTTTTGAGCCTCGCGCATCATTGGCAAGGTTTTTCGGGTATCTAATAAGCGTGCTTTAGTGTGAGAGATTGCGTCTGCATAGAGACGGGTGATCGTGGAGGTGCCGGACAGCGTTTGCATTATATTAAGAGCCGTGCGTTCGCCAGAAAGAATGGGGTGGGCTAGCCCTTCAAAACGACAGAGTGTTGCTCCGGCTTTGATGATATCGCCGTCTTTGATTTTCCATTCGACATCAATCTTAGTTTTATGTCTCTTGCCGACTTGTCGAAAGACCTCGTTGACCCATTCAACACCGCATATCACTCCACGCTCACGACTGATGATTTTGCCATCTATCACGCTGTCTCGGGGGGTCAGTCGTGCGGTAACGTCGCCCGAGCCAATATCTTCTCGCAGACAGTTTTTTACCAAACGCTTGATGATCTTATTTTTTGGTAAAGGGTGTTCCATGGTGAGCCTCTAAGTAGGGTCTTGGTTTAATTTTTCAAAATACCGACTTCAGAGCTAAAGAATAGCAGAAAGCCACCTCACGCAACAAACGAGCATGACCGGTTGATGGTTTGGTTTGTGAGCTTGGTGAGGTGATTCGTGTACTTGTTTTCCGTTCAGCCGCACATACATATATCCCAGAGATAATTTTTTTCACAGGTGTGTCATGAGAATGGATAAATTAACGTCTAAGTTTCAATTAGCTCTAGCGGATGCGCAAAGTATGGCCGTTGGGCGAGATCATCAATTTATTGAGCCAGTGCATGTGTTGGCATCGATGTTTCAGCAAGACGGCGGCAGTGTTCGCCCATTGTTATCACGAGTTGGTGTGGCTGAAAAAACACTTTCGGATAAGCTCAATCAAGCCTTAGCTGAGCTGCCAAGAGTGCAAGGGCAAGCCGGTGAAGTGCATTTGTCACAACAAACGGGCCGCATTATTAATGTGGCGGATAAATTAGCGCAACAGCGCGGTGATTCATTTATTTCAAGCGATTTGTTCTTATTGGCCTTAGTCAAAGATAAGGATCGTGCTGGTGCGTTGTTGCGTGACGCCGGTGCAACTACAGAGTCGCTTAATAAAGCGGTGGAGGATGTGCGTGGGGGTTCAAATGTGAATGACGCCAATGCCGAAGACCAAATGCAGGCACTGGAAAAATACACGATTGATGTCACCGAACGAGCCGAACAAGGTAAGTTAGATCCAGTCATTGGTCGCGATGATGAAATTCGCCGTACCGTGCAAGTTTTACAACGGCGGACTAAGAATAATCCAGTGCTAATTGGCGAGCCTGGTGTGGGGAAAACCGCCATAGTTGAGGGCTTGGCTCAGCGTATTGTTAATGGTGAGGTTCCCGAAGGGATTAAAAATAAACGCTTACTCTCATTGGACCTTGGTGCATTGATTGCGGGCGCTAAATTTCGTGGCGAGTTCGAAGAGCGGTTGAAGGCCGTACTCAAAGATTTATCAAAACACGAAGGCCAAATTATTCTCTTTATCGACGAGCTGCACACGATGGTCGGAGCGGGTAAAGCTGAGGGCGCGATGGACGCGGGCAATATGCTTAAGCCTGCGTTGGCCCGCGGAGAATTGCATTGCGTGGGCGCGACTACTCTGGATGAGTATCGGCAATTTATAGAGAAGGATGCGGCACTGGAACGCCGTTTTCAGAAAATTGTGATTGATGAGCCCAGCGTTGAAGATACGATTGCAATATTGCGTGGCCTAAAAGAAAAATACGAAGTTCATCACGGCGTTGATATTACCGACCCGGCCATCATCTCAGCGGCAACGCTATCACACCGCTATATCACGGATCGTAATTTGCCAGACAAAGCCATCGATTTGATTGACGAAGCCGCCAGCCGTATTCGCATGGAAATTGATTCCAAACCAGAAGCAATGGACAAGTTAGATCGCCAAATCATCCGCCGCAAGATTGAGCGCGAAGCGTTGCAAAAGGAAAGCGATGGTGCGTCAAAAAAACGGCTATTAGATCTTGAAGCTGAAATCTCTGAGCTTGAACGGGAATACGGTGAATTAAATGAAATTTGGATGGCTGAAAAATCAGCCGTCTATGGCGCTCAGCATGTTAAAGAAGAGTTAGAGGCGGCCCGCTTGGAAATGGAAGTAGCAAAACGTGCAGGGAATTTGGCCAAGATGTCAGAGCTTCAGTACGCCACTATTCCTGAACTAGAGGCACAGTTGCAAACGGCTCAAAGTAATGAGCTAGACGGAGTTGAAAATCAGTTGTTGCGCAGTAATGTGACTGCCGAAGAGATTGCCGAAGTGGTGGCGCACTGGACTGGAATTCCGGTCAGTAAAATGCTTGAAGGTGAGCGTGAAAAACTGTTGAAAATGGAAGACAGGCTGCACAAGCGCGTTATTGGTCAAGGCCAGGCGATTAGCTCTGTGGCGGATGCCATTCGGCGCTCTCGTGCCGGTTTGTCAGACCCAAACCGCCCGTCAGGTTCATTTTTATTCTTAGGCCCCACAGGCGTGGGCAAGACCGAACTCAGTAAAGCGTTAGCCGAGTTTATGTTTGATACCGATGAATCTATGGTGCGAATAGACATGTCTGAGTTTATGGAGAAGCACTCAGTGGCACGTTTAATTGGTGCCCCACCGGGCTACGTCGGTTACGAAGAAGGCGGGTATCTGACAGAAGCGGTGCGCCGTAAACCGTATTCAGTGATCTTGTTGGACGAGGTGGAAAAAGCTCACCCGGATGTTTTTAATATTCTGCTGCAAGTGTTAGACGATGGTCGTCTTACTGACGGTCAGGGTCGTACAGTGGACTTTAAAAATTGCGTCATTATTATGACGTCTAATCTCGGCTCACAACGAGTGCACGGTTATGACGGTGAATACGAGGGTATGAAGGCGCTGGTGATGGAGAGCGTGTCCGAACACTTCAGACCTGAGTTCATTAATCGAGTGGACGACATTGTGGTGTTCCACGCGCTAGGTAAAGAACACGTACGCTCTATTGCGAACATTCAAATTGAAATCTTGCGTAAACGATTAATGCAACAAGAAATTAAATTAGACATAACCGACGAAGCCTTAGACCTTGTGGGGGAAGCTGGGTTTGACCCAGTGTATGGGGCCAGGCCTTTAAAAAGAAGTATTCAAGCGCTGATCGAGAACCCGTTAGCGCAACGGTTATTAGCCGCTGAATTTAAATCAGGAGACGTTGTCACCGTAACGGTCGAAGACGGACAATTGAAATTTCAAAGGGCCGTAGCTCATTAAAAATCGATCTAACAAAAAGTCGATCCATTGGCGCCGTTCGGCTTGGTTACAAGCCGTTCATTCCACCTGTTGAATGGGCTGGTTCGGCCATGTCACTTCACAGTTGAGCCGCGCGGCGTAAATCGAGCTTAGTTTTCGTCATAAAAACGCGCTAGAATGAGGGTACAACGGTTTAGCTCGAATCGGTGTGCGAGTTTGCAGCCGACTATGCGAGTGTTTGGAATTAGATTGACAACGATACGACTATGAAAGCAATGATACTGGCGGCGGGCAAGGGCACGCGCGTGCGTCCATTAACCAACGAAATGCCCAAGCCAATGATTCCGATTATTGGGAAACCGGTAATGGAATACTTGATTGAAGAATTGGCGCGTCATGGGTTTGACGAAATTATGATTAACGTCAGCCATTTGCCTGAAAAAATTGAGAGTTATTTTGGCAATGGCGAACGTTTGGGTGTTGAAATAGGTTACTCCTTTGAAGGCCACATTGAGGATGGCGAAATACAGTCTGAAGCCTTAGGGTCGGCGGGTGGTATCAAACGCATTCAAGAGTTTGGCGGTTTTTTTGACGACACTTTTTTGGTGGTGTGTGGTGATGCGCTAATCGACCTGGATTTGACTAAAGCCGTTCGTGAACACTGGAGAAGCGGTGCCGTTGCGAGTATTTGCACACTGGAGGTGCCGATTGAATCCGTTTCAGATTACGGTGTGGTGGTCTCGGATGAGTTGGGCCAGATTACATCATTCCAAGAAAAACCGTCTGTGGAAGAAGCGTTGTCAAACCAAGTCAATACCGGTATTTATATTTTTGAACCCGAAGTTGTTGATTTGATACCTGAAAGCACCAGCTTTGATATTGGTGGAGACTTGTTTCCACAATTGGTTGAGAAAGGGTTGCCGTTTCATGCGATTAACATTCCTTTTAATTGGATTGATATTGGTCGAATTTCCGACTATTGGGAAGCGAACCAAAAAATAATGAACGGCGACTTACGCACAATTCCAATGCCAGGAAAGGAAATTCAACCAGGCGTGTGGGTTGGTTTGAACGTCAGTGTTGATTGGGATGAGTGCGAAATCCAGGGCCCAGTTTACATAGGCAGCGGCACTCGTATTGAAGCTGGTGCCATGATCGTGGGCCCAACGTGGATTGGTCACGGTTGTCATATTCGTCAAAACGCCAGAATCTCTAAAAGTATTATCTTTGAATACACGCGTATCGGTTCAGCCAGTATTGTCAAAAACTCGGTGGCCTTTGGTCGGTTTTTTGTTGATAAAGATGGCAAAAGCTTCGAAAGTAATAAGATGCATTTGGATTGGGTGACGGACTCGCGCATACCCGACGATGAGTTGCAAATCTCTGAAGATTAAATTCAGACATGCGGTTTGGAAAAAAGAATAACCTGGTTTTGATCGGGATGCCTGGTGCGGGCAAAAGCACCATTGGTAAACGGTTAGCGAAAAAATACGGCCTCACCTTTATTGATTCCGATTTATTGTTAGAGCGGCGCTGCAATATGCCGCTTCAACGGGTGGTTAACTGTATTGGCTTGAAACGTTTTGCTCAGATAGAGCAAGAGATACTTTGTCAGAGCAAGTTTGAAAATTCGGTTATTGCCACAGGTGGTAGCGCTATTTACAGCGATTCAGCTATGCGTGCATTAAGTGAGAATGGCGTTCGTTTGTATTTGAAAATATCGCCCCAGACGTTAATCCGAAGGGTCGGCGATCATACCCAACGAGGCCTCATGAAATACCCATCACACCATTTACTGCGCTTGTATGCGGATCGAAAGCAACGCTACTCTCAGCACGCCGATTTCACTTTTCGAAATGACGCGCCGTTTACCGCAATAAAGGCGGCGGAGCTGTATCACACCTTGAATCATGAACATCGCTAAGTTGTTAACATGAACGAGTTTTTGGGAGCGGATTTTGAATGACCAAGTGAACATATGGTGCGTGATGCCAGCGGCTGGCGTGGGTACTCGTATGCAGGCTCATTGCCCAAAGCAGTACCTAAGCTTGGCAGGGAAAACCGTGTTAGAACACAGCGTGAGTTTATTCTTAGCGCTCAAGCAGGTTCAAACAATCACCGTCTGCCTTAGCAAAGACGACGCTTATGCTGATAACTTAGCTCTTTTTAGTAATCGAGTGCTGCGAACAGACGGGGGTAACACGAGGGCGCAAAGTGTGTTAAATGGTTTAAAGTCTCTTAAAAATAACGCAGCGAATGATGATTGGGTTGTGGTTCACGATGCCGCAAGGCCATGTCTAGAACCTGCTTTGGTGGCGTGTTTAATATCGCAACTTGAGCAAGATGCTGTTGGTGGGCTTCTGGCTGTTCCGGCAAAAGATACGCTAAAGTTAGTGAAAAGTGATGATGAGTTGTTACGTCAACCTCCCGCCAACAATACGTCGCTGACTGTTTCTCGCACCTTAGATCGTGCATTGATTTGGCAAGCGCAAACTCCTCAGATGTTTCGTTATGGGCTGTTGCTTAATGCTATTGAGTCGGCGCTTGATTCAGGCGTTGATATTACCGACGAAGCGTCTGCTATGGAGGCTGCGGGGCATGCGGTGAAACTGGTTGAAGGCTCGGCGCATAATATTAAAATTACCACACCAGAAGATTTGGCGTTGGCTGAATTTTTATTATCAACACGTCAGCAAACGGCCCCGTAGTGATATGGTTAAACGGGCGATTTAAATATAGAGTTGGTGACGTGTCTTTACAGATTCATGTCTGGCACACTGGGGTGGCTATCGACTACAATGTCGATTAAATAAGTGTTTCAAACTTACGTTGTGCTTTCAAGTGAGAGTTCGAGTATGAAATAATTTACCTATTAGCACTAATAACCGTGTCAGAAAGTCCGATCATGCATTTAACTCGCCGTGTTACGTTGTTAAAAGTCTCTCTCGTTTTTGTTGTTAGTTTAAGCCTGAGTGCCTGTGTGGGCACAATTGTGGGCGCCGCGGTTGATACAACCATTGAGATCGCTAAAGTGCCGTTTAAGGTTGTTGGGGCCGCAGTGGATGTTGTTACCAGTGACTCAGACAGTAAAAAGAAAAAGCGAGATAAGGGCGATGAAAGTGGCTCTAACGCTGAGGGTCGTAATTGATCATGAGAATCGGTCACGGTTATGATGTTCACGCCTTGAAAACAGGGCGTAAACTGATTCTAGGCGGCGTTCAAATTCCTCACAGCCACGGTTTGCAAGGGCACTCCGATGCAGATGTATTACTGCACGCGATATGCGATGCCGTACTTGGCGCGCTCGGATTGGGTGATATTGGCGGCCATTTCCCTGATACAGACCCTAGTTATGAAGGCATAGACAGTCGTAAACTCTTGAGGCATGTGGTGTCGAAAATGCACGGCTATGAATTGGGCAATCTCGATGCAACGATTGTAGCCCAACGACCTAAGCTGTCGGTTCATTTAGCCCAAATGAGATCAAACTTAGCGCAAGACTTTTCTTGTGATGAAAGCCAAATAAACCTCAAAGCAACGACCACTGAAAAATTAGGTTTTGTAGGTCAAGAACAAGGCATTGAAGCGCACGCGGTCATTCTTCTTAATCAATTAAGCAGTACGAGTTAACAGCAGTATGAGTGATATTAATCTAGCTAATCGTAAAAACAAGAAGCTAACTCAAGAGAAAGCACTTCAAGTAAATTTAAACAGCCAAATTTACGGCGCCATTGTTGAAATTGGCGCGGGTCAAGAAACCGCGCGGCAGTTTTTTTCAGCCGGTGCCGCAGCGGGTACCGTGGCTAAAACCATGTCGGCTTATGACATGCAAGTCAGTGATGATGTTTACGGTAAGGCCGGGCGTTACGTAAGCCGCGAACGCTGTGAGCAAATGTTACGTCATGAGTATGATCTGATGCACAACCGCTTGAGTGAATCACGTGGGCAAGAGAGCAGTTTCTTTGCTTATGCCGCCACCGTAACGGCTCGCAGTTATACCCAAAAGAATGAGTGTCATGGTTGGATTGGTGTGCGTCGACAATTAAAACCCAATGCCGAGCCCAGTGAAATTATTCTGCACGTGCGCATGCTCGACGACACTAACATTGAGCAGTCAGAAGCGTTGGGTATTCTTGGGGTTAATTTGGTGCATGGCGCTTACTATCATGCCGACGACCCGAAGACGATTATTGATAATTTACAAGATGGGATGGGCTACGATAAGCGTATTGAGATCGACCTAATTCATTTCAGTGGACCGGATTTTTCTGACGTCGAAAACCGCTTAATGAATTTGCATTTGATCCACAGTTGGTCGTGTCGCGCGGTTATGTTTGGTGCCGATGGACACTCCATTGTTCCGGCATCGGCTTTGCGTAAAAAAGACACGGTAGTCATCCGAGGCTCTTTTAAACCGCCAACAAAAATTCATATGGATATGAAAGAGGTGGCGATTAAACAGTTTGCCAAAGAAGAAGGCGTGGACCCAGATAACGTGCTTGCGGTGGCTGAAATCACTATGAACGAACTAAGCGGTCAGGGTGAAGAAGCGGACAGTGACTTTTTGGCGCGAGTGGACCTGCTTAATGAACTGGGGTTCTCGGTGCTGATATCCGACTATTTACGCTTTTTTAGACTGCGTTCTTGGATCCGACGGTATACAAAAAATCGCATTGGTATCGTGCTAAGCGTACTCGACTTTGATTACCTTTTTGCTGAGCAGTACTACGATGGCTTAGAGGGTGGAATCCTTGAAGCGTTTGGTAAATTGTTCTCTGATAACACCAACGTTTATGTTTACCCGACCATCCGAAACGGAAAGTTAATTACATTGGAAAATGCGGATGTGGCCGATGAGTTGTCTTACCTACTGCAACATCTTATCCATAACCGTGCAATGGTTACCGCGGAAATAAAAGATGTGGCAAATTTAACGATCTCAGCTCGTGAAATAGTCAAGCAAATACCTCTTGGGCGAGGGGATTGGGAGAAATCACTGCCGGTTCAAACCGCGGAACAAATTATTGAACGCAAACTTTTTGGTTATCCAGGCGATTAGTTAGCCGCTGATCAAGCAGCCTCAAGCACTGTTTACTCATTTGACTTCTCGCGATTTCCCCATACTGTATTCATTCAGGCGCTGTCCTTACGCTATGCGGGCTCGCATGGCGATTCACTACGCACAACAAACGGTAGAGTTGCGAGAAGTTGTGTTGCGCAACAAACCACCGGAGCTGTGGATGGCATCATCGAAAGGAACAGTGCCTGTACTGGTGTTGCAACCTTCAGCAGGTGAGTCGCCGTTTGCGTGTAATGCCTTGAATGAAAAAATTCAGAATAATGCAGGTCAGGTTATTGATGAAAGCCTTGAGATTATGCAGTGGGCGCTGAATCAACATGACCCGAAGAATTGGCTTGCGGCTTGTAATGGTCAATTAGCCAACAGTGATTTGATAACGAGAAATGACACTGAATTTAAGCCTAATTTGGATAAGTACAAATACTTTGACCGTTATCCAGAGGCAACTCAAGACGATTACCTAGCGTTGGCCAAGCCGTTTTTGGTGGAATTGAACGAGCGTATCTCGGCCAATCATGGTTACCTATCAGGCCCTTGTTTCAGTGCCAGCGATGCGGCCATATTGCCGTTTGTTCGTCAATTTTCGAACTGTGACACGGAACGTTTTAACAAACTAGGGCTTCAATGTCTTGGTGATTGGCTAGGCCAAGGCGTTGCATCGTCACTGTTTGTTACTGTGATGTCTAAATATCCGGCTTGGTCTGCTGCTGATAACAATGCAGTGGTGTTTTCTGCGTGATGGCTCATCAATCTGTCGGTTTCAAGGTGGTGGTTGTTTTTATTCTCAGTTCTACTGTTGCCAAAGCGAGTTGAGTTTAAAGTCAATTAAGGTTTTTGGTCGCCAATTTCTGTCATTTGTCTATAATCAGCAAATGCACATACCTATTTTAAAAAAGGCATATTGTTATGACGACATACTCAATAGAGCATCAGCCCGAAGAGCAGCTTTTCTTTATAAACATTGACGACGGTCAGCGAGCGTTTTTAAAATATCGCCGTTTGGGGGACCGTGCCGCTCAATCTTCAGTCGATTTTTGGAGTACTTTTGTACCCGAATCACAACGTGGCACAGGCATGGCATCTCAATTAGTGGATCATGGGTTTCAATGGGCCGAGCAAAATGGTTTGCACATTGAGGCTTCTTGTTGGTATGCCGCTAAGAAACTTGAGAAACGCATCAAGACGTTATCAAGCGACAGTAAACCGAGCTGACGCAGTCATTAATGAAACCGTATTGAGATTACCACCTTAAAATGTCACCGCTATTAAAAAGGATCAGCGCTTCTCCTTATCTACTGCGATTGTTACGTGACCTTCGTGACTGTGAATTATCTGATGCCGCCTTACCCGAAGTGAAAGAAGGCCGTACTCAGTTGTTAGAAGATAAGTTGGAGTCCCTTATTAACGAGGGCCGGCGCACGGAGTTACCTCAAAGATTAAAATCGATTATTGCTTCATTGCAGCCGGGCCAAATAGAAAGTGCTGCCTTGGCTGAGCAAGCGTTAATATCCGCAAAACAAACGTTCGCATTGCACTGGTGTTTCGCTGAATTGTTAGAAGTGGGTTGCCAACGGCAGCGGGGGCAATGGCAAACCGAATTTGCCGAAGCCACAATTCATTTTGCATTAAGTGTGGCTTGGCGAAGCCTCTCCAAGAAGAATAAAAACGTTGCTTTGGCGCTTGAAGCTAACAATGGGGTCATGCCAGGCCTCTTTGTTTTTGGTATGGGTAAATTAGGGGGGTACGATCTAAACTTCTCCAGCGACGTGGACTTGGTTGCTTACTTTGACCCATTAATGTTACCTGTTCCTGATGCGGTTGGTAAAAGCTACGTGTGCCATCAGGCTTTGCAAGAGATGACGCGCTTGTTAGGCCAGTCCGGTAACGCTAATTTTATCTGGCGAGTGGACTGGCGTCTTCGCCCCAATGCGTCAGCAACCAGTTTGGCAATGTCCACCGTTGCTGCGCAAGATTATTATCATTACCGTGCGTCGCCTTGGCACCGACTGGCATTAATGAAAGCCAGAGTCGTTGCAGGTGATGTTGAGTTGGGGAACGCATTTTTAGCCAGTTTAGACTCGTTTATTTGGCGCCAAAACTTAGACTTTAGAGCGTTGGATGAATTAGCCGAAATTAAGCAGCGTATTAATTTAGAACACCCTGGCCTAAGAGTGCAGCGCACGTGGGTCGAGCCCATTGGCGAGCAAGTGGAAGGGTTTAATTTAAAACTCGGCAGTGGCGGGATCCGTGAAATAGAGTTTTTCGTTAACGCCCAGCAATTGCTGCTGGGTGGCCGGCGTTCAGTGTTGCGAACTCCCAACACCGTAGATGCGCTTGCGGAACTAAAAAACCAAGGTCGATTGGGCGCAACGCAAGCTGAGCGGCTTACCAAAGCGTATCAATTTTTACGCCGCATAGAAAACGCGGTGCAAATTCACTCGAATCAACAGACCCATTTGTTGCCCATGAGCGATGCCAAGAAAACCGACATCTTGTTGCTGCTGAAAATTGATTCATGGTCCAGTTTGGTTGAGCAGTTAAATCAAACGCGCGCTTATGTTAATCAGCTTTTTAGTCGGCTCTTTGCGGAGCAAGAGCGATCCCAGCTAGGGCCGTTGGTGTGGCCTGAAGACCTTGGTGACGTTGCAGGTGATATTGTTGAAACTTGGGAAAACGGGTTTCAGGTCTATGGAGCCTCAGCAGGGACTCGACATAAGTTAAAGCCGTTAGCTCATGCTTTATCGGAGTATCTGTTGGAAACCAACGATCACAGTGGGCCAGATGTGAACGAAGTGGTGGTGAGAATACACAACTTTTTTCGCTCGCTTCCAGCAGGCGAACAATACTTTCGGTTATTAGCCGAGTCTCCCAGTTTATTGCAAAGTATTGTGCCGCCGCTGCTTTATTCGCCAGCGATGACCACGTTATTGACGCAATCCCCCCACATTGTCGATTGCTACGTACATGGCGAATGGCGTTACCCTGAGCCATTTGATTCGGCTTATATTTTGCAAAGCGACAACTATGGTGAGCAACTTGAACGTCTGCGCCGCTTTGTTAATGAACATCTATATCAGCTCTATCAACAGTTTTTACACAACGACTTAGCGGTAGACGTGCTACAGGCCGCGTTGACGGAATTAGCTCAACATACCCTTGAGTTAGCGTTACAGGCAGTCACTTTGGACATGGGCTTGTCTGAACCCCCAGTTACGGTCATTGGCATGGGGAAAATAGCGCTGCGGCGCATGTCTCCGCTGTCGGACCTTGACTTGATTTTTGTCTACGATGCTGAGCAAACGAGCATGGAGGTGGCATCACGCTTTGTGAACCGTTTGCAAACGGCTGTTGCGGCGCCAATGAAGGAGGGCATTGTTTATGAACTGGATACACGGCTGCGTCCTTCAGGTCGTTCTGGGGCCCCTACTGTTAGTATTGAGAGCTTTGAAGCTCATCACGATAAGCGAGCGCGCACTTGGGAACACATCGCATTAATGCCCAGCCGAATTGTAGCGGGTCGTCGGCAGGCTGAGCAAAAGCTAAATAGGATAAAACAACGGATCATTACCCGAGAGAGAAGTTTGTCTCAACTTCGGGTGGATGCGCGAAAAATGTGGTTGAGAATCACCGAGCATCGAGTGGGTGATACGCCATTAAGCAATATGAACAGCAAACTTAGAGTTGGTGGTTTGATGCAAGCTGAGTATTTGGCGTCATGTTTGGTGCTAAATTATGGCCCCAAGTTCATTAGCGACAGCGTTGAGTTAGAAGATTTGTTGACGGAATGTCTACCGTACTACGGTTTAGAAGAGTTACCCGAGGTTATTCAGTTCTGGCGTATACAGCAGCTTTGGGAGCGTTTATTAGGTAAAACTGAACAACCACTTAGCAGTCTGCGAGACAGCTATTTTGCAAGCCTGTTGGAACATTCGCGTTGTACGAGCATGGATGAACTTTTAGCGAAAAAGAAACGTTATGTGGACTATGTGGTCATTGGTCTTGAGCGTTTCTTTGCCGAAGCTCTGGAATTATCAGTAGAAGAAATGGACGACTGGGACGAATCGTCTATCAAGTGGACAGACGCTAACAGGCCTGAGTTAAAAACAGACCCCATCAATAATAAGATTGCGCAACCATTTTAATGCGGCGTCGTTTTCAGTGTGCTCGTGCCAGTATAAACTGATCGGAAACGGAGCCAAATTAAACGGCGCGGCTAAGGACGTAATACCATCGTCGATGAGATTCATGGCCAATAACTTGGGCACCGTTAGCAGTTGATCAGAATGCCGAAGCAGTTCACGTGCGGCGAAGTAGTTTTGGCATCGGATGTGTGATTTCCGCTCGACGCCCTGCTCTTGAAACAACGTGTCTTCAGCCGTCATACCACTTGGGCGGTTAGAAACCGTAATGTGAGTGGCTTTCAAGTACTTTTCTTGGCTCAGTTCGTCAGCGTAAGGGTGATTGCTGCGCATTAGTACCATAAAACCAGCCGCGAATATTTCCAATCGCTTAACTGGTGGTTTAACAGGAATGGCCACATCAATGGCCACATCGACGTTGCTGGCCGCTAATTCGCGTTCAATATTGGCTCGATCTAATTTAATGCTCGAAAAGCCGACGTTAGGGGCCCGACGAGCCATTAATTTAGCCAGCTGTGGCAATACGGATGGCTCAAATGCGTGATGCATGCCTATTGTAAAATGGTAATCGGAGGTGGCGCTATCAAAGGTACCCCATTGCAGTAGCGCTTGTTGTAGGCGAGTTAAGTTGTCGATAATCGCTGGAGCCATTCTCTGACAAGCCGGGGTCGGTAACATTTTGTTTTGACTGCGAACAAAGAGTTCATCGTCTAACGCAAAACGTAAACGTTTAACCGCGTGGCTTACGGCCGACGGAGTAAGATGCAATAAGTCCGCTGCGCGGGTCATATTTTGTTCGGAATACAACATTTTAAATACTTTAAGAAGATTTAAATCAAGTTGTTGAATGCGTTTGTTATCGGACATAAGTTTGAAAAACAAAATGAATAATATTCACTGTAAAATATATCATCTTTCATTCTATTCATGCATCTTTGCGTTACTCTAAAAGAATAGACGAGCTATAAAGTAACGATTGAAACAATTCGTTCAGGCTTTCATCTTCCACTTTTAGCCACCAACACTTTATGGGGACAGGACATGAATTTTGAACACAGCGCCAAGGCGCAAGATTACATTCGACGTATGAAAGCGTTTATGTCTGAATACGTCGAACCCGCTGAAGCAAAAATCTATCATGATATGCACGAGATGAACCCTGGTGGTGATTGGAAAAACTGGAAGCTACATCCGCTGCTTGAACAGTTTAAAAGTATGGCGAAAGAGCAAGGGCTTTGGAATTTGTTTCTTCCCGACACCGACCTTGGGCAGGGCTTAAGTACGTTAGAGTACGCGCCATTAGCGGAACAAACGGGCCGTATGTTGTTTGCGCCTGAAATATTTAACTGCAATGCGCCGGATACGGGCAATATGGAAGTGTTGTATCACTTTGGCAGTGATGCGCAAAAAGAGCAATGGCTGAAACCATTGTTGGCTGGGGAAATACGTTCTGTGTTTGGTATGACTGAACCGAGTGTTGCTTCGTCAGACGCGACTAACATGGCGGCCACTATTGAAGAAGACGGTGACAGCGTCGTGGTTAATGGCCAAAAATGGTGGAGTACGGGCTTAGGCCACCCAAATGCGAAGTTTACTATTTTCATGGGGGTATCTAATCCTGAGAACGACCGCCACAACAGGCACGCCATGGTCATTGTTCCGTTGGATACACCGGGTGTTGAGATCAAGCGTATGTTGCAGGCCTTTGGTGATTACGATGCACCTTATGGCCACGGAGAGATGCATTTCACAAACGTTAGAGTGCCAAAAGAAAATGTCATTATGGGGATGGGTAAGGGGTTTGCTATCGCGCAAGGTCGCCTTGGTCCAGGTCGAATTCATCATTGCATGCGCACTATTGGGCTTGCGGAAAAGGCACTTGAATTAGCCATTAAACGGGGCATGCAACGTGTGGCGTTTGGTAAACCAATCATCAAATTGGGCGGCAATCAAGAACGTATTGCTCAAGCTAGAATTGCCATCGATCAAGCTCGCTTATTAACGCTTAATGCGGCATGGAAAATTGACAGCGTTGGTGTAAAAAATTCAATGACTGAGATATCTGCGATTAAAGTAGCGGTTCCGAATATGGCCCAAGAGGTGGTTGATATGGCTATCCAAATGCATGGTGGAGCGGGTATGTGTAATGACTTCCCGTTAGCGCATTTTGCGGCAGGCGTACGCTCATTGCGATTGGCTGATGGACCTGATGAAGTACATATGGGTATGGTCACACGTTTGGAATTGAAAAAATATATGACACTTGAGTCTTAAATTAAGACAGAATAGCTTTATCGAACACTTTCAATTTTATCTAAGTTGTTTAACGCACCGGCTAGGTGAGACGGTCTGCGAGCCGTTATAGCTAGGCGCGTAAACAACTAACACTGTCAACGTTAACGGTTGGTTTAAGCACAATGAAAAAGATACTTATTACTGGCGCCGGCTCTGGTTTAGGTCGCGCACTTGCTTTGCGTTATGCAAGCGGAGGCAGTGAAATTTGCGTTGCTGATGTCAATCAAGAAGGTGGCGAACAGACGGTTCAGATGATCAATGAAAAGGGCGGTTCTGCGTTTTACATGAGTTGCGATATTACTCAGCAGTGGGATGTCGATAAGTTGGCGATCACACTGGCGGAGCGTTGGGGAGGGGTAGACATGTTGGTTAATAACGCTGGCGTGGCAACCGCAGGTCAATTGGAATACGAAAGCATGGAGCAATGGCAGTGGGTGTTGGACATTAATTTAATGGGCCACGTCCGAATGACCAAAGGCATGTTGCCATTATTACGTAAGAGTACCAGTGTAGACAAAGACATCATTAACATTGCTTCTCAAGCGGGCATTACTGCAGCGCCGGGTATGGGAAGCTACTGTGTTTCAAAAGCCGCCATGGTCAGCTTATCCGAAACATTGCATCTAGAGTTGGCGCCCGAAGGCATTCACGTCAGTGTTGTGTGCCCAGCATTTTTTGATACCAATTTAAACAAGTCGCTTAGAAGCGGTGATCAGAAAATGCAAAATGTGGTCGATAAAATGATTAAAAAATCCGGCGTGTCGGCTGATTCAATCGCCGACAAGGTTGTTGCTGGAGTCAACGCACGCAAGTACATGATATTGACCCACAAAGAAGGTATTAAAGCGTATCGTCTAAAGCGGTATTTGCCTATTGAGCGCTATTTGAGCATGGTTAAAAAGCGTACCGCTAAATACGTAAAAAAGAGCTAGCGACTCTTTCAATTTCATTTACTGGCCCACACCAATTTTAGAGAAATAACCATGAGTGATGTTAACATTGATGCCGCAGGCAATGTTCGTACTGGGGAGGAGCTGGATTTATCCGCACTCAACCCATGGCTACTTGAGCAAATTTCAGGAATATCAGGTGTACCCAACGTCACTCAGTATTCTGGCGGTGCCTCGAATTGGACTTATTGTTTGAGTTACCCTGAAAAAGAAGTGGTGTTGCGCCGAGCCCCTGCGGGTACCAAGGCTAAGGGGGCACATGACATGGGACGTGAGCATCGCTTGCAAGCCGCGCTTAAGCCTGTGTACCCATACGTTCCTGAAATGCTGGCCTACAGTGATGATGAAGCGCTAATTGGAACCGAATTTTATGTGATGGAAAAGTTGAACGGCTTGATTCCTCGCAAAAACATGCCTCGTGGGCTAGAGATAACAAAAGAGCAGACACGCAAGCTTTGTACCAATGCAATTGACGGTTTAGTTAAGCTACATTCAGTGGACTATCAAGCTGCTGGCTTAGATCATTTAGGCAAAGGGGGCGGGTACACTGAGCGCCAAATTGAAGGTTGGATTCATCGTTATACCAAAGCCAAAACGTGGAATGTGCCCAGTGGCAAAAAAGTAATGAATTGGTTGTCTGAGAATACGCCAGCCAAAGAAATTATATGCCTCACTCACAATGATTATCGGCTTGATAATCTAGTGTTAGACACAAAAGACCCTACCCAAATTATTGGTGTACTTGATTGGGAGCTAGCCACATTAGGTGATCCATTGATGGATTTGGGCAACTCACTTGCCTATTGGGTGGAAGCAGGGGACGACCGGTTGGCACAAAGCACTCGGCGACAACCTACGCATATGGCGGGCATGATGACGCGCCAAGAAGTGGTTGATTACTATTTGAAAAGAACAAATTTTGATGTCGACGATATGCGGTTCTACGAAGTTTATGGTTTGTTTCGTTTAGCGGGTATTGCGCAACAAATTTACTATCGATACCATCATAAGCAAACTGACAATCCGGCGTTTAAACATATATGGTTTTTTGTGAACTACCTTTTTTATCGCTGTAAAAAAGTGATCAAGCGAGGTAAATAATGGCCATTGTTTATTTAATACGTCATGGCCAAGCTTCATTTGGTAAAGACAATTACGATGAGCTATCCGAGCTTGGTCAGAGTCAGGCAGCACGCTTGGGAGTTGTGCTAGCTCAGCGCATACCTCAGTTTGATGTAATAACACTGGGCAGTATGTGGCGGCACCAGCAGACGGCTACGCACTGTTTGGCTGAATTTGGTGTGACGTATCAAGATGCACAACCTAGAGTAGATGCAGGGTGGAACGAATACGATCACCAAGAAATTTTGCGGGTGTATAGACCTGAGTTTGAGAACGCAACTAAGATGACCGCATTCATTCGACAACAAGAAAATCCTAAGCGTTTTTTTGAAGCCGAGTTCAATGCGGCTATTAATCGTTGGATTGCCGGCGACAATGACGGTGACTACAGTGAAACTTGGAGCGATTTTTCCAGGCGTGTCCACGGCGCTTTAGACAAGGTTCTTAGCAATCATTCATCCGCCAAATCTATTGCTGTGTTCACCTCTGGTGGGCCAATTTCGTTGTTAAGTCAGTCATTACTAGGGGTTCCAGCACAGCACATAATGCGCATGAACTGGACCTTGATGAATTGTGGCGTCACTAAAGTCGTCACGACTGACTCACGCAGGTTTATTGCTTCATTGAACGAACACACGCATTTTGAAGGCCCCGATAATAAATGGCTGATTACATACACCTAAACAGCTGGGCAGACACCCCAATAGCCAAACATTAGACAGCGCTACTAGCGCGGCACTTTATTAAGAAGTGAGGACGAATTTATGAGCAGACAACACATTTTAATCACCGGTGCAAGCTCAGGATTGGGTTACACCATGGCCAAAATGTACGCCCAACAAGGGAAGAGTTTGGCTTTGTGCGCGCGCCGTACTGAGCGCCTAGAAGAACTTAAGAAAGAGATTTTGGAGTTAAACCCCAATGCCACTGTCTTTGTTCGCGAGTTAGACGTCAACAACCACGATCAAGTATTTGAGGTGTTCAAGGCATTTATTGATGATTTAGGTTACATTGACCGTGTAATTGTAAATGCCGGTATGGGTAAAGGGGCCTCTCTTGGCACGGGATATTTCCATGCAAACAAACAAACGGCGATCACTAATTTTGTTTCCGCCATTGCGCAATGCGAAGCGGCACTGGAACATTTTCGTGAACAGAACCATGGTCACTTAGTGATGATTTCATCTGTCAGCGCCGTGCGCGGGTTTCGTCGAGCAATGACGGTTTACGCTGCCACTAAAGCCGCCGTCTCATCTTTAACTGAAGGCATTCGGGTTGATTTATTAAATACCCCGATTAAAGCCACTACCATTCACCCTGGCTTTATTCGAAGTGAGATCAATGAAAAAGTAAAAGCCGTTCCATTTATGGTAGACACCGAAACCGGTTGTCGTGCCATTTTAAAAGCCATCGATAAAGAAGGTGCAAATTACTACGTGCCCAGTTGGCCATGGGAAGTCATGGTGCGTGTAATGAGAATTGCGCCATTAAAGTATTTAACTAAAATGAGCTAGATTTTTACTCGTTAATCAGGCCATCTAAGGTTTAAGAATGGGCGAGCATTGTCTGGGGACTTGTGACAAGAACGGTTAAGCCGACCTTCCTTGTGTAAAAACACTTTACGCCGATATGGGGGGCACGGGCAGTGCGGATGAGGCATGAGGTAAACCGTTGCAACCCAAGCAAAGGTTGTTTGATTGCAATTCACATGAGGTTGTGAAAAAGCTTCAAACCGTCAAATACAATTCCATATGACAACCGAGTTAAACTTAAGTGATGTTGTTATTCATTGAATACTTGTAAATAATGAGGCTGCCTTATGTCTACTATTGTTAATCGTCGTGACCTTGATTTTTTGCTCTATGAAACCCTAGGTCTTGACAGTCTGTTAGAGGCCCCGCGTTTTTCCGATTACGATAAAGACGCCATTGATGCCATTTTTGATTTGTCACAGTCGATTGCTGAAGAGGTGTTTCAGCCATTTGCCGCCCAATTAGATGACAATGAACCCAAGTACATCGATGGTAAAGTGGAGATCATTCCGCAGGTTCGAGAAGCCTTAGACGCCTATAAAGAAGCTGGCTTATTTATGACACCTTACGATGCTGATATTGGCGGCATGCAATTGCCATGGATGGTGCATCAGGCGCTGAATTCGATGTTCGTGTGTGCGAATACCTCGGTATCAAATTACGCGTTTCTGACTCAAGGGGCCGCCAATATGCTGCACGCTTGTGGCTCAAAGGAGCTTCAAGATAAGTTTTTGCCTAATATGCTGGCGGGCGAATGGTTTGGCACCATGTGTTTATCAGAACCGCAAGCCGGCTCGTCACTGTCGGACATTCGTACCAAAGCGGAAAAATTAGACGATGGACGCTATAAAATCACCGGCACGAAAATGTGGATATCGGGCGGAGACCACGAACTAACGGATAATATTATTCACATGGTACTGGCAAAGATTCCTGGGGCGCCACCGGGGGTAAAAGGAATTTCATTATTCTTAGTACCTAAGAATAATGTGAATGACGATGGCCGTATTGGCGATTCGAATAACGTCGCACTGGCGGGGCTCAACCATAAAATGGGGCATCGTGGCACCACTAACTGCTTATTAAATTTTGGTGAATCAGGCGACACCATTGGCTACTTGGTTGGGGGTGAAAATCAAGGGTTGGCTAATATGTTTCACATGATGAACGAAGCACGAATTGGTGTTGGCATGGCCGCCACTGTGATTGCTCTGGGTGGCTATTTATATTCACTGGATTACGCTCGCAATCGCCCTCAAGGCCGCCACCTCACAAACAAAGACCCTGAAACACCGATGGTGATGATCTCTGAACACGCGGATGTCAAACGCTTATTGATGACCCAGAAGGCCTACGTTGAGGGCGCGTTGGCGTTAATGTATTACGCCGCCAATCTGTTAGACCAGATTAAGATTTCAGACGACCAACAAGAGAAGAACACACTGAATCTATTGCTTGAATTACTCACGCCCATTTGCAAATCATGGCCGTCGGAGTTTTGTTTAGAGGCCAATAAGCACGCTATTCAAATTCTAGGTGGTTATGGTTATACACGTGAATACCCTGTTGAGCGGCTGTACCGAGATAATCGTTTAAACCACATTCATGAAGGCACGCACGCTATTCATGGTTTAGACATTATGGGGCGTAAGGTGCGTATTGCCGACGGTGCAGCGCTTAAAGCGTTGGCTGCGCAGGTCATGAGTACCATTGAACAAGCATCACAGTGGGGTGGGCTATCGCAACATGGCCAAGATTTAAGTGCCTCCTTGAAAGTTGTGCAAACCACGTTAGAATCGGTGAGTAAGGCCAATGACCCATCGCTCGCACTCGCTAATGCCACTCTGTTTTTAGATGCAATGGGGCACGTAGTCATTGCTTGGATGTGGTTAAAACAGGCGGTTGCCGCACAAAAAGGGTTAGCCACGGGTATACCCGCAGACAAGGCTTTTTATGAAGGTAAACTGGCGGCGTGCCAGTTCTTTTATCGTTATGAGTTGCCTAAAGCAATTTGTCAGTTTGAATTAGTAGCAAAAGTGGATGACACTTGCTTTAATCTCACTGCTGAACAATTTATCGGGACATAGCCGGTTTTGGCCCGGCGCTGGTTGCTTTAATTAAACGATGGGTTATATATTCTTTGAAGAAAAGCCAATAAACCCCCAATCAGATCAAAGGCTTACTTTTTAAACTACGCATTAACGATCTACGTCAAAAATGAACTCAGTGTGTGGTCGATGATGGGGCGTTAATGATATTAATCATGCTCGACGCAATTTTAATGGTTGGACATTGATGCGCTTAGTGTGAGCATTGCGTGCCTGAATCTCGTTAATAAACACAAAACAATCAATACACTGGCTTCATAAGTCGCCTGTAGACTTGTTGCGAGTTAAACCATTATCCTACCCATGTATGGAGCAATTTTATGTTTAAAAATTCTTTTCTTTTTTCAGTGGCTAAATCAGTGGCGATTTCTGGCGCGGTTTTTTTCAGTTATGCCAGCGCTGCATTGAGCGATGACCAAGGCTCGGTTCTTGAGGGCATTCCTTCGGGTACCTATTCCGTAGACCTCACTCATGCAAGTGTGATTTGGAAAGTCAGTCACTTTGGATTTTCTACTTACGTTGGTCGGTTTAACAATTTCACGGCCGAAATAGACCTTAATGTTGAAGACTTCACTAAAAGCTCTGTTGCGGTGGACATCAACGTCAACTCAATCGATACGGCGTACCCCAACCCAGAAAAAGAAGATTTTGATAAAAAGCTTTCGCAAAATTGGTTAAAGTCCGAAGAGGCGCCATCAATCACGTTTGTTAGCACCTCTGTGAGTCCCTTAGATGGTCAAAATTTCACCATCGACGGTGAGATGAGTATGGCGGGCCAGACACACCCAGTCACTCTGAATGCGAAGGTAAATGGTTCGACACCAAGCCACCCGTTCGTTAAAAAGCCATTGGTTGGGTTTTCGGCTACCGCAACGATTGATCGCACAACATGGGGCGTGAGTAAATACGCACCGCAAGTGGGTGCTGAGGTTGCGGTGGAAATTCAAGGCGAGTTTATAAAATCCAACTCATTACCTGAATAAGTGCCCTGCAGCGCCTGTAAACTGGCCTCAGTGAGGTAACCGAGGCCAGTTTATGTTATTGATTCTTACTCAAACGCGCTTTTAATCGTGCTTCACACTCATTATTTACCCGTCAGACACACGCATGTTAACGGGGCCATAGCAACGCGTAAACATTTTTAATCATGTCTCAGATAGATTTATCGCACGATACTCTTTACGACAAATTGGTGTTCAATAACGCCAAACTGTGTTTGGTGGTATTTGCCTTTATCCTACTTGGCCTCGCCCAATTTGCCAGTAACTTCAGATTAGACGCATCGTCAGACTCCCTGGTACTGGAAAACGATGAATCACTGAAGTATTTCAGAGAGGTGGTGTCGAAATACAGCGCCTCTGATCTGCTGATTGTTACTTATTCACCCAAACAAGATTTATTTGATGATGAGACGTTAAATGATCTCTCAGCATTACGCCAAAAAATACTGAAACTTGATTTAGTGGCTGGCGTTAATTCGATCTTGGATGTGCCTCTCACACAAAGTCCACCGGTCACGCTGGCTGAGTTGGCCAGTGCGCCACAAACACTACTGGACGATCGAACTGATCGCAAACTCGCTCGCGAAGAGTTTCGCAGTAGCGAATTATTTAAAAACTTGTTGGTCAGTGATGATCTTGGCACGACCGCAATCGCGGTATCGGTTGAATCTGATGAAACGTTGAATGCATTGCTGAGTCGCCGCAATGAGTTACGCGAACTTAGAACCAATAAGAGTGCTTCGCCTGAAGAACTGCAAGAGTTAAAGCGTGTTACTTTAGAACATCAAGCTCAAGCTGATGTTTTTGGTGAAAGACAGGCGGCACTGGTGGCGCAAATGCGTGCCCTTATTGACGAACATCGCGAAAAAGCCGACATGTTTTTAGGCGGCGTACCCATGATTGCCGCTGACTCAGTCAGTTTTATCGAGGGTGATGTGGTGGTGTTTGGTGGTTCGGCTTTGTTGGTCATCATTTTGATCTTAGCGATTGCTTTCAGACAAGTCGGTTGGGTGATGATGCCTTTACTCACTTGCGTGGCCACGGGCTTTTTGATGGTCTGTTTACTGGGCTTACTTAACTGGCCTATATCCGTGGTTTCTTCTAACTTTCTCTCGCTGTTGCTGATTATTACATTATCGCTGAATATTCATTTGATAGTGCGATATCGAGAATTGGCCAAGGAATTTCCGCAAAGTCAGCAACAAGCGTTACTGAGTGCCACGGTAAGATCAAAATTTATTCCGTGTGTTTATACTGCATTGACCACGATTGTTGCGTTTGCGTCATTGATTGTTAGTGGTATACGGCCAGTGATTGATTTTGGCTGGATCATGTGTCTCGGCATTATTGTTGCTATGGTAACAACGTTCAGCTTATTTCCGGCATTAGCGATGATGATGAATCCCACAAAGGTGGAATCAAATCGTGATGCGATATCTAAAGTTGTATTGAGTGGTGCGCAAACACTGCATGCAAAAGGTGTGGCCGTCAGTGTGTTTTTTGGTTTGGTTGCCAGTGCTGCGATTTACGGTTGTTTAAACCTAACCGTTGAGAATCGCTTTATTGATTACTTCAAACCAGAGACTGAAATTTATCAAGGAATGGTCGAAATTGACACCAAATTGGGAGGCACCACGCCCTTAGATATCGTGTTGGACGCTCCTAAAGATTGGGTGTCGCCGGCCGAACAAGCCGCAGAGCGAGCGTCAGCATTGGCTGAGTCAATGCTAACTAAGGACACGGCTGTGAATTCAGAGGATAACGACTTTGATGATTTCAACAACTTTGGTATGGACGAAGGCCGTGCAGTCGAGAGCGAGCAAGGTGGCTTCGATGATTTCGATGATTTCGATGATTTTGATGACTTTGATAGTGACTCGTTTGATGAGTTTGATACGCAAGACGATGTAGCTCCAAATTTGGTTGCCACATCGTACTGGTTTAACACGCAAGGGTTGAACAAAATTAAGGCTATTCAGCGATCTTTAGACAGCATTGAAGCCACCGGTAAGGTCATGTCTTTGGCGACAACCATGAGCGTATTCAGTGGTCTTAAAGGCGCAGGCGAGCTTGACGACATTGATCTGGGGTTCATGTATAACGCGCTTTCTGATAATAATAAGAAAACGCTGTTTTCGCCCTATATGTCGGATGACGGAAACCAGATACACATTAACGTTCGTGTGTTTGAAACCATTCGGGGTTTGGATCGCAACAAATTGATCAATGATATCCGAACAATGTTAGTTGATGAACATGGTTTGGAAAACGAGCAAGTCAATATTACAGGTCTTGTGGTGATGTATAACAACATGCTGAACTCGTTGTTTAGCTCACAAATTGCCACGTTAGGCACTGTTTTTGTGGTGATTTTTTTGATGTTCATCGTGCTTTTTCGCAGCATGAAACTGGCGTTATTAACCATCATTCCTAATGTGTTTTCAGCGGCCGTGGTGCTTGGCATCATGGGTATATTTGTTATTCCGCTTGATCTAATGACCATCACTATTGCCGCCATTAGTGTGGGCATAGCGGTGGATAACTCCATTCATTTTGTGCATCGTTTTAGCGATGAAATTAGAGCGACTCAAAATTATGCACTCTCTATCGATGTGGCTACTAGAAACGTAGGTCAAGCTATGTTTTATACGACCATCGTGATTACGGCGGGTTTTATGATTATGGTGTTTTCTAATTTTGTGCCGACCATGTATTTTGGCGTACTCACAGGCATCGCCATGGTGACGGCCCTGATAGCTAATTTAGTAATGTTGCCTATGCTGATTCGTAAATTTAAGCCGATCACAATTTAATTTAAAATGAACGCGTTGATTTAATGCCCATTGAGTAGCTGACAGGCGGCCTTACATCATGGATTTTAAGAACACCATAACAAACGGCATTGTTGGCCGTTATAAACGTCATTGATGGCGAACTAAATGTTTTAGTCTTGGCAAAGAAACACGTCGTTTGCCAGTGTGTTTTGCCATTCAACTTATTGAGTAAATACCAATGCAATTACCCGCGAACTCCATTGACTTAGTACACGGCTCAGGCGAGCCAACACACGCGATAATCTGGTTGCATGGGCTTGGCGCCACGGCCAATGATTTTCCACCGATAGTGCCTGAGCTAGGGCTTGAAGATGGTCGCTGTATTCGATTTATCTTTCCGCAAGCCCCCAATCGCCCAATTACCATTAATGCCGGTATGGCAATGCCGGGTTGGTATGATATTAAAGGCATGTCTATTGAAGACAAACAAGATGCGATTGGGATGGCCGAATCACAAAACATGGTCGAAGGAGTGCTAGATGATTTGGTCAACTCAGGCATCGCCAGCTCTAACATCATTTTAGCCGGGTTCTCGCAGGGTGGGGCCGTGACCTATTTTACCGGGGTGCGTACGCGACATAAGTTGGCAGGCATGCTGCCTTTATCCACTTATTTACCTTTTGACAGTCATACAGAGTCGGAGCAAAGCGGAGTTAATAAAGAAACAGCGATCTTTGCTAGCCATGGCACTCACGATGCTGTGGTGCCCATGTCGTTAGGTAAAACCAGCGCGGATTTGCTGAGCGAATTGGGTTACAACCTACGTTGGCGAACTTATCCAATGGAACATCAGGTAATCATGGAGCAAATCAAAGACATAGGTGCGTGGATTAATGGGGTGTTTTCACAAGCTTAAAAAGTGTACTATGCTCTTTGAGAGAGCATGAGAGAGGCCCCTAAACCCGTTGTGGTGACAACGTTTTAATATTTGTGTGATCTATGTTTGCTACTTTTCAATGTGTTGTTTGTGCAGTCTGTTCTAAGGCTGTTTCTTTAAAAAAATCTCGCTTTAACTCGATTGGTTTCGATGACTCTGCCTTGCGTTTGCTGTGTTGGGTGCGCTATTCCCGATCTTTGTTTTTATCAATGTGTGCCTTGTTTGCCCTTGGCTTGGGGGCATTTGCCAGTGCTAATGAGTTGTTTAGCATCAAAGTCAATCAAGTTGGGTATCTTCCGACGTCAAGCAAAGTGGCTATTGTGCCTGCTTCCGGCAATGCCAAAGCCCGTTCATTTGAGGTTGTTGATGTTTTCACACATAAGGTAGTTTACTCCGGTGAGTTAGGTAAGCCTTCAACTTGGCCTTTTTCAAAAGAGACGGTTCGCCAAGCCGATTTTTCATCATTAAATCAGCCGGGCCGATACTATTTAGCATCGAATGGCGTTGTTTCTGCTCCGTTTGAAATCGGCGACACGGTCTTCAACTCGGTGCATGCGGCTGCGCTTAAGTCGTTTTACTTTAAGCGTTCTGGAATGACGATCGAACCGCAGTATGGTTGGGGGTTTGCACGTGCGGCAGGGCACCTTGACACCAAGGTGAAAGTGCATGCATCCGCGGCCAGTGATCAACGGCCTAAAGGTTCAATCATCTCAGCACCCAAAGGTTGGTATGACGCTGGCGATTATGGCAAGTACGTGGTTAATTCCGGTATCTCAACCTATACGTTGTTGAGTGCCTATGACCAATTTTCTCAAGTTTACAAAGATTTGCCACTGGGGATAGTCGAATCGAACAATCAAGTACCAGACTTGCTCGATGAAATTAAATGGAACTTAGATTGGTTGGAAACCATGCAAGATTTGGACGGAGGGGTTTATCATAAATTGACCGCTCTGCGGTTTTCGTCAATGGATGTGCTGCCCAAAGATGAAAAAAGCCAGCGTTGGGTTATTGGAAAGTCGGTGACGGCTGCGTTGAATTTTTCAGCGGTTATGTCTTTCGCCAGCCAAGTTTTTAGCGATTTTGAAAATGAATTCCCAGGTGCCAGTCAACGTTATCTAGAGCGCGCCAAACGCGCGTTCAAGTGGGCGAATGAAAACCCCAGTGCGCTCTATCAACAACCTGGTGATGTGCAAACCGGTGAATACGGTGATGACGATGCACGTGATGAATTCAGTTGGGCGGCGGCGGAGTTATTTTTAGCCACTGGGAATGACATCTACCTTGCTGTGTTTAGGATGGTTGCATTGAGTGAAGAAGGCAAGAAGGCTGATTTAGACCTGAGCTGGTCAAACGTAACGGTTTTACCTTATGTGTCGCTTTACACCCGAGGCCAGAAACTATTGTCTGAAGAAGATTTTAAGTTCATAGAGAGTCAATTACTTGATTTGGGCAATGCCCACCTAGAACATCACCAAGCCTCAGCGTATAACGTGTCAATGACCGAAGGTGATTTTAATTGGGGCAGCAACTCTGCCGCGCTAAACAATGGCTTCGTTTTGTTTCAAGCTTATCTTATAACAGGCGACCATAAATTTAAGAGCGCCGCTTTCGCGACGCTGGATTACGTCTTAGGAACTAACCCCACGGGTTATTCTTATGTCACGGGTTACGGCACAAAAACACCGATGAAAATCCACGACCGGCCGTCAGAGGCTGACAATGCGATAAACCCTATCCCAGGTTTTTTGGTGGGTGGACCGCACACCGGACGACAGGATAAATGCAAATATTCTGGGAAACTTCCGGCGACGAACTACGCCGACTCGGTTTGCAGCTATTCAACCAATGAAATAGCCATCAACTGGAATGCTCCCTTGGTTTATATGTTGGGCGCAGCGATTGCCAGCAAGTAGGCACTCTGACATGGTCCTCATACGCGAGGGCCATGTATTTTATAACGCTTAGTAAAGTAATTTTATGGCCAAAATTGCGTGCGCCTCTCACATATTGCTTAAGACTAAAGCTGAGGCCGACGACCTAAAAAAGAAGCTGGATAACAATGAAAACTTTGCACATCTGGCGAAGCGTTACTCCACTTGTCCATCAGCCAAAAAAGGCGGGGATCTCGGTGAATTTCGGCAAGGCACCATGGTGCCCGCGTTTGATAAAGCCGTGTTTACTCATGGCAGTGAAAATAAACGGTATCTGGGGCCAATAAAAACCAAATTCGGTTTCCATTTGATTCAAGTGCTTTATAAAGACTAGCACTCGATCTTCAACGGCCTCAAATAAAAATAGAGCCAGTGAACAACGTTTCAATGGAACTTTTTAATCGAGTTTTTTAAGCCTAAACGATTTAACGTCAACTCAATTGTTAGGGTTTTGATTCTTTCTTTTGTTCAGCCTCACGCTTTTTCTGTTTTTGCGCGTTGATTGCGCCGAGTATCGGTACGATGGCCTCTAGCACATTAAACTCTTCGTTCGCTGGCGGCGTTGGTGTTGGCGCCGGAGCGGGCAGGGCTTGGTCGTTATCGGTAATGATTAATCGTAACCGGTTTGAACTCACACTGGCCCCTGCACTGATTGCTTGTATCAGAATGTCGGTGAATTCGTCACCCTCAACTACGGTGTCGTCAACAATGTCTAAACTGATGCTTCTGATTCCAGATTGACCCTCTTCCCACACTAACCGAGTTGAACTGGGGCGTGTGTAGTCCGAAGTAACGCTTGCGGTTGTATCGAAAAAAATCAGATCGACTTCGATGCGGCCATCGGTGCCGCCCACTCGTTGTAATGGGATTTCCACAGAGCCATCCGCCTCACTTACTGAGGCTGACGTTGATACAAACTCAATGCTTCCTGGCTCTGTGGGTGGGGGCGGTGTTTGATCGTTATCGGTGATCGTTAAGCGAAATCCGCGTGAGCTAACATTGGCGCCTGGTGTGATGGCACTCAATGTAAGATTGGTTGATTCATTGCCTTCAACGTCAGCGTCATCGATTAGGGTGATCGATAGATTGCGTGTGCCTGACTCGCCATCTAACCATACGATGTTTGTTGTGATAGGCGGCGTGTAATCGGCTGACTGAGTGGCGGTGTCATCGGTAAAACGAACAGAGACTTCCAATTGACCGTCATCGCCTTCGATTCTCTGTACTTGTACGTTGACCGAGCCAGAGCCTTCATCCACCAACTCATTGGTCCTCACAAATTCCACACGGCCTGGCACCGGCGCTGGATCACTGATGGTGACTCGCACGTCCGCATTACCCAGTACCACGCCACCGCTAGGCTCAGATAAAATGACATCCAATGTTTCATTCCCTTCAGTTGCCGAATCGTTGTTAATGGCCAGAGTTACAGATTTAATGCCAGTTTCTCCATCGGCCCAATTAACCACTTGGTTGATGATGTTGTAATCGGAGTTGGCGGTAGCGGTAATGGCCTGAGAGCGCACTCGTACCGACACTGCGCCATCTGAACCGCCAGTGCGTTGCACGTTTATGGTCAATGGGCCTTCGTTTTCAATAATGCTTAGTTGATCATCGACAAGGGCTACGGTGCCAACGACCGGAGGTGGTCCAACTTGATCTTGTGCAAGCTGCCAGCCGATGTCTTTGAGCATTTGTAAGGTTGCGCGGTCGTCGCTTGTGGGTGTTGCCGATGGCTCCATCAACTCATCGGGAGCCAATGCGGTATCCCAGTGGGAGATTGATGATCCGTTTTGGTAAGGATTGGGTGCGTATATTTGCAACTGACCGCCGTTTTTACCGGTGTTAATGTGGCCGGTATTACTCATTACATTTGGCCCACGGAACGTTACATTGCCGGTGTTGGTCGCGGAAGTCACTCGTTCGGCCACCGTCAAATTGCGCCAGAAGTCTCCTTGTGTTTCGTCATACAGAAAGTAAGCATAGGCATCAATAAAACCATTGAGCAGTTGCCCGTTTTGCCGTATCCCAGATGAGACCCCTAAACCGTGCCCTATTTCGTGCAACACGGTATCAAACAGGCTGATTGTGCCATTAGGCGCTGAGCTATTGATCCCTAACCACCAGTTAGTGCCTCGTAAGCAGTCATCGTTATTGTCGATGTCGCTGTTAAACGTTGCGTTGATGTCTACGGCATTAGGGTTTGAACTTAGGCGGCGCCCTGCTAAGTTATTTGCTAATGCGGCCACATACAATGTGGAACTCATCGGTGCGCCTGGAAAATCTCGAAATAAAGTCGCAGCCCCTGCGGAACCCAATGTGGCGCGATTAGCAAAGCAGGTGAGTGGGTTGAAATTGATTCCGACTCTCACGTCTACCGTCAACACCAGCCTTGCTTCCCAGTAATCAGCGGCGGCTTGGAAAACCTGTAAGCGCTGGTCGCCTAACGTTATTCCGGTATTACCAGTTTGACCCGGTACCGCTGGTGCTGGGTCATTAAATCCCTCGGCAGCTCCGTCGTTGTTAATTAACACTATATTCGCTGCCATTGTCGACGTTGATACGCCAAACAACGTGAATAGAGAGAAGAGACAGGCAATGGTCTGGGGTTTTAAAAATTTGTTCATGGAATGCCCGTGAAACATTATCGGCGGTCAGGATCACCCAAATCAGCGCTTAACATGGGGGGCTTACTGACTTCGAGGTTGCTACTGGTCGCAATCAGACGCTGAGTTATGATGGTCGCCGGTATGATTGTTAACAACATTGTTAGCACAATCGAGTTCAACGTCGTAGTGACTGTCCATATGGCCATTAAGGCGAATCTCTTGCATACCATTGGGGTGGTCAATAACCTCTAGTTCAGGTTCCACAATGTTGCCTTGAGTGCGATCAGAGTTTATTTGGTTAGTTTGATTATTCTCAAGCACCTCAGTCGGAACTTCAGACGTTAACTCACCTGTTTCTGGATCGATATAGGCTTGCCTGCCGCTTTGCTGTGTCATTGAAGCATGTGTACGTTTGTTATCGCCCGTTGCGGTACTTGAAACCGACTCTTCATGTGTGTTTGTGTTGTTTGAGGGTTGAGCGGCTACGGCCGTTGTTTCATTAGAGTGATTCGTTTGCGTTGCAATGAGCAAGCCTGATACGGCAAGTAGCGACAGCAAAGGTACGGCTGGTGTTTTTATCATCATCATTATTCCTAGTTTGGGGCCTAGAATGTGCCAATACCCGCATAAAGCGAGATCGCTCAGAAATTATGGTCCACCATTATTCACAATTCCAGCCGTTGTGAACGAAAGATGGATTTTCTCTCATGATCTTTGAAACAGGCTCATTGAAACTTTAAGAGCATGTCAATGTGCGGTATCTCATCTTCTAGATACATGGTTGATACTGTTGTAAATCCGAAGGATCGGTAGAACTTCTCTAGGTGTTCTTGTGCGCTAATTTTGATTGGCATGTTAGGATAAAGAACGCTCATGTGTGCAATGCTTTGACTCACCAGTTCACGTCCAAGACCGGTGCCACGGTGAGTTAGGTTCGTTGCTATTCGCCCTATTGATGGGTGTGCATAGAGCGCACCCGGGCGGATAAGTCGCGCGCAAGCGGCCAGTTCGGTGTCTTGCCAAGCCAGCAGGTGATGCGCTTGGCGATCAATATCGTCCATGTCTGGATATGGGCAAGTTTGTTCAACAATAAATACAGATTGACGCAGTTTGAAGTACTCGAACAATTCGCCAGTATTGAACTCACTAAATGTTTTTAAGTCCCACTTCATCATATTAACACCATTGAAAATAGTGGGCTTAAGCTTGATCTTGATAGCCAAAAGGGTCATCAAGAGAGTGCGACGGTTCAGTAAACCATTTGGGCCCACTCTCAGTCATATAGAAGTGGTCTTCTAAACGCACACCAAACTCGCCGGGGATGCTGATCATCGGCTCATTGCTAAAACACATGCCGACCTGCAATGGTGTGGTGTCGGATGAGACAAGATAAGGCCATTCATGAATGTCCAGCCCAATACCGTGGCCGGTGCGATGCACTAAACCGGGTGCTTGATAACCAGGGCCATACCCTTGCTTGATTAAATAGCCCCTTGCGGCCTCATCAACAGCGCCGCAAGAGACTCCTAATTGCGCCGCTTTAAAACCGATGGCTTGGCTTTCTTTTTCTTGGTTCCAAACCTCACGATCTCGTTGCGTTGGCACGCCGAACACATAGGTGCGAGTGATGTCTGAGTTATAGCCATGCAATTGGCAACCCGTGTCGATCAGAACCATGTCATTTTTTTCCAGCGCCTTTGGGTTGTTCACGCCATGAGGGTAAGCGCTGTCTTCACCGAACAGCACAATGCAAAAGTAAGAACCTTTGGTGGCCCCCACCTTTTTATGGGCGGCATGAATGAACTCCGTAACTTCTTCAGTGCTGATTCCGTCATGTAAAATGCGGGCCGCGGCTTTATGCACTTCCAGTGTCATGTTTTTGGCTCGCTGCATTAACGCTAATTCGGCCTCAGATTTGCACATGCGGCAACCTGCGGTTATTGATTTTGCACTCACGTATTGATAGCTAGGGTGCGCTTGGGCAAGGCCGTTGCTGATAAAAAATGGGCAAGATTCATCTAGGCCAATATTGCCTTCAATGATTCCTAAGTCGTTCAATACAGAACCGAACAAGTTATAAGGGCTTTCATGCTCTTCCCACCCATGCACTTGCCCTTTGATTAGCATGAAACCGCTTAAGGTGCTTATTTCAAATCTAGGAGCGATGTAATGCACTTGACCTTGACGGGTCAATATAGCCCCAACCATGCGCTCGCTGGCTCCCCAGCGTGTGCCTGTAAAATAATAGAGGTTTGTGCCCGCGTTCAGATATACCGCATTGATGTCATTGTCACGCATCAGATCGCAAGCGTTCTCTATGCGTTGTTCAAATTCTTCTTTTGCTATTGGCGTGATGCCTGCTGTCATATCTTTTAACTTGGAAAGCTCGGTAGAGGCATTGCTGCCGCCCACTCCGACTGTCATTTCAGGCGTGTCTATTATCTTATGTGTCATCTTAGTTTGTCGTGTTTTTTGGTGCGCAATGCATTGATAGTAGTGCATTGATAAACGATATACACTTAGCACCCTGTTGCGTTGCTAATTAGATTGGTTTATTTCGACACTCTGTTCAGTATTTCAACAATCAACTGTGTTATCTAAGGAATCTCAAGTTTGATCGATTCCGTCTTTAAATCAATGGTATTGAAACTCAATTAAATCAATGAGCTTCTAACCGTTTAACGATCATTTTCGGAGCTGTGTCTGTGGCATTAAAACCAACAATTTATAAGTTGAGGATTGCACTGTCTGATCTTGAACGCAACTATTATGACACCTTGAGTTTGACCGTGGCGTTGCACCCATCTGAGACACACGAACGTATGATAGCAAGGGTTGTTTCGTATTGTTTAAATGCACAAGATGGCTTGGTATTTACCAAAGGGCTGAGTGAGGTTGAAGAACCCGATGTTTGGTGCAGAACTATGGATGATAAAATCACGCTGTGGCTGGACGTAGGAGAACCAGACGTCGAACGAGTGAAAAAATCAGTACGCAAAGCGGACGTGGTTAAAGTGTATTCATTCAATAGTAAGTCGGATACTTGGTGGGAACAAAATAAAGGGAAGTTTTTATTGCATAATGCCGAAATCATTCGCTTTGATCATGACCAAGTGACGTATCTCACCACGTTACTCGAGCGCACGGTGGATTGGTCGCTAACAATTACCGGCCAGTCAGCGTACATTGCGGGTCAAAAAGGTGAAGCCGAAATTACGTGGCAGACACTTCAAGAGCGTAAAACGGATTAATGTCTATTGAGTTAACCGGTTGAAGTACGTAAAGCGATTCAATGGTGTTCTGTCTTTTTCATTACAATACCAAGGTAAAAAACAAAAGCCGCTAGGGTGCGTTGAAACGGGTCGTTCGACCTTTTTTCAGTGGTACACAGCGGCTATGGGCACATTGTAAAAAAGTTTCAAAAAACCTCAGCCTTTTTGAATCCAAATTGAGTTACTGGGCATCTAACAAGCAAGTAAAAGAGAATTAACCCCTTTTTAATAGAGGTTTTGCCTTCATTTATTTGACAGTTGCTATATAAGGTTAATTAATAGGTGTTGCCTTTAGATTCCACAGGTAAATAGGAATAAATTATGACGTTTGACAAATTGAAACCCTTTCTTTTGGGCATGGGCGTAATTGTTGGTGCGATTGTCGTTGTATTGGCTTTAGAGGCGTTGAAGCCAGAAACGGAAAAAGAAGAAACTAAAAACCCGCCACTGGTGGTGCGAACAGCGAACGCTGAGCTTAAAGAGCAAACTGTGTTTGCCACATTTCAAGGTGAAGTACGCGCAAAAACCGATATTGATTTAGTGACTCAAGTCACGGGTAAAGTCATGTCCGTATCTGATGCGTTCATTGAAGGTGGCGAATTTAAAGCCGGCGAAGTGCTGGTGCAGATAGACGATGCCGACTATTTGGTGGCTTTAAAATCAGCTGAAGCCAGTGTGGCCTCGGCGCAGGTGGAGGTGGAGGTGGAGCAAGCCACTGCGGTAAACCGTGCACGAGAATGGCGAGACTTACAAGGCAAGCCAATCGAGCAGGCCAACCCGTTGTTGTTAAACAAACCTCAAATTGATCGTGCAAAGGCGCGTTTAGGGGCGGCTAAAGCCGAGTTGGCCGCGGCCAAGCTTAATCATGATCGAACTAAAATAAGTGCCCCTTTTGATGGCCGAATTATGTCTAAGTCGGCTGAATTAGGTCAATTTATGTCTCGTGGCGGTAGCGTTGGCCGAGTGTTCGCCACAGCCGCGATGGAAATTCGTATTCCAATGACCGATGTGCAGATTAGTGAGCTTGGTTTGAAGTTAGGGTACTCAGCGCAAAAGGAAGGCTCCGAGGGTTTACCCGCAACGGTGTCGACCACCTTTGGCGACGAGAAACAAGTATGGGTTGGCGCGGTTAGAAGTGTTGATGCCAGTGTGGATAATCAAACTCGCTTGTTATTTGCCACGGTGGTGGTAGATGAGCCATTCAAACAGGGTATCGATCAAAGTATGCCTTTAGTGCCAGGTTTATTTGTGGATGTAGAGCTTGCGTCTCCACAAAAAATAGTGGGCTTGGAATTGCCGCGCACAGCGTTGCGTAATGGCAATCAGGTTTACGCCTACAACAATGACGAACTGGCCTTTAAATCAGTCAAGGTGATTTATACCTCTGAAGAAAAAATTATTGTGGCGCAGAGTGACTCTGATGTCAGTGTTGATGAGCGAATTATTGTTTCGTCTGTGCCTGGCGCGTACGAAGGCATGCCAGTCAAACTGATTGCGAGTGAGCGAGTTGACTCTATAGCGAATGGTGTCTCGACAGTGGATGAGGCGGTGGAGAATGACAACGTCGAAGGTGCTGCCTTGGTCGAGGACGCCGCCTTGGATGAAGCCACACTCGATATAAAACAAGAGCCGATCATCGGCGTTGACGATGGCGACACTGGCTTGTCTGAAAAAGACGGTGAAATTGGGTTAACGGCAATCAACAGCTAGGCCTAGCCAATAAGACCGAGACTCTATCAGGAGATACCAATGAAAAATTTAATTAGATGGTGGGCGGATAATCATGTGGCAGCAAATCTGCTTATGGTGGCCATAATTGTCGCCGGTGTGTTGGGCTACAACCGCTTAGAGCGTGAAATTTTCCCTACTATTCCGTTTCCTGGAATGCAGGTTATAGTGACCTGGCCTGGTGCCAGCCCACGCGATGTTGAACAGCAGGTGGTGTCTCGCATCGAAGAATCGTTGAAAGATTTGGAAAGCCTTGATTGGGTGAGATCGGAGTCCGGTGAGGGCTGGGGCGGCGTGTTTATCATGGCCGAAAATAGTTCAAATTTTGCCTCGGTGATGGACGATGTGACCAGCCGTGTGCGCAGTATTAATAGTTTGCCACCGGATATTGAGCAACCTCGCATTAGTCAGTGGGTTACTCGTAACGAGATGATGCGCGTTGCGGTTCATGGCGAGGTTGGTGAGCGGTCGTTAAAAAGGTTGGCCTTTGAGATGCGACGCGAAGTCTCGCAACTCAAAGGCGTTTCTATTGTCGAAACATTTGGCACCAGAGCGGAAGAAATTTCCATAGAAGTCAGTGAGAACGCGCTTCGACAATATCGAATTTCCTTTGCCGAAGTTGCGCAAGCGATTCGAGGTTCATCCATTAACTTGTCTGCAGGTAATGTCTATACTGATGGTGGGGAATACACACTTCGTACTAATAACCTTGCGGATACGGAGGTGGATTTTTCCAATATTGTCGTTCGCCAGCTCCCCGCTGGAGGGGTCATTAGAGTCGGAGACGTTGCCACGGTCATTGACGGTTTTGAAGAACACGAAATTCTGGCTTCTTTGAACGGCGAACCAGCCGTACTCATTAATGTGATGTCCAGTGAAGTGATGGACGTGGTTACCATGTCTGAGTCCGTTAATGAATGGATGGAAAAACGTAAAAATAGCCTGCCTGAAGGAGTCTCTCTAACGCTTTGGCAAGACGCCGCCGTTGATTTTAATTCGCGGATGTCGAGCATCGGTTCAGCGGCGTTTTCAGGTTTAATTTTGGTCTTTATGGTCTTGTTTTTGACATTAAGACCAAAGGTCGCGTTCTGGGTGTCAATGGGGGTGGCGACCGCGTACGCTGGCACGTTTGTTTTAATGCCAATGTTGGGCGTGTCGCTCAATATGTTGTCTACCTTTGCCTTCTTACTGGTGTTGGGTATCGTAGTGGATGATGCCATCATTATTGGTGAGCGCATTCACACGGAAGTTGAGCGTGGTAATACGGGGCTTTCTGGGGCCAGTGCGGGGGCTTTTAGGGTGTCAAAACCCGTGATATTTGGAGTGTTAACCACGATTATAGCCTTCTTGCCTTGGCTGTTTGTAAGTGGTGCAACGTCCGAGTTTACTCGCCAGATAACATGGGTAGTGGTACTAGCATTGGTGTTTTCATTAATAGAATCGCTGTTTATTTTACCTGCGCATTTATCAAACATGAAACCGGTAAAACCGGAAAGCAAACTTGCGCAATTTCAGAATCGAATTGCCGAAGGTATTGTGTGGTTTGGTGATGTTAAATACGGAGCCTACATAGACAAGGTATTGCGCCGCCCAATGCTTACTGTCACGGTGTTTATCGCCTTCTTCATTGTCATGGTGTTTGGTTTAATGGGCAACGGCTATGTTCGTTCGTCATTTAATCCTGAAGTGGAACGTGAGCAAGTTGACATCTCGATTGATCTACGCGAAGGCACTACCTACGCACGAGCTTTGGAAATTTTAGAGCAATTGCAAACCGCGCAAAAAGACATGGTCAGCGCAGTCGAGGCTAAAGCCGAAGAGGGCGAAGCCGGAAAAGTGATTGAAAACTGGTATACCCGTGCAAGAAACGACAGTGTGATTGCCATCATGAAATTGGCGCCTAATGAGGTGCGCGCGATGTCAGCAAAAGAAATCGCTCTTGATCTTCGCGAGCGTATTGGCGATGTGCCTGAAGCGAAAAAGGTGAGAGTCGGGTATTCGGTTGACAGTGATGGGCCTGATATTGATATCTCAGTTCGCCACCCTGATTTAGATCAGCTGCAACTGGCGATTGATGAAATTACCGAAAGACTTCGTGGTTTTTCAGTACTCTATGACGTATCAAATAACCTAGACAGCGCCAGTGAAGAACTTCGGTTTGATCTGAAACCGGGTGCCGAGCAAGTTGGTTTGAATTTGGGGCAGGTGATGCGGCAAGTTCGCCAAGCTTACTTTGGTGAAGAGGTGCAACGCCTACCAAGAGCGTCACAAGACGTGCGTGTGATGGTGCGTTACCCTCGGGAAAGTCGTAACTCTTTGGAAAGCCTGAAGCACTTTCGAGTACGTACAGCGGACGGTCGCGAAGTGCCGCTGACCTCGGTTGTTGATATTTCATATGGCCCCGGCCTTAAGCAGATTCGCCATTGGGGTGGGTTAAGAGCTGGGCGTGTGCAAGGTTACTTAAAAGAACCTGTGCGCGACGAGGTAATGAAAGAGCTTGATGAAGAGTTTTTCCCTGGACTTGAGAAAAAGTACCCCGGCCTAACTCGAGCTGCAGTTGGCGAACAGGTTGCCGAAGCTGAATTTGGTGCCGAGATGGCCCAGTTAGGCCTAACGGCCTTTGCTGCTGTGTTGTTTTTACTGGCCATTGCTTTTAAGAGTTACTTCCAACCAGTAGTGATCTTAATTGCATTGCCATTTGCGTATGCCGGTGCGGTATTGGGCCATTTGCTGCTCAATGAGTCGTTCTCACTCTTTAGTATCTTTGGGGTGATTGCAGCATTCGGTGTGGTGATTAATGACAATTTAGTGCTTGTTGACGCTTTCAAGTCGTTCAAAGAACGTGGCGAGAGCGTGCGAGACGCCATTGTTTTGGCTGGTAAGTCACGCTTCAGAGCAATTTTGATCACGTCGGTTACCACCTTTATTGGTCTGGTGCCTTTGATGTTGGAACAGTCTAGCCAATCGGCGTTTCTTAAACCCACGGTCATTTCGTTGGCTTTTGCATTGGTCATCGCGTTTTTCGTGACGTTATTCTTAGTGCCATCGTTATTAGTGATTGGTGACAAAATCACGACCTTTTTTAGTGAGCGCCGTGCCGCGTTACGCCTACAAACCAGCTACGAGTCAGCTAAATTTGACGTGGGAGGCTAATTTATAATGGGTTTATAATGCCTCTCTTTTTAAGGCTGCTCTGCAAAAACAGGGCAGCCTTCTTTTTATGTACAGGATGTACGGTATAGCGCGGTCGCATGGATGCGAAGGAGCGCATGAGATACAACAACCACAGCCATGCCTTCATTAGTACCTCGATGTTGAATTTACGCAGCGCGGTCGCATGGATGCGAAGGAGCGCATGAGATACAGCAATCACAACCATGTGTTCATTAGTACCTCGATGTTGAATTTACGCCGCGCGGTCGCATGGATGTTGTTTTTCATTCGGAAGATATTCGTTCATACAACAAAATCAACACAACGATCTGATAACCCGTAGTACCATTGTCCGATACCAATAAACCCTTCTACTAAAAGCCAACATGAATAATAAACCTGATTTTTCTCAACGCCAACCTAATAACGGCGCTGATCCACTTTTCATTGAGCGTTGGTCTCCACGGGCGTTTCAAAAAGCAGCCGTTTCGGATGAGGCACTTACCAGAATGGTCGAAGCCGCAAGGTGGTCACCTTCGTGCTTTAATGCGCAACCTTGGTGTATTTTCACCTCTACCGAGGCAACCTTTAATGCCTTTCTAGCGTTATTAGTCGAGGGTAATCAGGGCTGGGCTCAAGAGGCTGGTGTGCTTGGTTTTATCGTTTCAGAAAACAATTTTGAGCATAATGGTAAGCCAAATACCTACGCTCAGTTTGATTGCGGAGCGGCTTGGATGGCCATGACATTGCAAGCCAGAATAGAAGGGCTATACACCCACGGTATGGGAGGGATTCATGCGGATAAAGCGGCCGACTATTTGAAAATTGATGTTGAATCCCAATCGGTGGTTATGGGGTTTGCCATTGGTAAATTAGCTGAACTCGAGCAGTTGAGCGAAGCGCAGCAAAAAGCCGAAACACCGAACTCACGTAAACCGTTGACTGATATTTGGTTTCAAGCTTAACCATGCTAACTTGAGACACAAAACAAAAGGGGGCGGCAGGGCCACACAGGTTTACTGTGCGGCCATTACCTTTCTAACCGAGTGGTTAAAAATATCCACAATCTGATCTATTTCGGCTTTGCTGGCAACGAGAGGTGGCGAGAATGCCACCGAGTCCACCGAGGGGAGCGGCCTGGCGATCAAACCGTTGTTGTAACACTCAGCGGTAACGAGAGGCGCGATTTTTGTGTTGGGGTTGAAAAAGGTCTTCGTGCTTGCCTCTTGCATTAACTGCACGGCGGCTAACATACCTTGACCTCGAATTTCGCCAACGAAACTTTCCGTGCCCACCGTCTCTTGTAGCTTCTGGTGAAAATACGCGCCATGTTTGGCTGAGCGTTCTACTAACTTTTCATTTTCAATGATGGATAAATTCGCCATTGCCACGGCAGCCCCGACTGGGTGGCCAGAGTAAGTATAGCCATGAGCAAAGCTGCCATATTTGGCCGAACCTTGCTTAATGACGTCCCATATTTTCTCAGTGATAAAGGAAGCCGAGAACGGAAAGTATCCACTGGTAAGCGCTTTAGCAGTGTTAATCATGTCAGGTTCAATGCCGTAAACATCGCTACCCCACCACCTTCCTAAGCGCCCGTATCCGCAGACCACTTCATCAGCGATAAATAGAATGTCGTATTTGCGTGTTACTTTTTGTATTTCTGAAAAATAGCCTTCTGGTGGGGTTATGACACCACCCGCGCCCATCACCGGCTCTGCGATAAACGCACCTATCGTTTCAGGGCCATGTTCAAGCACTGAAGCTTCAAGTTCTGCGGCCCGGCGTTTCGAAAAATTGAGTTCGCTTTCTCCATCATGGGCGTGACGAAAATAATCCGGTGATTCAGTATGAATGACGCCCTCAATAGGTAGGTTAAAGTCGCGGTGAAAAGACGGTAACCCAGTTAAGCTGGCGGTGGCGATTGAGGTGCCATGGTAAGCTTGCCAGCGGGAGATGATCTTTCTTTTTTCCGGCTTGCCTATCAGGTTATGGTAGTACCAAACAATTTTCATCAAACTGTCATTGCCGTCTGAGCCGCCGCTGGCGAAAAATACTTTTGACATATTGGCAGGCGCTATGGAAAGCAGTCGTTCAGCAAGTGTTATCTGCGGTACGTTCGACATGCCAGTAAAGGTATGATAGTAGCCCATTTCAGTCGCCGCCGCGTGCATGGCATCGGCCAATTCTTTTCGGCCATAGCCGACGTTTACGCACCACAAGCCCGCCACCGAGTCGATTAATTTATTACCTTCAATGTCATGCAGATAAACTCCTTGCCCTGATTTCATAACCCGTGGGCCGGTTTTCGCAAAGTCGTTGGCATTTGTCGATGGGTGAAGAATGCTGTCTGCATCTGTTTTTTTAAGATCGGGCAACGGGTTTCGCATACTGATTCATCTTCTGTGCTGTGTTTTTGGGGACTTACGTTGACCAAACGTTAGCACAGCCATTAATAAAATCGGGGGCTAGATAAAAAATCGATATATGATTCTTTAATTAAAAATGCTACAAATATTTATGCGGATCGCGTTAAACTTTGCCGCGATAAATTTACGTCGTGCAGATAAAGACTTACGTCGATCGCTGTCTAAATAATAAAGCAGGAGCCAACCATGAATGAGTTGAGCAAAATAAATAAGACTGACTTAAAAATACTCTCGATCTTGCAAAAAAACGCTCGTATCACCAATCAACAGTTAGCGGAGGAAGTACATTTATCGGCGAGTGCGTGTCTCAGTCGCGTAAAGCGTTTGGAGTCTGAAGGAATTTTAAAACGCTATATCACCGAAATTAACCTTGAAAAATTGGCTCCGCACGTTGAGGCGTTTGCAGAAGTAACCTTAGAAAACCACGCGCCAGAAGATTTTGAGCGTTTTGATAACGCTATTCGTAAAGTAGGCGAAGTAACGGACAGTTATAAAATCAGCGGTGCCTACGATTATCTACTCAAGTTCGTTTGTACCGATGTGCGGCGCTATAATCGGGCCAGCGATGAATTAATTAAAAGCGGCATCGGTATCGGTAAAATGAATACGTTGATCATTTTGGAGCGAACTAAAGATTTTTCAGGTTACCCTTTGGATTCGTTAATTGAATTATAGTGATAACGTTAAATGAGTTATGCTTGAGTCAATGAGGATACTTCATGCTTAAAGTTATACCAAGGTCGTTGACGTCGCTTTTGTTCGCCTTTGCCGCCACATTATCGTATATCGCTGGGTTCGCATCTGGGGCTGTTTTTTTCTTGATCTTAGGGGGGCTGTTTGAGTTGGCGTTTTGGGTGAAATTACTCAGGGCTAAGGGCGTTGACGTCAATCTTTAGTCATTAAACCGACTGAAAGAAGCCGACCCATCTGGCGTGATAATTTAGCGGCCGAAGCGGGGTTATGGATTAGCAATGCGTTTACCAATCTGGCCTCTGAAATTCCGTTGGCGGCCGTATCACCGGTTAATATGATGGCGGGTAACTCGCAGCCCAGTTGTTTTCGAATTGCCAAAATGACTTGTTTTCCAGTGACCTCATCACGTAGCCTGTAGTCGGATATAAGAAGGTCAATGGATTGATCTATTTGTGGCCAAGCCGCGTCTAATGAATCGTATGCTAGGCCCCCCCAACTCATTAACAATTCACGCATCGCAACACGAATTATTTCATCGTCATCAATCAGCAGTATGCGTTTGCCTGAAAAATTGGATTGGTACGCTTGGTTGACACTCAAATCGGCAATCAGTGCTTCGGTTAATGCTGGATCACTAATTTAAATACAGAGCCATTGGTTACCTTAGAAGACACTTCCACCTTGCTGTCTAGCTCCTTTGCTGCCCCTTGTGCGTTGGCCAGCCCCAAACCCAAGCTTTTATTGTCGGCGGCTTTTGCAAACTCAGCCTCTAATTTTAGAAACAATTTTTGGACTAAAAAGGCCGGCCTGTTGAATAAATTTCGGAGAAAGGATTGTTAGGCCGCATATTCTGGTTAAGCAAACAGAGCTTTCAATGCCTAATTTCGCTAACGGCATGACAGAATGAGTGCTTCAACGAGGAACTCATAACATGATCATAGTTAGAATCGCGCAAGAGTCGGATATTGACGGCGTATTACAACTTGCTGAGCAAGCTTATCCTGGGATGACGACTTTGCCGCCCGATCATGACGTGCTGACCGCGAAATTGGGTCACTCCGTGCGCAGCGTCAATAAAGCGGTCACTCAACCAGACGATGAATCTTACTTTTTGGTGATGGAAGACACCGAGCAGAAAAAGGTGGTTGGCACGGCCGCTGTTATCGCGTGTTTAGGTCGTAAAGATGAGTTTTATTCTTACAAACTTAACCGCGTGAGCCAGTCATGCAAAGAGCTGAATAAACGGGTGTCAGTTGAAACCTTAAACCTCTCCAATCATTTCGAGGGGTATTCCGAAGTGGCGACATTGTACCTTGATAAAGACTATCGAAAAAATGGCAACGGCAGTTTGCTGGCCCGTACTCGCTATTTGCTTATGGCGCAGTTTCGTAACCGCTTTCCAGAAGGGGTCATGGCCGATTTGCGAGGCTATTTTGATGAAGACGGTAACTCTCCGTTTTGGAATGCCGTGGGTTGTCATTTTTTTGAAATGGGGTTTGCGGAAGCCGATCTTTATGGTGCAACCCATGGTAACCAGTTTATTGCGGACCTCATGCCCAAGCATCCGATATACGTCAATATGTTGCCAGAAGCCGCGCAAAAAGTGATTGGCCAATGCAATGTGGTGGGTAAGCCAGCAATGCGCATGTTAGAGAACGAAGGTTTTCGATGGAACGGGCATGTGGACATCTTTGATGCTGCTCCAAGTGTGGATACTAAGATCGACGACATCCATTCTATTAAGAACAGTGCGGTTGCTGAAGTGATTGGAATAGCCGAATGCGCAGGCAATGAACACGCGTACGTGGTGAATGATGACATCGGTGAGTTCACGTGTTGTCGCACCCTGTTATCGGTTGAGAACGAGGGCGTACGAGTGTCGCATCATGTTTTTAAGGCGCTGGGTTTAGAACTGGGCAACAAGGTTCGTTATCTAATTACCACGGCCCATTAAATGCGCCTTCATTGAGAGAATCACAGAATGAGTACCGAAGTTAATTTTGATGGCTTAATCGGCCCCAGTCATAATTATGGTGGCTTGTCGCACGGCAACGTGGCGTCAAAAAAGAACGCGTTTAAAGTATCACAGCCTAAGCAAGCGGCGCTGCAAGGCCTACAAAAAATGAACTATCTACGTGACCTTGGTTTAACGCAAGGTGTTTTACTGCCACAACAACGGCCACATCTGCCAACCTTACGAAAGTTGGGGTTTGCTGGCAGTGATGAAAACATCATCCTTCAAGCCTCCAATCGGGCGCCGGAGTTATTGGCTCAATGCTATTCCGCTTCTTGCATGTGGGCCGCCAATGCCTGTACGGTCAGCCCAAGCGCTGATTCGGCCGACGGGAAGGTACACGTTACGGCCGCCAACCTATCTAGCATGTTTCATCGTTCCATTGAGCATAAAACCACATCCGCCTTACTCAAGGCGATCTTTAATGATGAACAGTATTTTACTCATCACGCCGCTTTGCCAGCAGGAACCCACTTCAGCGATGAGGGAGCCGCCAATCATAACCGTTTTGCACAAAACTACGGTGACTTGGGGCTTCAACTGTTTATTTATGGCCGCTACGCGCTGCGTAATAACACGCATACCACAAGTCAATTTTCTGCACGGCAAACCTATGAGGCGTCATTTGCCATCAGCCGTTTGCATCGGTTGAATGAAAATAACGTGGTGTTTGCGCAGCAAAACCCACGCATTGTTGATGCTGGGGCTTTCCACAATGATGTGGTCAGCGTGTCGAACTTGAATACTTTTTTTATGCATGAAGAAGCTTTTGTTGATAAAGACGTAATGCAGAACGAGTTGAGATCAAAGTTCAAGGGAGAATTGCATTTTATTGAGGTCCCCACCGAGCAAGTGTCGCTTGAATCGGCGGTCAAATCCTATTTGTTCAATTCGCAATTGATTACGTTACCCAATGCTGATGGCATGGCGTTGATCTTGCCAGAAGAGAGCCGAGAAAATGATCAGGTTTATACGTATTTGCAACACCTTGAACAGCAGGATACGCCCATCAAACACATCAAATTTGTGGATGTGCGCCAGAGCATGCAAAACGGCGGCGGCCCTGCTTGTCTACGTTTGCGAGTCGCGTTAGACCAACAAGAAGTGAGCGCGGTGAACCCTCGTTTTTTGTTGTCTGACGACTTATTGAACCGTTTAAATGCATGGGTTAACGCACATTATCGAGATGAAATTCACCCAGATGATTTGCGTGACCCTTCGTTAGCACAAGAAAATTTCACTGCTTTGGATGAGTTAACTCAGATATTTGGCCTTGGAGCGTTTTATGAATTTCAGCATTAATGGTCATACAGAGGTATTGAAAACTGCTTTTTTGCAAACAACACTGTCGCGCCCAGATGGCGCCCCAGCTCACCACAAGACGCTTGATAATGGCACGCGTGTTGAGTTTCTTGATACGGGCATATTAAAGGTTACCTGTTCAGGAAATGCATCATATCGAGTGGTTATTTCGGCGGGCGTACACGGTAATGAAACCGCCCCGATTGAAATCGTTGACACCCTTGTAAATGAAATAATGTTGGGTGACTTGGTGGTCAACAATGATGTGTTATTTATCATTGGCAACCCGCCAGCGGTGAACGCAGAAGCTCGTTTTATTGAAGAGAACCTAAATCGCCTGTTTGCTGGCAAACATCTTCGCAGCAATACCAAAGAGGCCGTACGTGCGGCCAAGCTAGAACAAGCGGTAGGGAACTTTTTCGAAGCGGGTGAGCAACCTCGGCTACATTATGATTTACACACGGCAATCAGAGAGTCTCAGATAGAAAAGTTTGCTGTTTATCCGTACTTGCATTCAAGAGATTGGTCTCGTTCACAGCTCGGTTTTTTAGAGCAATGCGGCATCGAAGCCACATTGCTTTCAAGTCAGCCCAGCGGCACCTTCTCGTACTTCTCTAGCCATAAATACCACGCTGATGCTTTTACCATTGAGCTTGGGAAAGTACGTAAATTGGGGGCCAATGATATGCGCAATTTTACCGCGATGACTCAAGGCATGCGTCGCCTCATTACTGGGAACGAGTTATTTCAGCAGCGCCCGTCAAACATCACACTGTTCTCCGTGGTTGAAGAAGTGGTGAAGTTAACTGAGGCATTCAAATTAAACATAAAAGACAAGGCAAAAAATTTCACTGAATTTAAAGCCGGTGTCGTCTTAGCCACGGATGAGGGCTATGAGTATCGCACTAAACAAGATGGCGAACGTTTTGTCTTTCCCATCAGCAATGTGCCGTGTGGGCAACGTGCCATGTTGGTTATAGCGCCAACCGAACTTAGTTTAAAAGAACCCTAACATTATGAATAAAGTAAAAGTATCTATTATCGGCGGCTCAGGCTTTTTAGCCGCCGAGTTAATGCGTAATTTATTAGTGCGTGACGACGTTGAGTTGTTGCGAGTGTCAAGTAAAGGCCACATAGGGCAGAACATCGGCCAAGTTCATCGGACCTTCTATGACATGAGTGACTTGGTGCTTGAAGACATTTCGCCCACCGAATGTGTTGATGGTGCGGATCTTGTGTTTTTGGCGATGCCGCACATTATTGCCGCTAAGGTTGCCATGGAATTATTTGACACTCAAGTAAAAATCATTGATTTGTCAGGCGATTTCCGTCTAGAAAAAGCCGATGATTACACTCGTGTTTATGCCTCAGAACACCCGTGTCCAGAACGCTTAGGCACGTTCGTTTACGGCATGCCGGAGCTGCATTCAGAGCAAATTCGTGATGCGCAATACGTAGCAAACCCAGGCTGTTTTGCAACCTGCATCGCCGCCTCGTTGTTGCCCTTAGCCAAACACGGCGCATTGAACGACAAGACAGTTCGTTTGGTGGCGTTAACCGGTTCAAGCGGCTCGGGCGTACACCCACAGGCAGGCAATCATCATACGATACGTAGCAATAACATTAAGGCGTACAAAATATTCAATCATCAACATACGCCAGAAATACGGCAAACCCTAAACGCCGCTGGCGCCAAGCAAGTTTCGTTGGATTTTGTGCCAGTGTCAGCGCCATTGCCTCGTGGAATGATGTCCATCGCGCAATTTGATGCACCAGAAGGCGTGTGTGAAGATCACGTGCGTGAGTTGTATCAAGATTACTTTGCTGACTTCCCGCTGATCTCAGTGTTGCCCAAAGGCATGACCCCAGAGGTAGTGTCGGTGAAAAACACACTGCGTATTGAGATTGGCTTAGATATTAAAATTGACGAAGTTTCAGGCAAGCGAACCGTTTGTGCGATTGCCGCGTTGGATAATTTAATCAAAGGGGGGGCGGGGCAAGCCATTCAAAATTTTAATCTGATGACCGGTCATGAAAACGCGTATCAACTTCAACAGTTGGGTATGTGGCCTTAAATGGCAGAGTTAAACCGTAACCCCCTTGCGGTGATTAAAGTGGGTGGTGACACGTTATTAGACCCAAAAGATCGTCTTGGTCTGGCTCAAAATATCAGCGATTTGCTTGCTGTTGGATGGCATTGTGTCTTATTGCATGGTGGCGGACCGCAGTTGAATAGACTGCAAGAGTTGCATGGTTTGGCGCCGATTAAAATTGACGGGCGAAGACTCACGGGTGAAGCCGACTTGTTGGTTGTCAAACAGGCGCTGTGTGGTGAGGTCAATGTTGATTTGGTGTCGGCCTTGATCGCATCAGGAGTGTCGGCGTTTGGTTGTCATGGGGCGTCTGGTTTATTGATACAAGCAACAAAAAGGCCACCGATTGATTTGGGAGTCAAAGGCGTGCTTGATTTTGGTGAGGTGGGTGATGTAGTGAACGTTAATGCACCGCTCTTACGTTCCATGCTTGAGGCCAGTGTTGTTCCCGTAATTGCGTCATTGGGGGTAAGCTGCGATGGACGAATATTTAATATTAATGCCGACACCACGGTTGCGGCCATTGCGGCTGCAATGAAGGCCGATCTTTTGATACTTTCGACCAAGATTGGTGGAATTTTTGAAGACATTACCAAGCCGGAAAGTCGACTTTCCGTGGTGACCCCTCAAATCGCAGAACAATTGATTGGTCGTGGCGTTATTACGGATGGCATGATTCCGAAAGTTCGGGAATCGCTGATGTTACTAGAGCAAGGAGTGGGGTCGATTGTGATCGCTAATGCCAGTCAAGCCGGTGGTTTTTTATCAATCGCGTCAAACTCTAAGAACATAGGAACTCGACTCTCTCATTCTTAAAAGGCTCTTATTAGGGTGTTTGATGAACGATTTTGTCCGCCATGGGTGAATTTTGTTCACCGTCAGAATGCACGTTCTGGCTATACTGTTTACAAAACAGTTAACTAATGTGTGGAGTGATCGATGAACAATTCGTTTTCGGCTGCCGATCTGGATTTTCAGCAACAAGTGCGAGCGTTTTTTGAGATTGAGTTTACGCCAGAACTGCGTGCGCGTGCTAACGATGGGCGCGATGTAAAAGGCGTTGCGGTTGAGTGGCAAAAAAAGTTGTACGCTAAAGGCTGGGTAGCGCCCGGCTGGCCCAAAGAGTTGGGTGGCACTGGTTGGACGCCGGTGCAAAAGTTTATTTTTGAAACCGAGCGATGCAACGCCGGCGCGCCAGACGTTGTGCCTTTTGGCCTAAAAATGGTTGCTCCGGTTATTATTCACTTTGGTAACGACGAGCAAAAAGCTCGTTTTCTACCCAGAATTCTTAAAAGCGAAGACTGGTGGTGTCAAGGTTATTCCGAGCCAGGCTCGGGTTCTGATTTGGCGGCCTTGCAAACCAAAGCTGAAAAAGACGGTGACCACTACGTTGTCAATGGCGCCAAAATCTGGACCACCTATGCACAATATGCTGACTGGATATTTTGTTTAGTGCGCACCGGTAATTTCGAGAAACGCCAGCAAGGCATCAGTTTTGTTTTAATCGATATGAAATCCAAGGGCGTAACGGTGAACCCAATTCACTCCATCGACAACCATCACAGCTTGAATGAGGTGGTGTTTGATAACGTAAGAGTGCCGGTTGAAAACCTCATTGGCCAAGAACACCAAGGCTGGACTTACGCTAAGGCACTGTTAGCGCATGAGCGAACCTCCATTGCCGAAGTTTCCAATAGTAAGCGTAACTTGGCCGAGATAATTGAGTTAGCCAAGCAGCAAACTAACCACAAAGGGCGCTTGATAGACGACCCACATTTTCAACAGCGCCTGTCTGATATTGAGATTGAGTTGATGGCATTGGAATACATGGATTTGCGCGTATTAGCGTCAATGAGCGCAGGTGACACCCCGGGCCCTGAGGCTTCGTTGCTTAAAATTAAAGGCACGGAAATTCAGCAAGCATTGCAAGAATTACGCATGGAAACCATCGGTGCTTACTCGGCATCTTTGCGTGTTGACGAGTTTCAAAACGAATTACACCGAGAAGGCTCTTCGTCACGCAAAGAGTATATGTATGGTCGAGCTGCAACGATTTACGGCGGTTCAAACGAAGTGCAGCGCAACGTTATTGCCAAAGCGGTTTTAGGCTTATAGGCGACTAATCAGTCACGGGATAATAAAATGAATTTCGAATTTAACGAAGAACAAATGATGCTCAAAGACAGCATCGTTAAGTGGGCGCAAGACAATTACAGTTTTGAACAACGCGCAGTCTCAAGAAATAATGACGAAGGCTTCAGTCGTAAGCATTGGGCGACTTTTGCTGAGTTAGGTTGGCTTTCAGTGCCGTTTGCTGAAGAATACGGCGGTTATGGCGGTGGCGTTGTGGATTTGGCGGCCATAACCCAAGAATTTGGCAAAGTACTCATCACCGAACCGATTACCCCCACTTTGATTTTATTTGGTGGCGCTCTTAGTGCGTCAGTCGATGATAATGTTAAGACTCAATTGATTCCCCAAATCATTGAAGGCGGATTATTAGGCGCGTTAGCTGTTTACGAACCACAGTCGCGTTTTGATGTGAGCAATATCAAAACCAGCGCAACAGCGAGCGGTGATGTTTATGTACTCACGGGTTCTAAGTCGGTTGTGCTTGGCGGTGGTGTGGCTGACCAGCTTCTGGTGCTCGCCAGAACCTCGGGTGAACAGAACGATGAAACGGGTCTCAGTTTATTTTTGGTGGACGCCAACGCAAACGGCGTCACACGCTCACCTTATGAGTTGATGGATGGACAACGTGCGGCAGACATAAATTTTGATAACGCCGTTGGCCAGTTGGTCAGCGAATTGGATCAGGCGTACGAGCCGTTGATGAACGTCATTGAAACGGCCAGTGTTGCCATGTGTGCCGAGGCCAGCGGCATCATGGAAACGCTTAATAGAACCACCGTCGAATACACCAAAACACGCAAACAATTTGGTGTGCCAATCAGTTCATTTCAAGCTTTGCAACACCGCATGGTCGATACGTTTATGGCCTATGAGCAAGTCAAATCACTCTTGGTTGGCACTTTGTGTGAGTTAAGTGATGAAAACACTTCAGTTCTTCGTGCATCAAAAGTGGTGGCCGCTTTGCGTACCTTGGTCGCTAAGAACGGAAAATTGATCGGCGATGAAGCAATACAATTGCACGGCGGCATGGGGTTAACTGACGAATTAACCGTAGGGCACTACGTTAAGCGCATGATGATGATTAACCTGATGTTTGGTAACGCTGATTTTTATCAAGATAAATTCAATCAATTATCATACGGTCAATCGTAAGAATTATTTCATAAGCAACGTCATAGAAAAACGCAGGGTATTAATCATGAAAACGATAGACGACATACAGAATGTGATGGTTGCTGGGGCTGGCACATTGGGTATGAGAATTGCGTTGCGTTGCGCATTTGATGGCTACAGAGTGATTATGTATGACATTAGCCCTGAGCAATTAGAGGCGGCTAAAAGTATGCAAACGCATTTGACTAAACGGTTGCTTAAGCAAGGTGATGTTACCCAAAGCCAAGTTGAACGTGCCCAGAAAAACCTGTTATCTACGTCTGATATTGAAGAGGCCACCGAGCAAGTTGATTTGGTCAGTGAATCTGTTATCGAAGACATCGAAATTAAGCTGAGCTTTTACGATGATCTAACCGCGCGATTACCCAGCGGCACGATTGTGACCACTAATACCTCATTCTTATTGCCTTCACAGATGCTCAGCGCTATCAAAGAGCCCGAATACTTTTGTGCCTTTCACTTTCATGATGTCTTTACGCAGATAGTGGTGGACGTGATGCCTCACCCAACCACCAATCAAGGCACTGTCGATTTATTGATGGAATTCGGCAAACGCATCAGCCATGTGCCAGTGTTTGTGCAAAAGGAAAATCCCGGGTATCTGTTTAATGCCATGTTCGGAGAGATTTTGGCCAAGGCCGGTGAAATGTACGTAAATCAAGTAGGCAGTGTCGAAGACATTGACCGGTCTTTTATGGGTAACTTTCACACGCCAGCTGGGCCATTTGGTATGTTGGATTTAATTGGCTTAGACACCGCGTGGCACATCATGGCCAAAAGCATGAAGCCTGAAGTGGCGCCGTTTGCCGAAGAGCTGAGACGACGTATTGACGCAGGCCAACTAGGTTACAAGTCGGGTGAAGGCTTTTACACATACCCTAGACCTGAGTATGGCAAACCCGAATTTTTAAAGAGTTGATATTTTAACGCTGACCGAACGCCCTGTTTGGGTGGTTTGAGCTATTTTTTGAGCGTTTGGGGTAAGGTTCAAAAAGACTGAGAACATTGAATAAAAGAGAGTAATGCAAAAAACTAAGCTTAACGTAAGCGGAATAAATAAACGGAGCAAAAAATGAGTGACCTCTATCGACTGTACGGTGCTGAGTTCTCCTTGTATTCGGGCAAGGCGCGTTCTTATCTGCGCAAGAAGGGCATTTCATTTGAAGAAATCACTTCAACAGCGGATGTTTATAAAAAATTTATTATTCCACGCACAGGGGTGCGCTATATACCCGTGGTGCAAACCCCTAAAGATGAGGTATATCAAGACACCACGGCGATCATTGACGAACTCGAGTTGCGTTTTCCCGATCACAGCGTGTACCCAGAGTCACCTAAGCAAAAGTTAGTGTCGTTGCTACTAGAAGTGTACGCGGATGAGTGGTTAGTAATCCCAGCAATGCATTATCGTTGGAACTATCCAGCCATGAATGCCGACTTTATTTACCGTGAGTTTGGTTCTATGGTAATGCCCAATATGCCGTGGTTTATTCAAAAATTTGTTGGCAAAAAAGTGGGCGCTAAATTTAAAGGTTTTGTTCCTAAATTAGGCATCCATGAACATAACATCGCAGCGTTAGAGCAATCTTATGTTTCGCTTTTGGGAGATTTACAAAATCACTTCGAGCAACATTCGTTTTTGTTGGGAGATAAACCCAGTATTGGTGATTTTGGCCTTATGGGGCCACTCTACGCTCACCTTTATCGCGATCCAGCGCCGGGCAAACTGATGAAGAAAAAAGCACCGGCGGTTTGCGATTGGGTGCGGCGCATGAATAATGAACATGCTTACTTACAAAAAGGCGAATGGTTGGCTGATGATGAAATACCTGAGACACTGATCCCCATTTTGCAGCGCATGGCCAGTGAGCATTTGCCCGTGTTGCAAGACACCGATAAGCGATTAAGCGAATGGCGGGCTACGAATGTTGACGCAACTGAGATTGCACGATTTATTGGTACACACACGTTTTTTGTCGAAGGCGTAGAAGCACAAAGAGTTGTATTACCGTATTGTTTATGGATGTTTCAACGCCCAGTCAACTTCTATCAAAGCTTATCCAACACTCAAGAAATTGATGCGTTGTTGAAACGAATTGGCTTCGGTGACAGTTTACAACAAGGGCTAGAAAACGCGCTGCTGCGAGACGATAATGTGCTACGGTTTTCTGAATGAACGTTTCTGATAGGGCGTCACTAACGCCGAATCGTTCAAATTAGCCAACCTCGTATATGCGTGTTCTTTCCACGGTTGTAAATAAAACCATTGCCACCAAACCGAACTCCTTAAGCTTTTACAGGGTCAGCTTAAGCACGGGGGTTCGATGAACTCCAACTCCAGAGCCGGCATGTTGCGCTTGTTAATCTTGTTTGTAATGTTATTCGTATTTCTGGTGGTAGTTTACGGCTGGAGAAACGGTGAGTCAGGGGAGGTGACAATGGGTTTGATTGTCAACCAAGGCAAAGTTTTTGTGGATGATATAAGAGAGTTAGTGAGGCATCAGTTTGGCCTGGCTTGGGTGGTGACCTTATTGATTTACACGTTAGTTTGCTCAATTCCTTTTCCGTTTGTAAGTGCCGTGACCATATTGATTGGCTATCTTTTTGGCCTGACTCACGGCTTGTTAATCACATCTTTGGGCAGCGCCATTGGCGCTTCAATTCTGTTTCTTTTGGCGCGGTTTTTTCTGGTTGGCAGAACCGGTGCCACGATTATTGAGTCCTTGATTAATCGGTTCCCATCGGTTGCGACACTGACCAAAAGCCAAAACATTTGGATGGCCACCAGCGTTAGATTTATACCGGGCCTACCGTTTTTTATTCCAAGCTTGATCTTTAGTGCAACCAAACTGTCGGTAACAAAATTCTTTTTGGCGACACAGTTAGGGTTGTTTGTGACTCTGGCGGTTTACGTCAATGCAGGCCGTCTTTTAGCCGAAATAGATTCGGCTGCGCGGCTTTTCTCTCCCAGTTTGATTGCCAGTATGTTAATCGTGGCATTGCTGCCTTTAATGTACCGCTTAATAGGCTTGTTACCCATCAAATAAGATGAACCGAAGCTCAGTTTTGATGATGTAAGCGGTATTGAAAAAATAAAAGATGATTCCCTTATCATTTGATTGACTGTGAGAATCATTTAAATTTGTGTGATCAGGCAAGGCGTTGCTATTTTTCCTCAATGAGTGGAGGCAGCAGGTAGTTTAATAGTGTATTCAACATCAGGTGCACAAACCCCGCTCAAATCTGAAATAGTGCATTAATAACCATTAACCATTAACCATTAACCATTAAGCCGTGGGGTCAGCCGTTTGATTTTTTGGTGCTATCCCCATCGAGAATGAGCCCGGGGAATAGTTGATGCAACCACATAAACTCATCATACCAATAACAAGCTTAACCTTCTTAGTCTGGGCTACGCTTTTAAGTGTTTGAAATTCTGTAATTTGATCTAAATCGCTGATTGGCCCAGCGTAAGCAATATTAATGAAATTCAGAAATAAGCCCTGGTTGATTTGTTCAATAGCGTATAAGCACACCTTCGCCACGGCTTTTTCATAACCCGGTTTTAACACTAAGGGCGTCATTACATCTCGAGTAAAGCGAATAATTGGGGAAACACCTATTAACTGCCCAATAAAAGCCGTAGGCAATGCGATTGAGTCAATGCCAAGCCGTTTGGCTCTATTACGAGTATAAAGTACGTCTTTCACTACCGTATAAGTGCGTACGGCTCTCTTAAACTTTTCAACATTCTCACGGTAAACAGAAAACTCAACGCCCTTGGACAACATGGCATCTGCATATAAAGCAAGCAATCCCTGACCAGCATTTGACGTTTCGCTATTCACGTATGACATGTAAAAAGGATGCTGGATTCCCAAGCTGTTGCGTTTCTTTTTGGCATCAATATTGATGTTGTTGGCGCAGTTTTTAAAAGCGGAAAATATAGGGCTGTTGGCTGCGGATGTTGTCTGGCAAACTGCGTAATCGTAGTGAGGAGCCACTTCGTTCATAAGGTACGAATGGATATCGTCTTCTGAAGGAGGAGTGGTGTCTATTTTAGAATTGGTGTTGATGAGGTCACTTTTGTAGATTGTGTTTAATTCACTGGCTACTAAGGTGTCTGGTTGAGAATTACCGTCAATCGTAATCTCCACAGGTAAAATTTTAATCGGCCGCTGCTTAATTACGTATTCAGGCAGCGTGGCTACTGAATCAATTATTATCACGTATTTCATATTTTACCCCGGCTTAATATGTACTGTTGGATGAATGTAGCAGAAAGACACTGACTTCTGTGAAGAATAGTACAGTTGAATATTTTATTTAATTGGTTTTTTGCTTTTTTCAAAAGTATGGCAATGACAGTCTGAGTGCTGTAGGAAGCATAAGAGTCACTTGCTGATGTTTTGTGTTAATCTGCTTGTGTTTGTTTGTGGCCGCTTTTAGCCAGTCAGTGGCGATACGCCGCGAGTATCGAAATTTACTACATAATAATTTAGATTGGGAGTTATATATGGGGGCGTCTGTTCTGCTCAATGTGTTATTGCCATTAGCGTTAGCCATTATCATGTTTGGTATGGGGCTAAGTCTAATAAAAGAAGACTTTTTACGGCTACTTAAAATTCCAAAACCAGTCATCCTTGGCTTGTTGGGACAAATTATTTTGCTCCCTATTCTGGCATTTACCATCGCAGTGACATTTAATTTAAGCCCATCGTTAGCCGTTGGTTTGATGATTTTGTCGGCGTGCCCTGGGGGTACGATGTCGAATGTTATTTCGCAACTCTCCCGTGCAAATTTGGCGCTTTCAGTTACGCTGACCGCAATAACCACGGTGATTTGTGTTTTTACAACGCCTCTTGTTATTGCGTGGTCAATTCATTATTTTGACAGCGCTACCCCTCAGTCATTTTCTCTGTTAGGCACAACATTAGGGTTGATTGTGATCACACTATTACCCGTTGCCATTGGCCTCACCGTTCGTGCTTATGCGCAATCGTGGGCGATTAAATACGAACGTTATTTTAGAAAATTTTCTGGCGTGTTTATGGTGGCGTTGATTGGTTTCGTTTTGTGGGAAAACTGGAGCCTGTTTATTGAGTCGTTTGAAGAGGTTGCTATGGCGACTATCATACTCAATATATTGGCTGTGCTAATTGGTTTAACTTTAGGGGTGATATTTCACCTTTCTCGCCGAGACGGAGCAACTCTGAGTATTGAAATAGGCATTCAAAACGCGGCGGTGGCGATCACAATTGCAACAACATTTTTACAGCAAGAAGCGTATGGAGTGACGGCCGGTGTGTATGGTATAACCATGTATTTAGGAGCCATCATCCCCATTTTTTTGATGCGAAAATCTGGCGCCAAAACATAATATAGAACTTTTAACTGAGGAGATAACATCATGAATCAAGCAGAAAAAGACATACGAGTACAGCTTGCGGCCTGCTATCGCATTTTCGACTATATGGGATGGAGTGAGTTAATTTATAACCACATAACCGTAAAAGTGCCTGGCGAAGAGGCACACTTTTTAATTAACCCTTACGGCCTTCATTATAAAGAAGTAACGGCTTCTAATTTGGTTAAAGTTGATATTGACGGCAACGTTGTTGAAAAAACCGACTACGCGGTTAATCCCGCTGGTATGTTAATTCACAGTGCGATTCACGCCACCCGCGAAGACGCACATTGCATAGGCCACATTCATTCTACCGCTGGTATGACTGTGGCGTGTCAAGAGGAAGGCTTACGTATTGATAATTTTTATTCCGTGCTACTGTATAACAAAGTTGCCTACCATGACTTTCAAGGCATCACGGTAATGGATGGTGAAAAAGAAGAGCTAATCAAAAGCATTGGTGATAAAAACTTTTTGATTCTAAAAAGTCACGGTTTACTCACCTGCGGTAACACCATTCCTGATATGTTCATGAACATGGCATTATTGCAGCGCTCGTGTGAAATTCAAACCTCAGTGGATCAAGCTGGCAGACCTATTGTGCCGGTGTCAGAATCAATCGGTCAGATGACCGAAAAGTTGTTAGAGATGCAAATGGCTAACACACCTGTGCCCAATGGGCACTTAGAGTTCGCCGCCTTACAACGACTGGTTGATCGCGAGGATGACTCTTACCGAGACGTCTGAATGAGATAAATCAGTCAAATAAAGGCTGTTGTGATGTACAAAAAGCCACGCTTATTACATTGGGTAAGCGTGGCTTTTTATGCTCACATATAGGCTAATTAAGTTAAGTCATATTCAACGAACGCGGTGTCTGGGCAACGAGCTTGGGCTCCCTCAAAAACTTACTAAATAACATGAACACACATTCTGTAGCTGATCTATTCAAAGGCGCTGTCTCTGTCAATAATGACGTTACCATTAAAGGGTGGGTACGCACTCGTCGTACGTCAAAAGCAGGTATATCTTTTGTTGCCATTCACGATGGTTCTTGCTTTGATGCTATTCAAGTCGTTGTCCCGGACACCTTAGAAAATTACGAAAGTGAGGTGGTTAACATCGGTACTGGTTGTGCCGCGGTCGTGACTGGAACATTAGTAGAATCACAAGGTCAGGGGCAATCAGTGGAAATACAAGCCACTTCAGTTGATGTTATTGGTTGGGTAGAAGACCCTGAAACCTACCCAATGGCCAAGAAACGCCACACCTTTGAGTATTTGAGAACCCAAGCGCATTTGCGCCCAAGAACCAATGCGATCGGGGCGGTTACACGTGTGCGGAATACGCTCTCAAACGCCATTCATAATTACTATTATCAAAACGGTTTTCACTGGGTCAATACCCCGATTATTACGGCCAGCGATGCTGAAGGTGCTGGTGAGATGTTTAGAGTGTCCACATTGGACATGGCAAATTTGCCTGTTGATGACAAAGGCAAAGTAGACTTCGCCAAAGACTTCTTCGGAGGCGATGCCTTTTTGACCGTTTCAGGCCAGTTGAACGTAGAAACTTACGCCATGGCCCTGTCTAAGGTGTATACCTTTGGCCCTACGTTTCGTGCTGAAAATTCTAATACCAGTCGCCATTTGGCGGAGTTTTGGATGGTCGAGCCGGAAATCGCATTTGCCGATTTAGAAGATGACGCTGCCTTGGCAGAAGACTTCCTCAAGCATTGCATTCGATCGGTATTAGACGAACGAGCTGACGACATGGCCTTTTTCCAACAACGTGTTGATAACGGCGTGTTGGATCGACTGCAAAATGTGCTGGATAAAGAGTTTGTGCATATGGATTACACCGACGCCGTTAACATTTTGCAGCAAAGTGGTCAGACGTTCGAATTTCCAGTGACGTGGGGCATTGACCTTGCGTCAGAGCATGAGCGCTTTTTATCTGAAGAGTACGTTAATGGACCCGTCGTACTGAAAAACTACCCTAAAGAAATTAAAGCGTTCTACATGCGCCTTAATGACGATGAAAAAACCGTTGCGGCAATGGATGTGCTAGTGCCTGGTATTGGTGAAATTATCGGCGGCAGTCAGCGTGAAGAGCGCCTTGATGTGCTTGATACGCGATTTCCTGATCAACAGACTAAAGAACACCTGTGGTGGTATCGAGATCTGCGTAAATATGGCACCGTACCACACGCCGGCTTCGGCTTAGGTTTTGAGAGACTCATTAACTACGTAACGGGTATGGAAAACATTCGCGATGCTATCCCGTTTCCAAGAGTGCCAGGCTCGGCTGATTTTTAAGGCCTTCTTTAGAAGGAACGTCAAGTTTCAGGCAGCCGTTAAGCTTCAGACAGTCACTTCCGAAAATCGCCAGTGACAGCGGGCATGTTTGACGTACAATGGATGCATGCCAGCAATACATGATTTCAAAACGACGAAACGTTATTCCCTTGCACGGATGTCTCGTGATGCTCGTTTTGACGGTTTGTTTTTTACAGCGGTAAAAACCACCCAAATTTATTGTCGCCCCATCTGCCCGGCTACGCCGCCTAAAGAGCAGAACGTTGAGTACCATGCAACGGCCATATCCGCGGCATCGGCCGGGTTTCGCCCTTGTTTGCGTTGCCGGCCCGACAGCGCCCCGAACTCTCATGCTTGGCAAGGTACGGACGCGGTCTTTAAACGGGCCGTAACGTTGATACAACAAGGGGCCCTGCAAAACCAATCTTTAGAGAGCCTGTCAGAGCGTCTGGGGATATCGTCAAGGCATTTGCGGAGTCTCTTCCAAGAAAAATTAGGCACCTCACCTAAAAAGTACGCGTTGTACCAGCAATGTCTGTTTGCTAAACAATTGCTTCACGACACAGGTTTGGCTATCACCGATATTGCGTTTGCAGCAGGGTTTAACAGCGTTCGCCGGTTCAATGAAGTCATGGTTGAGCGCCTGCAGTTGTCGCCGACTCAAATACGTAAACAGCACCCCAGCGCTGTTGAAGGTTGCCGTATTAACTTGCGCTTGCATTACCGACCGCCGTTTGAATGGGCGTTGCTGCTGGACTTTTTACGCAGACGAAAAATCGACGGTTTGGAGTGGTGCAGCGATCAGTCTTACGGACGAACGTTTGAATACACCAACCACCAACACGCCGTGCAGTGCAACACACGAGGTTGGTTTGAACTTAAAGACGTTAATGAAAAAAGCTATCTTGAGCTTACTTTATCCGTAAACGACATTAAAAAAATACATCAAATAGTGCAACGCATACGGCAAATTTTCGATCTAGACGCGCCCATTGCTGAGATAGATAAACAGTTGCAATTGGTGTTCAGCCGTTGTGGTACCCGCTTGCCTAATGGGTATCAAGAGGGGCTTCGTATTCCGGGGGTCTGGGCGGGCTTTGAAGCGGGGGTCAGAGGCATACTGGGCCAGCAAGTGTCGGTAAAACAGGCGCACAATCTAGTCACCACACTCGTGCGTGAGTTGGGTGAGAAGGCCGAAGGTCCAGGCCGCGATAGCCAGTTCTATTTTCCAACCCCAGAAGCCGTTGTTAACAGCGAATTGACTTTTTTTCGAATGCCTCAAGCCCGCAAAGACACTTTGCGACGATTAGCCAAACACGTGCTTAGCTCCTCTGACCCAGATAATTACGATGCGTGGTTAACACTCAAAGGCATAGGGCCTTGGACCGTTAATTATGTAAAGCTTCGTGCCGAAAAAGCGCCGGATGTGTGGCTGGCGGGCGATGCCGGAGTAAAGAATGCCTTAAAGCGGCTAGATCATGACGTTGATATCGGTGCGGCCCAACCATGGCGTAGTTATTTAGTGTTTCACCTGTGGAACCAGTTATAAGTGCATGGATGAGCCGTTGCGATGGCGCTGTTTTTAATTGAGTTCTGTTACAGAATAACGAGTAAATGATGAATTATTGCGATCATATGGAAAGCCCAATTGGACTTCTTGAAGTAACCGCCAGTGAGCGTGGTATCACGTCTTTATACTTTGTTGAGCGAGCGCAAGAGACGAAAAAAAGTTCGATTACAGATCAAGCAATAACGCAAATTAGCGAATACTTTGATAGTAAACGTACTGTATTCAACCTGCCACTGGGTGCCAAAGGCACGGTGTTCCAACAGGATGTGTGGCGTGAGCTTTGCACTATTGGTTTTGGTAAAACACGCTCATATCAAGACGTAGCCAACGCATTACAAAACCCGAAAGCCGTTAGGGCTGTGGGAGCGGCCAATGGCCGAAACCCCATTAGCATTATCGTGCCTTGCCATCGAGTCATCGGCGCGAATGGCGCGTTAACTGGCTACGCAAGTGGGGTAGATCGCAAAGCGTGGTTGTTAAAACACGAAGGCGCGCTGCTTTTCTAAGGTGCCAGGGCCATTGCCAACTTCCCTTTAAGGTAGGCTCAAGTGCGTGCCGAGGCGCACAGAACCGACAGTGTAATGGTTTTAACTCATTCGTCATGCAATAAAGAGTAGACTGATTATTTAAGTAATGAATAGTGCTTAATTCAATCTGTGAATGGGGGAATGCTGGCTTTATGCCGTTATTCTAAGCATAATGCGGTTATTAAATCGAGCGCTCGTTCGTTTTTTAGGATTTCAGTTACGTTAGAATACTAAAGTAACTTGTTTTAGAACGACTTTTAGTCACATAGGAACACCACGAAACGGTTTGCTGAATGGCAGACTGATGGTTCCTAACACAATTCAACAACCAAATAGAGGCCAACTAGATGTTTAATGGTAGCGCTATCTCGGTAACGATGCTGGAAGGCGGCATTGCCGAAATGAACTTCGACTTGCAAGGTGAGTCGGTCAACAAATTTGATTCCAAAACGGTGGCTGAGCTTACCGAAGCTCTTGATTTGTTAGACAACGCAGACGATGTCAAAGGCCTGATGATTACCAGCGCTAAGCCGGTGTTTATCGTGGGTGCAGATATTACTGAATTTACTCCTATGTTTGGTGGTAATTCGGATGGTGATAACGACGTTGCCAAACACCTCGGCAAAAACAACGATAACTTCAATTTACTTGAAACGTTAGACTTTCCAACGTGCGTAGCTATTAATGGCTATGCAATGGGCGGTGGCCTTGAGCTTTGTTTGGCCTGCGATTTTCGTATTATGAGTTCGGTGGCCAAAGTAGGGTTGCCGGAAACCAAGCTAGGCATTATCCCCGGCTGGGGAGGAACGGTTCGTTTGCCACGCATCGCCGGTGCCGATACAGCGATTGATTGGATTTGCTCAGGTAAAGAGGTTCGCGCCGACGCGGCACTGAAAGCCGGTGTTGTTGATGGTGTGGTTACCCCAGAAGATTTGCGTGATGCCGCGCTGACCGTGTTACAAAACGCGATCGACGGTAAGATGGATTACGAAGAACGTCGTGATCAGAAAGACGAGCCTCTTAAGCTTAATGAAACAGAGTCGATGATGGTGTTCGAAACGTCTAAAGCGTTTGTTCGCGGCCTATCTGGCCCACACTACCCGGCACCAGTAAAAGCCATTGAAGTGATGCAGCACGCGGCCAGAAAATACCGTGACGATGCACTGGATTTAGAGCAAGAGGCCTTCGCTGAATTGGCTGAAACGCCCGTTGCAGAGAGCTTGGTCGGGCTGTTCTTATCGGATCAATTGATCGGTAAAAAAGCCAAAATATGGGAAAAGAAAGCCGATAAAAAGGTTGAACGCGCTGCCGTGTTGGGTGCCGGTATTATGGGCGGTGGTATTGCTTACCAATCGGCAACCAAAGGGACACCAATAAAAATGAAAGACATCAACCAAGAGGGTTTGGATCTTGGTATATCAGAAGCTAATAAGCTCTTAACTAAAGCGGTTAAACGCAAAAAAATGACGGTTGAGAAAATGGGTGAGAACTTGGCACGCATTGACCCCACATTGTCTTACGACAATTTTGACGATGTAGACGTCGTCGTCGAAGCGGTTGTTGAGAACCCTAAAGTAAAGCACGCTGTGCTGGCGGAACTTGAAGATAAAGTGACGCAAGACACCATTATTGCGTCAAACACATCGACTATTTCCATTACTTATCTGGCTGAAGCGTTGAAACGCCCAGAAAATTTCTGCGGCATGCACTTTTTCAATCCAGTACACCGTATGCCGTTGGTGGAAGTCATTCGCGGTGAAAAGTCATCGGATACGGCGATTGCTCGTACAGTTGCTTACGCGAATGCGATGGGCAAAAAAGCCATCGTGGTGAACGATTGTCCAGGCTTTTTGGTGAATCGTGTCTTGTTTCCATACTTTGCTGGTTTTATGGATTTATTGCGAGATGGCGCCGACTTTCAACAGGTCGATAAAGTAATGGAAAAATTCGGTTGGCCAATGGGCCCAGCGTATTTAATGGACGTGGTTGGCATGGACACCGGTCACCACGGGCAAGCGGTGATGGCTGATGGTTTTCCTGACCGTATGAAAGGCACTTACAAAACCGCCGGTGACGCCATGTATGAAGCAGGCCGGTTAGGCCAGAAAAATGGCCTTGGGTTTTACAAATATGAGGTGGACAAAAGAGGTAAGCCAAAGAAAGTGGTGGATAATGGCGCTTATGAAATTTTGGCTCCCATTACCGCTGACCGAAAAGAGTTCACGCCAGAAGAAATCATTGCTCGCATGATGGTGCCAATGGCAACTGAGCTGGCTCGTTGTCTGGAAGAGGGCATTGTTGAATCGGCAGCAGAAGCTGACATGGCCTTGGTTTACGGCGTAGGTTTCCCTCCGTTTAGGGGAGGTATCTTCCGTTGGATTGATCAAATGGGAGCCGAGCAGTTTGTTGCCATGAGTGATCAAGTTAAAGAACTTGGTCCACTTTACAACGCAACCGAAACACAGCGTAAAATGGCGGCCGACGGCGCTAAATATTACGCGTAATCGAAACAAATTTAGAAAGGTAAGTATTATGAGTTTGAATCCAAGAGACGCTGTGATTGTTGATTTTGCACGCACAGCCATGGGCCGTTCTAAAAACGGTTGCTTCCGTCACACTCGCGCCGATGAGCTTGGTGCAGCGGTGATAAAAGGTTTACTAGCGCGTAACGAAGAGCTGGATGCCGATGAAGTAGATGATCTAATTTGGGGTTGTGTGATGCAGCGTGATGAGCAAGGTTTTAATTTAGCTCGCTTCACTGGCATTATGGCTGGGTTGCCTGAGACGGTTCCCGCGCAAACGGTAAATCGCTTATGTGGTTCGTCCATGTCTGCGATGCACACTGCGGCTGCAAATATTATGGCAGGTATTGGCGATGTGTATATCGTAGGTGGTGTGGAACACATGGGGCACATCAATATGAATGAAGGGGTTGACCCCAATCCAGAGTTGGGCCTTTACGCTGCAAAAGCCGCAGGCAGCATGGGTATGACCGCGGAAATGTTAGCGATGATGCACGGCGTCAAACGGGAAGATATGGACGCATTCTCAGCTCGTTCACATCAGCTCGCCGCTAAGGCACGCGCCGCTGGGAAATTCAGCAACGAGATCATTCCAGTAATGGGGCACGATGAAAAAGGCGTGCCCTTTATGGTTGTACACGACGAAACCATTCGCGAAGACACGACAACTGAAGGTCTTGCCGCTTTGCGCCCAGTATTTAACCCGAAAGGCGGCACCGTGACCGCTGGATCATCATCGCAAATCACCGACGGTGCCTCCGGAATGATCATCATGTCTGCTGAGCGCGCGGCTGATTTAGGGCTGACCCCCAAAGGCGTCATACGTGCGACCACGCTGGCTGGTGTGGATCCATCCATTATGGGTTACGGACCAGTGCCTTCAACTGAGAAGGCCTTAGAACAACTTGATATGGACATTGATGACATTGACTACGTAGAGTTAAACGAAGCCTTTGCCGCACAATCATTGCCCGTGTTAAAAGACTTAGACCTTCTTGATGACATGGAAGACAAAGTCAACGTACACGGCGGTGCCATCGCATTAGGTCATCCGTTTGGTTGTTCAGGCACTCGTATCTCCGGTTCGTTATTGACCGTAATGGAAGATCGTGATCAACAATGGGGTATCTCCACCATGTGTATCGGTTTAGGTCAGGGCATTACAACGGTTATTGAGCGCGTTTAGAACCGTAATAACGACCACCAGTACTCAGAAATTGGCTGCAAGCCTAATCAAGCCCCAACCAAGCAATTGGTTGGGGCTTTTTTTGCAACATGGCCTAAGCGGATCAACTTTTTGCCGCCAGTAATGCATTCTTTAGCCTGCTTTGATTTCAATTACGCAAGAAAAAACTACGTAAAGTGTGTCAACATCTGCTTTTGTTTTAAACATTTTCTCACGAACACATTCTTCGTTTATTAATACCGTGTATGTGAAAAACGTTTTTTGCTAAACCAAGTCCAAGTACGCTAATATTATTCATAAGTTTCGCCTTCTTTGTTGTGACGGTTGAAAACAGCACTTTGGTTTTTAAGTGCTTTTGTTTCCAAGTATTTGGGCTTCTAGGTGCCGACTAATTCTAGGTGCCGACTAATTTTAGGTACCGACTAATTCTAGGTACCGACTAAGAAGGGGCTAAGCGCATTCCATCTACATGAATAGGCGTTTCAAAAAGAACTGACAGGCTAAATGTCTTTATTAATGCCTGGGAGCAAGCATGCTTGTATGGATAATAAGCAAGATAACATTGATTAATTTTATCTAACAGATAATGTATGAATTTGATGAATATAAGAAAGTTTAAAACGAAAACGCCGGACGTTATATGTTTGTGTGTCGGGGGTAACGAATGAGTTTTAGTGCAGAAGAAAAAGCCGCCTTGTTGGAAGTTAAAGGGGTTGGCCCTACTGTCCTTAAACGGCTTGAAGAAATCGGAATTAGCTCTTTTCGAGAACTCAAAGAGTATCAAACGGAAGAGATTGTCGAAATGGTGGCAAGCATGCTAAATACCACTTGCTGGAAAAATAGCCCTCAAGCAAAAAGCGCAATTAGCGCAGCCATTGCCTTGGCCAAGCAAAAACAGTAAGACATTGTTTGCAAGATCGTGAGCCCGGCCTCTTCAGTGGTAATGAAAGTCGTGCTCAACGGCTCCAGTAAAGGATATAAAGCCAATAAAAAGCGAAAAAAAAAGACACCATATCTTTGCTTTGGGGCAAGATATGGTATCTTTCATCAGTGCGTGTTTGAAACGGCGCGCACGTTCCCAATATTTGTCAGAACCCTACGACCCGAGGACTGTCAAGTTGGGCTTTCATCGGCACCAGCAAGGAGCTGGTTACAATGAAAGTAAACGAAGGCAAAACGCTTTGGGGGGGACTTGCCTTCTATAAAGGGCTCTTGGCTACATTAGTGCCAAGAGCCTTTTTTATTAGTATTTTCACTGCGAACAACCCGCGCTACCAGCTCAAATACTTTTTTACTCTTACTTTTCACCCGTGATTGACGTTTTATCTCATAGAAAACGTATTTTCAAATGTCTATTTTCCGTAATTGGGCCATTAGGTTGTTAGTATCAGCATTTTCAACTGTCTCATTTTGAGACATTCCTATTCGGAGAAGCAAATGCATCACAACGTAAAAGCAAAAAACAAAATCTACTCAACGGGCGTTTTTTTACCAACTCAGGTTGTTAAGTCGGATGATCTATTTGAAGAAATCCATTCTGACACTCAATACAATATCCCAACAAACTGGATGTCTGAAAAGATGGGAATTGATGAAAGGCGAGTCGCCCCCAGTACCTTTCAGCCGTCAGATTTGGCTATCCCAGCGGCGGTTCAGGCTTTGGATGAATGCACCGAAATAGACCCGCAAGACATTGATTTAGTTATTTTTTGTGGGATTGAGCGTGATCAGCCAGAGCCGGCTACAGCGCATGTTATTCAGCATGCGCTGGGTTTGAAGGCTAAGTATGCCTTTGATATTGCCAACGCCTGTCACGGCTTTATTGACGCAATGCAGATGGCGGACTGTTACATTCGGTCAAATATTGCTCGATATGCGTTAATAGTGACCGGTGAAGTGCCATCACGCGTTTTACGAGCCGCTGTAGATATGTTAAAAAGGGGTGTCGATATCAAGACAGCCCGAAATATAATCGGTGCATTGTCAGTGGGAGACGCTGGAGGTGCCGTAATTTTAGGGCCAGTAAAAAAAGAGGACAGTTCAGGATTTGAGTTGTTTAACACTAATTCGTTTAGTGAGCTTGCTGATAAATGTGTCTATAAGCAGTTAGATGATGGCAGTATAAGCGGCCATATGAACATGCCTCAACTCACTAGCGCTATCGTCAATTCTCAACATAATTTGATTGATGATACTTTGGAAAAACTAGGATGGAGAGACTTTGACTGGTTGTTAACCCATCAAATGGGGCAAAAGCCGTTTGACCGATTATCGACGTTAAACGGTGTTTCGAAAACCAAGATGATTAAAACCTTTCACAAACTTGGAAACATCACATCCGCAACTTTTCCGGTGAATTTTAGAAAAATGGTGGACAATAAATTGGTGCAGCGTGGTGACCGAATTGGCGGTTGTTTTGCTGGGTCAGGGCTTGTAATAGGCCAGTTTGGTTACACTTACTAGCAAATTTTATAATGTACTTTATTCTCAAACGTTAACCGTGGACGGTTAGGTAAAAAATCAGGATCATGACTAAATTATGAGTATTTACGTAATTCCAGCGATAATAGCTTTGACGGCTAAATTAGTTGTCTTGTTCTTTTCACGCAATGATGGAAGAGTCGATAAGAACTTTATATTAATGGTTCTGATTTTTGCTTGTCACAACTTGTGTGAAATTTTGTTGTTCTTTGAATATTTTAGAGGCCTGAGTGCTGATCTAATACTGAGGTCTTACTACATCATTTCGATGGCTTCTTTTATTTTTGTCTCTTACCATGTAACTCAAGTAAGCAAGCAATTTGACAAATTTCATCTGCGCTCTCTTCTAGCTACGGTCACTTTCTTTACACTGATATTGTTTTCAACAAACTACATCGTTGCTGGTGCTGAGCTTCTGAATTACTCTGTGACAGCAACAAAAGGGTTATTTTATTGGGCGTATCCTGCCGTCTGCATTATTATTTTGTTGCATACATGCTATGTCTTGTTTGAGGGGTATTCTGAAGCTAAGACTCATGACTTGGAGTTGAAGTGCATATATACAGGTTTCGCGCTTTTACCTCATTTTATTGCTATTTGTCTTGTGGTCGTATTAATGGCTTCTGGTATGAAGATAAATGGTACGGTTATTTTTCCTGTTACAACCACACTGTTTTTAATAATAATTCTAGCCAATGAACGTCGTCATAAGCTGACGGACGTGCGTCGATTCATTCCCTTTTCCGATGAGCGTAAAACATCAAATCAAATCATGGATATATTCTCTAGCTACGCCAGAGACGAATCTAACTACAGGGATTCAGTGAGCCAGATAGAAAAGTTGCTTGTTGAGCATAAGTATAAGAAAAATGATTGTAATGCGTCTTCGGCGGCTGAACTTATGGGCATGCCTCGCTCGTCGTTGTATTCGTTGTTTAACCGTTTGGATATCAAGCGCGATTGAACAGTAACTTGTTTTAATATCGACTAAACGTGGCCTTAACGTTAATCAGTTGTACTGATCGCTCGCGCTTAGTTGATCAAGTTTCATTTCACTGCCCCTACAACGGTTGGCATACACTTTGCTGACACCCAGTACCTGAGCCATAAATAATGAAAATACCCCCTCGCGCCGTTGCTATTACAGGCTTAGTCTGCTTTTTATCCTCCCATAACACCGTATTTGCTGGTGACAAACACACGCACAGTAAGGTTAAATACCCCACCACGCGAGAAGGGGGCGTGGTCGACTCTTATTTTGGCACTCAGGTTGCAGACCCTTATCGTTGGTTAGAAGATGATCGCAGCAAGGAGACTGAGGATTGGGTTAAACGTCAGAATAAAGTAACCTTCAAATACCTAGAGCAAATACCGTACCGTGAAAGATTGGCAAACAGGCTTACGGATCTCTGGAACTACGAAAAAATCAGTTCCCCGTTTAATGAGGGTGATTACACCTATTTTTATCGTAATGATGGCCTGCAAAATCAATCCGTTGTCTACCGCCAACAAGGCGATGGCGAACCTGAGGTTTTTTTAGACCCGAACAGCTTCAGTGAGGATGGCACCACTTCACTGGCGCAGCTTTCATTTTCAAGCGATGGCAGTTTGGCTGCGTATTCCATTTCTGAAGGAGGAAGCGACTGGCGCAAAATCATTGTGATTGATGCGAAAAGCAAAAAGCCATTGGGTGAGCCGTTGGTTGATGTGAAGTTTTCCAGCATTTCTTGGAAAGGCCGTGAAGGCTTTTATTATTCGAGCTACGATAAACCAGAAGGCAGCGAACTCTCGGCAAAAACAGATCAGCATAAACTCTATTTTCACAAGTTGGGTCAAGCTCAAACTCAAGATGATGTGGTTTTTGGGGGTGTTCCGGCACAAAAACGCCGCTATGTGAGCGGCTATGTTACTGAAGATGATCGCTATTTAGTGATCAGTGCAGCGGAGTCTACCAGTGGTAACGAGCTTTATGTGCAAGACTTATCAACGCCAAATGCAAGGTTGCTGACCTTGTTAGACAACATGGATTCAGACACTCATGTTGTTGACAGTGAACAAGGGGCGTTATTTTTACAGACTAACCTTGATGCACCCAATCAGAAAGTGGTTAAAGTTGACTTATCGAAGCCGCAACCGGAAAACTGGGTTGAGGTAATTTCTGAAACTGAAAATGTGCTAAGCGTCAGTTCTGGTGGGGGGTATTTGTTTGCCGAATACATGGTAGACGCTTTATCTCGTGTTTATCAATTTGATTACGCCGGCAATAAAGTAAGAGAAATTGCCTTGCCGGGTTTAGGCAGTGCCACAGCGGTGTCGGGTAAAAGGAATGAAACTAAATTGTATTACAGCTTTTCAAACGCAGTGACGCCATCGACCATTTATACGTTTGATACGAAACAAGGGGAGTCTAAAGTTTACCGTGAGTCGGGCGCAAAGTTTGACCCATCAGACTACGTTTCCAGCCAGATTTTTTACAAATCAAAAGACGGCACGAAGGTGCCGATGATGGTCTCGTATAAAAAAGGCACTAAGCTTGACGGTTCAGCGCCCACTATTTTATATGGGTATGGCGGCTTTAATATAAGCCTAACCCCGTCATTTCGTATTACCAGAGCCTTATGGATGGAACAGGGCGGCATTTACGCCGTGGCTAACTTGCGTGGTGGTGGTGAGTATGGCCGTGCTTGGCACGATGCGGGCCGGTTGATGAACAAGCAGAATGTGTTTGATGATTTCATTGCCGCGGCTGAATACCTTATCGATAATAAATACACATCAACATCAAAGCTTGCCATTGCAGGGGGGTCAAATGGCGGCCTGCTAGTGGGAGCCGCCATGACTCAAAGACCTGAGCTATTTCAGGTTGCACTCCCAGCGGTTGGGGTGATGGACATGCTTCGTTATCACACATTTACCGCGGGTGCGGGGTGGGCATACGACTATGGTACGTCAGAGCAAAGTAAAGAAATGTTTGAGTATCTGGCCAATTATTCTCCGTTGCATAACATGAAGGGGAATGTAGCGTACCCCGCAACGATGATTACCACCGCTGATCATGATGACAGAGTGGTGCCGGCTCATTCATTCAAATTTGCCGCCGAACTACAGAGCAAACAAGCTGGGGCCGCTCCCACTCTAATACGCATTGACACCAATGCAGGCCACGGCGCAGGAATGGCCCTGTCGCAGCGAGTTGCACTAACCGCAGACGTTTACAGCTTTGCATTATTCAACATGGGGGTTACAGAACTGCCAATTAAATGATGTTTACCCATTCGTTGTGTGCCACCTAATTCATTTGAAGAACGATTCGGCTAGGTTATCCAATCAGCCGTAGCTTGAAGCACGATTGGATTCTGAAAGTGCATCAGTCGACCAGAGAACGTATGAGAAAAGATGTCGCAGCCTATATTATGCGTTACCACAACACAGATCGATTGCATACAGCCAATGGTGATTTATCGCCTATCAACTATGAAATGAATTCTCTTAAACGAGTGTCCGGTTGGACTTGATCAGAACCTCTCGCATTCGATGATACAGCCGGACATCCGTCGGAAACGCCACCGCCTTTTCCTGCACCGTGGTGTCTACATTCACGTGATCTAATTCACGTACACTCATCGCCTTAGTGTTCAGAGCCAATTCTGTGGTGTTACTGAACAAAGAC
>CALJWL010000017.1 GCA_937974565.1 uncultured Arenicella sp.
AAGAGGTTCGAAGCGAGCAATTATCTCTGTTGGGTATGCGAAATTGAAGGTGAGATGGTTGGATATATTGCAATGATAGACAAGGAAAAAATAGATCATATGTTTGTATTAGCTGAACATCGAAAAAAGGGCGTTTGTAAAGGGTTATGGTCTAGAGCTAAAAAACATTGTGTAGAATCGGGTGCTGGTAATTATTTTTGGGTCCGCTCATCATCGTATGCAGAACCGGTTTATGAATCTTTTGGTTTTTGCCCTAAGGGCGAAAGGGAATCTTCAAATGGTATTTCCTTTCAATTTATGCAGTACGGCAAAAATGAGAGTTAACAAAGCAAAACACTTTTCACTCACTGCGCCCGTGTTCGCGGCATTAAGCCAATGAAAGCACTTATCGAAGAAAATGGAGATCTTCTGTTTGAAGATGAATACAAATCTGGTGCGTGGTTAGGTCTTATTTATCTCAGCGTCTTTTTTTCAGTGTTCGTTTATATCAACGAAATCCAAAATGTTCCAACGTATGTTTATTTGATCTACCTGTTTTTCATTGGCATATGTGCTTTGTTGGTGCGCTTGAACCTAAGGAGCAAGTGCAGGTTTATTGTTCTCGAAAAGAAATTTAAATTTGATATTGTTTCAATTGGTCTGATTACATCAGGAATTATATCTATTAAGGACATAGAAAAGATTGTAGAAGAAGAAACCAGAGATGATGGAGAGAGCCAAAAGAGATATGCTGTCGAGTATCGGGCAAAAACAGTTCCTCTGTATTTACAGTGGAAATCAAAAAAAGAACAAGAGAAGTTAGGTAGCCTTATAAATAGCTGGCTTATTGAGCATTCCATCTCCCATCTTGTAATACATGAAAACACCTAACAAGGCCATGCAGCCCAACCGTTGCTCGTTTTGTGTATGGCTTTATCATTTCACACAAAGCAATCAACAACTAGTCTGCCGCTGATGGCGGCGTTGTATCAGTGCATTTACTTATCGTTAAAGACGATTTTGATTAATTGATGATTCCAATCGTCAGTAACCAATAGTTCCGACGTTGATAGAGGCGCTAAGCCCAGTGGCCGCCCCAGTGTTTGGTTTTTTTGGGTTTCGTATTGCCAGTTTATTTTAACCACTGAATTACCTATTGGCAGGCCATTGTTATCTAATTGAAACGCCACTGTCTTGCCGCCAGATTCATTATTGCCATGAAGGTTTATCAGCAGTTCATTGCCGAAATACATCATGCCAAGCGGTGCGCTGTGCGCTGGTAGCTTTATGGCAGGGGAATGGTACGCATCGCAAGATTCTATAAAGCGTTGATAAGGAGGGGTGATCGATTTTTGATTAAAGCAATAAGGCCAACCATAATGCGGAATTTGATCTGAGGTGTTTAGGTCGATCACATTAATTTCGTCATGCGGAGTGTTTTTATAATCTAATGCGCTGTCACTTAGGTCTATCTGATCCCAGCCATTGTCGGCGACAATCAATTGGTTACTGCGAGGAGTGATTTGAGTTGCCAGTGCATCGCGCAGGCCCTTGGCCAATACCGTATATTCGTTACTTACGTCATCGTTGGTGAAGCTGTAACTTCGAATAGTGGCTGTCTCTAACGCATCTTCACCGCATGGGTATTCAACTAATCTAGGCAGACCATCGACCTCACAGTGATCGGTGAGCGAGGGCATGGTTAAATACAAACTGGATTGAGTGACAGTGATTGCCATTAACTTATGCCAACCAAACGTGGGAAGATCGGCTATTACAACCTTTGGCCTTACGTTTTTCTGATCGCTAATTTTGAAACGCTGAACTGAGTTTCGAGTAGTAAAGTACGCCCAATACTCGCCAGACTCATGGCGCCTTAATGATAGATCATTAGGGTCATCTAAATTAGTTAATACTTGAGTTCGCGTATAGCCATGATCGCTGGCCTGATAACGATAAATTGCACCTGAATTATTGCCATTGCTAAACAAGTTGCTGCCTTTATCTACCAACCAAATATCACCTTTGTGAGAAGTTATATTACGAGGAAATACAAGGTCGTCGTCTATCAGTATTGCGCATTTGATGTTGGGGTTGCGTCGCTCGATCTCAAGCAATCTGTTAGATTGAGGCGGGCACTTGGTGATTGAGGCCCTTTGTTCTAACGTGCTGATTGACGCCGCCTTACTGACCTCAATGGAAACCAACATTGAGAGCATTAACAGGCAAGTCAGTGAAAAAATGGCTAAAATTTTCATCTTAATACTATAACCGACTCAAAAGGCCATCGAAACAATTTACTTGTATGGCTATGGGGAGTTCTTTTTAAAATAGCAACTATGAGCAATCGTGATCAAACTTCAAGTAGTGCGAAATTCAGTTTTGCTAAACAGCTCTGTTTGTGCAGCAGTGGCAAATTACGTGAACACTGTTGTCAGCCTTTGTTAGACGGCAACAGTTACGCTAAAACACCAGTGCAATTGATGCGCTCACGATACACCGCTTATGCGTTGGGTGGCTATGGTGACTACCTTTTAAGTACGTGGGTTCCACTAAAGAGAGTGGGTTTACAGGCTGACGAACTTTCAGTTCGAACCACACGCTGGTCTCGTTTGGAAATAGTGTCAAAAACTCAGCGTGGCGATGATGGGCTTGTCGAATTTAACGCATTTTATGTGGATGATGATCTGAACGAATATTGCCATCATGAACACTCGGTATTTCGGAGAGTCCGAGGCCATTGGTTTTATGTGGGAATTGCAAATTAAGCGATGGCCTGATTCAGGAAAAGAAATTTATTTGTGTACCCCCAAGCTTGCTAATCACACATTTACTACTGAGCTGTGCTTTTATCAATGTAAGAAACATTCTGCATACGAGTTCTTTATTAGGGTAACTTATTAAATCAATTGTTCGGCAATTCGTTGATTAAACTGAGCTTGTCGAAATAAGGCTAAGGCCTTGAACAGTAAGTCGGTGCGGCGTTTTGGTGAGCCGCCAGTGTAAAAGTCTTGGATGACAGTAAAGTGCGCGTGGTTGGGTACTTTACTGATGAGATGCCGAGACAATTTGCCCGCGAGTTAATGGCAAACTTGCTGTTGGCTTGACCGACGCCTTCTTTTGATTCATTAAATAAATTATTGAATTCAATGGTCAAAGTAGTGCCCATTCCTGCATCAGTACCTTCTCATTTTACATTCACCATGCTTGATGTTTGGTTGAATCAGTGGTTTGTGAAACACCCAAGGTAGGCTGCGTGTATCCTATTATCGATGTTGTTTGTGTGAATCTTCGCCGTATGGGTATACTCACGGGTTTTCAATTAATTTTGTGCTGTTTATGTGGGTTAAAATTGATTGTGAGATTGGAACGAAGTTTTGCTGCGATTGCCCTTTTTTATTGGGTAATGGCACGATAGTTAAAGCTGTTAGGTAAAGTTTTGGCAGCCTGTCTTTTTGTTAACGAATACACTTTTTAGAGTAAATTCTAATTTAAAATGATAAAAAAAATTCTGTTGAGTGTCATTGCTTTGTTTGTGTTGCTCGTGCTGAGTGGCATTGCTTTGTTTCAATATAATAAGTCACCGCAAATATTCGAACCAAGCATTGGTGGACTTTACCACGAGGCTGCAAGGCCAGCTGATCCAAAATCTCAACGAAATACGTCGTCAGGTCAAGTTGTCGGTTTTAGTGATAATTATAATACTTATGCTTGGTTGGGCATCCCTTATGCTGAGCCACCTACAGGTGAACTAAGGTGGAAAGCACCGCGCTCATATAAAACTTGGAGTGGGGTAAGAAGCGCCACCGAATATGGCGGCACGTGTTTGCAGTTTTGGGGAGCGTTAGCCGGTACTGATGGTGAACCTGGTGATATTGTCGGGCAAGAGGATTGTTTGTCTCTTAATGTATGGGCTCCTAAAGAAGCAGCGAATAAAAAGTACCCCACCATGGTGTGGATTCATGGCGGTGGTAATGACTCAGGTACGGCCAGCATGTATCAGGGGCACCACCTCGCTGGTTCTCAGAAAGTAGTCGTTGTTACGATGAACTATCGAGTAGGGTTGCTTGGGTGGTTGAGTCACAGAGCCATAAGAGAAACGGCCAGTAATCGTGAGGATGCATCAGGTAATTTTGGCACCTTAGATTTAATTCAAGCGTTGAAATGGGTGCAAAGTAATATCTCTGAATTTGGCGGAGACCCTAATAACATCACTATTTTTGGTGAATCAGCCGGTGGTCGTAATGTTTATTCACTGATTGCCTCGCCGTTGGCAAAAGGTTTGTTTGATAAAGCAATTGTTCAGAGTGGCACGGTGGATACCACATTAAGAACCTTAGCTGAAGACTTCCCTGATCAGCCAAATACGAGCGCTATCTCCGGGCTTAAGAACAGCTCAAATGCGTTAATTGAATTGGCATTGAAACGCCAGAAACCTAATGCTTCTTCACAGGAACTGCGTAAGCAAATCAATGATATGAGTTCGCAAAACATCATGTTCATGATGAAAGGCATGGACGCTAAAGAACTGATGCAACTTGCTTCAGATAACAGTGACTCTGAAAATGGGTATATGCGCGTGGCTCGGGTGATTCGTGATGGTTACGTTATACCTGATGAGTCCTTACTTACCTTGTTTACAGACCCAAATCGCTACAACAGTGTGCCACTTATCACCGGCACCACACGTGATGAGCAAAAGGTTTTTATGGCGCGTAACACTGAATACGTTGACCTAAAGCTAGGAGTGTTACCGTCGATAAAGGACCCTGAGTTATATCAAGCTGTATCCGATTACGTGTCACAAAACTGGAAAGCAGGTGCCGTAGACGAACCCGCCAAAATAATTTCAGCTAACTTAGGTGAACCGGTATTCGCTTACCGGTTTGATTGGGATGACATGATGTCTAATGCGTTACTTGATTTGCCTAAGATTCTGGGTGCCGCACACGGTATGGAAATCAATTATGTCTTTGGCGATTTTATCGGCGGTTTACAATTCGATATTACTTACAATCGCGGCAACGCGGCAGGCCGAGAGGCATTAGCGCAGACGATCATGAGTTACTGGGCTAACTTTGCTTACACCAGCGACCCAGCAAACGGGAGAGACGGTAAACTGCCTCAATGGAGCGCATGGAATGCCAGTGGTAATAATGTGTTGTTGCTTGATGCCGAGAATGACGGTGGCGTGCGGATGGCGGAAGTCAGAACCAATGTGGCCGATATTAAACGTAAGTTAACAGGAGATACTGTTTTTAAAAATCAGAAAGAGCGATGCAAGGCTTTTGCTGCGCTGTTTTTACACGGCTATCAAACCAGTGATTTTTGGAACTCGCAAGAGTACCTAGCATTAGGCTGCGCAGAGTACCCCGTTGGAATATTTCGTGAAAGCTAGCTCTGATGTAATTTCTTTGTTTACGGCGCGCTCGGTGTTTTGATGAAGTTTATCAAGAGGGGCCTTGTTTGGAAACGATCAACAGTGCCAGATCTTTAGGCAACTAAAATAGGGCGATGATAATGACAAGTGGCTCAAACTGATCAATTGAAATGCTTATCGTAAAGGGTATTTATTGAAACTGTCGGCTAACCACTGAAACTCTTTGTAGAACGTGGCTCTGTCTTCATTTAATCTAAATTGGTCAATGAATGGTTTTAACTTAGTCCAATCTTGTACCGTTAATGTATGTCGGTTTCTGTGAAAAATTTTATAGTCAAATGCACTTTCCCTTATGCCGGTTGCTACAAATTCGTACCAATTAAGTACTTTAAGGATATGATTTATTTTTGATTTTTCATCTTCAGTTGGATCGTTAATTCCATCGTAGGCTGGGGATTTGCACTTAATGGCCAGCTCTTGAAGTTTCGTATCATCAAGTTTTGCGATTACCGTATGGCTTTTGATTAGAACTTCATCTTTATTACGAGCTAATATCAGGTCGATGGTAGCCCTTCGCCGGCTCATTTTATCGTTATGCAATATGGCCGCTGAGGCAATTGTGGCGGTTAACACAAAGCCGTATAGCTTATTTAAATACAGGTATGCCAATATGTTTGCAATAAACAATAAACCGTGCGCACCCCAAAAGTATAACCTGTCGTGCCTTAGCATCCCCAGCTCCCCTGTATTATATTTCCTAGATAAAACAAAGGCCCTGTATAAACAGGGCCTAGTAAAAATAATGCTAAAAGGTTCTCACGTCACCTTAGTTCCCAGCCTTCGAGTTTCAACGTGACTTTAATGATCTTGAGTGCAAGATTTTTCATAATGGTTAACCTCATAGTAGTGATGCCGACTTTAAAGCCTGTCAGCGTTCAAAATTTTCTCAGTAATAGATATAGTGTCTATATTGCAAATTTCTACGATCAACCTTGTATTTTCACAATGTTTTAATCTTGAGTAAAACTGTGTGAGATGCGTCATGCAAAACCTGCTTATTTCTGTAATAAACAAACGTTACCACAAGGCAAATGGTATTTTCCAATATTTCTAATCAAAAACTTAAATATTTAATGATCACTTGTAAGAAAACCGCAAAAGTTTCATTGTCTATTATTAAAGAACGTAGGAATGCAGGTTTTGTTACATAAATGCGTTGTTTCTTGATATGAGCATGATGCCTGAGAGTGATAGAAAGTGTCATGAAAATTCAGGCCACACCACTTAAGTTAATTACGGTTGGGTAATTCACACTCATTATTGCAAGTTTTCAACCCCCAACGCGATCAATTTACAGGGGTGTAGTGAAATTGATTTATTAATCCTGAAAAATACGTAATTTCACGTAATTGGGCTATTTCATGCTTACAAACAGGATGCCTGAATTTTTTTTGTCCAATGTCTGTAAATTTTAGCTGCACGCTTACTGTCACAGTCAAATTTATGTTAGGTTCGCTATGGGCCTGATTTTGTTGGGTGACCGCTACAAACAATATATTAAGAGAGCAAATGCATAAGCAATATTTGCCAATAAACGAAGGAGATATATGCATGGCATATACAACTAAATCTTTAACACTTATGTGTGCCACCGCAATGGTTATTAGCGGTTGTGGTGAGTCGCATAACCCGCGTTCAAGTACACTTGATAACGCGGCAACTAAGCAAATTAAGACAAAGCCTCTGGTTGAACGAGTTACACCGGAATCTTGGCCTGCATTGGCGGCACTGCCATTAAATCCAGAAATTGAAGCGAAAATTGATGAGTTGATGCCAAAGCTGACTCTGAAACAAAAAGTAGGGCAAGTTATTCAGGGAGACAGTGGTTCTTTAACACCGCAAGATGTAAAGGAATATCGACTGGGTTCAGTATTAAGCGGGGGCAACTCTGCACCGGGCCCATTGCCATACAGCGATGCTGAAGGTTGGTTAGAAATGGCTGACAAGTATTATCAAGCATCGCTCGACCCAACAGGCGTTGAAGTGGCTATCCCCGCTATCTGGGGTATTGATGCTGTTCATGGACACAGTAATTTAGTGGGTGCCATTATCTTCCCACATAACATTGGGCTGGGGGCAACGCGCAACCCTAAATTAATGGAAGAAATCGCACGAGTGACGGCGCACGAGCTTACGGTTTCAGGTCATGATTGGACCTTCGCACCTACCTTGGCCGTACCACAGAACACCACATGGGGGCGCACTTATGAAGGTTATTCGGAAGACCCTTCTATTGTTGCTTCGTATGCGGATAGCGTCGTTTATGGTCTTCAAGGTCGGCCAAATGATGCACAGTTTATGGGCGAAGGCCGAGTTATTTCCAGTGCCAAACACTTTGTTGGCGATGGGGGAACTGAAAATGGAGTTGATCAAGGCGATGCGGACATCAGTGAGGCCGAACTAAGAGACACTCATGCCGCTGGTTACTACACGGCTATTCCGGCTGGGGTACAGACAGTGATGGCATCGTATTCAAGCTGGCGCGGGAGTAAATTGCATGGCGATAAAGAGTTATTAACCGACGTTTTGAAAGGCCGATTGAATTTCAATGGTTTTGTTGTTGGCGACTGGAATGGCCACGGTCAATTACCTGGTTGCACAAATACCGATTGCCCGCAATCTCTCAACGCTGGTTTGGACATGTATATGGCGCCAGACAGTTGGAAAGGGCTATATGAAAGCACACTAAGGCATGTCAAAAGTGGCACCATTCCGATGTCTAGACTGGACGATGCGGTTCGACGTATTTTGCGAGTTAAGTTAGCGTCAGGCATTTTTGAGAAAGGTCTGCCTAGCGAGCGAGCTAATGCGGGTAACAAGGCGATGCTTGGGCTACCCAAACACCGTGCTATTGCGCGGCAATCGGTTCGCGAGTCATTAGTGCTATTGAAAAATGATTCAGGGCTACTTCCTTTAGATGCCTCGAAAACCATTATGGTGGTTGGTGACGGTGCGGACAACATAGCCAAAGCGGCCGGTGGCTGGACGTTATCATGGCAAGGCGGCGTTGAAGATAATACCAAGTTTCCAAATGCCCAAACCATATTGTCAGGGTTGCAAGAAGCGGTTGCAAACGCCGGTGGCAAGATTATTTTTTCACCTAAAGGTGATTCCAAAGAGAAGGCCGACGTCGTTATTGCGATTTATGGTGAGGACCCATACGCTGAATTTCAAGGAGATCGTAATAACCTGGACTTCGTATCAAAAGGCTTTGACACAAATCAGCTTACTGCACTTGGAGCCGATGGTACGCCTGTGGTTTCGGTATTTCTCTCTGGACGCCCCATGTGGACGAACCCAGAGATAAACGCGTCTGATGCTTTTATTGCTGCGTGGCTCCCTGGCAGTGAAGGCGGTGGCATTGCTGATCTATTATTTCAAAGCAAACCCAGTTACGATTTCACTGGAAGGTTGCCGTTTTCATGGCCAAACAGCGCGGTTGCACCCGTCAAGGGCCAACCAAAACCGGCTAACCTGTTTGAATTGGGTTACGGCTTGAGTTATCAAAGCAACGTAACCTCAGGTGCGAAATTATCTGAAGATTCTGGGTTGGAAAATGCCACCGACGTGTCAATTGATCAATTTCTCAATAAAGGCGTGCTTTATGAACCTTGGATGTTGTTGCTGAGAAATCAATCCGGTGATTTAAGTAAAACAGCCGCGAGTTTTCCTACTTCAATCAGTAATTTGTTGGTCAGTAAAACCGATTTTGAAGCTCAAGAGGATATGTTACGTTTAAAATGGAGCGCAGCACCCGGTGGTGAAGCATTACGCATACAGTCTGATACACCGGTCAGCATGCTCCGTGAAACTACGACCGCCATGGAGCTGGTTTTTGTGGCCAAGTCATTTAACGGAGAAGCCAAACTCAATGTGGGTATGGGGTGTGGAACCAAGGAAAATTGTGACCGTACGTTACCCGTGACTGTGGACGCTAAAGGTTGGTCAGAGTATCGATTAACGTTGAGTTGTTTTGCTGATTTAGGCGTTGATATGGAGGCAATTACATCGGCGTTTATTGTTTCAGCGGCCAGTGGCACTGACGTTGCGGTTGGTAATATCCGGTTGGCAAACAACGAGAGTGCTAAAGTTAATTGTAATGGCACTCAATAGGATTTCCTGATTAGTTGGTGAAGTAACAGTTCAAGCCGCTCAATAGCGGCTTGAACTTCAGTCACTTTGGCTTAAAGAAGGTGCGCATTTTAATGCGCCATTCAGCTTTTACTTAACAAATCAACCGTGTTTATCGAAGAGGTTTCTTTCTAACGTTATCATTCTTGTTTTACCAAACGTCGACTCTGCTATAAGCTATGAGTAAGCGTCCGTACGAGGCGCAACAAACTCATTATAGGAGAATGCTTTGACTCTACGAAAAAAATCCCCCCTCATTATGGCTGTTGCTTTGGCTTTTTTAACGCCCACTTTCTCTCAAGACCATTCGGCTCATCATTTGGCTAAGCAAATAGAGGCCGATTATCAATCGCACCTTGGCCCACTTTTCAAACACTTTCATCAGAACCCTGAACTCAGCACCGTTGAGAATAAGACCGCTGCACGTATGGCCAAAGAGTTACGTAATTTGGGTTTCGATGTTACTGAGGGCGTGGGTGGCACCGGTGTTGTGGCCATGCTTAAAAACGGCGATGGCCCCTTAGTCAGTATGCGTGCTGACATGGACGGCTTGCCAGTTGAAGAAAAATCAGGGTTGGATTACGCCTCTACGGCCAAGCAAATTGACCCCATAACGGGTAATGAAGTGTTTGTGATGCACGCGTGCGGCCATGATGTTCATATCACCAGTCTCGTGGGCACCGCACGCCGTATGCAGGCGATGAAAGACAAATGGTCTGGCACGCTCATGCTTATCGTGCAGCCAGCGGAAGAACGTGTTATAGGCGCTAAAGCGATGATGGAAGATGATCTTTACAAACGCTTTGGAACGCCTGATTACGGCTTGGCTTTTCACGTGTCCTCTGGGCTGGAAGCGGGTAAAATTTCGGTCACTGACGGCAGCCCTTACGCGGGTGCCGACACGGTGGATATTATTATTCATGGGGTCGGCGCTCACGGCGCAAGCCCGCATGCCGGAAAAGACCCTATTGTATTAGGGGCACAAATCGTTTTAGCGTTACAAACTCTGGTGGCTAGAGAGCTGCCGCCACGTGACCCAGGAGTTGTCACGGTAGGGTCATTTCACTCAGGTACCAAACATAACATTATATCTGATCGAGCCGTATTGCAGCTTACGGTGCGAAATACCAGTCAAGAGACACGAAAAACTTTGCTTGATGGCATCAAGCGCATCGCAGAAAACATGGGCCGAGTGGCTGGCTTGCCCGATGATAAATTACCTGAAGTGATTGTTTCAAATGAAAGCGTTCCCCCCACCATCAATAATGCGGCTTTGGCGCAACGATTGAGAAAGGTGTGGATCACAAAGATGGGAGAGGAAATGATCAGCAATAAACCGAATAAAGGAATGGGCGCGGAGGATTACCCGTTCTTCACCACTGAGCCGTATATTCCCAGTGTTTACTTTGCTATTGGCGGCACCCCTGAAGCTGACTTTGAAGCAGCCAAAAAAGGCAGAGCCCCAGTCCCAAGTCATCACAGCCCTTTGTTTAAAGTGACTCCAGAGCCCGCCGTGAAAAGCGGTGTGGAAGCGACTGTGCATGCATTATTAGAGTTGATGCCAGCCTCTGCCGATGGCTAGGCTGGTGCTATAAAAAAGCCTCATTCTTCTGTGATGACTTGGGCCAGCATACATTAGCATTTATAACGATACCGAAAAAAGATAAATTAAAGAGGAGAAATATTAATGGCTTCAGTTCGACCTGAATACAATTTGGCGCACACTTTATTACGCCGTGCCGAGCTTAACCCCGAGCGAGATGCACTGGAGTTTGAAAACCAAGTATGGACCTATGCCGAATTTTCAACGCGAGTGCGAAAAGCGGCGACAGTTTTAAAGCAAAAAGGGGTTTGTCGAGGAGATCGAGTTGCCTTTTTAGGGTTAAATCAGCCGGCTTTTTTAGAAACCATATTTGCTGCAAGCACCATTGGGGCCATTTTTGTGCCGTTAAATTTTCGGCTTACCGCCGAGGAACTTGGTTTTATCATCAACGACGCAGGCGTACATACATTGGTTGTGGATGAAATGTTACAACCAGTGGTTGACGGTGCGAAAGCCGCATTGTGCTGCCATAATTTCCTTACGGTTGCTCAAGACGCTGAGGGTTGGGGTAACTTCGACAGCGAGATTAAGACCGCTGACCCAATTGCCGAGATGGTCTCGGTTGCTCAAGATGACGTTTGTCTTATTATGTATACCTCAGGTACAACGGGGTTGCCTAAGGGCGCAATGTTAAGCCACGGCAATATCATGTGGAACAACATTAATTCACAGCTTTCATTTGGTGGTTCACGCGATGATGTGTTTTTAACTGTAGCGCCGCTGTTTCATATTGGTGGCCTGAATGTATTAACGTTGCATAATTTCTCGATTGGTTCAAAACTGTTGCTGTTGCGAACGTTTGACGCCGAGGTTGTGTTAGACACCATTGACACTAAAAAAGTGTCTTATATGTTTGGCGCACCAGCGATGTTTCAATTTATGATGCAGCACCCGAAATTTGAAACCACCTCATTTGATAGCGTTGTGTCGTTTGTGTGTGGTGCTGCGCCACCACCGGAGTCGTTGTTAACCACTTACGCCGATCGAGGGGTGTCGTTTTGCCAAGGGTATGGGCTTACTGAGACATCGCCATTTGGCACCTTTTTAACTCCAGAATGGAACATCCCTAAGTTAGGCTCAGCCGGTCAGGCGGCCATGCATTGTTACGTGCGTGTGGTTGATAACGATAATAAGCCAGTTGCGGCGAATGAACGCGGCGAAATCTGCATTATGGGCCCTAATGTGATGCTGGGTTACTGGAATCGCCCAGAAGCAACGGCCGCAGCGATTGACGCCGAAGGTTGGTTTCACTCAGGAGACGTTGGTTACTTAGATGAAGACGGCTTTTTGTACATCTGTGACCGTTTAAAAGATATGGTGATCTCGGGTGGGGAAAATGTTTACCCAGCGGAAGTTGAGAGCGTGTTGTTTAAACATGAAGCCATTGCCGAAGTTGCCGTTATCGGTTTGCCTGATGACAAATGGGGTGAGGCGGTAACCGCCGTTGCGGCATTGCACGAAGGTCAGTCGCTTACTCTACAAGAATTACGAGCCTTTGCGGAAACTCAGTTGGCCAAATATAAGTTGCCATTAGGGTTGCACATCGTGTCAGCATTACCGAGGAATCCTGCCGGAAAAGTACTGAAGTTTAAATTGAAGGAAAAGTTTAGTGAAAGGTGAGAAAGTAAGGTAGGGGAACGTGTGAAAAAATACAGGTTGCTCTTATGAGTTATCAGTGCATTAGGCTGGCATAGAAAGCGTTTTATATGCCAGCCTTGCAATCAGGTATTCAATTTACTAGCGCCTATTCGGGGTGTGGCGTTCCAAGGCCCATTCTATGTGTTCACGTGCCATGGCGCTTACCTCACCGTCGTTTAATTTTTGCTCTAAAAGGCGTTTGATTTTAGTTGATGCTGGTGCATTGCCTAAGCCTATTGCAATATTGCGTAACCAAGCTTGATACCCAATTCGCCGGATGGGGCTGCCTTCGGTATTTTTTAAGAACTTGTCTTCACTCCAGCTAAACAATTCTTCCAGCTTCTGATCGGTAATTTGTGTTCTTGGGGTGAAGTCATCTTCTTTTGTCGTCTGAGCAAATTTATTCCACGGGCAAACAATTTGACAATCATCGCAGCCGTAAACACGGTTTCCTATCAATGGTCGAAACTCTTCAGGAATCGCACCTTTAAGCTCAATTGTTAAATAGGAAATACAGCGGCGAGCATCAACTTGATAGGGGCCAACAATCGCGTTGGTTGGGCACAAGTCAATGCAATTTTGACAGCTACCGCAATGGTTGCTTGCCGGAGTGTCAATGGGCAAAGCCAAGTCCACGTAGAGTTCGCCAAGAAAAAACCATGAGCCGGTTTTTGAATGCAACAGATTGCTGTGTTTGCCAATCCATCCAAGCCCCGATTTTTCCGCCAGCGCTTTCTCCATAACCGGCGCGCTATCGGTGAACACACGATAGCCGAATTCGCCAATATGATCGTTGATTTTTAGTGCGAGCTTTTTTAGTTTAGCGCGCAATACCTTATGATAATCACGCCCTAGAGCGTAGCGAGAAACATAGCCAATCTCAGATTGCTTGAGTACGGTTTCTGCACGATGGATGTCGTCGGGCGCATAGTCCATACGCACTGAAATGACGCGCTCTGTGCCTTTCACTAGCTCAGCCGGACGCGTGCGTTTCGTGCCGTGTTTATACATATAGTCCATTTCGCCATGCATCCCCTGACTAACCCATGCATTCAAATGAGCCTCGTGTTCGCTCAGTTCGGTATCAGTGATGCCAACATCATCAAACCCAAGCTCTAACGCCCATCGCTTTATATTATTAGCAAGATGCGCTAACTCTTCTACAGACAGTTTGTGTTTAACGTTTATTTTAAATTTGGGTTCAGAGGAGCTTGCTGTCATAATTGGAACTGTAAATTAACCGATGCGGTTTTTAACCTGAAACCTAAGGTCGTGATCGTAATAATGGTGATGTCGTGACTCTTGAATTTATTGTTGAAACCTTAGAAGAGACCCAAACAGCGGGTGTTGAGATAGCACGTGCGTTAAGCATTCCCTCCTGTGTTTATTTACACGGCGCTATGGGAACAGGCAAAACCACGTTAACAAAAGCGATTCTGAGAAGTTTGGGCTACGATAAGGCCGTCACTAGCCCAACATATAATTTGATTCAAGAATACCGAGTGCCAACAGCAACAGTATATCATATGGATCTATATCGCCTGGCTGACCCAGAAGAGATAGAGTATCTTGCCTTGCCAGATTTATGGGCCAGCAATTCGCTATTTCTTATTGAATGGCCACAAAAAGGAGAAGGCTTTTTGCCACAGGCCGATGTGTCATTATCACTCAATACATTTAACGATTCAGGCATTGAGAAACGAAAAATTGTTTTGGCTAAATAACGCGCTCTTTAAGATAATTTTGCTCTATAGCGTGAAAGTTTAGTTTTTTATTACGGAAGTAAATTAGAAGCAGAATGGTTGCATTTCAGATCGAAATACCGTTATGATTTGATGATGCAAGTATCGATATACCTCAAACAACCTCTATATCCCCCTAGAACGATCTGAAATTCTACAATGCGGTATTTATAACGCCACATTTTTGACCCGTTCTCATTACTTCAATATAAAGACCACCATCATCGGCAAGTTTATATGGCTTGTTTTTGGTCTTGAGTGCTTTGACTTTAATACCTGTCAACATTTGGGGGCATGGCGTGTAATTCGATAACGTATGCCCCATAACATGCCCCCAATTGTTGCTGGATGTCAACGAACAATATCGGACTTTATTGTACTCTAGGCACAAAAAAGCCACCCTAAGGCGGCTTATTTGCTAGCTTTAACGGATTTTATTGCATCTTATAAAACTAAGGTTTGGTGGAGGCGGCGGGGATCGAACCCGCGTCCACAAGCCCTCCGCTCTACGGTTCTACATGTTTAGTTTGTCTTTAATTTAACCCCTTCCAACTGGACAAACGCACTTGGTGCGGGGCGGGTCGAATTGCGTTTTAACCGTTGTTTAATCGACACAAACAACTGGCGATTTCATGTGAGATGAGATCTCATAATCCTAAGCCATGAACAACTCGGGCGAGACCCTAGCAGGCTTAAGCTGCTAGTGCGTAGTTATCGTCGTTTGCAACTATAACTTTTGCAGCTAGTTTTAAGAGTTAATCTGCAATGCTCTACATGCACCGAAGGTTTCGCGACCCATGTCGAAGCCATGTCGCCCCCAAAAACATTACAAATAATCAGTTAAGTGATCAGTCTTAGTAATTTGGTGTTCTATCGGGTGCCACTTTACGCGGCTTATGAAGTATATGGGGGTATTTTTTCGTAATCAAACAAATTTATGCCTTCTTAGGCATAATAATGAACCTAACTTGATTTTTGCTATTTCTTATTTATGTCTGAAGCGGCTCCTAATTCTAATTTCACCAACGAGCAAGAAACTAAGAAGTTTGTCACTGCGTTTGCCTTCGGTGTACACGACTCTCTTCTTGGTATGCGTTTGGCTAGCCCAAGGCGGCGTTTAGCATCGATACTTGTGGATGTGCTGTGCGTGGCCTTATTAACCAGATTAAGTGGACTCTGGTTTAGTGCTTTGGTGGTATTAGTGGGGTTTTGGGTGTTTTATCGCCTAAAGGGTGTAGAGGGGAAAATGTGGACAAAACTCGCTCTTCGGATTGCACTGACTTTGTCTCTTACGGTGATGACAATACAGGTTGCGGTGCATTTTTTCATTACTGATGAACAAATTGAGGCGATTTTCAATAAATTCACTGGTGTGAAAGTCGAGGTGGGTGGGCCAGAACAGTTATTGGAATTTCAAAAAAAGGATCTGAGTAATGACTACTTTTTAACGGTATCCGAATTAAAGGCAGCCAATGGAGGGGCGGTTTGCTCTATTGGTTTAAAGTGTGATAACCGTTTTTTCGATGCTTTGATTGACGATATTGCAGGTAAAGGCCATGTTTATGATGAGGCCAAGCTTATTTATCAAGAGGTAAGAGAGTTTCTAGACGAAAATGACCGGTTGGATGTTTCTATGGAAAGTTCAACCTTGAGCAAACAATTGTATCAAAACCGTTTTGAAGAGTCGCATTCGCTTGGTGCAGCCAAGCAAAGTAATAGTTTGATTTTTTGGTTTAGTGGCTTTTTAGGTGACCTTGGTTTGAGCTTTGGTTGGGCTGCACTCTATTTTAGCGTGCTTACCTCTAGTTGGAGTGGTCAAACCGTTGGTAAACGCTTGTTTGCTATTAAGGTGGTTCGCATTGATGGTAAGACAATTGATTTATGGGAGAGTTTGGGTCGTTATGGTGGTTATAGTGCTGGTTTTGCGACTGGTCTATTGGGGTTTATGCAGATATATTGGGATGCAAACCGGCAGGCAATTCAAGATAAAATATCTGAAACCTTGGTAGTGAAACTTTAAGTGATGGTGTTGAAGTTTACGTAGGTAGAAAATTCCTTAAATTATTATGATGCGGGCTGTAGGGTAGGATGAAGTGATGAAAATAGATAACGGCATACGGGCGTTGACGAACCCTGAAATAGCTTTAATGCACCGTGTGTCACCATCATTGACTGCACTAATGACGAATTGGGCTTTTCCTTCAGATTTTGCAGATGGAGCGGCGGTGGCGTTAAAAAGCAGCTGGTGCCACTGTTAATAGAATAATGATAAGCTGAGCATTAGAAACCATACTTTGACTTGCCTTGTTTGGTAGAGAGGGTAAGTTAAGTCATTTAAGCTTATAAACTGACTTTCTTAAAATGAACTTCTTTAAAAATAAATACGTTATTGCAATCATTGTCATTGCACTGGTCTTGGCTTTATTGACTTACTTGTTAATGGACTCTTCAGTAAAAGAGAGGCCGCAGGCGGCCATTGATAACCAATCATACCCATTGGTTGCCAAACCTAATTGTCGTTACAGCAGCGGAGAGTGTGAGCTTCATAATTTATCGTTTGATGCAAAATTGACCGTTAATTTGGAAGAAAAACGCATTTACCTAACGGCATCTGCCCCTTTGAAAAATGCAATGATGGGGTTTGTGGATCAAAATGGCACGGAAGTAGCTCCAACTCAGATGTTACCCAAAGGCGATGATAATAAACAGTGGTTTATGGAAATGTCAGTGGAAGCCGGTGAGAACTCGATCGTGAGAGTGGTTTTGCAAGCTAATAATGCCCTTTACTTTGCTGACACCTCGCTGCAGTTTGCCTCCTACCAGGCTGCTGTTGATGAAAGTTCCAGAAAGAATCAATAAAGCGAATTTAAAAACAAGGCACGAAAATATATTCCTGAAAATAACTAAAAACCTCAAAGATAAAACGTTTATGACCGATACATCCATTTACCCTGTTTTTGATTCCGTTAAGAAGACCACGCATCTCAACAAAGCACAGTATCAAGAGATGTATCAGCGGTCTTTGGACGACCCTGATGGTTTTTGGGGGGAACAAGCAGAGTCAAACCTGCAATGGTATGAAAAATGGCACAAGGTGAGCGAATATGATTTTAACTCCGCTTATATTAAATGGTTTCAGGGGGGTAAGTTAAATGTGTCGGTCAATTGCATTGATCGTCATTTAACCAACAGGGCTGACCAAACGGCTATTATATGGGAGGGCGATGACCCCACACAGAGTGATAATATCAGCTATCAAAAGTTGCACGACGAAGTGTGTAAGCTCTCGAATGCAATGCGATCAAAAGGCGTGAAGAAGGGCGATCGTGTCTGTCTTTATATGCCGATGATTCCTGAGGCAATTTATGCCATGTTAGCTTGCACGCGAATTGGCGCGATTCATTCTGTGGTTTTTGGTGGCTTTTCTCCGGACGCTCTTAGGGGGCGAATCAACGATTCGGAGTGCAAGATGGTCATTACCGCTGATGAAGGGGTGCGCGGTGCTAAGTCGATTCCACTCAAAGCCAATGTAGATGAAGCGTGTAAAGAGACTCCATCTATTGAAAGCGTCTTAGTGTGTAAAGTAACAGGTAATAATATTGGCTGGCAAGATGGGCGAGATCACTGGTATGACAAGGTCGTGGCTGATCAAGCGACAACGTGTGAGCCAGAGGTGATGGATGCCGAAGACCCAATGTTTATATTATACACTTCTGGTTCAACTGGCGCGCCAAAAGGCGTAATGCATACCACCGGTGGCTATTTACTTTACGCCATGATGACCTTTAAATATGTCTTTGATTATCAAAATGGTGAAATATACTGGTGTACTGCCGATGTTGGTTGGATCACGGGCCACTCATATCTAACGTATGGGCCATTAGCTAATGGCGCAACAACGCTTATTTTTGAAGGAATACCGACTTACCCAGACGCAAGTCGTTTTTGGCAAGTAATAGATAAACATCAAGTTAATATTTTCTACACCGCCCCTACTGCGCTGCGAGCCTTAATGGGGGCTGGTGACGAATACCTAAACACCACCAACAGAAACAGTCTTAGGATTCTTGGCACCGTAGGTGAACCAATCAATCCGGAGGCTTGGCAGTGGTACTTTCACAAAGTGGGCCATGAAAAGTGCCCGATTGTAGACACGTGGTGGCAAACTGAAACTGGCGGCATTATGATTGTGCCATTACCGGGTGCAATAGATGCCAAACCTGGCTCGGCAACGCTGCCATTTTTTGGTGTAGAGCCTGTGCTACTTGACGACGAAGGTTGTGTGTTAGAAGGCGCAACGTCTGGCAATCTAGCTTTGTCACGCTCATGGCCAGGTCAAATGCGCGGGGTTTATAATAACCCTAAGCGTTTTCATGAAGCGTACTTTGCGATGTACCCAGGTTATTACTTTACTGGCGATGGCTGCCGTCGAGATGCCGATGGATATTACTGGATTACAGGTCGTGTTGATGACGTAATAAATGTCTCTGGCCACCGTATGGGTACGGCTGAAGTTGAGAGTGCGTTAGTGTTGCATGAGGCCGTTTCTGAAGCGGCCGTGGTTGGTTACCCGCATGAAATAAAAGGCCAAGGTATATACGCCTATGTGACTTTGATGGCAGGACAAAACTACACCAATCAATTAAAAGACGAATTAGTAAAACACGTGCGCAAGGAAATTGGGCCCGTTGCCACACCTGACGTTATACATTGGGCCCCGGGTTTACCGAAGACTCGCTCTGGTAAAATTATGCGTCGTATTTTGCGTAAAATTGCAGAAACGGATTACAGCAACATGGGCGACACGAGTACGCTGGCCGACCCATCTGTGGTTGAAGATCTGATCGGCAGTCGGTCTTAATGTTATTGCCGTTGCTTAACGCTGAAACCAACGGATAGATAAGCCAATGATATTGTGCATTGAAGGTGGCTACAGAAAGGGTATGAAGCTTTTTCATTGAGTCTATTTAAACCCCATCGGTTATGATGGGCGGTGTGGTCATTTAGGTAATGATTACGTAAAAGTCGATATAATGTCTTGTGTTAACGATCGTACTCTGTGTTGTGATCATTTTGCCTCTGTAATGCATAATTCTTTAAATTATAGGGCCACCTTAGGTGGCCGCAGTGGGCATCACAAGCCAAAGCCATTCGCCTTTTTGACTCAAGATGAACCGTGAACAAACATGATAGCTATGTGGGGGGGGGAATGCTGAAACTTAGCCCTATGCAGTGTAACGCAGTTAACATGGAACTAAGGAAATTCTGAAAACGGCAACGCAAATTTTAAAAAATCTGGAGAATAATGAACTATGACAATATCACTTTATGATGTGAGTGTTGGATCATTCTTGCAAACCGTATCAGGTGTGGAATGTGTATTAAAAAAAGGCGCCGAATTCGCTGAAGCCAATGGCATTAACCCAGATACCTATGTGGGACTCAAAGTGCATGAAAGTATGCTGCCGATGCTCTTTCAAATTGTCTGTATTCCCTTGCATTCAATTCAAGCCATAAGAGGGGTTGAAGAAGGCGTGTTTTCGCCGCCCAAAGAGCTACAACAAACCGATTATGCCGGGTTGCAAAAAATAGTGTCTGGTACGAAGGAGGCACTAAAAGATATAACGTCAAAACACGTCAATTCACTGGCTGGAAAGCCTGTAATATTCAAAATGGGAGACTTAGAAATACCCTTCACGGCGGAAAATTTCATTATGTCTTTTTCGCTGCCCAACTTGAACTTTCATGCAGCTACGGCTTACGACTTACTTCGAAGCGAAGGAGTGCCGTTAGAGAAGGTCGACTTTTTGGGGAAAATGCGGGTGGGTTTTTAATGGTTTTAGATGTAAAAGTTTTCAGTTGTAAATAATAAATTAGGACAAAAATATGACCACAACGTTGTTTAATTTAACTGGTAAGATCGCATTAGTCACGGGAGCCAGCCGAGGGATAGGAGAATCCATCGCCAAATTGTTGGCAGAGCAGGGTGCGCATGTGATTGTATCAAGTCGGCGTGCGGAATCTTGCGATGATGTGGTGAATGCCATCACAGCGGCAGGCGGCTCCGCTGAAACTATGGCGTGTCATATTGGTGAAATGGACGACATAACGCGCACCTTTGCCAACATTAAAGATCAGTATGGTCGGTTGGATGTTTTGGTGAATAACGCAGCAGCCAATCCGTATTTTGGACATATCTTAGACACCGACTTAGGGGCTTATAACAAGACCGTTGATGTGAATGTTCGTGGTTATTTCTTTATGTCTATCGAAGGCGCTAAGTTAATGAGAGAAAACGGCGGAGGCAGTATTATTAATACCGCCTCAATCAACGGTTTACAGCCCGGGGTTAGCCAAGGAATTTACTCAATCACTAAAGGGGCTGTGATCAATATGACCAAATCATTCGCCAAAGAGTGTGCGCAATTTAATATTCGAGTTAACGCGTTGTTACCCGGCCTAACCAAAACTAAGTTTGCCAGTGCGTTATTTGAAAATGAAAAGATGCATAAAATGGCGATGTCAACCATTCCGATGGCCAGACACGCTGAGCCTGATGAAATGGCCGGCACAGTACTGTATTTGGCGTCTGATGCCAGCAGTTATACAACCGGTGAGGCTATCGTCGTTGATGGTGGGTTCACAATTTAGTTGAACCGGTGGGGCCCTCATTTGTTGCTCTGCTGCCAAACATGGCAAAAGCAGTGAACGTATAAAGGCCCTGCAGGTAAAACTGATTAAACCCAGACCTCAGTGTCAAATAGTCTCTAGATTAAGCTCTCTTGGAGATTCAGTGTGTTAAAAGCACTTAGATTATTAGGTTTTATACTCGTGACTGGAGTGGCCTACCTATTGATGTGGCCCGTGCCCATCGAGCCCAAAGTATGGGAGCCAAGCACAGATCCTGGCTATACCGGAGATTTCGAAAAAAATAGCCGTTTGGAGTCCTTTAAGCCATTAACGATGGGCGATAAGACGGGGCCGGAGGCGGCTGTTCTGAGCCCTGATGGGGACGTCATTGCCACCTCTCATGAAGGCTGGTTGGTCCGTTTTAAAAATGGAACTGAAAACGCGACCCCGTGGGTAGAAGTGGGTGGGCGCCCTCTGGGGTTAGATCAAGACTCATTTGGCAATATTTGGGTGGCAAACGCTTACAGTGGTCTACAAAAAGTGACGCCTGACGGAGTGGTTACGGTGGAACTTGCTGAGGTCGCTGGTACTAAAATTGGTTATGCCGACGACGTGGCTGTCGCTAACAATAATAAAATTTATTTTAGTGATGCAACCACCCGGTTTCATGCTCAAGACTGGGGTGGTACCTTGCCCGCGAGTATTTTAGACATCGTTGAACACGGTGAAACGGGGCGCATTATTGAGTATAACCCCGTCACCGGAGACGCGAGCGTGGTGTTAAGTGGTCTGAATTTTGCTAATGGTGTCGCCGCTGACCCTGATGGCGAATTCATATTAGTCAACGAAACAGGTAAGTATCAAGTTTGGAAATATTGGCTAAAAGGACCTAGAAAAGGGCAGAGTGACGTTGTCTTGAGTGGTTTGCCGGGTTTTCCAGATAATGTGAGTGCAGGAAAGGATGGGGTATTTTGGGTGGGGGTAATGAGCCCAAGGTCGGCGGATATAGATAAGCTCGCGACTAAGCCATTTTGGCGTAAAGTTATTCTTCGTTTACCAGAACCAATGAAACCTCAGCCTCAAGATTATGGAATGGTGTTAGGAATCAGTGGTGACGGTGAAGTGGTGCATAATTTACAGGCACCCAACGGCGCGCTTTACGCCACTACGGGCGTGTTGGAAACCACGGGTGATATTTATGTCACCAGTTTAACCGCGCCTTTTTTGGCAAAAATAAGCAAAGAAGCTCTTAAGTAATTGAGTGAAAGTGATTTCCTTAATCGGCCAATTTAGCTGATATCAATGGGGGGGCGACTTGCTGAATGAGTGCCGCTAATGGCCGTGGTGTTCTCGTTGTGATAGGTAAATACGGCGGAATATTTAGGGTGTTCAGTGACATTCTTGCCCGCGGCATGAAAACAATGAGCGCTGAACAATAAAACATCCCCAGTTGCGAGTTCGACCAGGCGTTGAGTATCAAGTCGTGACTTATTATCAATGTGATCGGGAATCAAAAATTGGGCTGAGTCCAGTGCTTCTTTGCGTACATCCCAGCGGTGTGACCCAGGCAGCACCTTCATGCAACCATTTTCTTCCGCTTCATCCCCAAGGGCGGCCCATGCATTAATCAAGTACTTGTTGTCAAAATTCCAATACCGAGTGTCACGGTGCCAATGTGTTATTGAACTGAATTGCGGTAGTTTTGTCATGACGCAGTTGTGATGGTTAGGGCTCAAATAAAGCGCATCGCCCCCCAGAATTTGTTTAATGGCCTCGGTTATGACTGGTGTTGTAGCTACATTGGCCAGATGGCTGGAGCGCTGAAAAGCCATTTTCAGACGTCGGATAGTTTGTCCCCCTCTTGAGCTTTCATTAAGTGGGGCTCCTGGATATTGAACATCGGCTTCAAGCTCAAAAGGCGCTATTCGGTGTTGCAAATGATCATTTATAAGCCGGTGCAACCGATCGATGGTTTCTGAGGCGAATACACGAGGTAAGATCAGATAACCGTCTATCTTAAATTGCTGTATCTGGGCGTGTGTTAGCATGCTGGTTTTCTCGAAGCTGGTTAGCTGGAATTTGTGCGGTTAAAAACCGCATTTATGACAAACAATCATGAAACAATGGTTTTAACCGGATCGATTTTAACTTACTCTTAAGGATTGGCCTAAACATTAAAGTAAACGTGACTTTTGGCTCTCGCGAGACAACAACAGAACCATCTAAACGCTGACAAAACGACAGAGTTCATTAGGGTTAACACGCGCCGCTGAATCGCCAAAGCAAATCGAGTTAAATAAAGGGTAAGGTGATTACCCCTATGTCATTTTAACTACGACCCTTGTAGGTTTGAGCTAGCTTAAGCGTGTCATTCAATATTGACTGAGTTGGGCCTCGTTTACTAAACTTTCATGAATTAACGTGCGATTTAGCAACTGAATCTAATAACTCTATTTATTAACGTAAAGCATGTCGAATAAGTACGATAAAACTCGGTCAGCGAAGGACCATAATGCGCTTAAAACACATTAAACTTTCAGGCTTTAAATCGTTTGTAGACACGACTAAAGTGTCTGTGCCCAATAACCTAATTGGTATTGTCGGGCCGAATGGTTGTGGTAAGTCAAATGTCATCGATGCCATTCGCTGGGTGATGGGGGAGTCGTCTGCGAAGAATTTGCGTGGCGACAGTATGGAAGACGTTATTTTTAACGGTTCAGCGGCTCGTAAACCGGTGAATCGAGCCTACGTAGAATTGGTGTTTAATAACTCAGACGGCAGTGCGCCCGGTTCATGGGCGAAGTTTGCGGAAATCGCTATTCGACGTGAACTGACCAGAGAAGGCGGTTCCAAATACTTTATTAATAAAGGTCGTTGCCGCCGCAAAGACATTCAAGACATCTTCCTTGGGACAGGCCTGGGGCCACGATCGTATTCAATCATCGAGCAAGGCATGGTGGGACGAATTGTCGAGTCGAAGCCTGAAGACTTGCGTGTATTGATCGAAGAAGCGGCTGGCATTTCAAAGTACAAAGAACGACGTCGTGAAACGGAGAACCGCATTCGTCATACGCGTGATAATCTCAGTCGGGTCGAAGATATTGTTGGTGAGCTTGAATCACAATTGCGACGACTAAAACGCCAAGCCAATGAAGCTGAACGTTATAAAAAGCTCAAAGAAGAGCAGCGAGAGTTGGATGCCACACTTAAAACATTGCGTTGGTCTAGCCTGCACGAGCAAGTAAAAGCCAAAGACGTCGAACTGGAACGCTTGCAAACCGAATTTGAAGGTCAAGTGGCAGAGCAACGAGATGTTGAGTCACAAATAGAAGCCATGCGCCAAGAGCAGGCTGAACTGACGGAAGCACTCAACGCAGTGCAAGCCGAGTATTATGGAGTTGGTGGTGAGATTGCAGCTTTGGAGCAATCCATTGAGCATACTCGTGTTACTCGTCAACAGCAGCAAGAGGAGTTTAATCGTCTTGCTGAGACCGAACGAGAAGCTCAGCAACATCTGGAAATGGACCAAGCTCGTCTAGAAGAAGCGGAGACAGTGCAACTCGAACTTGAGCCAATGGTGGAAGAGTTGGCCGAGGCCTATGAGGTTGCTCTGGCTAAATTTCAGCAAGCAGATGAAGAATTTCAGGCCTGGCAAGAAGAATGGCAACAACTTAATCGTGATGCGGCTGACCCAGAGCGTGAGCGCGAGGTTCAATCCACGCGAATTGAAGAGCAGCAACGGCAGATACACCACTTTACGCAGCGCAGTGAACAAGTGGCTACTACGTTGGCTGATATCGAAGAAAAGTTAAATTTTGAAGAGATTCAACGGTTAAAGGAGTCTGTTGAGACGATCGATGAAGAGTGTTCAGAACTCGAAACTTCGTTGCAAGAGCAAGATCAACAAGTGGTGTCTATGCGCTCTGAACTTGATGAGAGCCGTGAGCGTTATAACCTTGTGCGTCATAAACTACAAGATGATTCAGCGCAGCTAAATTCACTTAAGGCATTGCAAGCGGCTGCGTTGGGTGAAGACAATAAAGAAATTAATAATTGGATGCAGCGTCGTGGCATCAAAGACAATCAACGATTGGCTTCGCAATTAGACGTAAAAGGCGGTTGGGAACTAGCGGTAGATACGGTATTAAGTCGTCAATTAAACGCTGTTTCTGTACAAAAACTAGAAGAATTGGCCAACGACTTCGATGATTTTAAAGACGGCCGTGTGTGGCTGGTGGATCAGAGTTCAGCGCCCATCGAGTCCAGTGGTAGCAAGTTGCCGGCCTTGGCTGATAAAGTGAGCGGAAAGAGCGTTCAAGTTGAAGGTTGGTTTTACGGTGTTTACGCGGCAGATAACGTGTCGGAAGCACTGGAGAAAAGACATCACTTAAGCGCTCACGAATCCATCGTAACGCGAGAAGGTTGCTGGCTTGGAACCAACTGGGCCTCATTTGGTGTAGACAAAGCAGAAGGTGGGTTACTGCAGCGTGAGGCACAAATTGAAAAGCTAACGGATGCGGTCGATATTGCCAGTCATGACCTGCAAAATATTCAGTCGCACGTAGAAACAGCACAAGCGAAAATCAAAGAGCTGGAAACAGCTCGCGAACAAAGCCGTAATGACTTTCGCAGTAAATCGCATCAACGCAGTGAGTTGCGCAATAAACTCAGTGGTATTGAAGCGCGCAGCGCCGAGCTTCTGACTCAACGCGATAATTTAGTACTGGAACAGCAAGGTTTGGCTGACCAGTTAGCGGCCGCAAAAGACACCGTAAGCACGGCACAAAAATTGATGGAAGACGCTAAAGAATTGGCGATGAATTTTGAGGTCAGGCGCGAAGAGTTGACCAATCAGCGAGCTAATTTAGCATCAGAACTGGAAATCTCTCGAGGGCAAGAACGCAGTGCCCGTGATCAACGTCAATCGAAGCAAATTGAACTTGAGCGGGCACAATCCTCGAAAGCAAGTTTGGCGGAAAGCATTGCTCGTTTAACTCAACAGTTGCAAGGGCAGTCTGCTCGTCGAATTGAGTTAGCCTCATTGATTGAGAACGATGAAGACCCTACCGCGGAGCTGCGAGCGCAGCTTCAAGAGCTTCTGGAACGACGTTTGGGGGTGGAAGGTGAACTAACTAAAGCCCGCAACGAAATGACCGAGTTTGAAAACCAGATGAAAAGCGCAGATCAAGCGCGCTTGGGGTTTGATCGTAAGTCACAAAATGTACGTGATAGCTTAGAAAAAATACGCATGTCGCGACAGGAACTGTTAGTGCGCCGCGATACAATTTCCGAAGGTATGCAGAAGAATGAAGAGGAAATGCTGCTGTTGCAACAAAATTTGCCAGAAGATTTTGACCTTATGCAAATTGAACAAAATTTGCAGAACGTGATTCGCAAAGTCGAGCGAATTGGTGCGGTTAATTTAGTGGCGATTGATGAATATGAAGAGTGCTTAGAGCGCAAAGTTTATCTGGATAAACAACATGCAGATTTGACTGAGGCCATGGCCACATTAGAAGCGGCGATTAACAAAATTGATAAAGAGACACGTTCTCGTTTTAAAGAAACTTTCGATTTGTTAAACGAGGGGTTTAAAGAGTTTTTCCCAAAACTGTTTGGCGGCGGCAGTGCCTATTTAGAGCTGACTGGCAATGACTTGCTTAATACGGGCGTTGGTGTAATGGCGCGCCCGCCAGGCAAACGCAACAGCACCATTCACCTTCTTTCAGGCGGGGAGAAGGCATTGACCGCTGTTTCACTGCTGTTTGCTTTTTTTGAATTAAATCCTGCACCATTTTGTGTATTAGATGAAGTGGACGCGCCGATGGACGATGCCAATGTTGAGCGTTACGCTGGTGTGTTAAAACAACTGGGTGAGAAGACGCAACTGCTCTTTATTACGCACAATAAAATCACCATGGAAGTTGCTGATATTTTAGTTGGTGTGACCATGGCTGAGCCTGGAGTATCACGATTGGTGGCCGTTGATGTGGCTGAAGCCGCGGCTATGGTTGCGCAATAGGGTAGGGGATGATTTGCGTATATTCATGTTATTTATTAATCATTTATTGACCCCAAGCAATGGCTGATCTTTACCTACTGTTTTTTATCGTTGGCGTTATTTTATTTGCGGCCGTGGTCGCGTACTCGCTCTATCAGCAGAAAAAACGCAACGCCCGTGCGAGTGAGTATGAAACCAATACGGTGTCAGCTGACTTAGGGGCTGAGCCACGGGTGGAACCCAGCCTGAGTGCGACCGATGATCACAACGTGTCGGCTGACAGCGCGGAAATGTCGGCGGATTATGTGAGTACGGTGCCTAAGGTTACTGAGAAATCATCAGACCGTGCTGCTTTGCAGTCTTCAATGCCTAAATTAAACTCGGTTACCGATGCTGAATCCGCGAATTTAGCTTCCAATCAAGACACTTTGGCTAGCGACACCATGAACAACCGGCCTTACAGTTTGGCGATGGATAAAGCCAAGTCCGCAGTTGCAAGAATTAAACAGAGCGCCGCGCCTAAAGTTGGGAGTAGACCTAAAGCAGTAGAGGCCACACAAAAAACACCCATTGACGATGGGAAAATAGCCCCGTCTCTGGCTGATGATGAATCCGTTGAAAGTGAGTTAAGTGCAATAACGTCCTCGGCCGAGCAAAAAACAACAACGGTATTCAGCGATGGTGGTTCGGTGATAACAGATTTAGTGGCTCGGGTGCTGAATCCTAAACCGATAGAGCAAAGCGAGTTACTGAGTTTGTTTCGTGAGCATGACTATAAGTTTAATAGAAAAGTGCATGTTTACGGTTTAAATGAGCTTACTGATATGTGGCGCGATATTGAGTTTGAGTTGCCTTCAGCGCGATTTCTTGAACTAGGTATATCCATTCAGTTGTGTGACCGCGAAGGCGCAATGAGTGCTAAAGAGAGCCATGATTACCAACAAATGGTGTTGCAGTTCTGCGAAAAATTTGACGCGCCTTTTGAATTTTCTCTGGAGCTGGACGCCGCTCTTAAACAAGCTCAAGCGCTTGACCAAGTTGGCCGACGCTATGATTCCATGGCGGTATTAAATGTGGTTCCAAGGTCCAAGTCTGGCTTTCGGGTGGCTGATATTCAAAGTTGCGCACGAGACTTATTGATGTCGACTGATAGAAACGGCATTTTTATGAAAACCGAAGGCCAAAAAAATAACATCACTGTTCTGTATCGACTTGCTTGCACCGATGGTGAAGGTCATTTTGGTGTGCGCTCAGTTGGCCAAGCGGCGGCCACATCGGTTTATGATTTGGTTGTTTACATGAATGTGCCTGCCACGAGGGACCCTGAAATAGTATTTCAGCAAATGGTTAAGGACGCTAATGACCTTGCCACGTGGCTGGATGGTAAGGTGGTTGACCGTTCAGGGAAAGCGATGACTCAACGTACGTACTCAACGTTGATGCAACAAATCTCTGATATCGCCTACAGTATGCAGCAAGACGGGTTAGTGCCCGGTGACTCAGTTGCTAAAAAACTGTTTTAGTTCCCATCGTTTCTTTTCGCTTCTTCATTAGTGCGGACTGAGGCTCATCAGCAAAGAACCCAACACAGCATGACACACAAAAAGACCTTAACGCTTGAAATGGCCGGCGCTAGACACAAGACCCTAAGCGTCGAAATTGAGCAACACAACCATCATTATTACACTCAAGATACCCCAACGATAAGTGATTATGAGTATGATTTACTCATCAAAGAGCTAATAGACATAGAGACTCAATTTCCTAATTTTCAAACTCCTGAGTCACCGACTCAGCGAGTTGGCGGTGCGCCTTTAGATGTGTTTACTCAAATTGAGCATGAGCGGCCGATGCTCTCTTTGAGTAACGGCTTTAGTGATGAAGATATTAAGGACTTTGATCGTCGTTTACGCAAAGAAGCCGATCTCGCGGAAAACATTACATTGGAATACGTCGCGGAACCCAAGTTGGATGGATTGGCCGTTAGTATTATGTATGAAGGTCGACGACTCAAATATGCCGCCACTAGAGGAGATGGGAAAGTGGGGGAGGACATTACACAGAACGTTAAAACCATTCGCTCTATTCCATTGACCCTGCCTGCTTCAGCACCAGAAAAAATTGAAGTGCGTGGTGAAATATTTATGCCTCACGATGGCTTTGCTAAGCTCAATGAGTTACAAGCCTCGGCAAATAAAAAAGTGTTTGTAAACCCCAGAAATGCGGCAGCTGGCAGTCTTAGACAATTAGACAGTCGCATTACCGCAACGCGTCCACTTGAGGTGTTTATTTATTCTACTGGAATGAATAGCAATGCTGATTTCGGCGTGACTCATGCCCAAACGTTAAGCAAGCTTGCGGACTTGGGTTTCCCTATTTGTCCTTTATTGGAAGTGGTGCAAGGCGTGGAAGGTTGCTTGGATTATTTTCAACGACTGTCTGCTCAGCGAGCCGATTTGGCTTACGAGATTGACGGCATTGTCTATAAGTTAAACAGGCTAGACTGGCAACAAGCGGCTGGTTTTATTGCCAAAGCCCCTAGGTGGGCGTTAGCGCATAAATTTCCAGCACAGGAAAAAAGTACCGTTATTCGAGAGATCGAAGTGCAAATAGGGCGAACGGGCGCGATAACACCAGTAGCAAGGCTGGAACCTTTATTTGTTGGCGGTGTGACGGTCTCAAATGTGACTCTTCATAATCGAGCTGAAATAGAACGGTTAGGCGTGCGGGTTGGTGATACGGTTGTTGTGCGTCGTGCTGGTGATGTGATTCCCCAGATCGTGTCGGTAAACCTTGATAAGCGCCCTAAGGATTCAGTCCCTTACTGTTTTCCTGAGTGGTGCCCTGAGTGTGGCTCAGATGTGGTTGCCGAAGGCGAGGGTATCATCTCCAGATGCACCGGAGGTTTAATCTGCGGCGCTCAAGTTAAGCAAGCAATTACGCATTTTGTGTCTCGAAAAGCCATGGATATTGATGGCATGGGAGAGAAAATTGTTGATCAATTAGTTGATGAATCGCTGATTGCATCAATAGCAGATATATACGCACTCAGGGCAGATCAACTTCTCAAATTAGAGGGGTTTGCTCAAAAATCAGCCGAAAATTTAATTGAATCAATAAACAAAAGTCGCACACCTGAGTTTGCCAAGTTTTTGTTTTCAATGGGTATTCCTCAAGTGGGTGAGTCAACCGCTGAACAACTAGCCAATACTTACGGAGACTTGAACGCTCTGTCGAAAGCAACGATAGAGGCGTTGGAGGCATTGCCAGATATTGGGCCAATTGTTGCTGGCAACATAGTCCGTTTTTTTGCCGACGATAATAATAAGAAAGTGATCAATTTGTTGTTGGAAAGGGGCGTGGCTTATCAAGCCGTCGACCTTTCGAAAGTGTTTGACTCTGACAACCTCCCTCTGGCTGGAAAAACCGTGGTTCTTACGGGCGGGTTAAGCTCGATGAGCCGCTCAGATGCCAAAAAGCATTTGCAAGCTTTAGGGGCAAAAGTGGCTGGAAGTGTCTCAAAAAAAACATCCCTAGTGGTGGTTGGTACCGACGCTGGCAGCAAAGCCGCAAAGGCCGAGGAGTTGGGTATAAAGATGATTGATGAAGATGCGTTGTTAACGCTTATTGAAGGCTAATTCTAAGCTCGGCATTTTTCTTCACGGCTCCAGCTTTTAATTTCAAACGCCGAACGGAGTTAGAGTTGTCTGTTTTTTCTGATGGTGTTAAATGTCGAAATTGAGAGAATTTGCGTTTTAGGGGCAGTTTTTAAACGCGTGTTTGTAGGCGCAGAATAGCGAACGTCGATTCTGGGCATTTCAATCAAATATGGGTAACGAGTGCCTATGTGCCAAGCAATTTCTTCAAGTAATTCGATGTCAAAGAGGTCATCTGAGCCGTTTTGCCTTAACTCCCATGCTGAGCGACCAAGTTCGTCTAAAAGGTTCGTTAAATCAATGGCTTGATCTAAGTGATCGTGCTGTTTTTTAAGGCTGCCTAAAACCAAGTTTTTAAGATGCTCAGGATGCACAGAGGTTTTTGGAAATAGCTCGTCAGCGCATCGAGCTGATGAATTTATTTCTAAGCGATGATCGCCGATTTCGTCAGAAATTACGCTCCAAAAGTCTAAAAAACGTAAGTCTGTACGTGAAAAGTCACTATTTTGCCTTGAATACTTATTCATTTAACCGTCTTTACGTATTGATCAACTACCTTGCTTGAGTGGCGCGTGATAAAATTCCGCGGCTTTGCGTTACTGGAAATGTATTTATGCATTGACGTTATCGCGGGCTAGGCATGCTGTCAATAAGAACATAATGGTAGTTTGTCCATATTTGATTTAACTAATTTTGAAATTAAAGAGAGAAAAATGAGCGAAAAATCCGGTTCACGCCTGTTTAATATTGCAATAGTTGGAGCTACAGGCGCTGTTGGCGAAACCTTGTTGGAAGTACTTGAAGAACGAGACTTTCCGGTGGATAAACTGTTTTTATTAGCCAGTGAGCGCTCTGCTGGCACCACCAAGACCTTCAAGGGCAAGGCCATTCGGGTAACGAATTTAGCCGAGTTTGACTTTTCTCAAGTTCAAATTGGTCTGTTCTCAGCGGGTGGCTCTATATCGGCTGAATACGCACCTAAAGCCGCTGCCGCGGGTTGTGTGGTGGTGGATAATACATCCCATTTTCGTTATGACGATGATAAGCCATTGGTTGTGCCAGAAGTCAACGAGTCGGCCATTGGACAGTACAAAGACACGAACATTATTGCTAACCCTAATTGCTCAACAATTCAGATGTTGGTTGCGCTTAAGCCCATTCACGATGCGGTTGGAATTGAGCGCATAAATGTCTGCACCTATCAGGCCGTTTCTGGTACTGGTAAAAATGCAATGGAAGAGTTGGCGGGTCAAACGGCCAGCTTATTGAATGCAAAAGGCATTGAGACTGAAGTCTACCCAAAACAAATTGCGTTTAATGCTTTACCACAAATTGACGTGTTTATGGACAATGGCTACACCAAAGAAGAGATGAAGATGGTGTGGGAGACTAAAAAAATTATGGGCGATGATAGCATTGAGGTAAATCCAACCGCCGTGCGCATTCCCGTATTTTATGGGCATTCAGAGGCCTGTCACATTGAGACTCGAGATAAAATATCGGCTGAGCAAGTGACTGAGTTGTTGAAAAGCGCGCCGGGTATTGTGGTATTGGATGACCGTGAAGATGGCGGTTACCCAACGGCGGTTACCGAAGCGGCGGGCAATGACCCAGTTTATGTGGGGCGAATTCGCGATGATATTTCTCATGAACGTGGTATAAATTTGTGGGTGGTGGCCGATAACGTGAGAAAAGGCGCGGCAACAAACAGTGTGCAAATAGCTGAGTGTTTGGTTAAAGACTACCTTTAATTAATAGCTTGAATCTAAGGTTGTATCGAATGTGGTTTGCCGTCTTCGATTCAAGTTTATACGCTCAGTTGCACGAAGAAGCTGTACAAGTTGCTAAAAAGTGATGTAAATTGTTACAATAGGTCGCTAACTACCTAAAACATAATATAAAAATCGAACTCCTGCTGTTGATTTTGATGAATTGGTCGTCTAATTTTCAATCTGAATTGTTATTTAAGATTGCGTTCAGTCGACTATTTACCCAACTGATTCAATGGCTTGCAACAGGTTAAACAGGAGCTTGGAGTCCTTATGGCAAAACGCAATCGCAACCCCAACCACATCAAAGACCTTAAAAGAAGCGCTATTGGCAATTCAAGGTCGGAAGGCAATATGGCTCAAATTGAAGAACACCCTCAAATTTCCAAAACTGCGGAGTCGGTTTTGGGCATGTTAAAAAACCATCTGCTTGGCTCATACAAAGTAGTTGGCGTTGCAAGCTCTCTGTTGTTTGCATCAAGCAATGCTTTTAGCCTCGGCTTAGGTGTGTTGAATGTCGAATCTAACTTAGACCAACCACTCAACGGTTTGATAACCGTTAACGTGGCTCCTGGCGATGATGTTTCAACGTTGCAGGCCGCGGTCGCGAGTAGGGAAGAATTTGAAAAGCTCGGAATAGATTACCCTGAGTATTTAAAAGACGTTCAGTTGGATGTGGAGCGCAGTGGTCAAGGTGCCGTGTTGCGCGTTAGCAGTAATGGCGTTGTCATCAAAGAGCCATTCATTCACTTCCTAGTTAAGATTACATGGTCGGGCGGTAATTTTTTGCGAGAATACACGGCGCTTATTGACCCGCCTGTTTATGCCGCGGAAACACCGAAATCAGTTTCAAGGCCGCGCACCGTCGGTACCGACCAAGCGTTTGATACTGATTTAGTAGAAGGCAACACTGTTGAAACCGAAGAACCCGTTTATGAAGCGCCTGTTTTACTCGACGCTGAGGTTATTGATGAAGCCATAGTTGAGGACGTTTCCAGTGACGTTGCGGATGCGTATTCAGGTGGGTCTTCTGAGGCCCGTTATGGCCCTGTTGCTTCTGGCGAGTCACTCAGTGTCATTGCGCAAGAATTGCAACGCCAAGTCCCTGATCTAAGTGTTTATGCCATCATGAAGGTGTTATTCGAAGAGAATCAGAGCGCTTTTATTGATGGCAATATAAACGGGCTGTTGCAAGGATCTATTTTAGATGTCGGTGATTTAGATAAAATTAGAGCCACTGATTTGGATGAAGCCCGTGCGTTTTTTCAGCAACAGGTGGCTGAATGGGATCCCAGTGCTTTGGCCAGCAACGATGTTGGCGGCATTGGTGTTGGTCAAGACACTTACACGTCTGATTCAGATTTGTTTGGCGGTAGCACAAATTCCAATTTTGGAAGTGCCGAGGAAAACGACAATTTTCAAATTGGAGCGTCAACAGACACTGAAACGTTTGTTTCAGCCGGTCAAGGCACCAGTAATGAAGGTGAAGTTTTAGCACTGCGACAGCAAATTTCACAGCTTCAAACCTCATTAGCGTCAAGTGAACTTGAAAATCAAGAGTTTAGTGAACGCATTTCAATACTTGAGGGCCAACTCGAGGACATGAATAAGATCATTAGCTTGGATGTTGAAAATGCGGACTTAGCTGCTGTTGAGTCGACATTGGCCAGTCAAAATAACGCATTGAACGACACGTCAAATGATTTTGGTCTGACAGACAACTCGATATTAACTGATTCTCAAGTCGATACTGTTGATGACAGCGGTGAACTGAATGATTTTTTGAGTGATGATGGTTCAACAGCAAACGTTGGAAGTTCTACCGACGACTTACTCAACGAGTTTTTGAACGAAAGTGGCGACGATACAGGCATTGATAATCTAAGCAATGATGAATTGGTTAGTGAAAATTTGGACGCAACGCCGGATACGCAAAGTGTTATTGAAGAAGTAATTGAGAGCGAGGTGCCCGTGACGCAACCGGTGGTTACTGCCCCGGCTCCGGCTCAATCAAGCTCTTTGTTGGATAAAGTTGGCGGTTTGATGCCGGTATTAGGCGGCTTAGGTGCTCTGCTGATTGCCGGTTTAGGGCTTTTTGTTTGGCGCCGTAGACGCGCCGATGAAGAGTTTGAAATCAGCATGTTGTCGATAGAAAGTAATTCACAAAGTATTGATGTCGACACTGAAAGCGGTATGTCCGCTTCTATATCAGCATCAGTAACCGCTTCCGTTGTGGACGGAGCTGAAGGCGCAGACGGTGATACTGCTGACAAAGAAACGTCATTTTTGACTGTTTACAGTGACAGTGACGCGGTAGTTCAGGCCGATGAAGTGGATCCGATTGCTGAAGCCGATGTGTACATCGCTTATGGTCGAGACGAACAAGCCGAAGAGGTGCTTTTGGATGGTGTTGCGGCTCACCCAGACCGAGTTGATGTTAAGCATAAGTTAATTGGTTTGTACTTCAAAAATAAGAACGCCGAAGGTTTTGAACGCATTGCCGAAGAGTTATACGCGCAGCGTGATTCAATGGCTGGTGAAACGTGGCAAGAAATCAGTGACATGGGTAAAGAACTGGTTCCAGAAAATCCGCTTTTTTCGCTTTCTGGTGTTGAGTTTGATGCGGTTGAGCAAGCCTCAGAGGCCACGGGCGGTGCCAACGAAACTGATGACTCTCAAGCCCAGTCAGACGATGAAGACTTGGTGTTTGAGAGTGCCGATGAAACGAATGAATCAGGCGCAGCAACGACAGCCGATGTTGGTAATGCCGATGTCTCTGAAATGATTGTCGATTCATTAAATGAAGACGCCTCAATTCAACTTATCAACTTTGATGATGGGCGCTCTGAAATCAGTGAACTCGATGAAGTTGAAATCAACGCCTTAGCGGTGGAAGAAGGCGATGATGGTGTGCTTGAATTTAACCCGCCAGCATCAGAAATTGACACAGACAATGATTTAGTTGAAGTTGATTTGAGCGAAGAGGTGGTTGACCTATCGGATGATCTGGCGAGTGACGATCTCGTATTTGATTTTGGCGCGGATAGTGGCATTGATGATTTGGTGGCCGAAGTGAAAGACGACGACCTAGAAGAATTTGGCGAGGAGCGAAAATTCAGCGAGGTTCCCGAAGTAAGCGACTTAGTTATAGACCCAGAATACGATGAGTCACAAACTCAATACGAGCTGGCCAAAGTCTTCGTTGATCTTGGTGACGACGACGGTGCCCGTAAAATCTTAGAAGATCTTATTGCGAATAAAGACAATAGTGATGAACTCATTGCGAACGCAAAAGAGTTATTAGACTCTATGAACTCTTAGCCCAAGGGCTTGGTCTGACCAACAAAGGGTCAGGCTGTGGGTACTTTAATGAGCCCATATCCACTATGGATATGGGCTCATTTTTATGAATGTTAGTTTGAATTGGTTATCGTCGAGCTGTTTTTAGCTGTGGCTTTCTTGCTGTTTATGACACACCTAAGTGTGTTGAGTACGATCTAAAAAACGTTGGCACGAACTTGATAAAGGCAGATCAGTGAAAACAAAAAATAACAACCGTTTGGGTGCGAGATGAGATTGGCGGCGTGCGTTGAATACGACGGGGCTAATTTTAGTGGTTGGCAGACTCAAAAGCATGACGTTAGAACGGTACAGGAACAGGTTGAAGCTGCATTAAGTAAGGTTGCTAACGAACCCATATCAATAATTACGGCTGGTCGTACGGATACAGGAGTTCATGCGGCGCACCAGATTATTCATTTTGACTCCAGTGCGAATCGAAGTTTATTTTCTTGGTGCAGAGGAGCTAACCGTTTTATGGCCGCGGATGTAAGGTTGCTTTGGGTAGTGGATATTGAGGATGATTTTCATGCGCGCTTCGCTGCGTTGAGCCGCTCATATCGCTTTATCATTTATAATGCTCCGATACAAAGCGCGCTCTATCGTTCTCTGGCCACTCACGAATTTCGCCCCCTAGATGCAAAACGCATGGCGGACGCCGGCAAGTCCCTGCTTGGCGAACATGACTTCACTTCATTTAGGGCGGCGGGTTGCCAAGCTCACTCTCCGGTGCGCACCATGTTGGAATTTAAGTTAGGTGTACAGGGAAATTGGATTTGGTTTGACGTAAGAGCAAACGCATTCTTACAGCATATGGTGCGTAATATCGCTGGAAATTTGATTGATATTGGTTCGGGTAAGCGAAATAATCACTGGATTAAAGAACTTTTAGAACTTAAAGATCGCGCCCAAGGGGGTGTTACTGCGCCGCCGCACGGTTTGTATTTAACGGGCGTTGAATACCCAGAAGAATATGGCTTGCCGTCGAACTACAGAACGGTTGCGTATTGGGCTTAATTGCGAGAGCATTAGGCCATCTATTTCAACATCATTAACCGATATGCAACGTCGAACTCGCGTAAAAGTGTGTGGTATGACTCGGCCTGAGGACGTCACGGCCGCAGTGGCTCTAGGCGTTGATGCCATAGGCATGATTTTTCATCCCAACAGCCCCAGATTAATTTCTTTAGAACAGGCAAAAAAAGTGAGGCAGGCTGTGCCTGCACTCATATCGGTGGTGGGGGTGTTTGGTGATGCTCCTTTGGCGATGGTTGAGCAATACGCTGAGGAACTGGCGTTGGATTTTGCTCAACTTCATGGTGCAGAAACCCCTGATTATGCTGCGCAGCTTTGCATACCTCACATAAAAGCATTGCGAGTTAAAAGCGCAGAGCAGGTAAGCAGAGACATCGCCGGCTACGATAAAAGTTCGGCTTTTTTATTAGACCCTTATGTGAAAGGCCAACATGGTGGCACAGGCCAACTGCTTAGTGACGAGCATTGGCCAGCGCTTGAAATGGAACAGCCTTTGTTGTTAGCTGGCGGGCTCAGCGCTGAAAATGTATACCAACGTGTGACCACATTACGGCCGTTTGCTATTGATATCAACAGTGGAGTGGAAGATGCGCCAGGTAAAAAGAACGCAGAGCTTCTGCTAAAAACCATGTCGGAATTGGCCAGAGCCGATCATGATCTAACTCAATTATCTGCATTGCCACAGTTTTGATGGTGGGTTTTCACAATGGGGTTTGATAACGAGTCGGTTGAAGAGTGGGTTGATTATATTCAGACGCTGCATGCGCGAGAAATTGAACTGTCTCTAGAGCGTGTTCGACGTGTCTATCAAGTGCTTTGCCCTGAAGGCGCCCCTTTCAAAGTGGTCAGTGTTGCAGGAACTAATGGTAAAGGCTCTACAACGGAAATTCTTTCAAGTATTTGCAAAGCATCGGGCATCAAATCAGGCAAATTTACGTCTCCGCATTTAGTGAATTTTAATGAACGTTTTAATATTGATGGCGTTGATGTTGGCGATGATGAACTTATAACCGCGTTTCGCCGAGTTGAAAGAGCCAGGGGGGATACGCCTATAACGTATTTTGAATATGGTCTGTTACTCGCCATAGCGCTTTTTTCGTCAGCGCAGGTTGCTGTTGCAATCATGGAAGTGGGTTTAGGCGGCAGGTTGGATGCGGTTAATGTTCTGGATGCCGATGTTGCCATTATCACGAGTATCGCATTCGATCACACGGATTGGTTAGGCGATACATTAGAAGAAATTGCTTATGAAAAAGCCGGCATAGCTAGAGCGAATACTGAGTGTTTGATTGGCGTACGTGAACCTCAGGCATCAATGCGTAGACACCTTCAAGAGATAAACGCCATACCTAAAGTGGTTGGGCGAGACTTTGATTATTCCCTGGGCTCTGATTCGCAATTGTGGTCTTATGAATCTCAAACATGGTCATTAGATAATTTACCTTTGCCATTTGGGCAAACTGGAGTACAACTGACGAACGCGAGCCTCGCGATTAGAGCCATAGAGTCATTAAAAAGCGCATTTTCATTTAACGATACTCAGGTTAGAGCCGGCATTGGAGTAGCCCACTTGATGGGACGATGCCAAGTGATGGCTCGTTCTCCTTTAATTGTATTGGACGTGGCTCATAATGAAGCCTCCGTGGCAAGGCTGGCTGAATTTCTTGACGTGTCCCACTCGACGTCAAAAGAGGGCGGACGATTGGTCGCTGTTTGTGGCATGTTGAAAGATAAGGAAATCATCGCAAGTTTAATGTGCTTAGTGACACAAGTGGATGATTGGCATCTTGCAACGATCAATGCAGAACGAGGAACCAAGGCCAAGGAATTAAGTGATAACTTATCGATAGCGGCACAAGGGTTCAGGCTGGGTTCAGTTAGTTTATACGATAATATTGAAAGTGCGTATAATACGGCTAAAGAGACATTAACAGAGAATGACTGCCTGGTTGTATTTGGCTCATTCTATGTGGCTGGTGATATAGTGAAGCTAACGAAGCATCTAAATCCATGCTGAACCTATTTTAACGTAAGAAGTAATGACAAAAATATCAGAATCTTCGGACCAAAGTGTCGATTCGTTTAACTTAAAGCATCGTATTACCGGTGCCGGAGTGCTTATTTTTTTTGGTGCTCTGGTGTTGCCTTGGCTGTTAGGCCCACCCAGTGATGCTATAAAGAAAGTAAATTCAGACGTTGCTACAGCAGCACAAGACCCCCTGCACTCGACCTTTGAAGATAGAGTGCTTCAGGAAATTCAGGGGGTGGATAGCGACTTTGAAGAACCTGAAGAAAGCGTGTATGTTTCGAAAATTACGCCGGTTGACGCAGGTAAAACCAAAGTCAGTACTCCGGTTCTAGTCAGCGGGGCAGAGCGTAAATTGCCCGTCAATACAGTGGAAAGCCGTGGTGCTGATAACGGTACTCAGTTGTCAAGTAAAGAAGCACAAGCCGCGCCGTCAAAGACACCAACAACGGTCGCCACTAAAGCCGCTAACTCAAAACCTATTAAAGCAGAAGAAACCTTAACACAGCCCCGAAAGCCTGATTCGAGCAACACGGACACCCGTGCGTCTAAAACCGTGGTCACGCCTAAGCTGGATGTTGGTTGGGTTGTGCAGGTTGAGTTGCTTACTGATAAGAAGGGTGCCAAGCGTTTGGTTGATGAGCTGGCGGATAAAGGTTTTACCCCGAAAACCACGATTGTGGACACCAATCGCGGCAAAAAAACTGGCACTCGAATTTGGTTGGGCCCCTATGCACAACGTGCGCAAGCTGGCACGGAGAATGATAAACTAGAAGCTAAAATGGGTAAGCGAGGTTTTATCCGAGTCTACCCGTAGATTAATCACCATAAATACCGACAAACCATTCTTTAGGCGCCTGAATAGATAGGATTTTCCATATGACCGTTTTTGATTTAGTTCTTCTGGCCATTTTTATTATTTCCACTGTGGTTGGAGTAATGCGTGGCTTTATCAAAGAAGCACTGTCCATAATTTCGTGGATACTAGCCTTTTGGTTAGGTTATACCTACTGTGTTGAAGCGGGAGAATGGTTAGCTCAGTTTGCCAGTCTCGGTGAGGGTAAGTTACGTAACTCTGCTGGTTTTGGGTTGATTTTCATAGGCACCTTATTTGTATTTGCGATCATTTCTTATGCGATCACCAAACTTATTGTACGCGGTCCAATAAAAGGTATTGATCGCGTGTTGGGTATTGCCACGGGGTTTGTTAGAGCCATCGCAGTATCGGCGGTTCTATTGGTATTAATGCAGGCTCTGGGGATGAACTCCAGCGCTTTTTGGAAGGAGTCAAAGTTTGTGCCGCACCTTATTCCGGCGGTTGATTTTACGAAACAAGTGTTGCCTAAATTATGGCAAAGTGATCAACCTCTGGAAGATGGTGAGCTAAAAGACAAGTTAATCGAGCAGGGCGTCGAGCAAATTACGTCAGGGTCGACCACGTAACTTAATTTTAGATCATCATCACTTAATCGTTATAAAGCTGTAACAAATGGGGTAGAATTCGCGCCGTCAGGTGTTGATATGTTCGAGGCTATTTTCAACGTAGCGCGAACAGTTTGCATAAACGTAAACTGGCTCCTAAACCAGTTCGAAAAAGCCTTCGAGAGAAAACAGTATGTGTGGTGTATTAGGTATTGTCGGTAAAGCACCAGTGGTGCAAAGATTGTATGATGGTTTAACCGTGTTGCAGCACCGGGGGCAAGACGCCGCCGGTATTCTTACGTGTGACGAAAACGGATTCGTTAATATGCGCAAAGATAACGGCTTGGTTAAAGACGTTTTCTTCAAACGTCACATGCAGCGATTAAACGGTAATATTGGTTTGGCTCATTGTCGTTACCCTACTGCTGGGTCTAACTCACCGGCCGAGGCTCAACCTTTTTATGTGAACTCACCGTTTGGTATTGCGCTTGGTCACAATGGTAATTTAACCAACGCCAATCAACTTCGCCGGCGGATATTTAAAGACGACCTTCGGCATGTTAACACCAGTTCAGATTCTGAAATTTTATTGAATGTGCTGGCGCATGAAATTTATCGTAATCTGGGTAAAGACGATTATAAGTTAGAACACCAACACATCTTCAAAGCGGTTGAAGGCGTATTTAAACGCTGTCATGGCGGTTACGCCGTTGTTGCCTTTGTGATGGGAATTGGGCTTGTCGCTTTCAGAGATAAGTTCGGTATCCGTCCATTAATTTATGGTTATCGAGACACCGATGCAGGCAGAGAGTATATGGTGGCCTCAGAAAGTGTTGCGCTGGACAGTCAAGGCTTTAAGGTGTTGGCGGACGTTAAACCAGGTGAGTGCATTATTTTGCCAATGGAGGGTGATGTTGAACACCACCAATGTGTGGAAGATTCGGCCTATGCGCCGTGTATATTCGAGCAAGTTTATTTGGCTAGGCCCGACTCAATGATTGATGGTATCTCAGTTTACCGTACCAGAATGCGCATGGGCGAAAAATTGGCAAGGAAAATCGATCGTGAATGGCCAGACCATGATATCGATGTAATTATCCCAATTCCGGACACCAGCCGCACAGCGGCATTAGAAATGTCCCAGTTGTTGGGTGTGCGCTACAGAGAAGGGTTTATTAAGAACCGTTACATAGGCCGAACTTTTATTATGCCTGGCCAAGAAGAGCGTAAAAAATCTGTTCGTCAGAAATTAAATGCCATTGGCATCGAGTTTGAAGGTAAGAACGTGATGTTGGTCGATGACTCAATTGTGCGTGGTACTACGTCAAAGCAAATTGTGCAGATGGCTCGTGATTCCGGCGCTAAAAAAGTTTATTTTGCGTCAGCAGCTCCGCCCGTGCGTTACCCTAATGTATATGGCATTGATATGCCAGCTGCCGATGAGTTGATGGCTAGTAATCGCACCGTAGAGCAAGTGGAGCAACGCATTGGCGCTGATCGGTTGTTTTACCAAGACTTGAGTGACTTAATAGAAGCGGCTTCTGAAGGTAACCCGCAAATCACACGATTTGATACTTCGTGCTTTAGTAAAGAGTACGTGACTGGTGATGTGGATGCTGATTATTTTGCTGCTCTGGAGTTAATTAGAAGCGATGATGCTAAGCAAGCGAGTGAGGCTGAGCCTTCAAAATTGCGTGATATGAGCCAAATGGATGAGTCCGCATAGCGCTAGAATTGCACTAAACTATGGATTTCAAGCACTCAGTGATATTCGTGAGTGTGAAACACGATTGAGAATGCATGACAAAAAAACAATACCGACCCGCAACGTTGGCCATTCGTTCGGGGCATGAGAGATCGCAATTTGGCGAACACAGTGAAGCGATTTTCACAACATCCAGTTTTGTGTTTGCAACAGCTGAACAGGCAAAAGCCCGTTTTTCTTACGAAGAAGAGGGCAACGTTTATTCTCGTTTTACTAACCCTACGGTTAACGTTTTTCAGCAACGTTTAGCGGCAATGGAGGGCGGTGATGCTTGTATTGGTACCGCCAGTGGAATGTCGGCCATGCTTGCGGTTTGTATGTCTGGATTGAAGGCCGGTGACCACCTTGTCTCATCACGTTCAATATTTGGTGCTAGTAAAGTATTGCTTTCAAGTTTGTTAAGTAATTTTGGCGTTGAGGTTACCTTTGTTGAACTCACGAAATTGGATGAGTGGCGTGATGCTTTGCAAAGCAATACGAAAATGGTCTTTTTTGAAACACCGACTAACCCGTTAATGGAAGTGGGGGACATTGCCGCCATCTCGGATGTCGCGCATTCGCACAACCCTGACATCAAAGTTGTGGTTGATAATTGCTTTTGTACCCCTATTTTACAGCAGCCCCTGTCTTTAGGGGCGGACGTTGTGTTGCATTCGGCTACCAAATTTATTGATGGGCAAGGGCGTTGTGTTGGTGGTGCTGTTGTTGGTGACGCTGAGTTTGTCGGTGAAAAAGTGCTTGGCTTTATGCGCACAGCTGGGCCATCAATGAGCCCATTTAATGCATGGGTGTTCACAAAAGGCTTAGAGACATTAGCGTTGCGAGTAAACCAAGCCTGCGATAATGCGCGAATTGTGGCAGAGTACTTATCCGAACACTCAAAGGTTGAGCGAGTATTTTATCCTGGATTAGAGTCTCACCCTCAATACGCACTTGTAAATAGTCAACAAAGTCGACCTGGCGCAGTTCTAACCTTTGAAGTCAATGGTGGTCTTGAAGCGGCCTACGCACTAATAAACCAGACAGAACTGATGTCGATCACGGCTAATTTGGGCGATACTAAAACCACCATTACTCATCCATTTACTACAACGCACGCAAGGTGGTCAAACGAAGAAAAAGCCAAAGTTGGAATCACTGAAGGCTTGATACGCATTGCTGTCGGTCTTGAAGACCCTCTTGATCTTATTGAAGACATTGTATTTCAATAGTTGACGTAAAAATAAAGCAATAAAAAAGCCCCGTTAACCTAACGTTAGCGGGGCTTTCTTTTTTAAATCGTTTTTGGCTTTACGGATATTCGCCAACTGTGCAGGGCTATATCAAAGCCGTTACACTAAGACTAAAAAAGTTAGAATGAAAACAGGCCATTAAGACCCAAGATTCCGAGATCCGAATCTCCTGAGTCTTGGGTGTACTCTATTTCAACTAAGCCTCGATCGTTAATTCTATAACCTAAGCCGATGCCTGCCGCTAAGGAAACATCTTCAAATGAGTCATCAAGAAATACGCCGGTATCCACATCAATATCCACATAAGATACGCCGCCCTTAATTTTGAAATACAGATCACCAGCGGTACGATAGGCAAAGAACGCATTGAGTACGCTGACCTCATAAGTGGCTGGGGCGTTAATATTGATCTCTTCTTCATCGCCAGAAATGTACTCAAGTTCGAACGAAGATTTGCCACCCGCAATGTCCTTATCAAATTCATAGCCAGCCACAATGCCCACGCCACTGGCGTCACTTACTGTGTCTATGTTGGGATCAATATTGACAACCTTGGGGCCGATAAGCCACTTACCTGCGGCTTCTTTGCCAAAAAAGGCACCGTCAGCCATGGCTGTACCACAAAGCACACTGCCAGTAAAAACCAGCGTCGAAAATTTAATGGCTTTATTCAACCGTTTTAAGCCGTATGACAACATGGCTGCTCCTTCTAATTGTATCTGAGTTTATGTAACTAAAGAGTTTAATGTTAGCGCAGAGAATATTAAAAATCAATGAGTTGAAGTGGTGTCTTGAGGTTTTTTCGATAAAAGAAAGTTTGGTTGTGAGTAACGTTTCCTTGAATCTTTGTATATCTGTGTGAACTGGGCTAGAGCGGTCACTCGGGTGGATGTACAATGCAGCAATGAAAGTCCTCGCTACATCATTGTTTTTATTGCTTCTGTTACTTCAGGCCCAGTTGTGGTTTGGCTCACACGGCGTATTTCAACTTTGGTCGTTGCAGCGGACCACAGATGATCTGCGAATTAACAATAATAAGCTGACTCACCGTAATGAGCAATTGCATGCTGAAGTTCAAGAATTACGCCAAGGTAAGGAAGCGTTGGAGGAGCGTGCCCGCAGCCATTTAGGGTTTATTAAAGATGGCGAAACATTCTATCGGATTGTGCCAGAAAAACCTCAGAATTGAAGCGCTAATCAAACACGCCCTATATCTTCTCATTTTTGATTACGATACCGTTTGCGTTCGCGGTTATAACGCTGCTGGTTTTATCCCAATCACCTAAGACATAGCGTGTTTTTCCGTTATGGTCGTGTGTGGCTTGGCGGTGTGTGTGGCCGTGAATCATTTGGCTAACATGATGGTCGTTGAAAGCTTGATCCACCGCCTCTAATGTCACGTCCATAATATCCATACTAATGCCGGCTTTGTGTTCACCGCTTTGCATTCGTGCTTGTTTGGCTGTCTCAATTCTTTCAGGGATGGGGAGCGATAAAAAATGATCGCAAAATTGATTGTTAGTCATCATCTGTGTACGAAATTGCTGATGTTTTTGATCATCTGTGCAAAGACTGTCGCCGTGTAGCAGCAGGGTTGGTGTTCCATAAAGGTCGACCACCGTTTCGTCTGGTAAAATTTTAAACCCAGTCATGTTGGAAAAATCATCACGAACCAAGAAGTCGCGGTTGCCAGCAATAAAGTAGCAGTCGGTGTGTGTGCTGGCAGCCCGCATCATCGATAATAAGGGTTCTGCTCCAATTAAACTTGCGGCATCATCGCCAATCCAATACTCGAAAAGGTCACCCAAGATATAGAGTTTTTCAGCGCTATGAGCTTTTAGAGTCATGAAGTCGGTGAATGCTTTAATCGCGTTTGGGCGTTCAGGTGTAAGGTGCAAATCTGAAATAAAGTAGGTGTGCATGTTGGTTTCTAATCCTAGGTATTGTGGCGCAGAAGAAATTCAAAGATAAAAAAATGGTATTTCGCTTAGACTTTATTAGCTTAGGCTGATGTTGCTGTCTATAGCTGCTATGAATGTTTCGTATTAAGAAAATTACTAACAAGCTCGAAAGTCGTTATTTTATCAGGCTTTAGAGTGATTTTGTTGTTTTGAATAAATGTGTGAAATACGAGGAATTTGTTGGGTTTTAAGTCATCACTGTTTATAATCGCTAATTCGTAATGTGTTCCTCAGTGAGCATTTTATCGACTGTTTTTTTACCCATTTACTTATTCAGTGAAAACGTGAATGTTGTGGTGCGACAGAGCCATTAGTTATGGTTGCTGTAGGGCTATGGCATTTGCATTTTTAACCTTGACGGAGATAACGTGCAGTTAACTGGCGCAGACATAGTAGTTAAGAGCCTCAAAGAAGAGGGCGTTGAATATGTGTTTGGCTACCCTGGTGGTGCAGCCTTACATATATACGATGCATTTCATCGTCAAGATGATGTACAACACATTTTAGTTCGTCATGAGCAAGGCGCAACACACGCGGCTGACGGTTATGCTCGTTCAACGGGTGAGTGTGGGGTTGTGCTAGTCACCTCGGGGCCTGGAATAACTAACGCAATTACCGGTATTGCCACCGCCTACATGGACTCAATACCAATGGTGGTGTTATCTGGGCAAGTAATGAAGCCGCTCATTGGCTATGACGCCTTTCAGGAGATTGATGCGGTTGGTATTAGCCGACCCTGCGTAAAACACAATTTTTTGATTCAAGATGTCAATGATATCGCCAGCACGATCAAGAAAGCTTTTCATATCGCGAAAACAGGTCGACCTGGTCCGGTGCTTGTCGATATACCTAAAGACATCACCGCTGACGTTGCTGAGTTTCTATATCCTCAAGATTTGACAATGCGCTCATACCCGGCTCCCAGAAAAGCGCTGCCTAACGAAATAGTCATCGCCGTGGAGGCCATGCTCAGCGCCAAAAAGCCGATTATCTACGCAGGTGGTGGCATTGTTGCTGCCAGTGCACAAGAACCGTTGCGTGATATGGTGAGCAAACTGGGTTTTCCTTGCACTAATACTTTAATGGGGCTTGGGGCTGTAGCGCATTCTGATCCAAATTTTATCGGCATGCTGGGCATGCATGGTACTTACGAAGCCAATATGGCGATGCACGATGCTGATCTCATTATTGCGCTAGGTGCACGATTTGATGATCGTATTACCGGCACTCTGCACAACTTTGCACCGGATGCTAAGATTTTACATGTGGACATTGACCCATCTGTGATTGATAAAAACATTAAAGCAGACATTCCTATTGTGGCCGATGTTAAAGAGGTGTTAATTGCCTTTAACAACGAACTTACGCGACGGGAAAAAGACATTAACCCAGAGTTACTTAAAGAGTGGTGGCGGCAAATTAAGCAGTGGCAGTCGCTCGACAGTCTGTGGTACGAAGTGGATGACAAAGTCATTAAGCCACAATTTGTGGTGCAAAAGTTGCACGAAGTGACCGGCGGTCAAGCTTACGTGACATCGGATGTGGGCCAACATCAAATGTTTGCGGCTCAGTTTTATGGTTTTTCAGACACTCATCGATGGATTAATTCAGGCGGTTTAGGGACCATGGGCTTCGGTTTGCCAGCGGCGATGGGGGTTAAGTTTGCTCATCGAGACGCCGATGTGGTGTGCGTGACAGGCGAAGGAAGCATTCAAATGTGCATTCAAGAGTTGGCAACGTGTAAACAGTACGATCTGCCAGTCAAAGTTATTAATTTGAATAATCGTTACTTAGGCATGGTGCGCCAGTGGCAAGAGTTTTCCTACGAAAAACGTTACTCAAATTCATATATGGACTCTTTACCTGATTTTATTGCGTTGTCTGAAGCTTATGGCCACGTCGGCATGCAAATCACCAAACCGTCTGACGTTGAAGGTGCCTTAAAAGAAGCCTTTGCTATGAAAGACCGTTTGGTGTTTATGGATTTCATTACGGATCAACAGGAAAATGTATACCCAATGATTGAAGCTGGCAAAGGGCATCATGAAATGCGTATGCGACCTGGTTCAAAGACCTTGGCATAGGAGAGTCGCATGAGACATATAATTTCTGTATTGCTGGAAAATGAATCCGGCGCTTTATCACGAGTTTCCGGTCTATTTTCATCTCGTGGTTATAACATTGAGTCGTTAACCGTGGCGCCAACAAACGATTCAACGCTCTCGAGAATGACGATTGTGACCACGGGTGACGATAGAAAAATTGATCAAATCGAGAAGCAACTTAATAAGTTGGTTGACGTGGCGGCGTTGCAAGACATCACCATCGCAGGGCACCTTGAAAGAGAGGTTGTGTTAGTTAAGATTAGTGTGTTGGATGAACAAATTGATACGTTAAAGCGCATAGTCAAAAGTTTTAATGCATCCATTAGCGATGTCTCACCCAATAAATTTATTGTTGAAATGAGTGGGAGTTGTGAAAAGGTAGATGAATTGTTATCCAGCTTGCAAAATGGCGACATTATTGAGATGGTGCGTTCTGGTGCTATTGGCTTGGCTTCCGGTGAAGAGACTTTGTCTATTCCGTGCCAGATTGATTGAGTTCAGGGTAGAGCTAAGTTAGACATCAACCCTAAATTGCCAAAAATAACACACATATTGCCGTCATCGGCATTGGGACTTAAATAGTCAATATTGTTACCTCCCAATTTACCTGAGTACATCTATGAAAATGATCGATTCACACCCTAAGCTTGCGCGTGAAGGTTGGTTCTACGTAGCGCTAACCTTGGTCGCTGCAGTGGTTACCACGCTTGTTTTCCCAGTTTATATTTCGGTTTTATTTTGGGTGATCGCGGCCTTTGTTTTGCAATTTTTTCGTGATCCACATCGCGCTATTCCTCAAGAAGAGGGCGTGGTTATTTCGCCGGCTGATGGGAAAGTTATTTTTACCGGCGTGGTTGATGACCCTTATTTAGATAGAAAAGCCTTTAAAATCAGTGTTTTTATGAATGTTTTTTCGGTGCATTCTAATCGAGCGCCGATTGCTGGAACGGTAAAAAAGATTTGGTATAACCGTGGCTTGTTTGTAAACGCAGCGTTGGATAAAGCTTCAGCTGAAAATGAGCGTAATGCCGTTTGGTATCAAGCCGCTGACGGCGCGGACGTTGTCTCAGTGCAAGTGGCTGGGTTGGTCGCTCGACGAATTTTGTGCTATGTCGAAGAAGGTGATGAGCTTGAGCGCGGCCAACGTTATGGTTTTATCCGTTTTGGCTCGCGAGTTGACCTGTTTTTGCCAGAAAGCTTTTCTCCCAGTGTTGCTTTGGGTGAGAATGTTTCGTCAGCCACGTCTGTTTTGGGTAAATTCTAAAGAGCTTCTGGGTCTTAATTAAGATAGTGGTCATCAGGTATGGTATGAGGGGTAACACTGACTGAGTTGTCAGCACCGGTAGTTGGAGCGGCATTTGATCAACGCCAACCAACACTCCCCATTCAATCACGGATTATTGTTAAGCAAATATCGCTGAGTGACTGTATAATGTGCTACTAAATTAATAATGCCCAGACCTAACCGTATGGAAACAAAAAAGCCAGCAAAAGGTTTCTATATATTGCCGAACCTGTTTACCTCGGCGGGCCTTTTTGCGGGTTTTTACGCAATAATGCAAGCACGATTAGGTAACAATTTCGAAGCCGCTTGCTTAGCTATTTACGTTGCCATGGTAATGGATATCATTGATGGGCGACTCGCCAGGCTGACCAATACGCAAAGTGAATTTGGTTCAGAATACGACAGTTTGGCTGATATGGTGTCTTTCGGGGTAGCGCCAGCGATGGTAATGTACGAATTTGCCCTAATGGACCTCAAGCGATTTGGTTTCTTAGCGGCTTTTTTGTATGTGGCGTGTGCAGCCTTAAGGTTGGCGAGATTTAATGTCGCTAAGGTGAGCGACAAAAAATTTTTCACGGGTGTTCCGAGCCCTGGGGCAGCGGCAATGGTGGCTTCGGTGGTTTGGGTTTGCAGTGATTATAGCGAATATATAAACGTTAAAAATATCAATATTTTATTCGCGATATTGATGGTCTTATTAGCGTTGGCTATGGTCAGTAATATTAAATATCGTTCGTTTAAAGATTTCGAATTTAAAGATAAAATGCCCTTTGTTGGGCTTATCGTTGTGGTGTTAATTATGTCCATTATTTACTTGGACCCACCGCTGTCATTTTTATTGATCGGCACAATTTATTTTATTGGCGGAGCCGTCACGTATTTGATTCGCATTTTGCGTCGCAGATCAGCCCTTAAGGCTACGCTTGAAGAGTGACGGTCACGATGTTGTTTTAGATTGAATCTGTTGGCTGTCTAATTCGTTTAACTCTTAACTGATCACTAATTTAGTTAGTACCCTAAACCAGACCTCTAATTATGAAACTAGATGGCAGTATTGTAGCTCTAATCACTCCTATGGATGACAGTGGAGCAATAGACTATAAGGTTTTGAAAACATTAATAAACCACCATGTGGATGTTGGTACCCATGGCATTGTTCCTGTTGGTACTACTGGTGAGTCCTCGACATTGACTCCAGAGGAACACCTGGCTGTGATTTCAGCAACGGTGAAAACCGTTGCCGGCCGTATTCCGGTCATTGCTGGGACTGGCGCTAACTCCACACATGAAGCGATGTATTTGACCAAACAAGCCGCCACTTTAGGAGCAGATGCCGCATTATTAGTTGTGCCTTATTATAATAAGCCAACCCAAGAAGGCTTGTATCAGCACTACAAGGCAATAGCTGAAGCCGTTGATATTCCACAAGTTTTGTACAATGTTCCAGGCCGAACCGTTGCCGATATGAGCAATGAGACCATTGCCAGGCTCGCCGAAATCGATAATATTGTGGGATGTAAAGATGCTACTGGTAATATGGAGCGAGGTAAGCAATTGCTTGATATGGTGGGCGATAAAATCTCGATCTTATCGGGTGACGATGGTACAGCGTTAGATTACATGAAGCTCGGTGCCCAAGGTGATATTTCTGTTACCGCTAATATTGCTCCAAAGTTGATGTCTCAAATGTGTACGGCGGCTCTTGCTGGTGATTTCGTATTGGCCGATAAATTTGACGCCAAATTACAGGCACTGCACACCAATTTGTTTCTTGAGTCGAACCCAATTCCAGTAAAATACGCCGCACATAAGCTGGGCTTTGGTGCCAACGTTCTCAGACTGCCATTGACTCCGGTAACCGATTCGTTTCACGAGGCAATTGACGATGCAATGAAGCAAGCAGAGGTTGTCTAGTTGATGGCAGATGCCATTAAGCAGTTAGCCGTAAAGCAGTATAAAACAATAAAACAAATGCGCAGGGTAAGGTAGTTAGAATATGAAAAAACTGAACGATGTGGTAACGGCTTCAGATGCCAATCGCAAAGCTGATTTTCGCGTGCTTACAATCGGGGTAATGGTGATTACCGCGATCGCGCTTTCGGCGTGCAATCGTGGCCGTGTTGTCAGCACTCAAGATGACAGTGCCGATTACAAGTCGGCGCAAGCTTTGCCTCCGCTTAAAAAGCCAGCACCCAAACCGATTGTGGTGGCCGGCTCTGCGGATACAAGTCAATCTATTGACTTGGCTGAGCCTTTAACTGTTGCCTCGGTCGATGAACCTTTTGAGAGTGATTTGGATCAGCAAAAGCAGGTTGATGCGGAAGTATTAAATTCACTCGTTTCAGAAGAAGCTGAAACGGGTGCCAAAAACATTGATCTAACCACATCGGCACAAATAAACACCGAGGCTGTGATTGTGGTGGTTGGTGATGAAGCCAAATTGAGTATTGAACGTGATGCTGATAATGCTTGGGCTTGGTTAATTGATGCTTTGGCTAACTCCGATTTGACCGTATTCAGTCGCAATAAAGCGGCTGGGCGAATTTCCATTGGCTGCGGTGAGATTGGTAATAGTACCGCCAATGCAGTAAAGCGTTCAGGCGGTTGGTCTATTTTTAACAGAAAACAACAACGTATCTCCGAGTACTGCGCATTAATTACTCAACAGAAGCGCGGGACAACATTGGTTAAAGTGCTTGATAGAGCGGGTAATGAGGTGTCTGCGGAGTACGGTCGTCGAATTTTAGAGCGAGTGTTAAACAATTAATCGCGCGCTGCGCATAATTACTCTAACGAGTGAGGTTTAAGATGCAAAGGGGTAACGAGTTATACAGCGGTAAAGCCAAGTCGGTGTATGCCTGTGAGCGTGATGACGCTTTAATTCTCCATTTCCGCAACGATACGTCTGCCTTCGACGGTGAAAAAGTCGAGCAGTTAGATCGTAAGGGTATGATAAATAACAAGTTTAATGCTTTTATCATGGAGCATTTAGAGCGAGAAGGCATTGCCACCCATTTCTTAGGCTTAGTTTCAGATGATGAAACCTTGGTACGTAAGCTCGATATGTATCCCATTGAGTGTGTGGTGCGAAATGTAGCGTCGGGTTCGATTTGTCGTCGCTTAGGGGTTGAAGACGGTATTGATTTAAGCCCTCCCACTTTTGAGTTCTTTTTAAAAAACGACGCGTTGCATGACCCCATGATTAATGAATCTCACATTGAATCGTTTGGTTGGGCTCAAACCGACGTTGTGTCGCAAATGAAGGAGCAAACGTTTAAGGTTAATGCCATTTTAAGCCGGCTGTTTGCCGATGCAGGAATGATACTGGTCGACTTTAAAATTGAGTTTGGTAAGCAAGATGGCCAGCTCTATCTAGGCGATGAATTTTCACCCGACGGCTGCCGAATATGGGACGCTAAAACTCGAGAGAAATTAGATAAAGACCGCTTTCGCAAAGGCTTAGGCGGTGTTGTTGAAGCCTATGAGCAAGTTGCTCATAGGCTGGGCTTGAATATTTAAACCCTCAATACACTTAATGATTTACGCGCCAGATTCGTCAAACGACAATCTGGCGTTTCGCATTTTCGCCAATTACTATTTTTGCATTTTTCTTAGGTACACACATGTTGCGATTACGTGGTAGTCAGGCTTATTCTGACTTTCGAATTCAAAAACTATTAAGTACGGTTCAGGCCGATTTCCCCCAAGTTGGTCACATTGATAGTGAGTATCAACATTTGATTAAACTCGTGCCAGAGCAAAATCAACTTAGCGCGCAAGAACTGCAAAACTTAGAACGTCTGTTAAGCTACGGGCCAAGCACACAAGACGTGGAGTATGGTGGGCAGCGGCTTTACGTTTTGCCTCGTTTTGGCACCGTTTCGCCTTGGTCAACTAAAGCCACTGATATCATTACACATTGTGGCATTGTTGGAGTGTCTAGGGTGGAGCGCGGCATCGCTTTTTACATTAATGCCAAGCCAAGCCTCACGGCCGAACAGTTAGACGCCGTGGCTGCTTATTTACACGACCCCATGACGGAATCAGTGGTTACTGAGCTTGAGCAAGCGGAGTCTCTTTTTCGTGATGAACTCCCTCAGGCTTTGTTTGAGGTGCCATTACTGGAGCAGGGTGCAGCTGCCTTGATGGCGGCTAATACAGAACTGGGGTTGGCTTTATCTGAAGACGAAGTAGAGTACTTGGTTGATCAGTATCAAAAATTAGGGAAAAACCCGACTGATGTTGAGTTAATGATGTTTGCACAAGTTAACTCAGAACATTGCCGCCATAAAATCTTCAATGCGGACTGGGTTGTTGATGGCGAGACTAAAGAACATTCGTTGTTCCGTATGATTCGTGAGACTCATATTCAGAATGATAAAGGCACCTTGGTTGCCTACTCTGATAACTCTTCGGTGCTTGCCGGTTCAAAAGAGAAACGTTTTTTTCCTAATCCGGAAAATAAAGAATATCAGTCGGTAGAAGAAGAGATTCATATTCTTTGCAAAGTAGAAACGCATAATCACCCAACGGCCATATCCCCCTTTCCTGGTGCAGCAACTGGCTCTGGTGGGGAGATTCGTGATGAAGGTGCCACTGGGCGAGGCTCTAAGCCTAAAGCCGGCCTGTCTGGATACTCGGTTTCCAATCTGAGATTGCCGAATGCCCCAAGGCCGTGGGAAAAACAAGAAGCCAAGCCCGCCCGTATCGCTTCTGCTTTGCAGATTATGTTAGAAGGCCCAATTGGAGGGGCTTCGTTTAATAATGAATTTGGTCGACCCAACATTGCGGGTTATTTTAGGACCTATGAACAAGCCATCAGCAGTGATGAAGACATTCGAGGTTACCACAAGCCGATCATGCTGGCCGGTGGGTTAGGCAATATTCGTGACCAGCACGTGAGCAAAAACATTATTCCAGACGGTTCTTATATCGTCGTGCTTGGTGGCCCGGCGATGCTGATAGGTTTGGGTGGCGGAGCCGCTTCGAGTGTGGCATCGGGCCAAAGTTCTGAGCAGTTAGACTTTGCTTCAGTTCAACGTGGTAACCCTGAAATGCAGCGTCGTTGTCAAGAAGTGATCGACACTTGTTGGGCCTATGGTGATCAAAACCCCATTATTTCGATTCACGATATTGGTGCTGGTGGTTTGTGTAACGCACTGCCAGAGTTGGTTGGTGACGCTGGCCGAGGGGGGCGATTCAATCTGCGTGACGTATTGAACGATGAACTTGGTATGTCTCCCATGCAAATTTGGTGTAACGAAGCTCAGGAGCGTTATACCTTGGCGGTTTCTCCCGAGCGTATTGATGAGTTCCGTGAAATCTGTGAACGAGAGCGCTGTCTATATTGTGTTGTTGGTCAAGCCACTGAAGATGAAGTCTTAGTGTTAGAGGATGACTATTTTGCAGACGGGTCTGAACGCCAACAAAAGCCAATAGATTTGCCTATGGAAACACTGTTTGGCAAACCGCCGAAAATGCTGCGTGATGTACGAAGCGTTGAGCGTCGTGTGCCCGAGTTGGATTTTTCAGGTGTGACGGTGAGCGATGCAATAAAGCGAGTGTTAACCTGCCCAGCCGTAGCAGACAAAACGTTTTTAATTACCATCGGTGATCGCAGTGTCACTGGCATGATCGTGCGCGACCAAATGGTGGGGCCGTGGCAAGTGCCGGTGGCGGATGTTGCGGTAACAACGTCGGCTTACACTGGTTTGGCTGGTGAAGCCATGTCAATGGGCGAACGCACCCCCTTAGCCAGCGTTAATGCACCGGCCAGTGGTCGTATGGCCATCGGTGAAGCATTAACAAATTTAGCCGCCGCCAATGTCCGAGATATGGCAGAAATAAAATTGTCGGCGAATTGGATGGCGGCCGCTGGTCACGCTGGTGATGATGCGGCACTTTATGAGACGGTTAAAGCCGTTGGCATGGAACTGTGCCCAGATCTGGGTATTGCCATTCCAGTCGGCAAAGACTCTATGTCAATGAAGAGCGTGTGGCAAGATGATGCGGGTAAAACTCGCAGCGTTACGTCGCCAGTCTCTTGTATTATCAGTGCGTTTGCGCCAGTTACAGACATTAATAAAACGCTGACGCCACAACTCAGTGGCAACGAGTCTGAGTTGGTGTTTATTGATTTGGCCTCTGGTAAGCAGCGTTTGGGTGGTTCTATCTTGGCGCAGGTGTACCAACAAGTAGGTGCGCAAACGCCAGACGTAGACAATCCAAAGCGGCTTAAAAACGGTTTCTTAGCAATTCAGCGATTAGTCGATGAATCATTGATTTCGGCTTATCATGATAGGTCCGATGGTGGTCTGTTAACGACCCTATTGGAAATGGCGTTCGCCAGCCGTTGTGGCTTAAACATTCAACTTGATGAAAGTGATGCTTTGGCTGGCTTGTTCAATGAAGAGCTTGGGGCCATGGTTGAGTTAAACAGCGAAAATCGAGACCGATTTTTGGCTGTTATGGCTGAGTTTGAGATGTCTGATCACGTCGCTTTTATCGGCAAAGCCAGCCCTGGTGAACAAATCATCGTGCAGGTAGGTGGCTCAGAGGTGCTAAGTGCGTCGCGTGTTGATTTGCATCGCTTGTGGTCAGAAACAACGTATCACATGCAGTCTTTACGAGATAATCCAAGCTGCGCACAACAAGAATACGACCGCTTACTGGACACCGATGACACTGGCTTGTATTCGAACCTCACGTTCGATGCCAAAGAAGACATAATCGCGCCGTTTATTGGCGGCACCAAGCCCAAAGTTGCTGTATTACGAGAGCAGGGCGTTAATGGGCATATTGAAATGGCCGCGGCATTCAGCCAATCAGACTTTACTGCGGTTGACGTGACCATGACTGACTTGAAACAAGGCCGAGTGTCGTTAGAAGACTTTAACGGGTTGGTGGCATGCGGTGGCTTTTCATACGGAGACGTATTGGGTGCCGGTGAAGGTTGGGCTAAATCGATCTTGTTTAATGCACAGCTCAGAGACGCCTTTGAAGCTTATTTCGCTAGGCAAGATGCCTTTGCGTTGGGTATCTGTAATGGTTGTCAAATGATGTCCAACCTCAAAGAAATCATACCCGGTGCAGCAACTTGGCCGCGTTTTGTTCGAAACGCTTCGGAACAGTTCGAGGCTAGATTGGTGCAATCTAAAGTAGCTGAAGAGACAAAGTCTTTATTCTTAGCGGGTATGCAAGGTTCGCATTTGCCTGTGGTGGTGGCGCATGGGGAAGGGCGAGCTGAGTATTTAAATGAGGTGGATGCATCTGGGCTGGCCTTAAGTTATGTGGATTATAATGGCCTTACAACTGAAGCCTATCCAGCGAACCCGAACGGGTCTCCAAACGGCATCGCAGGGCTTTGCAATGACGATGGGCGAGTCACAATTATGATGCCGCACCCAGAGCGAATTTTTCGTTCAGTGACAAACTCTTGGCGTGATGAACGTTGGGGGGAATACGGGCCGTGGATGCGCATGTTTAGAAATGCCCGGGCTTGGGTAGCGTAAAACACGCTACGATGGTGTTCATTTCCCGTGAAAAAACAGCGAAAGGTCTCAATTTTTTGTGTAGGCAATCGCTTGCATTAATCATCAGCGGGCAAAAAAAAGCCGCTAACAACGTTAGCGGCTTAATAACAAAAAGAAGAGAGAGTTATGAAAATAAATACTCATTTGCATTTTCATGGCTTAAGAATAGCCTCTCAAACTCCAACGGGCGTCACGGTTAACCAAGCATTAACTAAAACTTGCGTTTTTTGGGATGGATGTGTCTTTTTTGCAACAACTGTTGCGCTGTTGGCAGTGCTGTTGTTGTGTTTTTGGTCACATTGATGAAAATTTCCGTTATTGTTCCAACATTCAATAGAGCAGATTTACTGCCCCGCGCTCTTGATTCAATACGTTCACAAGAGTTGAGCGAGTTCAACGTTGAGTTGGAAGTCATTGTGGTTGACGACGGTTCTACTGATACGACAGAACACCTGATCGAGCAATGTTACTCTGATGTGTGCTACGTTAAACAAGCTCAAAAAGGGGTGAGCGCGGCCAGAAATCTAGGCCTTGAGCAAGCCACTGGTGAATGGGTTGCCTTGTTGGATTCAGACGATGAATGGCTTCCTCATAAGCTGGCCGCCCAACTGAGGCGGTTGGAAGATCAGCGTTTAAAAATATGTCACACGGAAGAAATTTGGGTACGCAATGGTGTGCGAGTTAATCAAATGAATAAACACCAAAAATCGGGTGGTGATGTGTTTGAGCGTTGCCTACCATTATGCGCTATGTCCCCATCATCTATACTGATCCACCAAGACGTGTTTGATCATGTTGGTGTGTTTGATGAGGCTCTGCCAGCCTGTGAAGATTATGATCTGTGGCTAAGAATGGCGGCGCATTATTCGGTGGCGTTTATTGAACAACCCAGTATTATCAAGTACGGCGGACACCACGATCAATTATCGCGTGCATTTTGGGGGATGGATCGGTTTCGAGTTACCGCGTTAGAGAAATTGCTCACCCAGCGCACCGTCAGCTTGCAGTTAAGCTCTGAGCAATACAACCAAACACGTAACGTGCTAATTAAGAAGAATCGCATATTACTCAACGGCGCTAAAAAGCATCAAAACAATGAATTAATATCGGCATGTGAAGCCCGATTGGCCAGACTTAACTTACCCCACTAATGAACATAAAACCACAATCAACGATGGCGATGTTAGATGCTAAATAAGTCACATGCTAAAACAGAGACCGTTCAAGAGAGTGCTTCGCCGTTGCGCTTAAACTTGATTTGTGCGTTGAATTGCGAAGCAAAATCGTTGATCGACAAGTTACGGCTAAAAAAACAGAATCAGACTGTGTTTTCCACCTACGTTGGGCATTGGGGTGTGGCCGATCAATCAGTCTTGGTAACGGTGCTAATAACTGGCGTCGGCGCAATGAGCATGGCGGCGGGTGTGGCTTGGTTAGCGGCAGTGCAAAATGAAAAATACTTAAATTCAGTATGGTTGAATGTGGGCACAGCCGGCCATGGAGAATTCAAATTAGGCGCCCCGTTTATTGTTTCCATGTCACAAGGTGTGTTCTCATCGCGCCGTTTTTATCCGCCGCAAGTGGCCAGAAGGGCGGTGAGACTTAGTCCGTGCATGAGTTTAAATGCACCGTCCAGTGATTACCCAGAAACAGGTGGGATTGATATGGAAGCCTCTGCATTTTTCGACGTGGCTTGTCGATTTACTCAAGCTGAACTGGTGCAGTCGTTTAAAGTTGTGTCTGACACCCCAAGTCAAGGTATTGAGCATTTAACCGCGAATATTATTGCTGAAATCATGCAGCCTCATACCGAAGCTGTCCTTGTGTTTTCTAAAGCATTACTATTGTTGGCTGAAAACGCCGTTCAAAAACCGAATAATGAGCTTGTGATGCCACAGATAAGGGCCACCCACAGCCAGCGGCAACAGTTAAATGACAGAGCTAAGCGACTTGCGTTTAGCTTGCCGGCTGAGAAAATTGATCACTTGAGCAGTGAGTTGCTGCGGTTGAGTCAGTCGGTTTCTGATGAAAAAAAAGCAGCCAATCTATTGTTAAATTACCTCGATACCGCAATATTGAATTTACAGCCAACGTTGCATGACTCTTTAGCGAGCGCTACTCAAAAACACGCTCAGTCTCGAATAACGCAACATGGAGTGGGTTGAATCATGGTTGATACCATTTACGTTGAAAATGCCATCAACGATCATACTAGAACCGCGTTGGTATTAGATAGATACCCAAAAGCTGAAGTGGTTGGTTTAGAGCATTACGGTGAAGTATTTAACTCATCGAAACAAAACTTTCGCTTACAAAAACACAACCCCTCATTGATCTTGGCCGCAAAGGGCGGTAAGCGCGTTATGCCAACCCCAGCTCAGTATGAAACTGGCGGTGGGGCGCACTATTATTTTTCTCACATGCTTAATTGCGTTTACGATTGCCGGTATTGTTTTTTGCAAGGCATGTTGCGCAGCGCGAATTACTTGTTGTTTGTGAATTATGAAGACTTTATGCAAGACATTCGTAGTGTTGCCGAGCAACATAAAGGCGATGACAAGCCTGTGTGGTTTTTCTCAGGCTACGATTGTGACAGTTTGGCGTATGAACCCGTGACGGGGTTTGCAGAATACTTTATTCATCAGTTTCAACACATCGATAATGCCGTGCTTGAACTTAGGACAAAAAGCACTCAAATACGTTCACTGTTGAATACAGAACCGCAAGACAATGTTGTGGTCGCCTATAGCCTTAGTCCAGAATCAATAGTTTCGGCTGTCGAGAAAGGGGCGCCACCGTTGAGTAAGCGAATTGAAGCATTAAAACGATTGCAAGACCACGGCTGGCGCATCGGTTTGCGATTTGACCCGATTGTTTGGCATGCCGACTACTTACAAGATTACGAAGAAGCCATACCTCAAGTATTTGAGTCTCTGAAACCTGATGCAATAGACAGTGTCACGTTAGGTGGTTTTCGATTGCCCAAAGGCTTTTATAAGACCATGCACAATTTGCACCCAGAACATTGGTTGTTTAACGCCGGGTTAACCGAAGAAGAAGGCATGGTTGTTTATCGTCAAGATATTGAAGAGCAGGCATTGAAATCAGTGGGGGAACTTTGTGAGCGTTATGTGGATGAACGTCGTGTTTTTGCCTACAGTTCATTTAACGCCAAAGAAGCGGAAGCGTCTGGAGGAATGTAAATGAAGAACCTCACCTTAGCTTCGGCGCTGATTACCGGAGCCAGTAGCGGCATTGGCTTAGCGTGCGCCAGAGGGCTGCTTGCTAACGGTGTCTGTGTGACAGGCGTATCAAGAAGTCCAGCTAATATCGAAGCTGAGTCTAGATTCACTCATTTGGCGTGTGATTTAAGTAACCTTGAATTGCTTAGCAAGGCACTTTCCGGTTTTCCTAGCTCTATCGGCACCTTAATTTTGAACGCCGGTCTAGGTCAGTTTGGTGGTTTAGAGCAGTTTTCTCACCCGCAAATTCAACAGTTAATCAACACCAACCTCACCAGTAACTTGTTTCTTATAAAACATTATCTGCCGCTGATGAAACGACAAGGCGGCGGTGATATGGTGATTATTGGTAGCGAGTCGGCATTGGCGGGAGGCAAGACAGGCAGTGTTTATTGTGCAACTAAGTTTGCAATGCGGGGGGTAGCGCAGTCGCTGCGTGCGGACACATCTAACTCAAATATTCGAGTTCACTTGATTAATCCAGGGCCAGTTGACACGGCCTTTTTTGAGCAACTTAACTTTGCTCCCATGGAAGGGCAAGAGTTCGTTCTTAATTCAGATGACGTGGCTAAGGCGGTCATCCACGTTTTACAACAGCCGCGTCACGTGGTTAGTGAAGAAGTAAACCTACAACCAATGAAGCGCAGTTTCAAAAAAAATAGCGTCGCTAAGCCATGAACAGTATGGCTGTATCGCTTGTTTGACGCTTGCGTTTCCCTGGGTGTTAATATGCAATTATTGCTTTTGATTAAGGTTATTCTATAAATTCCTATGCTAAGCTATTGATTTTATATACTATTGATTGTATTTCGATGGTTGGCTGTTGGCTGACAATAAAATTGGATAATGTTTGCCAATTTTATCTAATTAAAACGTTTTCAAATCAAGCATAGCAATGATAATAGTCAGTACACTAAGTTCTTACGACTGGTCGCAAGCGCAGATTTACAACCTGGCTGGTAAGCAGGTGTTATTCCAGACGGCATGCCCTGTTCTCAAAAGTTTTCATATTGACCAAGCCCCAGTGGAAGCCGTGGTTGAGGCCTCTATGGTGGCGCAGGAGTGTTTGGACCTGACCATAGACTCGAACGATATGCCTGAAATTTACAGCGGGCCAGCGCCGTTTGGCGATCGAATGCGAGAAGTGTCATTTCGACGCTTAGATGACTTTGCTAGGTTTGAATTAGACGGCGAGTTAGTGTGTGAAATCGACTTCTCTAACAACCATATTCACTTGATTCGTGACGGCGGTTTTGCGAATGCGGTTAACGTTCAGTTAGTAACTGGACCTGCCATGATTGTTTTATTAGCCTCGCTTAAAACGTATTGTTTGCACGCAAGTGCCGTGGCTACTAAACAAGGGGTGATCGCGATTACCGCCGAATCTGGTGTGGGCAAATCAACTTTAGCGTGGCAAGCTGGGGATGGGTGGCAGCAATTGGCTGATGATATTTTGCCGATTTTATACGAAAAAAACGTGAGTGGGATTCGCTTATCTAAAGACTTTCCTCAACTTAAGCTCGAGAATGCGTGTGCGCAAGGCTTGAGCAATGATGACCCTGCCATTGACCTTATTTTACGACTGAACCCGAAACCAGCCGATGCGATTAACTTTCGTATAATGTCGAAAAGTGAAGCTATGCTGCAGTTTGTTCGTCATACGGTGGCGGTTAAATTATTTGACGAAAAAATTATGCGCCGACACACTAAATTTGCTAATTACGTTGCCAGTAAGGTGCCTATGGTAGAGTTGTCTTACCCCAGAGATTTAATGCAACTTACTGAATTACGAGAACAAATAGCGGATTATCTGCCTCAATTAAAGCGTGAAAATTAAATAGTCAACCTTTTAACGGTCGTCATTCATTATTTTTTGGTTTTGTTTAACCCAATAATGCCTTGCCATGCACGAACCATATACGCTTTTAATAGCGAGTTTGTGTTCATCTTTTTAAGTATATAACTCGGTGGCGGAAACGCCATCTCAAACAAAAATTTAAGTTTGTTTTTGTAAGTGGAAATGGCTTTAAGGTCAATCAATAGAAGTTTCCACGCTGGAAGCCCCCGTTTTAATAACGCGCTGCTTGGTTCGTCTGTTAACGGCGACGCATTTAACTTGGCCACGGTATCATCAGGGATGTTTGTGTGAAAGTACTCTACCGAACACGTTAAGCCATCCGCACAGAGTCGTGCTAGTTTTTTGTCTCGAGCTGAAGCAATAAAGGTGGCCCAGTCGGTATCTCCTAACCCACTTGCGAGAAGGTGAATGTCATAAAGCCATGCCAGCCGCTCTTCATTATTATGATGCCCTAAGCGATGCAAGCAGCAAATAAGTAGGCTGTTTATTGTACTGGGAATAACGGCTGTGTGAGCAAATGAATCTAAGGTGGTCCCGCCCAATAACAATTCATCAATACTAAATGCGTGAGTTAAACATTGACGATTACTGATGCGCCAGTGTACGTCTAGATTAAGTGTGCTGTTAGGTGTTAAGTGTTTGCCAAATGTGGTTTGATAAGAAATGTACTCACCACTGGTAGCAAATAATTTTTGATACCCTTGGCGTTCAAATACTGAAGCAAATAAGTCTAATTCCTCTTTCGATATGAATATATCGGTATCACTTCTGGGACGCTGCCATGGCTTCTCATAGCAACTATAGGCCAATGCAGTGCCTTTAAATATAACGTATTTGTCTAGCCCTGCTGTTTGGAACGCCTTAAAAAGGCTCAGCAGTTCCTTGTGCTTTAAAACTTCATTGGCGACCAACAAAGGCTTTCTCTTGCTTAGCTCGGTTTTAAGCGTCTTATCGAATAAGGCATTCTGGTTAATTAGCGCTGAAATTCCATGATAATCAAGCTTTTCCAGCGTTATGTTTGAGTGGTCGATTTCTTGGTTTTTGTCGACACCAGTGTTGTGCATCAAATTTGCTAAATCCGTCAGATCTTGAGGGGTTGGCCGCATATTGGTATTAAATCTTGTGGAAAATATCAAATGAACGTCTGGTTTCGTTAATGTTGCTGTTGGCGGAGCCTTTACGCTGTCCTATCAAGGCGTTTGTGGATCAGATTTATTTAACAGGTTTCGCTGAAGCATTTCATTGATAAGGGCGTTGATGTCATCCACAATTTGCGGCTCTGATACGTTGTAATGAGCAGCAAGCTTGCGCTGTGCCGCTTCTTGGTTTAAGCCTTGCTGCAATAAGTTTACCAACATCAGGCCAACGTGGTTTAACCCGAAATAAGCCCCTGACTCACAGTCCAACAAGACCGCATCATTATCCACTTCGGTCAATGATACGTGTTCGGAGATTTGATAATGAGGCGACATATAAGTAATTAAGAGTGGGGTTATAATGGCCCTATTTTACTGTCTTTTAGCCGTGTTTTCTTTGCAAGTTTTAGGTCATTCGGCTAGAATCCCGCTTCGCCGTTGAATATGGTTGGCTTTACAATCAATTTAACCGCGAAAATTCGAGAGTAATCAGTGGTTTAGTTGGACGTTGTTAGACGAACAAGTAGGGCTGCTGGTTATTCACACTCCTTGTCTCACCACTGTTTTTTTAATTTAAGTTGTGAAAAACGCAACTTACTAATGATCAAGCGGGTGGGAGACTTTTAAACCGTGAGGAGCTCAAATGAGACATTACGAAATCGTGTATCTGGTGCATCCAGATCAAAGCGAGCAGGTCACCGCAATGGCCGATCGCTATAAAGGCGTTATCGAGCAGGGCGGTGGTACCGTTCATCGCTACGAAGACTGGGGTCGCCGCCAGTTAGCATACCCAATCAATAAGATCCACAAAGCTCACTACATCATGATGAATGTTGAAGTAAGTCAAGAAACGTTGGATGAAATTGAAAATCTATTCCGTTTTAATGACGCCATCATTCGTAACCTTGTGTTGAAGACCAAAGGTGCTGAAACTGAACCATCAATCATGATGAAAGAAGTGGAAGCCGAGCGTCAGCGTGATGAAGAGCGTGATGCGGCTCGTGCTGAAGCCGAAGCAAAGGCGGCTGAAGAAGCCGCGGCGGCTGAAAAGGCCGCTGCTGAAAAGGCTGTTGCTGCTGAAAAAGCCGCGGCGGCTGAAACTACCGAAGAGGAGGCTGAGTAATGAGACGCAATGCACCTAAGAAAAGACGTGGTGGCTTTCGCCAAATGCGTCGTCGCTTTTGTCGTTTTACCGCTGAAGGCGCCACTCATATTGATTACAAAGATTTGGCAACGCTAAAGTCATTCGTTTCTGAATCTGGAAAAATCATCCCTAGCCGCAACACAGGCACCGCTGCACGTTTTCAGCGTCAGTTGGCGTCAGCGATTAAAAATGCTCGCTACTTAGCCCTGTTGCCATACACCGACAGTCATAAATAGGAGAACATCATGCAAGTAATCCTATTAGAGAAAATTGTAAACTTAGGAAATTTAGGCGATTTGGTCAATGTGAAGCCAGGTTACGCTCGTAATTACTTGGTTCCTCAAGGTTTGGCGACCGTTGCAACTGAAACCAACATAAAAATGTTTGAAGAACGCCGTGCTGAGTTAGAAAAAGCATCGGCTGACAAACTGCAGGCCGCTAAAGCACGTGCTACCGAACTGGAAGGCAAGTCTGTTGAAATCTCTGGTCGCGCCAGTGATGAAGGCAAGTTGTTTGGTTCTGTTGGTGTTATTGAGGTTTCTGAAGCATTCAGTGCTAAAGGCTTTGAACTTGCGAAGTCAGAAGTGCAGCTTCCAGAAGGCCCACTTAAACTGATTGGCGAATACGAAGTTAATGTAATTGTTCACCCAGAAGTAAGCTTTAACGTGAATGTTACGGTTGTAGCTGAATAAGTAAGATTAGCTTTAGAAGTTTGAAGCTAGCGTTGAAAGGCGAGTCATTAATGGCTCGCCTTTTTCGTATGGCACAGCATGTTGCATGACACAGCATCTTGCATAAGGGGAAGTCCGCTATTGTTAGGTCTGCACGGGCGCAGCTATTTATGTAACAGGGTATTCAGGTTTTACCAGTAACGTTAAAATGTTGAGCTATGAAAATAAATACATTAAAAACGGCATTCGGGTATTTACACTCACTAAGTGAGAAGCATACTGGCATCAGCTTTAAACGCAAATCACTTCAATCTATTTACAATTATCACCGTATTTCAACCACTGACTGGGCTTTATATACCTCGGGTCAGCCTACGGAGAAGCAATTTGAAGTGATTAAGGAATTAGGCATTGAAACCGTTATTAATCTGGCTCCCTCCTCGGCTGAAAACGCTTTAAACGATGAAGAAAAAACAGTCACGCAGCTTGGCCTGAAATACGAACACTTACCCGTTGACTTCAAACACCCCAGTGAAGATAACTTTCAGTCTTTTATTGAATTAATGACAGCCAATGATACGGATAAGCTTTGGGTACACTGTGCCGCGAATATGCGTGTTTCTGCTTTTGTTTACAGGTATCGGTGTGTTGAGCTTGGGCATAGTCAGGAACTAGCAAAAAAGGACATGGATGCCATTTGGGAGCCTTTCGGGGCGTGGAAAAAATTCGTTGCTTAATAACGCTGTAGGCTGACGAAGAAGCCTTTCAATGTCACTCAACTTGCTGATTATTATCGTTCTTTTGAGTTTGGATATTACTAATAAGTAATCCGCTGCCACATTAACTTTTTTATTCTATGAGAAAGGACTGATCTCAAGTAAGCAACAGCCTGCATTTGCTCATCTTTGCTATTTTGTAATTTCTAAATTCTAAGTAATGCTGCGGCGCTCTCTGATTAAACCGTTTTTATTTACGGTCTCGAACGACTTTTAAGTGTCTAAACTTCTTCACGTCGTTACTCAGCACGACGATGAGTAAGACTAACCCTACAACTTGAGACTCCGATGATTACGGTTCTACCCAGCTGTCGTCGCGTCATTCAACTGACATTAGGTGGATGACATCAATAGGGTCTCAAATAACCATTTTGTAAATGAGGCAGTAACATGAACCCCTTTTCTCGAAAAAAGCAACACGCAAAAAAAACGTTATTAGCAATAGGATTGGTAGCCGTAATGGCGGTTACTTTAGTTGGCCACGCTGGCGATAAAAAAGGTCATGATAAACGGATGTATATTGACCCCGTGACTGGCGAATCTAAAAAAGCCGTCAAATTACTCTCAGAGATGACAGACACCGAGAAAGCATTATTGAGTAATGAGGAGTATCGGGCTTTAAAAGAGCTGGAAGCTAAGCTTGAGCAAGAAGAAAACCAAAAGGTGGCTGGCGAGTAAACGCAAAAAGCACGATGGAAACGTCTTACCCAATTAGGAGTGCAAAATAGGGTTGGGCTAAGGTGAAAAGCAATCAATGATAGGTGTCGGGGTGCGGACGTACCCCGATGCTTACTCGTGTACGAACAGAAAATATAAAATGAACGAGAGAGTTAAGGCCGGTCGAGCCTTAGAGCAATTACGTTTTCAGACTGGTCTGGTTGGGCAACTAACGGGGGCACCATTCACTGGAACACCTTCACGGACCGGTGTGTACGAAGCCGTTGTTCAATTTGATAGCCTAAAAACACAACTTGTGACCCATTTAAGAGAAGGCGTGATAAGCAGTCGAACCATGGCTGAATTAATTGAATTGACGAATAAAAACGAAGATTTGGTGATTTGTGATTACATCAATGACGAAGACGCTGAACGTTTTCGTGAGTCTGGTATTAACTATTTGGATAATGTTGGTAATGCTTATCTAAACCTTCCACCAGTTTACGTGTTTATTCAAGGTAAAAGGCCAAAAGATGACTTTGTTCAAGAAAAGGCGGCGAGATTGTTTATCGACACTGGGTTGCGTGTGATATTGGCTTTGTTGACAAACGACGGTCTGTTAAATGCGAATTATCGAAAAATTGCCGATCACGCTGGGGTATCAATGGGGACGATTGGTTGGGTTCTAAGAGAGCTAAAAAATCAAAAATTTATCCTAACAAGTAAAGGCAAGTACGCATGGGGAAGACGTACCAAGCTTGTGAAAAAATGGGTCGAGTCATACCCAAGCCTTAGAGAAAAATACTCATTAGGTGTGTACTACACACAAGATCATGACTGGTTTAGTTCAATAGAGTTAGACTGCTACGGTGCTTGGTTAGGTGGTGAAGCGTCGGTGAAGACAGCGCTTGGTTCTGGTTCTGGCGCGGAAATTTTTGTTGATAAACATAAAGAGCGTCGATTAATTGACGATTTAAACTTAATCCCCGCGCAACAAATAGACCGTTTAAGCTCTAAGCCTATGGGCAAAAGTTTGGCACGCATTGAAATCATTGAGAAATTTTGGGGGCTTGAGGTGCCGAACGATTTATTTCGAAATATCGTTCCCCCGCTGCTTACGTACGCGAGTTTAATGGACTCTTGGAACCCTCAAAGTAGGGAGCTAGCCTCACAAGTGGCACGCCAATTCTTGTAATGCACCGCTTGAGTTCCGAGCTTAAGGCGTTCGTTGTTGGTTTTCGGTTAACTATTTTTTTGCTTTATGCTGTGCGATTGAAATATTTTTGTTATAACCAAGAGCTAGAATTTTACTTTTAGAGGTTATGGGTATGCTCGGCTTGTAAAGCCATAGACGCGCCTTAGGCTTTTTGTCATAGCTATTGATCGCGTATATCGATAGCACAGCATTGATAGCGCAGTAAGTTAGGTAAGACAAACATCGATCAGAACTGGAGGGCGAAGCACGTGGATTACGACTTTAACCAGCAAGTACTACGAACTGATGCCGCGGGCATGCCGTTAGATTGGATCAGCTATCGTGAGGCTGTGCATTGCTATCACCTGGGCCAAGTCCTCTACAGTTGCGGTGACTTGCTTTATCGAGTTCGTGGAGGGATTAATTCACAAACCGGTGAACAGAGCGTGATTAATGTCAACTCCATCGTTGCAACGGCAGGGCAGACACGCCACAATTATCAGGACCGTGATCGGTATACGCCACCATTGGCGAACAAAACCTTATTCGCCAGAGACGGTCATTTGTGTTTGTATTGTGGAAAAGAGTATCATCGCTCAGAGTTGTCTCGCGACCATGTGAGGCCTGTCTCACAACAAGGGGGCGATACTTGGAATAACGTAGTAACAGCTTGCAAACGCTGTAATAATTTCAAAGCGGGGCGAACACCAGAACAAGCTGGAATGGCCTTGTTGGCGGTTCCTTTTACGCCCACTCATGCAGAATATGTTTACTTACGGGGCCGAAGGATCTTGGTTGATCAAATGGAATTTCTGAAGGCTCATTTTCCGAGAACCAGCCCACTACATCAACGCATAGAAACGTCCGTACTGTATAATTAAACCCAGTCGAAATCGTTAGCTTAATTAAATAATAATGAATGCGATGCAGATACGGGCGTATCGTCAGATAGACACTGATCAGATTGCTGACCTATTTCATGGAGCCGTGCATTCAATTTCCAGGGTGCTTTATGATTCTGCACAAAAGGAGGCTTGGGCACCCACACCTCCAGATTACGTTGAGTGGCAGGCACGGCTGTCGGAAAAGAAACCCTTAGTGGCTGTCCAAAATAACCGTGTTGTCGGTTTTTTGGAGCTGGAGAAAGGCGAGAATAAAGGGAGTAACCAAGGCCACATTGACTGTTTTTACGTACACAAAGATCATCAGGGTGAGGGCGTCGGAAAGGCGTTGTTAATGACAGCGATAAAGCGTGCGCGTGAGTTGAAATATGCCGCCATTATTGTGGAAGCCAGCAAGGTCGCTAGGCCTGTATTTGAAATGGCTGGTTTTAGATATAAAAGAGCGAATAAAGTAGCTCTTCGTGGTCAGATTTTAGAAAACTATTCAATGATGTTGCCTCTAAAATAGAGCGCAATCCCTGTTCATGTTTGATTCAAGTAATACAACACGGCCCTAGGAGATACAAACAGGTAATGAAGTGTAAAAGCTTGAACTCGACCTGGCGCTTCAAAAATCGAGGTTAAACGAAGTCTGGCAAATGGGCTTTACTTTTCAAAAAGGCAGAATCATACTCAAAGCGGTCATTCGGTTTCAATCGTTTGAGTCATAATAGCGGCCAGCAATAGTGGTTTCCTCAAAAATCTTTCTTGTTGTCAAATGCTGAAGTTAGTTTGATTTCTACTTTTCTGTGTATCGGAGTACCATGAAATTTTTTCTTTTATTACTTACTATCTTTCTTGGATTAAATGTTGCTACGGCATCTGATAGCCCCAACTTCAACTGGGATAAGTCCTCAGCTACAGTAACGGCGAAATTTAGTAAAGGCCAATACATTGTCTCTGGAAAATATAAAATTAATTTATCTGCTACTGACACCGGCTTTCTTTTGGAGCAGTCTGACATTAATTCGCCCGTCGTTAATGGCATCGAGGCCAATACGCCTGAATTAGCAACTACGGTTTTTGCATCACTGTCTTTTCCATCACTCCTAATAGATTCAAACGGCGACCCAGTTGATATCGTGGGTTTCGATGAATACTTAATCAAACTTTCTGATGCCGTAAACAGCCCTGAGTATGATCGACTTTTAGAAAATGAGCGCGTACTAGAAGCGCTTTATGGACAGGCTTTTGAAGGTTGGTGCTATTGGGTATGTTCATGGTCTACTTTGGATATTGGTCCAGGTGAAGAGGATGAACAGAACTTTCTAGCGAGCTTTTTGGGCATTCAAATACCATCTAAACAAATCATCAGATATGGACAAAAGCAAAAAGATGGCACGGCCACGTTGACAATGAAGTCCATAATTACAGTTACCGACTCACTTTCAAGCATAAAGTCTCTTTTGCCGCAGATAGAAGAGTCCCACCCAAGTCTTTTTGATGAATTGGATAGTATTAACTCAGCCTCCAGAGTTATAACAGTAGAGGCACTGGTCTATCCAGACACCTTAAGGCCTATTAAAGTTAAGGTATTCGAAGAATCCAAAATATTATCAGCAGCGGGAGATTCAAATATTAAGAGTGAAAGTAGAGAATATAGCTTTGAATGGGATTAACGCATATATAAATTAATTCTCCAGCCTCACTAATTAGAAGCGATTGATTCTGATGACTAATTTGTTCGGTTAATGTCTCAAAAGTAAGGTAAATGGAGTACTACCCCAGTTTCAGTATAACATTTTGAATACTAGGTTATAAAAGAGGACAGGCATATGTCTGAATATGAAATAATGTATCTTCTCTCAGAAACAGTTAACCGAATTTGGACGCACGTTGCGTTTTGGTTTGGCGTCAGCTTCGCTTATATAGGAGCATCACATTTAGTATTCAGAGAGATTGGCTGGCTGAAAATTGGAGGTATGACTGTTTTATATGCCGCATTCACTTGGCACATTTATGGGATCATGTTCGCAAATGCTATGCTGCAAAATGGGTTTATATCTGATCTGGAGAATCTGCGAAACAGTAAAAAGTTGATAACAAATGCTGCGCAGGTCTATCTTAATATAGATGCTGCTCGTACTGACATCTGGACGCAAAGAATTTCATTATTTGGTCTTGCCGCGACAGCAATTTTGTACCTTCCAATCTCGAAGCTTCATGATATTAGGTCGAATATGAAATGATAGCTCATAACTCTGGTACTTAAAATATAGTCCAGATATTCAAAGTTAATTCAGTTTGAAATTTTAGACATGGCCGCTGTGGGCAAACTGAAGACTAATTCATTGCATGCGTTAATCTAAATTAGCGCGCCAGTAAACAAATAGTATCGGTGACAATATCGAGTCGTAAAATCATCCTTGCGGCGGCGGCGGGTAACCCGCCCGACGCGCTTCTCCCAAGATTACTTGCTTTTACTCATTTCTAAAAATGACCCTTAAGGGCAATTTTCTACCAATTCATACATCATTAGTTGCCAGACAATATCTGAACTCGGAAGTAGGTTTTGTCAGATCAAGTTCAAGTTTTTACAAATGAAGCCATACGATTTGTCTCTGTATTCTAAAGCAGTGGTTGCGATATTACCGCTCTCAATTGCGATAATTCCATGGGGAGTACTCACGGGGGCGCTCGCTATGCAGGCGGGCTTGTCTTTAGTTCAAGCTCAGTGTTTATCTTTGCTGGTGTTCGCCGGTGCAGCACAGCTGTCTGGAATATCGATGATGGCGACCGGTGTTCCTTTGGTCTCAATTTACGGATCAACGGCCGTGATTAGTGCCCGACACTTACTTTACTCAATTGTGTTTCGATCTCATGTGGAACAATTAAGTTTGCCTAAACGATTGGCTGTTGCTTTTGTACTCACAGATGAAATGTTTGCCGTTTCAGAAGCTCACACTAAACGTACCGGGGCCTTTTCATTGCCGTTTGCTTTGGTTTCTGGGTTTACATTTTACTTGGTATGGAACTTATCTACGCTTATGGGTATTTTGATTGGCAACCGGTTTGGAAATTTAGAATCATTAGGGCTGGATTTCGCCATTGTCGCGACCTTTGTTGCCATGACCTTTGATCAACTCAAAAGAGTACCAGAAGTGGTTGCTGTGATTGTCAGTGGGCTGTCCGCTGTACTGTTAAAGCCTTACCTTTCAGAAAGTTATATTATTCTAGCCACGCTTATTGGAATGTCGACGGGGTACGCGCTTAGCGTTGTTGGCCCTGATAAAAAACACCACGAAACTAAAGTTGAGCCAGAAATTAATTCGGAGGAAATGTAATGGTTTGGTTAACCATTTTCGGCATGGCTTGCATTACCTATATAAACCGTTTTGTGTTTCTCGCTAACGGAATTAAGTATAAACCCGGAGATAGATTAAAGCGCTTTTTGAGTTTTTCGAGTCTCGCAGTATTAACAGCGATCTGGGCACCCATTGTGTTTGTTGCCGATGAGCGTTTGCCGATTGCGATAGCCGGTTGGGATTATTTAATAGCCACGGTCGTGGCTATTGCGTTAAGTCTAGCAAGGTTCCACAGCCTGTTAGTGGTGCTTTTAAGCGCCGGTTTGTTTTTTACCGTAAGGCTGTATCTTTAAACAGAAAAGTGATTATTGATCAATTCAAAAAAGAGCCCCTACAGATAGGAACTCTTTAGATAGGAATTCTTTGAGGCACTGGTGAGCTGAGCTTGAATAACCAATTTAAGTTAGGTTTGCCAGACTCAAAGAAATAATTAACCTTGACGGCTGGTTATTTCCACTAAGTGATAACCAAATTGAGTTTGTACTGGGCCGTGTACTTGACCAACTTCTTCGTTAAATACAACACGATCAAACTCAGGAACCATCATGCCTGGCCCAAAGCTGCCTAAATCACCCCCTTGTTTACCTGAGGGGCACTGAGAGTGTTCGGCGGCGGCGGCTTCAAATGTGATTTCACCAGCGTTAATCTTACCTTGCAGATCTATGCAAGATTGTTCAGTAGACACCAATATGTGTCGTGCAGATGCTTGGGTCATTTTATGTTACAAACAGGTGGTTTTCGAAAGAGCGGGATAATACTTACTTTGCACATTAAATCCCAGTTACAATTCATAAAAAAACGCCAAAAAGACCTATTTTTTAGCTCACAACTTCGATTAGACCTCTCTTGAATAAACCGTTAGCCAAAATACTGCAAATTTGCGTTGCCGTTGCACTTCTCTGCCTGCTGGTGTATCAAGCTGGCTTGATGACCGAGCAGGGGCGGCGTGTTTTGATCGAGACCCTCACGGGAGCCAACTTCTTAGTATTGGTGTTGTCGGTCTTAATTGGCCTATTGATTAATATTGTGTCCGCGCTGAAATGGTGGATGTTGATTCGTGCGCAAAATATTGTGGTTGGGTACTGGCGGGCTTTTTCCTATTATTTAGTGGGTCAATTTTACAATCAAATTTTACCGACCAGTGTTGGTGGGGATGTGGTCAGAAGTTATGAGCTTGGAAAGTTTACGGGCCGACATGCCGATGCTATGGCTTCGGTTTTCGTGGAGCGTTATACGGGAGTTCTGGTGTTACTGTTGATTGCGTCTGTGTCTGTGCTTGCGCAACTGTCTCGTTTTGATTCCGCAATCATCTATCTCAGTTTAGCCGCTTTTGCTGTTGGTTTAGCCTTTATGGCTTGGCTTATATTAGACCTTCGCGCCTACACCAACGTCAAAGTTCTGGTGATTGGCTTTGCTCCAAAATTTGGTTTTGTGTTTAGTAAAATTGATAAATTATTGGAGTCGATTTCAGCGTACCGTAACTCATCATTGGCATTGCTTGGCGCGTTTACAAACTCCTTTTTATTTTATTTTATTGCGGTAGTCAATGTTTACGTAACGGCTTTGGTGTTTGAATCTGATGTTGCTTTCTTAGATGTATTGATTGCGACTCCTGTCATTATGCTGTTAATGAATTTGCCCATTTCGTTTGGTAATTTATTTTTAATGGAGTTTGCCTACAGCGGCGTATTTGTATTAATGGGTTATAGTCCGGCGTTGGGTTTATCCGTCGCCATCACGATGCGCCTAAAGTCGTTAATCGACGGTATAATGGGCGGCCTTTTATACCCATTTTTTGTGACGAAAAAGTATGAATAGTCTATTATTGCGCTTCTGTTTTGATTTGCTGTTGGGCTATCGTAGCTTGAATCTTTGTTGCATCGTCTAAAGGCCACTTTTTAGTTGTGGTTGTTGTGACGGGTTTATTATCATTTCTGGGTGGCCTTGAAATAATCAATGCATTTACTGATCGTCATTTAGCTTAGTTGGTTATGTGGTTATACATCGGTTGCCTAAACGTCAAAAATTTTACTTAAATCACTGTATGAGAATCTCTATTGTTGGAACGGGCTATGTTGGCCTAGTAACAGGCACCTGTTTTGCCGACGTCGGAAATCAAGTTCTTTGCGTGGATAAAGATCAATCCAAGATCGATATGCTGCTTGGTGGCGATATTCCTATCTACGAGCCGGGGCTTGAAAAACTGGTAAAACAAAACGTAGCTCAAGAGCGCTTGAAATTTACAACGGATATTACACTGGCGGTTGACCATGCCGAGGTTATTTTTATTGCCGTAGGCACGCCGCCAGATGAAGATGGGTCGGCAGATCTGTCTCATGTTTTGGCTGTGGCACGTGCGATAGGCCAAAACCTTCAAGAGTATAGAGTAGTGGTTACTAAGTCGACGGTTCCTGTTGGCACGGCTGAAAAAGTTCGAAAAGCGATTTCAGAAGAGCTTGCACTGCGTGGCGTTGATATTGAGTTTGGTGTGGCCTCTAATCCAGAGTTTCTAAAAGAAGGCGCGGCAATTGATGACTTTATGAAGCCTGACCGGGTTGTTGTTGGTGCGGATGATGAGCGGGCCGTCACCTTGATGCGCCAGCTTTACGCGCCGTTTAATCGTAACCATGAACGCCTGATCGTTATGGATATTCCATCTGCGGAGCTTACCAAGTACGCGGCAAATGCGATGTTGGCAACGAAAATTTCTTTTATGAATGAGTTGTCGAACCTGGCTGAACGTTTGGATGCTGATATAGAACTGGTTAGGCAAGGCATAGGTTCAGACCCACGCATTGGTTATCATTTTATTTATCCAGGGTGTGGTTACGGCGGTTCTTGTTTCCCTAAAGATGTGCAAGCATTGCACCGAACGGCTAAACAGCACGGTTACGATGCGCGGATATTGGATGCGGTTGAAGCCGTTAACCAAGATCAAAAATACGTGTTATTACACAAAATCGATGCTCATATGGGCAAAGACTTGTCAGGTAAAACGGTGGCCGTTTGGGGTTTGGCATTCAAACCCAATACAGACGATATGCGTGAAGCGCCCAGTGCGATTATTATTAACGGTTTGATTGAGCGCGGAGCGACAGTCAAAGCTTACGATCCGGTTGCGATGCAAGAGGCTTCTCATATGCTTGAGCCTATCAGCGATTCCATTGAATTTGTTGACGACATGTATGAAGCCACTGAAACAGCCGATGCTCTGGTCATTGTGACTGAGTGGAAGACATTTCGCAGCCCTGATTTTGAGCGACTTAAAAGCCAGCTTTCAGAAGCCGTTATCTTTGATGGGCGCAACATTTATGACCCGCATTCGCTAGCCGACAACGGATTTAAGTATTATGGCATCGGTAGGTCTAACTAGTCGCTCATTCAATGTTGACCTTGTTATTAAGGCAATGAGCCAGTGCCTTTACTGAACCCGCTGCAGTTGACTAAGTCTTAGCCATCCCAGTTTCTATATGAATATTAGTCCGAATCAATTTTCCGCCGTTAAAGCTCTGGTTGTTGGCGATGTGATGCTTGATCGTTATTGGTTTGGTACGGTTGATCGTGTTTCTCCAGAGGCTCCGGTGCCCGTGCTTGCCGTGAAAAGTGAAGAGTCTCGTGCGGGTGGTGCGGCTAACGTGGCCCACAACTTACTGTCATTAGGCGCTCAGTGTGAGCTTCTATCCGTTATTGGCGACGACGACGCTGGCCGGGAAATCAGATCGATTATCCAGCACTATGGTGCGACTACGTCATTAATTGTTGATCAGGGGATTAACACCATTGTCAAGTTAAGAATGGTGGCTCAAAACCAACAGTTATTGCGTGCTGACTTTGATGAAAAGCCGAGCGACGAAGTGTTAGCACAGTGTCTTGAAGGGTTTGCCTCGTCGGTTAAAACCGCGGATGTGGTGGTGCTATCAGATTACGGTAAAGGCGGCCTAACTCATGTGGCCACCATGGTTGAGCTTGCTAAGGCTCAAAATGTACCGGTGATCATTGACCCTAAAGGCAATGACTATTCTCGCTATCGTGGCGCAACATTGATTACCCCTAATATGAAGGAGTTTGAGGCTGTAGCGGGCGTCTGTCACTCCGAAAGTGATTTTGCCGAGCGCGCTCAAGCATTACGTGCAGAATTAGAGCTTGAATACCTTTTGGTTACTCGTAGTGAAAAAGGAATGAGCCTCTTTTGTGCAGATGGCCGGCAAGTTGACTCTCCAGCCACGGCACTGGAGGTGTATGACGTCAGTGGCGCGGGCGACACCGTCATTTCTTTAATGGCATTGGCTACTGTCAGTGAACTTAGTGAAAAAGATAAATTAACACTGGCGAACACCGTTGCTGGGATCGTGGTAGGTAAGCTTGGCACTGCGGTCGCGACCATTGACGAAGTCATCACTAAATTAACCAGTTAAACGTTGTTTTAAAACAAGATAGATGATTGTTTAACTTCTTATTTAAGACTTTTTATTTGACATAAACAGGTCGCGTAAATTAGCGTATTCAAACAAAACGCGGCTGTAAATAATTAACTAGGTATTACTATGATTATCGTCACCGGTGGAGCTGGGTTTATCGGCTCAAATTTGGTTAAAGGTTTAAACAAGCGTGGTTTGAACAACATTTTGGTGGTTGATGACTTGAGTGATGGAAATAAGGTCAAGAATATCGAAAGCTGTGATATTGAAGACTACATGGACAAAGACCAGTTTCTGAATCGTATTAATCAAGGCGTGGAGTTCGGTGGCCCCACGGCTATTTACCATCAAGGTGCTTGTTCTGACACCATGGAAAGTGATGGGCGCTATATTATGGAAACAAACTACGAATATTCAAAATCGTTGTTTCATTACTGCGCTGAGCATAGCATTCCCTATATCTACGCTTCTTCTGCTTCGGTGTATGGCGGCGGCGAAACCTTCATAGAAGAGCCGAAATACGAGCAGGCATTGAATGCCTATGCTTATTCAAAATTGCTTTTTGATCGCTACGTGCGCAAAAACGGCCATTTGTCTGAATCTCAGGTTGTTGGGCTTCGGTACTTCAACGTTTACGGAAAGGGCGAAGAGCATAAAGGGCGCATGGCCTCAGTGGCGTATCATTTTTTTAACCAGTATCACGACCAAGGTTTTGTGAAATTATTTGCTGGCAGTGGTGGCTATGGTGATGGCCAGCAGTTAAGAGATTTTGTTTGGGTGGAGGACGTGGTCGATGTTAACTTGCACTTTTTAGAACACCCTGAAGGCAACGGTGTGTTCAATGTGGGCACTGGCCGTGCGCAAAGCTTTAATGATGTGGCCACGGCGGTGTTAAATACGCTTGAAGATGAGGGTAAAAGCACTGACGATTGGGTTGCTGAAGGCAAAATTCAATACATCGAGTTTCCGCAAGCACTGGTGGGTAAGTACCAAAGCTACACCAAAGCTGACCTGAATAATCTGACTGTATCTGGGCAATACAATAAAACGTTTGCCAAAGTGGAAGAGGGTGTTAAAGCCTATGTAGAGCAATTGCAGGCCGCTGGTTAACAACCTAATGAGCCAAAATAATGGCTAAGATAGCGATTTATGACTCAGGGGTAGGTGGGCTTAGTATCTACCATGAAATGAAGACGGCACTTCCGTTTGTTGAGTGTGTGTTTGTTAGCGATAACCAAGCCTATCCTTACGGGGTAAAGTCAGAAGACCAACTTCTTACAAGAGTGATGAGGGTTGCGGAATCGATCTGCGACTCTTATGAACCCGATATATTGATCTTAGCGTGTAATACCGCAAGCACTGTTTGTTTACCAACCTTAAGGGAACGTTTAAGCGTGCCTGTGGTAGGCGTGGTACCGGCGATTAAACCCGCTTCAGAGCTGACTGAGACTCATGTTATCGGTTTATTAGCCACACCCGCCACAGTGGGGCGTGCTTATACAGATAAGTTGATCAGTGACTTTGCTGAAAACTGCGTGGTAGTGAAAGTCGGTTCCAAACAGCTGGTTGATATCGCTGAAGGTAAATTGCGGGGTCACACTGTTTGTCTCAATGAATTAAGAGCCGTTTTATTACCATTCATAAAGGAACAAGAGTTAGACACTTTGGTGCTTGCTTGCACTCATTTCCCATTATTACAAAAAGAAATCAAGCGGGTTTTTAGTAAAGCGAACAAGGCCATTGCACTGGTTGACTCTGGCCACGCCATTGCAAAACGAGTAACTGACCTGCTAGAAAACCAATTGAATATTGATTTAAATGAAAAGTTTAAAAGCGCATCGCAAAAGAGTTTAAATATTGCCAGTTTCACTAAAAAAATCGAATCGGATGCTTTTGTTGCCCATTTGAAAAACATTGGCTTTGGCCGTATAGAAAGACTTAATTTAATAGACCTCAGTCCACGGCAGATTGTCACACCATAACGTTGATAAGCATCATTATGAATACAGATTACGAATTACTGTTACAGCAAGCTGAGGCCTTGATCAGCTCTGAGACAGACCCCATCGCCAATGCAGCGAATTTAGCTTCACTTCTTTATAATCATATGGATGATGTAAACTGGGTGGGTTTCTATTTCTTAAAAGAAGGTGAGCTAGTGCTGGGGCCTTTTTCCGGCCAACCTGCATGCACTCGTATTCCCATTGGTAAAGGTGTGTGTGGCACAGCCTTTGCCGAGCAAACCACACAAGTGGTTAATGATGTGCATGCCTTCCCAGGCCATATTGCCTGTGATGCTGCCAGTGAATCCGAAGTTGTTGTGCCGTTCATAAGCGAAGCATTAAGCGGGGTGTTTGATATTGATAGCCCCAAGTTAGCTCGATTTGGTGAGGAGGAAAAAGAGCTGTTTGAACGAGTCTGCACTGTGTATAAACGAGGATTAGATTAGAAGAACTATGGTGGTTTATCTCTACCTTCTTCGTGATATTTACAATATAAGCTAAATTAAACGCTTAATTTAGCTTATATATTTTAAACTCTAATGCACCCTACAAAGACAAAGTGGTACGCCCACCGTTTTTACCAGCGTTGAGTGCCAGCTTTACATCTAGAGGCGATGCTTTTCATCATACTAAATGCCTTTTCGTAATTTCATCGCAAGTCCTAGGCAACTTATAAGCAATGAGAACCCCAAAATAATCACAACCAGCACATCTCGCCAAAATCGTCCGACAAACGGTGTTAGGAAGTTCCATTTATGTAAAAAGGAGAAGGCGTAGCTTTCGTATCGATCTTGATCCACCAAGCGGTCAACTACGGTTCCGGTAGCCGGGTCGATGAACAACTTATCACCTACGCTGTTGTCAAAATCTACCTGCCAAACGGGCAAGCGTTTATTGCGAAAATCGTAGTGCATGCCGAATCGAGTTATGAGCTTAGACTCACTGATCTTATCTAATGGTTCGTGCAGGTGTTTGCTGGCCAATTCCATGGCGATCTCTCGGTCACTTACATTGGCCTTAAGGCCCGTTATTGCTGAGTAATACAATCCACCCGCTTCCGTAGGTTGGCCTTTGTACCTAGCCACACGGGCGGCATGATGAGCATGCTCCTCATTACTTGATGTGTCTGGATTGGCGGCGGCTTTGTGTGGCAAACTTAAACGATAATACAAGTTACCTTGGTGCGATATAAGTGAGGCGTGATTCAGTTCGCTTGTTGGAAACTCATTGAGCTTGACGTGATTGCTAAGTCCTCGTAAATCAATAGGGTCACCCGTCACCATGCCACGATGCGTGTCGACTAGCCCATAGTGAAGTAAATGATAAAAACCCGATATACAGAAGCAAAGTAGAGGAAGGGCCACGATATAGGCGATGTATCTGTGGGCTTTCGAAGTGAGCGTTGAGTTTTTTCGCCCGCGCATCAATACTAGTAAACCGATACCGGCCAGCGTTAGCAACATTACGCAAATCAGCAGTAAGGCCATGATTAAAATGCGTGCGTACTCAACGTTGTTTAACCAACTCCAAGTATGCAAGTTTCGAAAAATTGATTGCATGATTGTCTTGTAGTCGTTGCCCATGCCTGCCAAAACATTTAACTCGGTATAAATGTAAGTGCTGGTATTAGCGTCGTCTTCAAATTGAACTCGATATACCGGTAACAGGCGATTAACCCACGGATAAGCCGAATTGAATTGCGTTTTAAATTCAACACTTTTCACTTGAGCGGGCGATTGATTGCCTAAGTAATAATTGGCGAGCCACACGGCGTGTCTGCGATCAAACTCCATCAGTTCATCACCGCTGCCAAGATCAAAATAACGCCTGGATTGTGCTTTTTTTTCAGTGACTTGCAATACATTTCCGATGTCACTTGGAATGATTTTTATGACCAAGGCCCATTCTATATTGTGACGTTTAAGTATGCTGGGAATGTGATGCAAGCTTTCAGGCTTGATCTGTGCGGATGGCGGCCGAAATTTGGCCGCCTTGGGGCCGGTCCAAGACAGAATAGGGTGGGTTAGTGCGGAAATTATAAATAACACTAGGCCCAGCAAACCAAACCACGCTAGCTTGCGATGCCATACAAATGAAGTCTTGCGAAGTTTGACGCTGCTCATTTTTAGTTACCTTGATTAGGGTGATTGTGAATGTCTGATTAAAAATCCAAACTGATTCCAGCGTAGGCGGCTCGGCCTTGCCCAGGAGTGAAAACTTGGCTACGTTGGGTTGCAAGCCCTAATGTGTTGATGTTTGAGATATACACTTTATCAGTGACGTTCTCCGCAGAAGCAAATAGACGAATTGAGTCATTAATGTTCCATGAGGCGTTAAAGCCGACCAAGGTATAGCCGTCACTCTGAATTGTATTGGCAAAATCCACGTAGGGGCCATCGTCAACATAGCGAAGGTTTAAGCCAGCCTTCCAACTGTCTGAACGAAGCGACAACTCGGTTAAATAACTAAATTGGGGCACACCTGCTAAGTCGTTGTTACCGTAAACGGGGTGATTATCGAAGGTGAAGTCATTGACTGTCAGTACATTCCTCCAAGCCAATGACAGCTTGTTTTGTTCTAGAACTGATACGATTGGCAACCAGTCAATACCCGCTTCGATTCCTTGATGGGTGGTGTCGCTCTCGGAATTCACGGTGTTGGTAACAAAACCTGACGTTAGGTCAATGAATTCATTTTCGATATTGCTTCTGTAAGCAGAGATATCCCACGACCATTGATTAGCTTGACCGCGAGTGCCTATTTCAACCGTTGTTGATTGTTGTATTTCCAATGGGGAAAATGGCAGAACTCCAGCGGACGTTAGGTCTGAAATGCCCGGCGCTTCATACGCGCGGCTGAGGTTCAGGTACACTTGTTGAGATTCGCTCGGGGCCCACAGTAAGCCTACTCTTGGTGCGATTTCGTCAAAGGTGAGTGAGCCAGAGTCGTCTTCAAGGTCGAATCGATTAAGAGGAGAGTGTTGGTTTTCACGCACTGAGCGCACGTACTGGGCTCCGGCGATAACATTCAATTTATCGTTTATTGGCAGCGATATTTGGCCGAATATCGCTAAGTTATTTGAGTCTTGGAAGTCTTGAGAGCTTTGGTTACCACGTTCACCAAATTCGTTTCGGAAACGCTTAGCTTCGTTGTCACTCTCGTTGTAACGCACACCGACAGACCAAATCAAAGCTTCATTGGCCTCTCGTTCATTAGACGCTCTAAAGTTAAAGCCTATTTCGTCTTCCTCTTGAACGATAATGCCAGCAAAACGAGTAATAGCATGGTCAAGCTCACGATTAGCAAACCACGCGCCCACCTCCAGTGACCATGAATTGAAACCAATCGTTGTGCGGTTGGCAAAACGCTCCACCTTGAGGTTACGATCCCAGTCGTCGTCTACGGCTGAAAATAAACCGGGCCCGCCAAGAAAGGATAACCGAGCGGGAACAAAGGTTTCACCAACGGCGGTTTCTGGGTTTTCCAAGGCATTGGTAAGTGTGGTGCTGCCTGCAAGTTCAAAGTCATCTTGCAACGAAGTGATGTAAAAGCGAGTTTCAATATTGTCGGTCAGTTGAACGCCGACATTGCCAAACCCATAAGTACTATCAACGTCACTGTGGGTTCGAAAACCGTTGCTGTCGAGCTTGGTGAACGCCGCGTAGTAGTCAAATTTATCGGTTTTCCCGCTGGAGGATAAGTTTAAACGCGTTGACCCAAAGCTGCCAGCTTCCAGTCGAACCGCATTTTTTGTTTCTGAGTTACGCCCAGTTGGCGTAACAATGTTAATCGCCCCCCCCAGTGCATTGGTGCCAAATCGCAAGCCGTTACTGCCTTTAAACACTTCAATATATTTAACCGACAGCGGGTCTATTTCTTGAAACTCTGTAATTCCACTGGCACGTGTTATTGGCACTCCGTCTCTGTACACATTGATCCCGCGTCGTTCAAAAGAGGAATTAAGGCCAGAGCCTCTGATTGAAATGCGGTTCTCTCGTTGAGCGGATGTGTCAGCAAAGACACCGGGCGTAAAAACTAAAGTATCGCCTAGACTTTGTGTGAAATTATCTTGGTAATCGGATACATCCACAAAACCGATTCCTCCGGGAATTTGCTCAAGAATTTCACGCGCTTGTTTGACGCTAACTGAGGTGAGAGACCCATTTTGTTTCTCTCCAATGACAATAACTTCTTCTAATTTGGGTTGCAGTTTTTGTTGACCAAGGCCTTTTGCATCTACAGTTGGACTAAATACCGTAGGCAGTGCAAGGCATAAAGCGCCAGCAACGTTTAATTTATTCATTTTGATTCTCACGAATAGGCAATGCGACAGGCACAGCCATCGGTTCTTTTGTGAACCGATTAATTAAATTTGAGGTGGACTCGAGAACTTTAAATGAGAGAATAAATCGGGTAACTGAAACAGTTTGATTGTGCCCTCAAGATTCGTAACTAAGCTCCGCGATCACCGTGGTTTAGCTTTAGATTAGCTATAGTGAACGTGAGAAAGGATGAGGAGGGGCCCGAAGCGGGCGTAAACGATAATCGTCTCGGTTTTTAATGACGGTGGCGGGTGTTTTGTAAAGAGAACTAAGGAGGTATTGCGGCTGCGGATAGCCAAGCTCAGTATTGGTTGTGTCTATTGAGTGATCGAATAGAGTGCAAAACGAACAGTGGTTGGTGTTTGATTTATCTGGGATGTCAGATAAATCGTTATCGAGAGCGAATTTGACCAGCCCTTGAGAAGTGCAAAGCATGGCAAAATTACGTTGTGCTGAGTTACTTGAAAGAGCAACCGATGACACAACATTAAGCAGCAGAATCACAATTAATGTGAATCCGATGCGGCGTTTGCGTTTAATTGTTTTCCCCAGAAGCATTTAATAATGGTTATTTGTCCATAAACTGTCTATGGCATTCTAGTCCGATCAAGTTTGAAACTCAAGAATTGATTAATGGCTCTTTTACAGTCTTAAGTAGATGACGCCTAGACGTAATCGTTTTGAACGCCAAAATTAGCTTGTTTTGATGTCCAAAAACGGCGCAAGATATCTTCCCGTATAAGATCCGTCTACTTTGGCAACGTCTTCTGGAGTGCCTTTGGCGACGACTTGCCCACCGCCATTGCCGCCTTCAGGCCCTAAATCGATAATCCAGTCGGCTGTTTTGATCACATCCAGATTGTGTTCAATCACCACCACTGTATTGCCGTGGTCTCGCAACGCGTGTAACACATCTAAAAGTTGTCGAATATCATGAAAATGCAACCCAGTGGTGGGTTCATCAAGGATATAAAGTGTATTCCCGGTGTCTCTTTTCGAGAGTTCACGAGCCAACTTAATACGCTGAGCCTCACCTCCAGAGAGTGTGATTGCACTTTGTCCAAGTTTGATATAGCCAAGCCCCACCGACATCAATGTGTCGAGTTTTTTATGGATGTTGGGCACGGCTCTAAAAAAATCAACGGCGTCTTCGATGGTCATATCCAATACATCGTGGATATTTTTTCCTTTGTATCGAATGTCCAGAGTTTCTCGATTGTAGCGTTGGCCTTTACACACATCACACGCAACGTATATATCGGGTAAAAAGTGCATTTCCACTTTAATTAAACCATCGCCTTGACAGGCTTCACATCGCCCACCTTTAACGTTAAAAGAGAAACGCCCAGGTTTATAACCACGCGCTCGGGCCTCTGGCGTGCCTGAAAACAGTTCGCGAATTGGCGTGAATAATTGCGTGTAAGTGGCTGGATTTGAACGAGGCGTTCGACCAATTGGGCTTTGGTTGATGTCAACGATCTTATCAACTTTATCCAAACCATCAATGCTCTTATGAGGGGCGCTTTCGATGCGACTGCGATTGATTAAACGTGCCGCAGCAGGGTAGAGCGTATTATTAATCAAGGTGGACTTACCTGAACCAGAAACGCCAGTTACGCAAGTGAGCAAGCCCGTTGGAATGTCCACCGAAATGTTCTTAAGGTTATTGCCCGTGGCCCCTTTAATGCTGATGACGTCTTTTTTCTTCGCGGTTTGTCGTTTTTCGGGCAGGGCAATGGATTCTTTCCCAGATAAGAACTTACCCGTCAGCGAGTTAGGGTTAGATTTAATTTCGTCAATGGTGCCCTGAGCGACGATATGACCGCCATGCACACCCGCACCGGGCCCTATATCGACAATATAGTCAGCGTGATGCATGGCATCTTCGTCGTGTTCAACAACGATAACGGTGTTGCCTAAGTCTCTTAGGTGGGTCAATGTTGATATGAGTCTGTCGTTATCTCGTTGGTGCAAACCAATTGACGGTTCATCAAGAACGTACATCACTCCAACCAAACCAGAGCCTATCTGTGATGCCAAACGAATGCGTTGCGCTTCACCGCCTGACAGCGTCTCTGCGGAGCGATCCATACTCAAGTAGTTCAGCCCCACATTCACTAAAAAGCCGAGTCGGTCATGAATTTCTTTCACAATTTTCTCGGCAATTTCAGCGCGGTTGCCGGTTAAGGCTAATTGTTCAAAGAAGTCTAAGGCGCCGCCAATAGAGCGAGTTACAATTTCATTAATACTGGTTTCATCAATGAATACATTCCGCGCTTCAAGTCGCAATCGACTGCCTGAGCAGTCAGGGCAGGTCTGTGAATTAATGAACTTGGCCAGTTCCTCACGGACACTGTTTGACTCGGTTTCATGATACCGACGCTCCATATTTGGAATGATGCCCTCCCAAGAATGGTGCCGTGTAACCCCTTTACCTTTGTGTCGTAAGTAACTGAACTCTATGGTTTCTTCGCCGCTACCAAACAGCAATTTCTCACGCTGGTGTTCGCTTAATGACGTCAAAGGGTCATCGACGCTAAAACCATAATGGTCAGCCACGTTTTGCAGCATTCGAAAATAAAATAAACTGCGGCGGTCCCACCCTTTAATCGCGCCTTGCGATAAGCTGAGTGTTTCATCAAATATGATTTGCTCAGGATCAAAATACTGTTTGGTGCCAAGGCCGTCACAAGATGAACAAGCGCCAACAGGGTTGTTAAACGAAAACAGTCTGGGTTCTAACTCACTTAAGCTATAGCCGCAATGTGGACAAGCGTAACGACTGGAGAACACCAACGTTCTTTCGCTCTCACCTTCGTTGGGCATCACCAGCACCTCGGCTACCCCCTCAGCCAGTTCCAATGCGGTTTCAAATGACTCCGCCATGCGTTGTTCGTTGCCTTCCTTGATCACCAAACGGTCGATGATAATATCGATGTCGTGTTTGAAATTTTTCTTCAAAGTCGGTGGCTCCGACAAATCAATGACTTGGCCGTCAACTCGAGCGCGCACAAACCCTTGAGCGTGCATGCTTTCAAGAAGGTTTAAGAACTCGCCTTTGCGATTTTTAACCACCGGCGCCATTAACATCACTTTGGTGCCTTGAGGTAATTCCATTGTTTGGTCAACCATTTGACTGACCGTTTGTGCTTCTAGAGTGACGTGATGTTCTGGGCATCTAGGGTCGCCAACGCGCGCGAACAACAGTCTGAGGTAGTCGTATATTTCGGTAATTGTCCCCACCGTCGAGCGGGGGTTGTGTGAAGTGGCCTTCTGTTCGATTGATATGGCTGGGCTGAGCCCTTCGATCACATCCACATCGGGCTTTTCCATCAAGCTTAAAAACTGGCGTGCGTAAGCGGATAATGATTCCACATAACGGCGCTGGCCTTCTGCGTAAATAGTGTCGAATGCTAACGAAGACTTACCTGATCCAGAAAGGCCAGTGATAACAATCAGCTTGTCTCTAGGCAATTCAAGGTCAACGCCTTTCAAATTATGGGTGCGTGCTCCGCGGATGGTGATTTTTTCTAACACTGTACGTCTTGGGCCTGCCGACCGAGTTTGGGTTGCACCTTGAAAATGGCGAGTTCAAAGCAGTTGATGAAATTCTTTATTGAGCCAAATAAACAACCTGCTAATATACGTTCCCAGCCGTTAAATCGGTATCGTTTTTAACTACTTTTTCATCGCCACTCCTTAAATAAAGCATTTTCATCGCATCCTTGTGTAATAAATGGTTTAGGCTACGTTGTTAGACACAAAGAAATAGAAATCAACCGGACTGTAAAGTGAGTTCAGATAAATTAAATCAACTGGAAAAGCGCTCAATTTTCGCTCTAGCCTCAGTGTATGGGTTGCGAATGTTTGGCTTGTTCTTAATTCTGCCTGTTCTGGCCCTTTACGCTCAAGATCTAAGCGGTGCAACGCCAGTGTTAATGGGTATTGCTTTGGGGGTTTATGGGATATCACAAGCCATATTTCAAATTCCATTTGGCATATTGTCAGATAAATTTGGGCGTAAACCGATCATTTTATTAGGTCTTTTTATATTCTTACTTGGCAGTGTGGTGGCCGCACTTTCTGAAACCATTACTGGGGTTATTATCGGGCGAGCCATGCAAGGAGCGGGCGCTATTGCCGCGGTGGTTCTTGCGTTAACAAGCGATTTGACCCGAGAGAATCAACGCACGAAAGCCATGGCCATGATTGGAATGACCATTGGTTTCGCGTTTATGCTTGCCCTTATTTTTGCGCCTATTTTGGCCTATTGGGTTGGTGTGCCTTGGTTGTTTGGAATCACGGCCATATTGGCGGCAATATCGATGATTGTTATCGTAAAAGTCGTTCCTACGCCAGTACAAACTCGCAACTTGGATGTGCGACCAGTGCCAGTTCGCATGTTTCAATTGTTGAAAAACCCGTTATTGATACGTTTAGACGCGGGAATCTTCATTTTGCATTTCGTATTAACCGCCATGTTCGTCGCCGTGCCGATAATTTTAATGAAAGAACTTAAGTTGGAAACTAACCAACATTGGTCGGTTTATGTTCCAGCTTTACTTGCGTCTATTGTTTTTATGGTGCCTTTGATTATATTAAGCGCTCGCAAGCATCTAGTAGGCCGAATTTTCTTTATCGCTGTCTGTATTTTGATTCTAGCTCAAGTGATGTTGTTGGCACGCCCAACGGGTGTCATCAGCTTGACGGTTTCTTTGTTCGTGTTTTTTTGGGGGTTTAATTTACTGGAGGCGATGCTGCCGTCGTTGGTATCCAGAGTTGCCCCAGCGGCCTGCAAAGGTTCAGCCATGGGCGTCTATAATACGTTTCAATTTTTAGGCATTTTTTTTGGCGGGCTTTTAGGTGGTCTTTTATACGGTAGCCTGGGGGTTAATGCCGTATTCGCACTTTGTACTTTACTGCTGTTAGGTTGGGCATTTCTACTTCATACCTCACCGCCAATGACGTTACTAGACAGCGTAGTAGTAAGAATCAACCCTGAGTCAAATATTGATTGCAAACACTTTTTAGAAAGGATAGACGGCGTAGAAGAGGCTATTATTATTGATGGCGAACACACAGCGTACCTCAAAGTCAATAAAGACAAACTCGATCAAGGCGCTTTGGATGAATTTATCGTTAGAGATTAAGACTGTAGTGATAATGGTTAAGCAGTTAAGTTCTCGACCTGACCTTCGCGAGCGGCTAAAATAGGCTAGCTGAATACATAAAATATGAGGTGGCCATTTAAGGCATAACATCTCGAAATTAATAAAATACTATTTGGAGTTAATAATGGCAGGTGTCAATAAAGTAATCATCGTCGGAAATTTGGGCAACGACCCTGAAGTACGTTATTCAAATAACGGTGCGGCGATAGCGAACATCAGTGTCGCCACATCTGATTCATGGAAGGATAAAAACACAGGTGAACGTCAAGAGCGGACTGAATGGCACCGAATCGTGATGTTCAATCGTTTGGGCGAAATAGCGGGCGAATACCTAAAAAAGGGTTCAAAAGTCTACATTGAAGGCAAACTGCAAACCCGTAAATGGCAAGACCAACAGGGTCAGGATCGTTACACCACCGAAATTGTTGCAGACCAAATGCAAATGCTGGACTCTCGTGGTGGTGGCATGGGCGGCGCTCAAGGTGGCGGTGGTGGCTTCCAACAACAAGCACCTCAACAAAACCAGCAATACGGCGGTGGTCAGCAACAACAAAAGCCGCAAAGTGCCCCGATGCCTGCTAACGATTTTGATGACGATATACCGTTTTAGCATTACATAAAACGTTATTGTTGATAAGTAATAGATAAGGGCTTGTTTTACAAGCCCTTTTTGAATGTGTCTGGAGAAGAGTTTATTTGGCTAGATCAATAGGGCGAAAAGGTCGTTATTCGAAGTTAGGGAGTTAATGTCAAACAACTCAATACTATTGCAGCTGACCTTGGAAGGCATGGAAGTACTGGTAAATCCACGCATGGTGTCATTACCCTCTAATTTTTTTGGTAATAGCATTAAAATGTTAACCAAATATGTAAGTGGTAATACCGAAAAACGAGTTTGGGTTCATTGATAGAGTGCGCTCGCGCAGGGCAACGACCAAGCTGGGCACAAGCACCACGTAATGCGCAGTGATTCAACAAGCTTGGCTAAATTAGTGTTCGATGGTTTGGAGCAAGGCGGCTTAAAAGAGCCTTGATTCATTCGCGCTCAACATTTTCTGTTATTTCAATGGGTCAAAAATCGGAATCGTTTCCAAGGCTCGCTGAGAATTAAAGTCTTCGGATCTAAACATTTTTGGGTAGTACCATGTTCGTAAGTCAGCGTGAAACTCCCTTATCTTCTGATCATAGGCAAGAGCCGAGCGCATATCTGTATTTGCTAACCGTTCCATTATTCGTTGCATTAGGGTAGCAGGTGAAATCACGCAGACCCATTTTGCGAGTTCGTCACGTCTCGCCTGTCCGTCTCGGTAAGATTGACTCAATGGCTCAATGATTTGGTCGCCAACTTGCTGAAAGGCATAATACCATTTCCACTCAAAACCCTTATCATCATCCCAAGCTGTATAATCAATCCAGTCTGGGTGGCGTTCAAGAAAAGGTTCGTATGTCGTTTCTCTTGGGAGATCCCACGCGTCGTTGACTGCTTCACGCTGTGTTAGAACGATCTCTCCGCCATTAGGAAGAGGGACTGCACGTTCGATGACGAGGGTCGAAACTGCTGGAATAATTGCGCATACCAGTAACCACACACCTAACATGATTGTCAGGTTAAATGCGCTTGTCTGTTCGGCGCGGGTTAACCACAGTGTGAGCAACATCCAAAGAATGAGGTAAAGATAGACTGCAATGACGCATAGAAAAAGCGTTGTAGCGGGTACGCCGAGAACCATTCCGGCTATGAGTACCGGCAAACAGAGCGCGATCAATAAGGTACTGATGCGTAGCCAAGCTCTTAGCATCCAAAGCTTTTGAGTACTGATAACACTTGCTTCAATTAACTTTAGCCGGCCTGCGGTCTGTTCGCTTGATCGTAGGTCAAACAAGAGTAGTAGAACAAGCAGAGGAGCGATGAGGCTCGCTATAAATGCAAAATCGAATCGGCCTGTGAGTGCGAAATCAGGATTGTTGGTATCCGTTTCGTAAATTTGCCCTTCCAGTGCTAGCATTCGAATGCGGTGCTTCCAGGGGATGACGTCGCGTTGACCGAGTGCTGCGTAAGCAAAGTCAGAAGGCGGGTCGTAGGTTGTATGAAACGTGTAATACGCCGCGGACCCCCAATCGGATTGTTTAGCTAATGTAGTCTCACGCTCGCTCTGATCGAGCTGCAACAATTCGGCGATTTCTGCCTTCTGTTGATTTACTTCGTTCAGGCCAAGGATCACAGCAAAAACCGAGAACATTAGCGCAAACGATATCCAAACCAGAACCGCTTTGTCCCGGAACATAAATTTCAATTCTCGCATCATGGTGTGAGCCTCCGCGAGGCAATCAGACCTAAACCAACCAAGGTCAGGAACCAAATTAAGAGTGATGCGAGTTCGGTCGCTGCTCGAACAACACGATGGCTCCCCGAGTCAGGCGTAAACCTGAAATTGCCCAATACTTGCCAATTGGCCGCACCCACGCGGGCTCGTTTCCAACCTTCTTCGCCTTTATTTCGATTAATGTCGTCAATATAAGAGAGCTTCTCTATATGTGTTTGATTCAAGCCTTGAACAAAATTATATCGAAGTGCTTCGGCCTCTCGTAGAAACCGGTGATGGGTTTCAAGGTCTGTTCCGGCAAGATTCCGCGAGGCACCAGCAATCGCAAGATAGGGTGAGAGCCAGCCGTAGGCGGAGAGGTGTGAGGCTTGTGCGCGCTCCCTTTCCATGCGCTTTTCCGCATATGCATTTAGGGTGTTAGTTAAATCGGTTTCACTCTTGGCGGCGACTACGCCACGAAAATTTACCGGCAGATCTTCGATGCGCTCAACGTCATATTTTGCCAGCAATTCAGCACGTAACTTAGCAAAGGCTGGGTCTGCCGCATTATGGCCGTCCCCTAACTTCCGCATATCATCATTCATCCGCATATCGGTCAGAATTTTCCCTTTGGTCGGCAATGTTATGCTGGCGGAGGTGACACCAATGCGGGGGATGACTAAGACACTGAGTACCCAAATGGCAGACAATACACCAAGCGCAAGGCTGCGCGAGCGTGTGAGCGCGGACACAAACAACGTTAGTGCAGCCCAGATAGTCAAATAAAGAACGTTGGCGAAATACAGCGTTAAACTTGCAAGCCAACTCTCGCCCAATAAACTTGCACCAATTGAAGAGAATAACGCGGGCAAAGACAAAAGCACGACCAATGCTCCTATTGCCAGAAATTTGCCCACATACAGGCTAAGCCCTGACACGCCTTGACAGAGAAGGGGACCCAGCGTACGCGCTTCACGTTCACGGAGAATCAATCCGTGCCCCAGTGCGATAATGAGAAGGGGTAGAAATAGATGATAGAGTTTGGCCGGTGTTAACGCACCGAACCCTCCTGTACGTGCTTGCGCGCGAGCATCAGCGAACATGGCAGAATTCTGACGATGCCCCTCAAGAAACATTGATTGTCCCGTGACTGCATCGACACCAGGATCAAACATGCCGAGTGGAGGAGGGGCACGGAACACGTAGTGGCCATAATGTACCATTCGATGCGGGTGGCGGTCTGGTTGCTTAAGAAAGGTTTCTTCGGCTTTTTCTTGTTGATGTAAACGTTGATGAGACGCTTCCTGCATATTCAATGCAGTCAGCACAGTGGTAAACAACAGTAGCAGGCAAAAGACAATGAAGCTAATAACGGCGAGGCGAGAACGCAACCAGTGCCGCCATTCTTCTCTGGCAATATGCATAGAAATGTTGATGTGAATAGATGCACTCATGCGCTGATCCGCTCGGCAAAGGCGGCGTGCACACGCTTCGTGTCAATGCGTTTATTGTCGGTTGCATCGAAACTGCCCACTAATTTTCCGTGACGTAATAGGCCAATTCGGTCTGCAACTTGGCAGGCACCATAAACGTCGTGTGTCACCATTAGAATGGTCTTGCCTTGTCCGGCTAATTTACGCACAAGTACGTTAAATTCGTCAATTGCGATCGGGTCGAGTCCTGAAGTTGGCTCGTCCAGTAAGAGTACCGGTGTTTCTCGCAAGATGGCGAGGGCAATAGCAACTTTCTGACGCATTCCTTTGGAATAATTTTCCATATACCGTGAGCGTGACTCGGCCTGAAGCCCGACTTCATCCAAGGCTTTGTCGATTTGCTTTTGCGTCGTTTTTTTACCGGCTAAGTCCAAAAAGTACGTGAGATTCTCATAGGCATCTAAATGCGGATAAAGCGTCGCCGCTTCAGGAAGATACGCAATCTGCTGACGTAGATGACCTAGGTGTTTTGTGACGTCTTTGTCCAATACGGTCGTAGAGCCGTGATTGGGAGGTAAGAACCCCAGTAGCGTTAATAACGTCGTGGATTTTCCAGCACCATTGCCTCCCAACAACGCATAGACACTGCCCGTTTGGATCGTGAAAGAAATGCCTTGAAGAACTTTTGTTCCGTTTCGGCTGACAAACAAGTCTTTGACTGCGATTGCGGACATGCAAAAAACCCTAATAATGACTAAGTTGTAACGTCAGAAGTTGTCTTGAGGCATGTTCAGTGAGTGCGCCTCAAGACAACTACGATTGGCTAGAAAGAATACGTCGCGGTAAATCTCCAACGACGCGGCGCTCCGGACTGCACCCAAACGTTGGCAAACGAATTAGTGTAGAAAGTTTCATCAAATAAATTGTCCACATCGAACCGCAATGACAGCCCATCAAGCGGTTCGATTTCACTGAACACTCTTACTGTGGTGTAGTCTGGCAAGGTAAAGTCAGAGCCTACAAAACCATTTCGTTCATCTGTATAGAAGAAACCGCCACCAACACGCGCTGGCATTCTCGCCAGGCTCAGGCCTTTACTGATCTGTATGTTTAATTGATGCTCAGGTGAGTTGATCAGTGGATCCCCAGCGTCGATGGTGAACCCAAAGCCGTCGGCATCAGCAAAGCTGTTACTGAATTCAGCATCTGTATAGGCGTACGAGACCCAGAGGTTGAAATCGTTCTCAAATTGCAGGTTTGCATCAAACTCCACACCGCTACTTTCCGCCTCACCGGCTGGGATTGAAAAGAACCCAATAGCCGTTGCTTGAGGGCGGTCATCGTTAACCAAGAAATTATCCTGCTCAACTTGGAATAGGGTGACCCCAACCGAGCCACTTACCGTGTTATAGACCTCACCCAAATCAATTTTCAACCCAACCTCAGTAGATTCGGTTATGTTTGGATCAAACTGACTGCCTTGGAAGTCCTGACCAGTTTGTTGACGATAACCTTCACCATAAGAGGCATAGAGACTGACACCGTCATTAACGCGATATACCGCGCCGAACTGAGGGGAAAAGCGATCATCGGATGAGGTAATTACTGTCGCTGGTGATGCAAGAAAATTAGTCAAATCTTGTTCAAAATCATCAAATCGAGCCCCAATACGGACTTGTAACTGGTCTGTAAGGTCAATTTGATCTTGCAGGTAAATGCCGTAACCTTTAAGTGCTTCGTTGCGGTTGGTGTTCGCGCCTGCCGCAGGGCTGAGATTTGCGCCGTAAACCGGATTGTCGATCTCCAAAATCAAATCGTTAGCAAGATCCTCTGGAGTCAGTGCGTTAATATCCCCACCAAACCTTGAACGAAAACGATCAATGACCAGCGTGTTGTCAAAACGGTCGTAATCTACGCCTACAATGACGCGGTGGCGTAACCCACCGGTTTCAAATTCCCCGGCCAACTCACCTCGCAAAACAAAATAGTCGGACTCAAAATCACGCGAGCGGAAAAATCGTGAGACGGTTTGGCCATTCAGAAAAAACGTTTGACGAGAGCCGAATTGCGGTTCGAATGCATCCCCCTCTAAACTGGTTTGACGATATCCAATGCCACCTAAAAAGCTCCAGTTGTCACTAAAATTGTTTTGTAGCTCAATTTGATGACCGACAACTTCAGTATCGATCGGCACGTTCTCACCAACAAAAAAGTCTCGAGGAGAAAATCCGAAATCCTCGGAGAAAACCACACCTCGATCAAACGGCAATTCTTGAGTGGTGTACTCCAAATCATAGGTAAGATTAGTTTGATCTGATATGTTCCAACTCAATGAAGGGTAGAACCCAAATTTTTCAAACTCCGCTGGATCACGAAAACTGTCACTATCTTCATAGAGACCAACCAAGCGTAGCCCCACACTCTCGTTTGCCCCAAGTACGGTTTGATAGTCGCCTTCAAACCGTACTTGATTAAAGTCACCAACAGTCCCACGGACATATCCGCCATTTTCAAATTGAGGACGTTTGGTGACAAGATTCACTGTTCCACCAGGTTCACCGCGTCCAAACAACGCTGCCCGAGGGCCTTTAAGGATTTCTACTGATTCAACGCCAACTATGTCACGCGGGCCACCGAAACCACGACCTGCGTTAAATCCGTTCACCAGAAAACCGCTGGGTAAATTAATATCCCCAGAAAACCCTCTAATCGAAAAGCTATTCCAGAGTCCCCCGAAATTATTCTGCCTAGCAACGGCTGCCGACAAGTCTAATGCATCATCTAAGGTGATGGCTCCAACTTGACGGAGCAATTCTTCGCTCATTGATTGATCTGCGGTTGGTTTCTCTAACTCATCAAAATTACCCTGATAAGCGCGCCGCTCACCAAGCACAAACAACTCCTCAATTTCAGCGTCTGCGTTTTGACTTTGTGCGGCCACAGGTGGTGCTGCGTTTGAGATATTCATGGCGAGTAGTAAACTCAGCGCTACTGGTTTATGTGTGTATTTCTTCATTGTCTCAATTTTTAATTTTATATACGCCTAACTGTGTCACGTCCGACAAACAACTTTACGGGCGAGCAGACGGCGCGATGAATTTGTGAGTTATGTACAAGGTAATCCAACAAGCCAGCACAGCAACATAATTCTTTGTTAATCGCCATTGACTAACAAAGAGTTGGGTGGTGGTTCGAATTTTATTTCAGGACCCGAGAGTAGCTCATATATAGTTATGATATAACATAACGTTTATGGTGTGCCATATGAATCTTGCTTGTCAAGTTCATCATGCCTTCATTTAAGAGGGCTTCTTTCATAATGATGTGGGTTTTTTCACTAATGCTGCTTTTAGAGACAATTCACACATCACCCCTAAATGTCGGTAAGATTGGCCGATTCAGATCAATAGACACTAGTAAGGCGAATATCAGCGTCATTGTCTGTAACGTTAATGGTATTGATTTTAGCCACCTCTTCGATTGACTTTAAAAACCTCAAAAAGGCCAATAACCGAAGCAACTTAAGGACCTCGTTAGGGCCTCGTTTTCTCCTAAAAACCTAAAGGTTTCGCCTTGTTTTGCTGAAAGCGTAAAATTTGTTACAACCGCCTTATATTGATGCGATTGATGAACAATGTATTTACTTCAATTGTGATCATTAATGCTGGGTTATGTTTGGACAATTAACACTAAACAGTTTTAGACCGCGCTCTGCTTAATGACAACCGCAGTCGGTTGATGTGCGACACAAACGAAAATTATAGATGTGTGCGAACGCAATGAAAGTGGCGCCTGCCACCGTCAGTGTTGGCTCCCAATTATGATGTAAACCGAGGGGCTCTGCGGCGACACCCAATGCCAATAAGCTTAGCCCGGTAAGCCCCATTGTGCCTACCGCAATACTGCGATGTTGTTTACAGCCGATTCCTAAAGCAAATAAACTAGACGGAATAACCAAATAAACTAACCATAAATGTAAGGTTTCGCCTTCGAAAAAAGACGCGCCTAAACTGGGCAAGACTAACAGCGCCAGCGGTGTTAGTAGGCAATGTAAAATGCACAGCACGGAAATGCCAATCGCTAATCGATCTACCCAGAAAGTGGAGCGAATCATCGCTCGGCCTAATACAGTGGTTGTCATGGTTTTAGAGAATTTTAGTGAGTCAAATGAGAGTAGGGTAAACTCAGACACTTACCAAAGTGCAGCGTCATCCATTTAATAAACCACAATGTATGACGTTGTTTCAGCCTGCGTTGAGCTACAGCCAAGTTTTAAAATGAGTAATTCGTTGTAGACTTTACGTTCACCCTGAGCAAAGGTTTACTACCTGCGCCATTGGTTTGTGAAAATGATGGGCTTGAAGCAGCAATGGAGATCAATACGGAACTGAATAAGCATGGGTGTCTTCTTGAGAATTGCATTTTTTCCGAACAATTGAAGAAACAACGCCCCGTCTGTATTGGTCGCTGCGAATTGATTTGTTTTTCTAGTTATTAAAGTTGGTGTCTATTTGATTATCGGCAGCGTTCGATGCCAGCTATATAAATCCACTCAATAGTTAATCGACTAAACCCAAGCACCTTAGATACGAAGCCTAAAACGTTGTTCACCAAAAATAGGGGTTATAAAGGGCTGTCTGTGCAGACCAGAGTACAAATTGGCATAACTCATTGAAACGCAAATCGTATTTTCTAATGCGATTACTGACTTTATCTAAGACTCGACGATAATATCATATGTTATGTTATAACAGTTTAAGTTTTTTAGCACAGTTGTGAAATTGTGACCTGAAAGTGGCCCACTTGTGAGTTAGTGTCATAATCCACTAATGAATTCCATAATCGTGGGAGGCTGATTTTATGAACCAGCGTCAACCAACAGACCACTGTGTCGAAAAAACGTCCCATTTAATAGATCAAAACAATCAAAACATTTTAATTTTAATATCAAAGGCTCATTGGTACAGTAACAGCAAGTCGATAGAAGAACCCTATCAAAAACATCTTTCTTGAGATACAAGAGGCTCAAAAAAGGTCAACTTACCTGCGAGACAAAACATGTTTGATATTAATATTGGAATAAAAACCGAAGACAGAGAAAAGGTGGCGAATGGCCTAAAGCATCTGTTGGCCGATTCATACACGCTATATTTACAAACGCACAACTTTCATTGGAATGTGACTGGGCCTCAGTTCAGAGAGCTTCATCTTATGTTTGAAGAACATTACACTGAATTAGCCATCGCAGTCGATGACATTGCCGAGCGTATTCGAACGCTGGGTGTATTTGCTCCTGGCACCTACCGAGAATTTGCCGAACTCAGCTCCATCAGAGAAGTAGATGAGGTGCCTTCAGCGCAAGATATGGTTGATTTATTAACCAAAGGCCACGAACAAATTGTAAGAACATGCCGAGATGTTCTAAAACTGGCGCAAGCAGCGGATGATGAATCAACGGCCGCCTTGGTGTCTGACCGCATGAGGCTCCATGAGAAAACATCATGGATGTTAAGGGCCACCCGAAAATAAGGGTGGGTTTGCTCTAAAAAATGCGCTGTGAACCACACTGTTACGCTTAGTGTTACGTTGGTGCTGAGAAACTTGAAATTAGCACTGCAAATCAATTATTACTGTGGTCATGTAATGGCCACAGTAATAATATGAAATGAAGAACTCCCTCGTAGATTCATTCTATTTACTTTAGTCTTTAAAGTTCAGTGAAAAACGCTCGTTTTTTAAGCTCATGTTAGGGTTGTAAAACGGGTCGCCTTTTTCCAGAAAGTCGTTCCAACGCTCTAAAAAATGGCGTTGTTCTTTCAATAGGCGTTGCATTTTTTCGTCGGTGTCTTCGTAGCCTCTGCTAACTGATTCGTGGTGAATGGCTTTTGCATAAGGCGTGAATACGTTGACGTACCCTTTGTCGATGAGTTTTAGACAAAAGTCAACATCGTTGTATGCCACGGCCAAGTTTTTGGCGTCTAAGCCGCCAACCTCATCAAATTTTTTCTTTGACATCATCATCATGGCCCCCGTTACCGCGCTCACGTTGCTGACCATGTGCAAACGGCCGTGATAGCCAATGTGGCTTTCTGGAAACAGCTTGTGGGGGTGACCAGCGGCACCAACCATGCCCGCCACAATGCCCGCATGTTGGATGCGCCCATCAGGGAACAGCAGTTTACAACCCACGGCGCCTACGCTATTTCGTTGAGCGTGTTGAAGCATGTTCTCTATCCAATCTGGCGTGATAATTTCCACGTCATTATTTAACAGAACAACATAATCACCGTTGGTGTGCGAAACCCCAAAGTTACAAATTTCTGAGAAGTTGAATGGCACATTATGTTCGACAAAACGAATGCGTGAGTCTGAATCACTGAAATAAGCCATACGCTCTCGTGTTTGTGCTTCTTCGCTGTTGTTACTGACACCAATGATCTCAAAATTACTGTAACTCGTTCGCTCTAAAATTGATTTTAAACATGAATCGAGTAGGGCTGGCTTATCCTTAAATGGGATAACAATACTGACAAGCGGATTGCCAATCACTTCTCGGACAATGCGATAACTGCCTTTGAGTGCCCCCAACTCAACGCGAACACCATCTTCGTGTTTTCTGTGAAGATCTTCTATCGCTTTTCGTCCGGCTTCCCAAGCATAACCCTTAGAATCGTATTCTACGGCGGTCGACCCGGGTATTTTTCGCCAGTGGTATAAAATACGCGGGATGTGTGCCACTTCTTTAGCAGCCTCAACGGCACGCAAAATCACATCGTGGTCTTGAGAACCATCTAAGCCCTCTCTAAAGCCACCAATCTGTTCAATCACTTCTTTTTTAATTACAGTGAAGTGACAAATGTAGTTATTCGTGTCGAGCAAGTCTGGGGAGTAATCAGGTTTGAAGTAAGGTTCGATGCGCGTACCATCAAGTTCCATTTTATCTTCATCGCTGTAAATCAAGCCTACCTGAGGTGAGTGGTTAATAAGCTTGGCGTTTTCATACAATGCATCAATGGTGATCTCATCGTCGTGATCAAGTAATGCGATATAGTCACCGGTTGCGATTGCCAAAGCGTCATTAGTGGTAACGGATATTCCTTGGTTCACATCATTCAGTTGAATAGAAATGCGATCATCTTCAATCGCCTCTTGCTCTAGGATGCGTTTTAAGTATGTTTTGGGTGATGAATCGTCTACCAAGCAGAGCTGCCAATGCGGGTATATCTGATTTTGAACCGATTTGATCATCGGCAATAAATATTCAGGGTCGGTATTGTATATTGGCACTAAGATAGAGAATACTGGCTTGTAAGCCATGTTCTCTATCTCCATCTTAGCTTGTTCGATTTGCGTTTCTGTTAGTGTATTTTCCTGAATCCAAAGTTCATAATCTTCGGTATTCATGGCCACCATTTCACCTTCTGGCAACTTGTCAAAGGGTAATTTTTCAACTAGCTTATCAGGCGCTTGCGCTATGGGTATTTGAGTTTCTGAAACTTCTGTATTGCCTTTCAAACGATTTAGCCAGCGGCTGGTCAGACGTTTGAGACGAGATGAAGGGCGTGCCAACAAGAAGCTATGTAGTTCGTCATTACGAATGTGTTGAGCGTGTAATCGGCCTTCGAGATGTTCGATTTGGGCATACAGGTTGCCTTGTACATTGCGTTCGATATCGATGCGCTTTTCGATTTTTTTTACCATCAAAAGCAAATCATCGCGATGTTGGCGAAGGTCTGAAATTCTAAGGTCTCGACTCTCTACTCTGGATTGATAGTCTTGTAAGCGCCGGCCTTGAACGGACAACTCTTGGTGAGCCAGAGTGACGCTGTGAGATAATGACTTAAGAACATGACTGTAGTCTTGCCCCCAAAGCCACGAGATCGTAATACTAAGCTCCTTTACGCTCTCAAGGTTTTCCAATGCAGAGAGGTCAAACAGTAAGCCTGATTCAGGGCATGAGATGGTGATTAGCTCATTGTGCTGAGTAATGCCGACTTCATTTTCAGCCTCTTCAATCTTTTTTGAGCCTGTGTTCCACATAATATGGCCATTTTCCCCGTACAAGGCTAATTCCGTAATTTTTACAGTGCCTACTTGGTCTGCGGGGCGTATTTTTAATTGGGTTCCTGAGCGGGCAGTGCGGGTTACATCCAGTGTCAGAGTTTGTGTTGATGAACTTTGTTTCCAGCACGCGTATGCGTTACCGCCTACTGTGCCTTCCGCAACGTTAGTTGACTCTTGATCGTTCCAACTTGCACTGAGAACCAATTGGCTCTCAGTGTCAGAAGGTTTTAATGAAGATTGGATAAGCTCTTCGTAAACATTGATAACCGAAGAGTCTTGAAAGATTTCGCTTTGCAGTTGATGTTCAAGTACGCAAAACGCCTTAAGCTCATCAATCCTTTGCACATGCGGATGATGTTTAATAATAAAATCGCCAATGCAATACAGGCTGTGCTTTTTAAAGTAAGGGCCAAACAGCGTACGGTTGGTGTGCGCGAACCAAAAGAGGGCACGAAACAATAAAAAGCCATCAGGCAGTTCAATCGCGGACCATTCTTTGTTTATTGGTAAATACTCTTGACTGCGTGAATGAACAATAATGTTGTGTGGTTGCAGTTGATAGTTTATAAGCCTACCTTCAGTGGTTAACGTCTTTATATAGCCTGTAAGCCATTGCTGATACTCAGCAATTACATGCCCTATACCAGCTTGCTCAAGACAAAGATCGTCATCGTTTAACAGCGCGGTTAACCATCTATCGACTAATAAAGGGCCTTTATGGAAAGCCACAGGCTCTAAATTTTGTGTGAGTGTGCCGTGTATGCTGACTGTGTGACCTTGATGGTTTGCATTCAAGGCCAATTTTTGTACGCCGCTCGATGCACGCTGGCGTTCAGTTCTAACGCGATTCTCTGGCTTTGTTTTGGTGTCGGAAAAATAGCTAAAGTCGCTGCTGTATATATTGCTTACCGCCTCAGGCGTAACGCCAGCGAACACTAAAAACCTAGAAGCGTAGTCAACAAGGTCTTGCTTCTCTGCAACTAAGCGCTTGAAATAAAGGTATTCGCATACAGAAGGGTTATCTATATAACCGAGTTGATGAAAATGATTAAGAGCATGGACATTTGACGTTAAGTAATTCTCAGAAAATAAGTTTGAACAACCGCCATCAGGGGAGAACGAGGCATGAACGTCCACGCGACTAAAACTTTGGTTCAACACTGCGTTTCTGAGAGTGCGACGATCTAATTCGCAAACCTTTCCAGCGGTATTACTGGCTTGGTAACTGTCTAAATAAGGAATTTCATGCTGCCCAGGATTTATTGTTTTTGAAAGCCTTTGGCTATTTGCAACACCTATAACCAGACAGCCTGACGGTGTTAATGAGTTACGTAATTTGACTAATAACGAACTCAGTTCAGAGCTTGACTGTTGAAGGTCTTCTAACTTGGTTAGTAGAATCAAGTCGTAATAAACATCAGGCAGATTAAGTTTTCCGATGTCTTCACACACATGCGTAACGTTTGGCTGACCCAAACAACGAAGAGCCGATAATTCGGCAACACCGCTGTCAATTTTAATCGCATCTACTGAACCCACTTGATCCGCTAAAAAGTGAGCAACACCGCCGCAATCTTGTGTCAGATCAAGAACATTATTTACTTTCTTTAAATCAAATGCGTGAACAAACTGATATGGGGTGGAGTTAAGTAGATTCAGGTTCGCGTCAGCATTGGCAGCGAGTTCTAAGTCTCGTGAAAACAGCGCTTTAGTGGTAGCGTTAGACAGAACTTGTTTAGCCTTAGAGATGACTCGACTGTTTAGAAAAGATTCTCGAAATACGGCTGATTGAGAATCCATAAACAGCCCGTTGCTTAGTTCTAAGTTTGAATTATTAAGCAACAATTGGGAATTTTTTAGCATGGTGTTTTTTTAGCTTTGCTAATCATTACTAGTGGTCTGACATAAAAAAGCGACTGAGCTTTACTAATAAAGCGACGCATTATGTTTGATTAGTTTGAATTTGATCTGACATTCGCACTAAGGCGGCAATATAACATGCCAGAGAGTACTTTTTCTCAGGTGTTTAGGCTTAACCATTAGTCTGTATGGCGTTCATTTTAGTTTGAATGACGTGTGTGTTGCGGCTATTTCGAGCAATCAAAGCATTCAATGTGTTTGAACTTTACTTGAAGGCGCGGCTAACAGACTAAATCGGTAATGTCTAGAAAAAACAGAGTGACAAACAAGCTTAATTCCCCAATTCAGTATAAGGTGGCTTTTCTTAACCTATATCAACTTGAAAGAGGGTGTTGAGATTGACGGTGACCACCTTTTAATGGTCGGTGACAGTATTCGTCAACGCAAATCGACAATTAATGTTAGGCATTATGCTATTTTGACAATTAATGACGACTTGCTAGTTTTAATCGGTATTGATATCTTTATTTCAATACATCGTTTACCAACTAAAAGAATAAGACTCAAATACTTTTAGCTTAATGATGTAATGACTCACGACCAATTTGGTTCTTATTAGCAATAAATTGATTTTATTGGTCATCTGTTTATCCTTCATCTTTAATTATGGGATAAATAATATAGTTAGCTTTGTTGTCCCACAAAAACAAAATTAACTGTTCATCAACACAGATAAGTGGCTTTAGTTGCAATGTTTTACATATGATTGATATTTCAAACTTGGAATTAAGCAGTCGCTTTTGTATAAATACCGTACAAGTCGTCAAGAAGAGTATTTTTAATGCGAGGTTTATCAGATGAAGTTAACAGAAGCCGTAATCGAATTAATGTTCGAGCTAAGTAGTATTGAAGGAGATAAGCATTCTGAGTTCTTGAATGGGGACGGCCAAATCTTGAGAAATAACCTTTTGAAGCTTTTTCGTGCAACTGAAAACCCAGAGTCTCATGACATCATCATTGATATCATGAGTGAAGCTGGTTACCCTTGGTTTGGGAAATTGGCTCTAGTGGAAAGTGAAAATGCGCATGCCATTGCTGATATGTCGGTTGAGAATGATGACCGCATTATGAGTGATGATGAACTCATGGAGTTATTACCGGCTAACGGTCATCTGCATTAAGGGGTTTATTTAATCAACCCTGATAGTAAAGGCGTAAAATTTTATTTAATGACTTTTGAAAAAGTGGTTAAGTCGACGCGGGCAAAATTTCAACTGGCTAACTTACAAGCAATTCGTTAGCCAATTTTTTACAAAGCCAACTAAATTAAAAAGCCGGTGATTGGTTTACCAATCACCGGCTTTTTTATGCGGTTGTATTTTATTGATCGGCTTATAAATGTGAATGGCGCGTTATGGTGCCCGAGATAATTGAGGAGCAAACCAAGTTAACTAAGCTCACACGATGGTGTGTTCTATTGACTGCGACCAACCGTTACACTGTAATCGTGAGCTGATTTTTTCCAGAAACTTGGATTTCTATACCGCTCATCAAGCTCTGGGCTTGCGTTGCTGCTGCCTTTTTCAGACGAAACCCCAGATGACACAGTCATGTTACCTTCTTTAAGATGATAATTGACCTCACGAAGTAAGTACTTATAGCAATTGTGTACAGCTGGGTGTTTGCTACGAGAATAGCTATTATGTACGTGCTTAAATACGTTGAGAGAGCTTAATTGAATTACTGCGCCTTCGTATTCTTTGACCGCTTGAGAATACTTAGACAACAAAACCATGACCTTGGCGGGCAACACCGTTGCCTTGACACCGTAAAGGTTTTTCACCTTATTCATTCCATTACCCCGACTCTAAATAATATCAGTCACACCTACAGTTATTGGTTAGGTAGGATGCTATGATGTTGACAAAAATTATTACTGCTTAAGCCTCTTTCTGGGCTTTATGAAAACGATGAGTGACACACAAAATCTCAAAGCACTCAGTTGTTAACCGAGTGTGTGTCATGTCCTTCTATCTCATGTCTTCTTGGAAACATTGAGCTGAACGTTACCAGTAGACAAGGTTTGAATCCAGTGTTTTGACATACAAATGTAATTTTTTTGACATTTGTATGTCAAAATGTCTTGCATTACTTCTTTTTCGGAATGTAAAGATCAGTAATAGTGCCCTCGTAAACTTCAGCGGCCATAGCAACACTCTCTGAAAGAGTCGGGTGGGGGTGAATAGTGAGCCCTATGTCAGTGGCATCTGAGCCCATTTCGATTGCTAATGCGACTTCAGCAATCAAATCACCAGCGTTCTGCCCCACAATGCCACCGCCAAGTACTTTATGTGTTTTAGGGTCAAATAATAACTTGGTTTTGCCTTCTGTTCGGTCATTGCCTATGGCTCGGCCAGATGCCGCCCAAGGAAACACCCCCGTTTCATATTCAATTTTTTCAGCTTTTGCTTGTGTCTCCGTTAAACCTACCCAAGCTATTTCGGGGTCTGTGTAGGCCACTGAGGGTATTGCACTGGCTTCAAAGCCGCTTTTAAGCCCTGCGCACACTTCGGCGGCCACTTTGGCTTCATGAGTGGCTTTGTGTGCAAGCATGGGCTGACCGACAATGTCACCAATAGCAAAAATATGATCAACATTAGTTCGCATTAATTTGTCGACCGCAATAAAGCCGCGTTCATCCACATTAACCCCGGCATTTTGAGCGTCAATTAAGTCACCATTAGGGCGACGACCGGTGGCCACTAAGACATAATCAAATACGGCAGGGGCAGGGCCTTCGCTATCATCAGCGTTAGCGAACTCAACTTTAATGCCATTTTTCTGCGGTGAAATGCCTTTAACCTTGGTTTTTGTCATCACTGACTTAACGAGGGATGTTAGCCTTTTTTGTAATGGCGCAACCAAGTCTTTGTCAGCCCCTGGAATAATTTGAGGCATAAACTCGACGATAGAAACATCAGTACCTAATTCACTGTACACCGTGGCCATTTCAAGACCAATGATTCCGCCGCCAACGATAAGCATTGATTTAGGGATTTCACGTAGCTCAAGAGCCCCCGTTGAGTCAATGACTCGAGGATCATCCGTTTCAAACATAGGAAAGACTGTAACTCGAGAGCCTGCGGCAATGATCGCTTTATCGAAGCTTAGTGTCTGAGTGCCAGATGAGGCTTCTATTGAGAGAGTATGGGGCGTGGTAAATCTAGCATACCCCTGAATAACATTTACTTTACGAGCCTTGGCCATTCCAGCCAAGCCGCCGGTGAGTTTTGCAATGACAGATTCTTTGAAATGACGTAATTGATCAACATCAATTTTAGGCTTTCCAAAAGCAATGCCGTGTTGCTCCATCGCTCTGGCTTCTGAGATAACGGCCGCGGAGTGCAGAAGAGCTTTAGACGGAATACAACCTACGTTTAAACATACGCCACCCAATGTGTCGTATTTTTCAATTAGTGTGACATTAAGGCCTAAATCAGCTGCCCTAAAGGCCGCGGTGTAACCCCCAGGCCCAGAGCCAATAACAACCACATCAGCATGTTGACTGGAACGTTCATTAGAAAGAGATGTTTTTTCTGGCTTATCGGCTTCGGGAACAACCGGTGAGTCTGTGCTTTTCGAAGGCGATGAGTCTTCAACGGTTTCCACGGTTACAATCACATCGCCTTCATTGACCGTGTCGCCCACCGCGATTGCAATCGATGATACTTTTCCAGCATTAGGAGAGGGGATATCCATTGATGCTTTATCGCTCTCGACAGTAACCAACGAATCTTCTTCTGAAATGGTATCGCCAACGGCAACCAACACTTCAATTACTTCAACATCGCTTGCGCCACCCAAATCAGGGACTTTAATATCTACTTTAGACATAACAAATAACCTTTTGATATTAAACAGTTAAACGACGAAGATCTTCAAGAATCATAGCAATGTGTCGGGCAAATCTTGCGGCTTCGGCTCCATCTATTACGCGATGATCATAAGAGAGACTGAGTGGTAGCATCATACCTGGCGTAAACTCAGAACCATTCCAAACAGGTTGAATTTTACTTCTAGAAACCCCCAAAATAGCCACTTCTGGTGCATTAACAATTGGAGTAAAAGACGTACCTCCGATTCCACCTAGGCTTGAAATTGTGAAGCACGCACCGCTCATATCATTCATTGTGAGTTTTTTATCGCGAGCTTTTTTCGCTAACTCGCCCATTTCTTGAGCGATTTGTGCTACTGATTTTTTATCCGCATCGCGAATGACTGGCACAACTAGGCCATTGGCTGTATCGACGGCAATGCCAATATGGAAATACTTTTTGAGTATTAAGCTCTCACCGCTGGGGTCCAGTGAACTGTTAAATTGCGGGTAGGTTTGCAATGCACTGACAACGGCCTTAACAATAAAAGCAAGCGGAGACAATTTGATGTCTTTTTTCTGCTTTACGTACTCGGCATTAAGTTGTTTTCGAAATGCTTCTAAGTCATTGATATTGGCTTCATCGTTATGCGTAACATGTGGCACGTTTAGCCAAGACCGGTGAAGGTTGGTTGCCGTTAAACGTTTAATTTTATTGAGGTCTTGTGTTTCGATTTCGCCAAATTTACTGAAATCTTGAGCGGGAACCTGAGGGATGCCTTGGCCAACGTCACCTGATGACGCAATTTGAGCGGTTGCTGGTTGCTTCATGACACCCTTTACAAAAGACTTTACATCGTCTTTTGTAACGCGTTTTTTACGCCCAGAGCCTTGTACGTTTGATAAATCAACTCCCAACTCTCGAGCGAAACGTCGAATTGACGGCGATGCGTGAGAGGGTCCAGAAGCAGTCTGTTTACCTGAGCTCTCTTGCTGCACAATTGCGCTGGCTGGTTTGGTTGGTGTAGGTGTTGGTGCGGGCGATGCGGCTGTAGCCTTAGCGTCCGTTTCAGCAGGCACTGTGCCTACGCCTTCTTCAGAACTTGCCATCAGAGTTACGATTAAGCTGCCTTCGCTGACTTCGTCATCAACCTTAACGCTGATACTTTGTATTTCTCCAGCGTGAGAGCAGGGTACTTCCATACTGGCTTTGTCACTTTCTAAAGTAATAAGAGCATCTTCGATTTCGACTGTATCCCCAACTGACACCAATACTTCGACTACCTTAGCCGCATCGCCACCGATGTCTGGAATCCTCACTTCGATTTCACGTTGAGCGCTAGCCGCCGCAGGGCTGATTTCTTCTGGCACAGGCTCTTCGGCTGTTTTCTCTGCTGCTGTTGTTTGAGTTGAGTTGTTCTGGGGTGACTTCAGTTCAGGTTCAGCCCCAGACTCTGACAGTTCCAACTCAATTAAAGCCGTACCTTCACTAACGTCTTGATCTATGGCGACAGAAATGGATTTAACGCGACCTGCTTTAGGGCAAGGTACATCCATACTTGCTTTGTCGCTCTCCAATATGACAAGAGCGTCTTCGGCGGCTATCTCATCACCAACTTGGACCAATATCTCTATAACTTTGGCTGAGTCGGCGCCAATATCGGGAACACTAATGGTAATTAAATTTGAGTCTGGCATTGATCTATTCTCGTTGGTGTCTACCTTGCTGGCGTGAGTGCTAGCAGGTTCAGAGGGCTCCGCATGTTGTATTGCCCGCTGGGGTGTATTGGTCTTTTGGTTGTGATTTTCATTCGAACCCGTCTCATTAAGGCCAACCAGTAAGTCTAATGATTGCTGCTCATGTCGCCGTTGTTTGGCCGGCTCGGGTTGGGGTGGGGCCTTAACACTGCTTTGGTAAGGTGGTTTTGAGACCGACGTTGGCTTATGCCCCGTATCGTTAATGCCAATTGGAGGCGTTGCTGTGCTGCCATCAACTTCAGTTTCAAGTAATAGCAGAGGAGTGGATAGCGTAATGTTTTGTTTCTCAGAAACAATGAATTCGATTATTTTTCCACTTTCTGTCGAAGGTAACTCTAATTTGGTTTTACCGCTTTTAACAATAAAGAGGGTGTCACCAGCGGTGATCACGTCTCCTTCGTTGCATTCAATCGATAAAATTTTAGCTTGGCGATAGGCGTTTGCCTGCGGTGCCGTCAGCTCTACATATTTGATCATTTAATGTTTAACTCTCAGTACTTCGAACCAATCCATTTAATCTACAGCGTATCAGGGGATGGTTTTGCAGGGTCAATATTAAACTGTTTGATTGCTTTATCCACCACATCGGCTTCAATGCTGCCATCTTCATAAAGTGCCGACAGGGCGCCAATAACTACATACTGATGATTAACTTCAAAGTGATTACGAAGTTGTTGTCGGTCATCGCTACGTCCAAAACCATCGGTTCCAAGCACCAGATATCGTGTTGGAACAAATTCTCTAATCTGATCTGCGTAAACTTTCATGTAATCCGTTGCGGCAACCACAGGGCCGTTTTGATTTTGTAAGCATTGTTCGACGTAACTCATGCGTGGTTTTTCGTTTGGATGCAACATATTCCAACGCTGTGTTTCTAAACCTTCTCGGCGAAGCTCATTCATGCTGGTTGCACTCCAAACATTGGCTGCAACCCCAAACTCGGCTTCTAAAATTTCGGCGGCGGCAACGCATTCGTTTAAAATGGTGCCTGAACCCATAAGCTGAACGGTTGGTGTTTTTCCGTTGTCTTTTTGACTTTTTGAAAGCTGATACAGGCCTTTGAGAATGCCTTCCTCTACGCCTTCAGGCATTTCAGGGTGGGCGTAGTTCTCATTCATCACCGAGAGGTAATAAAAGATATTCTCTTGCTCTGCGTACATGCGGCGTAAACCGTCTTGCACAATGACAGCCAGTTCATAGCTGTAAGTGGGGTCGTATGATATGCAGTTAGGAATAGTGGCCGCTTGTAAATGAGAATGACCATCTTGGTGTTGCAAACCTTCTCCGGCCAAAGTAGTGCGCCCTGCAGTACCTCCCACTAAAAAGCCCCGTGCTTGCATGTCGCCGGCAGCCCACGCTAAATCGCCGATGCGTTGGAAACCGAACATCGAGTAATAGATGTAGAAAGGAATCATTGGCAATTGATTTGTGGAATACGATGTGGCTGCAGCAATCCAAGACGACATCGCCCCCGCTTCGTTAATACCTTCCTCTAAAACTTGCCCTTTTTGATCTTCACGGTAATACATCAGTTGATCAGAGTCTTCGGGCTCATACTTCTGACCTTCGCTTGCGTAGATACCTATTTGTCTGAATAAACCTTCCATGCCAAAAGTGCGGGCTTCATCGGGCACGATTGGTACAATTCGGTCTTTCAAATTTTTATCGCGAATCAGGGTCGATAAAATTCGAACAAACGCCATGGTGGTGGAGAATTCACGGTCCCCAGAAGCTTCAAGCATTTTAGAAAATACTTTTAACTCAGGTGTTTTTAACTTAGACGTGGTGTTCAAACGTGATGGTAGATACCCGCCGAGTGCTTGGCGTCTTGCATGTAAGTATTTGATTTCCGGTGAATTTGGGTCTGGCTTGATGTATTCCAAATTCTCAAGTTGTTCATCAGACACAGGTATTTTAAAGCGGTTACGGAAGACGTTTAGCGACTCCAAATCCATTTTTTTCTGTTGGTGTGATGTATTCTGGCCTTGACCAGACTCACCCATGCCAAGGCCTTTGACGGTCTTAGCGAGAATCACCGTGGGTTGCCCCGAGTGTTTAACCGCAGCCCTGTAGGCGGCGTACACTTTATCAGTGTCATGACCACCACGTGACATTAAATCTAGGTCTTCATCGCTCATGTGTGCGACCATGGCCTTTAATTCGGGTGTGTTCCAGAAGTGTTCGCGAGTGTAGGCGCCGCCTTTTGCCTTGAAAGCTTGGTATTCGCCATCAACGCATTCTTGCATGCGTTTTTGCAACAAACCGTCGTTGTCTTTTTCCAACAAGATATCCCACTGCGAACCCCACACAACTTTAATTACATTCCAACCAGCGCCACGAAATTCGGATTCCAACTCTTGAATAATTTTGCCGTTACCACGAACAGGCCCATCAAGGCGTTGCAAGTTGCAATTAATCACAAATACCAAGTTATCCAGCTTTTCACGACCAGCTAAGCCAAGCGCACCGCGAGACTCTGGCTCGTCCATTTCTCCGTCACCCAAAAACGCCCAAACCTTACGATTTTCAGCTTTTATAAGCTCGCGATTCTCTAAGTACTTTTGGAAACGCGCTTGGTAAATGGACATAATTGGCCCAAGCCCCATGGACACAGTGGGGAATTGCCAAAAGTTTGGCATTAACCATGGATGTGGGTAAGAGGATAAGCCATTGCCACCCACTTCTTGCCTGAAGTTGTCTAACTGTTCTTCAGTTAAGCGACCCTCTAAAAAGGCGCGGGCGTACATGCCGGGAGCCGAGTGGCCTTGATAATAAATCATATCGCCGCCATGTTCGTCTGAACGTGCGCGCCAGAAATGATTAAAACCGATTTCATAGAGTACCGCTGCAGAAGCGTAGCTGGCAATATGACCACCGTACTCTGTGCTGATTTTGTTCGCTCTAAGTACCATTGCCGCGGCGTTCCAGCGAATCATAGAACGAATTTTAAATTCCAACTGCCGATCGGCAGGCAGGGCAGGCTGGTCTTCGACAGGAATGGTATTAATATAGGGTGTATTGAGGCCGTATGGTAACTGAGCGCCGGCTTGACGTGCTTCATCAGCCAATTGTTTTAGAAGGAACCGTGCGCGATCGGAACCGTCTGCTTCAATAACACTTTTCAGTGCATCTACCCATTCTTGAGTTTCTACTGCATCGATGTCGACAATTTGATTAACGGATTCTGAACTCATAGTTAGCGGCCTGATAAAGAAGAGTTAAAGCTATTAATGTTAAAGCTATTAATATTGATTTGGCTTGCACCTTGTATTTGCGGCATGAATAATACTCATAACTTTGGTAAATGTAAACGCAAACTCTTAAGTTTACTGAGCTAAATAGGCGGCCTTACTGAGTTCTATAAACCAGTGAATCCTTAATTTCAGTAATAAAGCAATAAAGAACGCTTGGCAGCGCCCTTTATTGAGGACGGTGTTCAGGCTAGTGCTGAGGTGAGGTTCTCAATCCTCAACACTGGCCGTCACTAAACAAGTCAAATTAACGATGCCGCGTGGCGTGGTAGTTTTAGTAATCGCATGAATGGGTAAGTCTGTGCCTAAGATAATAGGGCCGACTGAAATACCATTGGCCATTGCTTTTAGTACAGTGTAAGTGATGTTGGCTGCGTCTAAATTTGGCATAACTAATAAATTTGCATTATCGGTTAATACGCTTTTACCTGACTTTTGACGTGTGAGGGCATTCAGAGCGCCACCGCCTTTCATTTCTCCATCAACTTCTAATTCGGGTGCTATTTTATTCAGCAGTGTTTTGGTATCGGCCATCTTCTGTGAAGATTCAGTAACATGACTGCCAAAACTGGAGTGCGACATCAACGCCACTCTGGGTTTCATATCAAAACGTTCGATCTCTTTGGCTGCCATAATACTGATATTGGCAAGTTCTTCAGCTGTTGGGTTTTCATGCACGCTGGTGTCGGCAATAAAAATAGTACCGGTGTCTAGCAACAGTAATTGCATTACTGCGAGATGATTTCCATCACGTTTGCTGCCGATATTGGTGATGATGTGGTTTTCAAGTGCCGTAATTTGTTCATGTAACTTTGCGCCTGGTCCAGTTAATGCGGCATGAGCAACGCCGCTTTGAACCAATTCGGTTGCTTGCTTGATTCTGTCTTCGATTGAGTTTCCAATTGGCGATATTACTTCATAGTGCGTATTTTTTTGCAGTCTAAGTCCAAGCTTTTCAATGACTTGGGCAATTTTTTTCGAATCGCCTATAAGTAATGGTCTCGCATAACTTTGGTCAACAATGTCTTGAATTGCTCTTAGTACGCGCTCGTTCTCTCCATCGGTGTACACCACCTTATGTATTGTGTTTTGCGCTCGTTCAAAGATTGGGCGCATAACATTACCCGTTCGGTAGACCAACGGCTCTAAACTCTGTTTATAAACTTCAATATCGTCAAATGGGCGCGTGGCCACACCGCTGTCAATGGCTGCCTGTGCGACCGCTGGAGCAATCGAGGTGATCAGTCTGGGGTCGAATGGCTTAGGTAATATATAACCTGCGCCAAATAGCATGGCTTCATTTTGGTAGTAACCTGCGACTGTTTCATTGCTTTCAGAGTGAGCTAATTCCGCTAAAGCATGTACGCAAGCGATCTCCATTTTGCGTGTAATGGTGGTGGCCCCGACATCCAGTGTGCCGCGAAATAAAAATGGAAAGCAAAGAACGTTGTTTACTTGATTAGGGTAGTCTGACCGACCTGTGGCCATCACCGCATCTGGGCGATGCTCAAACACCAATTCGGGGCGTACTTCAGGATCAGGATTAGACATAGCCAAGATGATGGGCTTGTCAGCCAAGCTTTTGAGCATCGCCACACTGACCAAATTAGGCTGAGAGACCCCGAGAAACACGTCGCAATTGACCATGGCATCTTCAAGTGTTCTGGCTGGTGTCTCCCTAGCAAAACGTTGCTTTGTTGGGTCTAGATTTTCCCTTTCCGAGTGAATGACCCCACGACTGTCTAGCATCGTCACTTTATTGATGTCTATGCCCAAATCAATAAGCAAGTTAGTACAGGCCATCGCCGCAGCCCCTGCACCTGAGACGGTTAGGGTCACGTCTTCAATTTTTTTACCGACCACTTTTAGTCCGTTGATAACCGCGGCTGCAGAAACAATGGCCGTACCGTGTTGGTCGTCATGAAACACCGGAATGTTCATGCGCTCTCTTAACTTGCGCTCGATCTCAAAACATTGCGGTGCTTTGATGTCTTCTAAGTTGATGCCACCAAAAGTGGGTTCAAGCTTTGCCACCACATCACAAAAAGCGTCAACATCGGTTTCATCAACTTCAATGTCATAAGCATCAACGTCGGCAAAATTTTTGAATAATATGGCTTTACCTTCCATCACAGGCTTGGAGGCAAGTGCGCCGATGTTACCTAAACCTAATACCGCTGTGCCATTAGTGATAACTCCAACCAAATTACTGCGTGATGTGTAATAAGCCGCAGAAAGAGGGTCTTTTTCAATTTCTTTACACGGTTCAGCGACCCCAGGGGAGTAAGCTAAAGCTAAGTCACGCTGGTTTGACAATGGCTTAGTCGCTTGCACGCGAATCTTACCTGCTTTGGGCATACGGTGATAATGTAAGGCCGCGTCTTTTAAGTTATTACTCATAAATCGTTTTCGTGGTGATTTTGCGTTCAATGGTGTTTGTAAGTCTGCTTAGATAAACACAAACTCGTCATACTCATATTTGCTGGAGTGGTTTATTTGCCAAATATTGGATAAATATATTAAAGCCAACTGAGTTTGTTATTTCTCAGCTTGTTCGGCTGAGTGCGCTTGAATATCCGCGTGATAAGATGATCGTACCATGGGGCCTGATGCCACGTGTTTGAAGCCCAAATCATCACCAAATTCACGCAATTCTTCGAACTCATCTGGGTGAACATAACGTTCTACTGGTAAATGATTTAGGCTGGGTTGCAGGTACTGGCCTAGTGTGATCATGTCGCAATTGTGTTCTTTAAGGTCTCGTAATACTTGTTTAACCTGATCTAAGGTTTCGCCAATACCGAGCATCAAGCCTGATTTTGTGTTGACCTGTGGCTGCGTGGCTTTAAACCTTTTAATTAAATCCAGTGACCATTGATAATCCGAACCTGGTCGCACCTTGCGATACAAATCTGGAATGGTTTCTAAATTGTGGTTGAACACATCCGGTGGGCAGCTCGACATCAACTCAATTGCGATGTCCATACGACCACGAAAGTCAGGCACTAATATTTCAATTTGAGTGTTAGGGTTTAGATTGCGTGTCTCTTCGATACACCTAACAAAATGACCTGCACCGCCATCGCGCAGATCATCTCGGTCAACCGAGGTGATGACAACGTAATTCAGGTTCATGGCTTGTATGGTTTCGGCCAAATGGCGTGGCTCGTCTTCATCAAGCGCTAAGGGGCGACCGTGCGCAACATCACAAAACGGACATCTGCGGGTGCAAATATCGCCCATGATCATAAACGTAGCGGTGCCGCGGTTAAAGCATTCAGAAAGGTTCGGGCAAGACGCTTCTTCACACACGGTGTGCAGTTTCTTGTCGCGCAATGTTTCTTTGAGTTCTTGTACTTTATTGCCATGAGGTAAGCGTATGCGAATCCAGTCGGGCTTGCGCAATGGATTGACGGTTTTTTCTACCTTCACTGGAATTCGCGCCATTTTTTCGGCGCCACGAAGTTTTTCCCCTGCAATGACAGGTTTAATATTAGGTTTCGTTTTATCGGCGGTAACGGCGGCAGGGCGATTTAAATCTTTCATAGGGTAAACTGTTCTAGAATATGGCCTAGTGACTTCCGGCGCGAGTATAACAAGTAATGCAAATGAATGACGTATTAGATAGATGTGATATTGAATATATCGTGAACAGATTTTATGACGTAATGCTTAAAGACCCTATTGTGGGGTTTATTTTCACTGATATCGTGCAGATTGACTTGGAACATCATCTGCCAATTATCGTGGATTTTTGGGCCGACAGCCTATTTAATGAAAATACCTATCAAGGTAACCCCTTATCAAAGCACGCGGAAGTGCATACCAAAATCCCATTAAGGGCAGGTCATTTCACGCGCTGGTTGTTTTTATTTAGTCAAACTATTGATAAACACTACGAAGGTACGAACGCCAACCTCATGAAGCACAAGGCCGAGCAGGTTGCAAAAAGCATCTCAGCGTCCATCACCGCCCAAAAGCGCAGTGATATGAACTTAGTACTCAAAGGCGAGTCGAGTTAATTGCTTTGCTTGCGTAAAAATACGGGGTTTAATGGGTCGGAGTCATGAGGACTGTATTCGTAGCCATTAACATTGAATTGGTCAAGCGACTCTAAGTCTTTGATGCGATTCTTTATCACCCAAGACGTCATCAGGCCACGCGCTTTTTTTGCGTAAAAGCTGATCATTTTATATTGGCCGTTTTTCCAATCTTTAAAAATCGGCGTCACTATGTCAGCGTTAACCGCTTTAGGTTTAATCGATTTAAAATACTCGTTCGATGCCAAATTGATCAAGGTCTCTGAGTTGGCTTCGCTAAGTTGGTGATTTACTGCTTCGGTAATTTTTTTGCCCCAGAAGTCATACAAATTTTTACCTTCCGAATTTTCCAGTTTAGTACCCATCTCTAGGCGATAGGGTTGCATGAGATCCAGCGGTTTTAACAAACCATATAAGCCAGATAAAATTCCCAGATGTGTTTGCGCATAGGTTAAGTCTTCTTGTGACCACGTTTCGGCTTCCAGCCCAGTGTAGACGTCACCCTTAAATGCAAATAAGGCCTGTTTGGCGTTCGAGAGGGCAAACGGTTGTGACCATGTATGATAGCGATTCACATTCAGTTCCGCTAATTTCGGACTGATTTTCATTAACTTTTCAATGTCGGCCGGTGATTTGGTTGCCAGCACATCAATAAGGCGCTCACTGTCGTGCAACATAGTCGGTTGCGAAAATGCACGGGTGGTAGCGGGCGTATCGAAATCCAATGTTTTGGCAGGTGAAATAACTATAAGCATGGTCAGTCTAGATCATTTATTTTGTAAGCCAGAAATATAACGTGTTGCCACTGATAATCCAATGACGGTTTAATCAAACTCATAACTGTAATGTTCTGACTAAAAAATTGTTTTCTTATTGCTAACTAGCCTTGTTAGAGACCACATGCAAAAACGTTTGTCTTCATCAGACCCGCATGATGCATGAGATAAAATACAAATATTAGCTAGGTGGCTCTGTAAAAATTGTGGTCTACGATAGTGCGGCCATCAGTATTGAGCATCGACTGTCGAGAATCACGATTAAATTCGTTAAGCCTCCTAGCATCCACTGGTTTGAATCGTCGTTTTGCTACGCATACATGGCGTGAAATGGTGGTAAGAGACATGCGCCGGCAAAGTTACGCTAATAATAGGTAAGCGTAAATACAATACGTTTGCAATTAGACCGCAAGTCAGGTTGCATAAAAATATTAACCAATAATGGAAATCGCGTTGTTAGAAAGTGAAATATGAGTAAGTAACTCGATAACAAACGCTTCCCTAGAGTTGTACATCTATGTCTATATCCCCTTTGAGTGATTTAGCATTCAATAAATTTTTAAAACTGGAATCGGCTGGCGGTATTGTTCTTATGGTAACCGCTGCATTAGCCATGATTGTTGCTAATAGTCCGGCTAACCTTTATTACAACTTATTATTAGACACACCAGTGTCATTGCAAATAGGTGGTTTGGAAATTGCCAAACCATTATTGCTATGGATTAATGATGGTTTAATGGCAATTTTCTTTTTTTTAGTCGGTTTAGAGTTAAAAAGAGAATTGGTCGAAGGGGAGTTGTCCGACCCAAAAAATATAGTCTTGCCTGTTATTGGGGCGGTGGGGGGCATGTTGTTTCCTGCGCTGATTTATTTATATTTTAATCACGATGACCCAGTCAGCGCTGCAGGCTGGGCGATACCTGCAGCCACTGATATTGCTTTTGCTTTAGGTATATTGAGTCTACTTGGTTCACGTGTGCCCATTTCGCTAAAAATATTTTTAACCTCATTAGCCATTTTCGATGACATTGGTGCCATTGTTATTATTGCAATCTTCTATACCTCTAACGTGTCTCTTATAGCTCTAATGATAGCGCTTGCCTGCTTACCATTGTTATACATTTTTAATAAGCGAGGAGTGGATTCCAGAAGCCCGTATTTGTTTGTTGGTGCGATCATGTGGGTATGTATGCTGAAGTCTGGTGTTCATGCGACTTTAGCTGGCGTATTACTGGCTGCTTTTATTCCAATGTATGGCAAAAATAGTGATCAAAATGGCCACTCTCTCCTCAAAGAATGGGAACACGATCTTCATTCTGTTGTCGCCTTTTTAGTGCTGCCAGTGTTTGCTTTTGCAAATGCAGGCATTGATCTGCGCGGTGTGCCTCTTGAAGTTATGTTACACGATGTACCTGTTGGTGTGGCATTAGGGTTGATAGTAGGAAAACAAGTGGGAATTTTTGTTTTATGTGGTTTTGCAATAAAATTGGGAATTACATCGTTACCTAAGGGAATGAGTTGGGGCGGCTTGTATGGGGTTAGCGCCTTATGTGGCGTTGGTTTCACGATGAGTCTATTTATAGGAAGTCTTGCATTTGAAGAAACCGGGGTTAACCTGCTTTTTGATGAGAGGCTGGGCATTATTGTGGGTTCACTCATCTCGGGAGCAATTGGCTACTTAGTACTAAATTTTAGTCTTGCAAAAACATCGACTGTTTAGTTTAACAAAACGATGATGTGATCAAATGCTTGGCTCGACTTAACTTTCCATTCGCTGGCGTTTACTCGACCGTTGAGTCCTGTGTAGGATTAAATAGTTTTGCACGCAATGATTTACGCCATTGTCTGGGTGTGGTGCCATTGAATTTTTTGAACCGTTTGGAAAAGTAGCTCAAGTCCTGATAGCCAACTCTGTAGGCGATTTCGCCGATACTTAAGTTGCTATTTTTCAATAAGTCTTGTGCTTCAAGGTGCCGTTGGCTTTGCAAATATTGCAATGGGGTTAAGCCCGTTGCAAACTTGAAACGGCGACTAAAGTTACGTTCGCTCATACCAAGCAGTTCAGATAAATCGGATAAATGGAACGGGTTTTTGTTGATGTTGTTTTGTAACCAAAGTTGAGATTGCAGTATGGCTTCGTCTGGGTGAGCATTCTCCTTCTCTTGATCAAAGCTTAACCGATCATAGGGCTGCCTTACCTCATGAGAAAAGTGCCTTGACAGGTGATCCGACACATCTTTGCCGATAAAACGCTGTACGTGATGCAGCACTAAATCGGTTTGTGCATTGATGCTCGCTGCGCAAAACAATTTACCTGCGCTGGTGATGAAGTGTTGTCGCTTCAAGTTGACGTTTGGGTAGGCACGCGCAAAAGTATCAAAATAGTGCCAGTGAGTGGTTGCGGCTTTACCATCAAGCAAACCCGACTCGGCCACAAAGCAAACCCCTGTGCCTGTTGCATTAATAATGGCGCCGTGTTCCCACTGATAGCGTAGCCACTGTATTAGGTCAGCATTCTTTCTTAGCAAAGGGGCGGGGCTACGCCAGAGCGCTGGAATAAAAACCATATCGTATTGAGCGTTATCCAAATTGCAATCTGGCATGACAATCAGGCCTGAGTTCATTTCAATGGGGGTGATAGCGGTTGACACACGATGCAATTGAATTTTTTTTGCAATAGGTAATCGGTCCGACAAGGCTTTCATGCGACTGGCATACATTAATTCATACGCATTTGAAAAGCTGGTAACCAGCATATGAGGTAATACGATGTGTGCAATTTTCATTTTGGCTTAAAAATACTTTTATTTGGCGCTAATGTTGTAATTTTACTTTATTCAGGGCTCTATAATTAAACAATTAAATAGACACCGAGTTAATTCAATGACACACCTTCCTGTAATCGTAGGTTTTGGCGGCTATAACGCCGCCGGCCGAAGTTCGTTTCACCACGCTTATCGACGCACAGTGTTGGAGAGCTTGGATTCTGAAAAACAGCGCTCGACCATAGTGAGTTTGGCGTCGTTAATGAGATTGGTGCGATTTGAAAACGGCGTTTACATTGATCGTGACGAAATCACTCTGACGGCCGATCAGGTGGTTGAAAAGTACCGTTCCACAATCGAAGAAAACACTTTGATTCGCCGTATTCACAAAGAGCACTTTGATGTGGAAAAAGTGCCGTCAACGCAAGATATGCGTTTGGAATCGGATCACCTTTCTGAATTCACCCTTGCCCGGCGTGAGTTACCGAACCCAGTGCCGGCCAACTGGCAAGTTAAGACCATTGATGATAAGACCGTCAAAGTTATCATTAGTGGTGGGGTATCAATGAAGATGGAGTCTTTTAGAGAGTTTGATGTGCAATCGGCGGGTATCTTGCCGACGGGTTTTAATCCGGCTGACGAATACAACTCTCGCTTCCACCCTAAAGGCTTACAGTTGGCGATTTTAGGGGCGTCTGATGCCATTAACTCAATGGGTATTTCTTGGTCTGATCTGATGTCAAAAGTTAACCCTGATCAGGTGGCTGTGTATGCATCAAGCGGTTTAGGGCAAACGGATGATTATGGTATTGGTGGTTATATGCAAGCCAGACTAAAATCAGGGCGCCCCTCATCTAAACAAATGGCTTTGGGACTTAACTCCATGCCAGCTGATTTTGTAAACGCGTATGTGTGTGGCAGTGTTGGTACAACGAGTGCCGCAACTGGCGCGTGTGCTTCATTTTTATATAATTTGAGGTTAGGGGTTGATGATATTAAAGCTGGCAGGCACCGAGTTGCGATCTGCGGATGCAGTGAAGCGCCAGTTACACCGGAAGCAATGGAAGGTTTTGCGGCCATGAGTGCTTTAGGCACCGATGAGCGGCTTGCCAAACTTGACGGCTTGGAGACAGCGGATCATCGGCGAGCGTCACGCCCGTTTGGTGAGAACGCCGGCTTTACCATGGGTGAATCCAGTCAATACTTTGTATTAATGGACGATGCTTTAGCGGTGGAACTCGGTGCTGACGTATACGGCGCGGTTACGGATGTGTTTGTGAATGCCGATGGTTATAAAAAATCCATCTCTTCACCGGGAGCAGGCAATTATGTGACTGTAGCAAAGGCGGTTGCATCAGCTATGGCCATTGTGGGAGAGAAGGCCGTTAAAGAGCGCTCTTTTATTCAGGCACACGGTTCCAGTACTCCGCAAAACCGAATCACCGAATCAATGATTTTTGATAAAGTTGCGCGCTCATTTGGTATCGAAAACTGGCCTTTAACCGCCGTAAAAGCTTTTGTTGCACACCCATTAGGCCCGGCCAGCGGTGACCAGTTAGCGAACACCTTGGGTGTGTTTGCTGACGGCATCATTCCCGGTATTAAAACCACTCACGAAGTGGCCGAGGATGTATTAGACGAAAAGCTTGAGATTTTACTAAAGGATAAAACGACCGTCGTTGATGTGGCGTTTCTAAATTCAAAAGGCTTTGGTGGTAATAACGCCACGGCCACCGTGCTGTCTCCAAATATTGTTGAAGGCATGCTTGCCAAGCGTCATGGTCAAAGTGAGTTTGAGCGTTATGTAGAAAAACGAGAGATTGTTAAAGAAAATGCCAGTGAATACGATCGCAAAGCCTGTCAGGGTGACCTAAATGTACTTTATAACTTTGGCAATGGAATCATTGATGATCATGAAATCATCGTTGATGATTCTGGTATTCAAATAGGCGCGTTTAGTAATAAAATATCTCTTGATTTCGATAACCCATTCAGCGATATGGTTTAAATGACATCTGCAACGATTTTAAAAGGGGAGGGGCGTTTATTAGAGAATCTGTCTCTCGATTTGGTGCTGTCCGGCCAGCATGTGCGATTGGTTCCCATGCAAATGGAACACGTTAGTGGGTTGGTTGAGGCCGCATCTGTAGGCAAACTTTGGGAACTGCCGTTTACAAGTGTGCCTAATCCAAAACAAATGGCGAGTGCTACAAAGAAGGCTATTGCTAATAGAGTGCAAGGATCAGAATTTCCATTTGTGGTCATTTGTGCGTCTACGGGCAGAGTATTAGGCACCACGCGTTATTATCGTATTGAGCCCACTCACAGAAACCTGTCAATTGGTTATACTTGGTATGCTGAAGATGTTCAACGCAGTGGAGTAAATTCGGAATGCAAGTATTTATTGCTAGAACATGCTTTTGAACGAATGAGTTGCATGAGTGTTCAATGGCATACCGACCATCGAAATAAGCGATCACAAGCGGCTATCAGGCGCTTAGGGGCGAAGTTAGAAGGTGTGTTGAGAAATGACAAAATAATGCCTGACGGCGCCATTCGTCACACCTACTGTTACTCCATGTTAAGTGACGAATGGGGAGCATCAAAAGCATTCTTACGATCACGCCTCAGCGCCTATGAGGGGGCGTCTCTTTAACATTAATTCTGCATAGCAATAACTCAACACAAGAGTGTAGCTGAGTTATTGTTAATGAAAGGATTGCTTTTAATCTAGATGCCTGCAGATTCTAACTCTTCAAGCGACTCACGAATTTCAACTGCTCGACGTTGAAGCTCCAGTTCTTGTCGACGTAGGCTAAGTTTTTCCTGTTCGATTTGCAATAGTTGCTCATCAATTCTGATTTGGCTTTGTCGTTTGGCTTCCTCGGCTTGCTTTCGAGCAGCAGAGGCACGCGCTTGTGCTTCACGCTGATCACGAGCGGCTTTTTCTTGCGCTTGACGTTGAGCTTGAGCTACGCGTTGTTGTTCTGCTTGTGCCTCGGCTTTTTCATTGACTGTCGCTGTGTATTCACTCGCGCACACGTTTTCAGCCGCTTTGCTTCTTTCAGTAAAACAAAAACCTTCTACTTCTTTACCACACCATTGTGTACCATCGGTTTTACGTTGAATTACCCTGGGTTCAGTGCCGTCTTGGCAATCAACAGAAACCACCCAATAAGCCTCTTCAGGTGCGTACTGCTTAAATTCTTCAGCCGATAAGACAGCCGCATTAGATGCGCTGCTTACTATTAATCCACTTAAAAGAATAGCTGAACCGATTTTGAATACGGTCTTTAATGTCTGTTCCATAGTTTATCCGGTGATATCTGTGTCACTGATTTAGTAGTTGCTTTTTTAAATCCAATTCAATTTGCACTAACTGTAAGCGCCGTTGTTCGATCTGTATTCGTTGCTCCTCAATCTGTACTTGTTCCCGTAAAAGTTCGTTCTTTTTACTACTACGATCGACACGGTCCGATTTTGGTGTAACGATTTGAGAGGGAGTTGTTTTAACAATCGATGTTTCAGCGGCTGAAGTCTTCGAATCAGCCCCCCCTAAACTGGCTGTAGAAGAACCTGACTCCTTGGAGTTAGGCTGAGTTGTGGCTTGAGTGTCTGTTACGCTTTGTTGAACAACATCATTCTTTGATAAATTAGCCGATGAACACAGCGCTCTAGACAACGTAAATTTATTCTTATTGCAGAACTTACTATTATCTATAGAACACCAAGGATTACCACGCCCAACGATACGCTTCATTGTTTTTTCTACGTTATTTTTCGCGCATTTCGCGGTTACTTCCCAATAACGCTCGCCATTTTGATCTTTAAACTGCTCCAGTGACAACGAGTCGACTCGAGCTTGTACAACAAAAGTACAGGTATAACAGAGTGTAAGAATGATAGATACTACTTGTTTCATCTTGTGTGTAACCAAAAAAATAATGTGTTAAAAATTTGTTTTATTCAGCACTGATTAGTTAACTGACCTTGCGCTGGCGTTGTCGGTCTTTTTCTAACCGTTTCTTAATGCGATGCTGTTCAGCCGTATGCCGGCTGTCACTGCCGATGTGCGTTTCCCCGCGTTGTTTTGCTAATTGAACCTGTTTTTCACGTTCTTGGAAACGCGATCGCTGTTCATCGCTTAGATAGTCGTAACAAAGGTGGCAGCTAGCCCCAGCAATGTATTTGTCGGACTGTTTGTCTTGCTCTGTAATAGGGTGCCGACATGCATGACATTGGTCATATTGGCCTTTTTGCAAGTCATGATTTACCGCCACACGTTCATCAAAAACAAAGCATTCGCCACTCCATAAGGTATTGACCTGGTCCACCTCTTCTAAATACTTGAGAATGCCCCCTTTTAGATGATAAACCTCTTTAAAACCTTGCTCTTTCATGTACGCCGAGGCTTTCTCACAACGTATGCCACCTGTGCAAAACATGGCCACCTTTTTATGTTTGTTTGGGTCTAGCTCGCTTTTCACATAGTCTGGAAACTCTCTGAATGTTTCTGTGTTTGGGTTGATCGCGTTTTTAAAACTTCCAATGTTGACCTCGTAGTCATTTCTCGTATCCAGTAACACGGTTTCGGGGTCTGAAATTAACGCATTCCAATCTTCAGGGTTAACGTAGGTGCCGACAACTTGATTCGGGTCAATACCTTCAATGCCCATGGTTACGATTTCTCGCTTGAGTTTTACTTTGGTGCGATGAAATGGTTGTTCTTTGTGATATGACAGTTTGTAATCAATGTCGTGAAAACGGACATCCGACTTTAACCATTCAAGAAATCGAAAAATTCCATCTTTGGTTCCTGAGACAGTTCCATTGATGCCTTCTAAAGCCAACAGCAGAGTTCCTTTGATATTCTCTTGAGTTAGCTTGTCTAAGAAAACCGATTGTAGTGATTGATGGTCTTCCAGTGTAACAAACTTATAGAGTGCGCAAACTGTAATTGGTTGTTCGGTTTGATGGTCACACGTTGAGTTGTGAGAGGCTTGGTCACCCAAATCGATTTGAGCAACGTTGACCTCAATCTCCATCACGTCATCAATAATGGTCTTGTTCATATTCTTTGCTTGCCAGAACGTAAATCTGGTGCGTAGTTTTAATGTTTTAGTAACGATTGTTCATTACTATTTTAACAGCTGAAGACGCTTTGAAACGAACGAATACTTGCGTTAGTTTCTAAATAAAGAGGCCTTTCACTTAAGTTGTCTGTGCAATGAATGATAAAGCCATTTTTAGTCTGGATATTATCCGATATTCAGACAAGTTTGACAATAAGACATTGTGTCCGCTATCTTGCACTCCCTTATTTATTTACAATGTTTTTCAAGGTGTATAGCAAATGCAACCAGTTTGGCTAGATTCTTACCCAGAAGGTGTACCCCATACCGTTAATATGAGCGAATTTAGTTCTGTCTCAGACGTGTTTTTTAAGGCGTGTAAGGAGCATGCCCATAAACCGGCGTATACTAGTTTTGATCACACTCTAACGTTTAACGAATTGGAAACCTTGACAGCGCAATTCGCTTGTTACTTACAACACGACTTAGGGTTAAAAAAAGGCGACAGGTTGGCAATTATGCTGCCGAACATTATCCAGTACCCTATTGTTGTGCTGAGTGCTGTGCGCCTTGGGTTGATCGTAGTCAACATTGATCCAATGTACACTCAGCGTGAACTGAAAATTCAATTTGAAGATTCGGGTGCTGAAACGGTTGTGGTATTGGAAAATTTCGCGGGTGAAGTGGAAAAAGCAACTGAGACAGTGGCAATTAAAAACGTAATCATCACTAAGCTAGGGGATTGCTTGCCACTCATTAAAGGAATGACGGTCAATCTTACGGCGAAATACGTAAAGAAAGCAGTACCATCGTATTCACTTCCAAAAGCTCATGGCTTTGGCAAAATTTTGAATAAATACCAAGGTAATGTTGGAACACTAATAGATGCAACGTTAACACACGATGATTTGTTATTTTTGCAATACACTGGCGGTACAACTGGGGTGCCCAAAGGGGTTGAGATAACGCACGGCAATATGGTGGCGAATATCCAAATGTCGAAAGAATGGATTAAACCCGTTTTTGCCAATGGGGTAGATCACAAAATCATTGCACCATTACCGATGTATCATATTTTTTGTATGTCAGTGAACCTTATGGTGATGATGAGTTTGGGGGCTGAAAATATTTTAGTAGTAAACCCGAGAGACTTCAAAGGTTTTGTTAAATTGCTTCAGAAAAACAACTTTACAGGAATAACCGCAGTAAACACCTTGTTGCGAAAGTTATTGGATACCGAAGGCTTTGATGATATTGATTTTTCTGGTTTGAATTTCACCTTTGCTGGAGGAATGGCCGTTACCCGTGATGTTGCGCAAGAGTGGCAGCAACGAACGGGGTGTGCGGTTGCAGAAGCTTATGGCTTGTCGGAATGTTCGCCAGGTGTGTCTTCAGTGCCCATGACAAGCTCAGAGTTTACCGGATCGATTGGTTTGCCATTACCAAGTACAAGTATAAAATTGCTTGATGATCATGGTAATGAGGTTGGTTTAAATGAGATGGGCGAACTGTGTGTGGCTGGTCCGCAAGTGATGCGTGGATACTGGAATAGGCCAGACGCGACCGCTGAAGTGATGACAGCTGACGGTTATTTACGCACAGGTGATTATGTGAGCGTAGACGATAAAGGCTATATCCGTTTACTAGATCGCAAAAAAGACATGATTTTAGTGTCGGGTTTTAATGTTTTTCCCAATGAAATAGAAGATGTGGTAAATCAGCATGTAGGTATTGTTGAATCCGCTGCGATTGGCATAGATGACCGTAATGCAGGGCAAGTTGTGAAGCTTTTCGTAGTAAAGAGTGACGACTCATTAACGCCAGCGGATATATCAAGCTACTGTAAAGAAAACTTAACAGGTTACAAACGCCCAAAAGTGATCGAGTTTATGCAAGAGCTACCCAAAAGCAATGTGGGAAAAATACTTCGCAAACAATTACGATAGGTCAGCCAGTATAGACGCAATCTGAAGCTTGTTTTGGTTTTTAGCGTGTATGCCGCCTATTTAACTTAACCCGTGGTGCATTTAGGAAATAACGATTTTCAAGTTATTGATATTGTTTCCACTGCGTTTGTTAATCCATTGAATGACGGTTAACGCGGTTATTTTAGAAATCATTCGAGTGGCAAAGCCACTGAATGATTTGGCGT